>JAXDVS010000034.1:0-107165 GCA_034088785.1 Treponema sp.
AAATTCCTGTTTGGAAATTCCTGTTTGGAAATTCCTGTTTGGAAATTCCTGTTTGGAAATTCCTGTTTGGAAATTCCTGTTTGGAAATTCCTGTTTGGAAATTCCTGTTTGGAAATTCATAATCGGACTCTGGCTAGAAACAGTAAAGCAGAATATATGGAAAACCAAATGATGAAGCAGCTGGAGCGCGCCCTGTACTACGAAATCCAGTACAGAAACGCAATTGTCTCCGACTCTCTTTCTTTCTACGACATAAACCTCACGAAAGACCTGATTGAGAACGACTTCTTCGTGAAAGACGACAAGGGAAAGCCGGTTTCATGCCTTGAGCGCGTAGATTTGCACGCGCCTGCAAGCTTTACAGAATTCTTCGACAAATGGCTCAGCCTTCAAGTTCCTGACAACCTAAAGCCCGTATACCAAGAATTCAACGACATCAGAAAAATTCTCCTAGACTCGTTCGCGCGCGGAAAAAGGGAATTCACGATTGAATACTGGAGCTACGACATCTTCTCCAGAAAAATCTTCGTGAACCAGAAATTCTTCCTCACACAGAACGAGAACGGCGAAATCTGCGCGCTTTCCGTAATCAAGGACTTTACAAAGCGGAAGAAGAACGAGCAGGAATCATACAACAAGGAGCTTGAGCAGCAGACATACACCGACCCGATAACAGGCGGCTACAACTACAAGAAATTCAAGGAAGTGATTGTGGCAAAAGGACTCTCGGGGACAATCATCTGCCTTGACATCCACTCATTCAAAGTCATAAACACAATCTGCGGAATCGAGACCGGGGACATGGTCATAAAGACAATCTGGGAATGTATAATGTGCGTTCTAAAGACAAGCTCCAACGAGATAACAGCGCACATAAACGCCGACCATTTCATCATCTTTCTTCAGACAGAAGACCAGCAGAAAATCGTCTCGAAGATAAAGGACATCACGATGGCTCTGCATCTCCTTTCCGTGGAGCTGGACATTCCGCAGGTTCTTCCGTATTTCGGAGTGACAAAATGGAAGCCCGGAAAGCGGATTGAGCTTGCGTACAGCGAGGCGGTGACGGCAAAGCACAACGCGAAAGGCAAGCAGGAGGAGAACTGGGCTTTCTTCAAGGAAGAGGACGCGAGCAAGCTTATCGAGGAAAAGCAGCTTGCAGACGCGTTCGCAGGCGCGCTTCAGAACAAGGAATTCAAAGTCTGGTACCAGCCGAAATACAATCCTGTGACAAACCGTCTCGTGGGCGCGGAAGCCCTTGTCAGATGGCAGAAAGCGGACGGCTCGCTTCTTCCGCCTTCTAAATTCATACCGATTTTCGAGCGGAACGGAATGATCCGGATTCTCGACGAGTACATCTTCAAGCACGTCTGCCGACAGCAGAAAAAATGGCGCGAGCAGGGAATGCAGATTGTTCCAGTCTCGATAAATCTCTCGCGCATAAGCCTTTACTACGAGTCAATCGCGAGCCAGTACAAGCACATCACAGAGGAAATCGGAATCGAGAAGAAATTCATTCCGATTGAAATCACAGAGACCGCGGCGATAAACAACTCCGTTCTCCAGCGCGTTACCGACCAGCTCCACAAGAACAACTTCCATCTCCATATGGACGACTTCGGCTCGGGCTACTCGTCGCTTGCAACTCTCAACAAGAACTATTTCGAGAATCTAAAGCTGGACAAAAGCCTTATCGACAACATCGGAAGCTTCAACGGCGAGCGTCTTTTGGAGCATACAATAAGCCTTGCGAAAGAGCTTGAAATGAAAGTGACGGCGGAAGGCGTGGAGACTCTCTCGCAGTTGAAATTCCTAAAGCACAACGGCTGCGACTCAATCCAGGGCTACATCTACTCAAAGCCGCTTCCTGTCGAGCAGTTCGAGCAGCGTCTTGAAAAAGCAGCGGAGCAAATCCCGGAGGAGAAAATCGACCTTGTCTCGGCGCACGTCTCCGAATTCCGGAGAAGATATTTGAAAGTGCCGCTCTACGCTCTCCTTGCGAACCTCTCGAAAAACGAGTTCGTCGAAATCTCACAGAACGGAAACTGGAACCGCTTCCAGGAGAAATTCGACTTCTCGTACTCGGAAGGCATAAAAAAGATGGTCAAGACTTTTGTGATGAAGCAGGACGCGGAAAAATACTCGGACTTTATGAACCGCGAAAAGCTGATAGAAGAATTTCTTGCAACAGGCGACAGCGAGTCGACAAAAATCCTTTACTTCAAGGGCGTGCAGAACAAAAAGAAAACCGAAATGCGCGTAATGCTCAACATCTTCAAGGTGAAAGACTCCGACAGCGTCTGGGCATTCTTCACGATTCTCGAGCTTTAGAAGAATTTTTAAGATTTTAGATTTCAGGAACAAAACGGAAAAAAGCGTAAGCAGCGGAAAATGAATCTTTCAGCGTGCGGCGGCGAGAAACCGCCGAAAACACAAAACATGCGTAATTCCGAATTCGAGCGCATTCGTTGTTGCGCTCGCTTTGATTCGAAATCTCCTAATAGATGCTGAAATAAATTCAGCATGACAGACATTGCGAACGGATGGCATTTCGCCTGATAAACACTCTCACGTCATTGCGAGGAGCGGAGCGACGAAGCAATCCTCATAATGAAAAAAATCGCCTTGCAATAAAAATGGATTGCTTCGCCCGTTGTTCACCACGCGGCTCGCAATGACGGTTCTCTTCCATAAAATTGAAATTGGCTTTGACGGCACGTGTCGCCACGAAATCCAGTCATTCCGAATTCGAACGCGTTCGCTTTGATTCGGAATCCATAAAAATAAAGATGCTGAAATAAATTCAGCATGACGAGCTTTTCAAAACCGACTCGCTTATCCTAAAGTTTCCATCTCCAAAAACAGCCGCAATTTCCAAGAATCTTCCATTATGCTATATTTTACGGCATTGGAACTAACTTGGAGGATTTTATGAAAAAAGTTATGTTTGGCGCGCTCGCTCTTGCCGCAGTTCTCGCGGTTACGGGCTGCAACGAGAAAAAATCAGTCGTGATAAACTCAAAGGCCGACCTTGAGGGAAAATCAATCGGAGTTCAGGCAGGAACAACCGGCGAGCTTTATGTTCAGGACGAGCTGAAGTCTGCAAAGTGCAATTCTTTCAAGAACGTTATCGACGCTTCGCTCTCGCTCAAGAACGGCGCGATTGACGCGATTATCGTTGACGAGCTTCCGGCTCTCGAAGTCTGCAAGCGCAACGACGACCTCAAAGTTCTCGACATCGACCTTGTGACAGACGTTTACGCAATCGCTGTCAAAAAAGGAAACGCGGAGCTTCTCGAGTCAATCAACAAGACAATCGAGAACATGAAGGCTGACGGAAGATACGAGGCTTTAATCAACTCGTTCATGCCGGCAGACGGCAACGTCAAGATTCCTGCTGTCGAGAAAGTAGCCGGAAACGGAACAGTCCGCATGGGAACAAACGCCGCATTCTTCCCTTTTGAGTACACAGAAGGCTCGGAAGTTGTTGGATTCGACGCTACAATGGCGCAGTACATCGCGAACGACTACGGAAAGAATCTCGAGATTCAGGACATGGCTTTTGACGGACTTATCGCGGCCTTGCAGTCAGACGCAATCGACTTCATCGCGGCGGGAATGACAGCCACAGAGGAAAGACGCCAGAACGTTGACTTCTCAGAGCCTTACTACGAGTCAAAGCAGGTTGTAATCGTCAGAAAGTAACGGTTTCAAATCAAAGATAAAATTTCCGGAAAAAATCTCTCTCGCATTTACGATTCACCGATTCATCAGGATTTTCCGGGAAAAAACTAGAAGATGCTCCGCCAGCAAAGCGGTGCCGCAAATGCAGCGATACCGCAAACGCAAAAATCGGCGGAGAATCTCAAAAATCTCATTTCATCTTGCCACAGACAAAAACGGCAGATTTCACTAAAAACGCAAAGGACAGGCTATGCTCCAGAAATATATTGATGTAATGTTCTCCCACGGAAGATGGACGCTTATTTTCAGAGGACTCGGGACAACTCTTCTAATCGCGATTCTTGCGGTCTTTATCGGAATCATTCTCGGATGCATTTTCGCCCTGTTCAAAATCTCAAAGTCAAAGCCGCTAAACATCATCTCGTCGGCTTACACAACGCTTATCCGCGGAATTCCGATGGCGACTCAGCTGATGATTTTCTATTTCGTAATCTTCTCGCCGCTCGGCGTGCGGAACACAGTCCTTGTCGCGATAATCTCGTTCGGAATAAACTCGGGCGCGTACTGCACGGAGATTTTCCGCTCGGGAATCCAAAGCGTGGACTACGGGCAGATGGAGGCCGGACGCTCGCTCGGTCTTAGCTGGTCTCAGACAATGTGGAAAATCATTCTTCCTCAGGCGTTCAGGACGATTCTCCCGACTTTCACATCAGAATTCATAACGCTCATAAAAGAGACATCAGTGGCAAGCTTCATCGCGGTCGTCGACCTGCAGAAAGCCTGCGACAACATACGAAACGCCTCATACAACGCGTGGATTCCGCTCCTCTCGTGCGCGCTCATTTACCTTATTTTGACGGTGGGACTCACAAAGCTCTTCTCAAAGCTCGAGTCAAGGCTCGCAAAGTCCGACAGGCGCAATGAGAACGGCGCAAGCTGAAAAACGCTTTCCGGCGGAACAAAATCCAGAAAATCTGAAAAAAATCCGACAAAAACGGACAAAATCAAAATCCAGAAAATTAAAAAAACGGAACGCAAAAAGAATCAAAAAATATAGAAAAGAAAGAAAAATCAGAACGGAGATTTCCGGGAGCAGAAAAAGCCCGCGGACATCACCCGATGCTTAAAAACAAGCCCAGCCGCTCCGGGTTCGCTCGCGCTCATTCCTGACGGAACAAGCCCTGCGCGTCTGGCGTAGCATTTTCTTACCGTGGAGAAAGAAAAAATGATAGAAATCAAAAACCTCACAAAGAAATTCGGAAGCCTCACAGTCCTTAACGGAATCAGCGAGAAAATAGAGAAAGGCGAGAAAATCGTAATTATCGGGCCGAGCGGCGGCGGAAAATCCACATTCCTGCGCTGCCTGAACCTGCTCGAGACTCCGACATCAGGCTCAATCCTCTTCGAGGGAACAGACATCACCGACAAGAAAACCGACATCAACAAAATCCGCCAGAAGATGAGCATGGTCTTCCAGCACTTCAACCTTTTTCCGCACAAGACTGTTCTCCAAAACCTCACGCTCGCGCCTGTCACGCTGAAAATCATGAGCGAGAAAGAGGCAGAGGAAAAGGCAAAAAAGCTTCTCGAGAGAATCGGGCTTCCCGACAAGGCGGAATCCTACCCGGCAAGTCTTTCGGGCGGCCAGCAGCAGAGAATCGCGATTGCGCGCTCGATAATGATGAATCCCGACATTATCCTTTTTGACGAGCCGACAAGCGCGCTCGACCCGGAAATGGTCGGCGAGGTTCTGAGCCTTATGAAGCAGCTCGCAGGCGAGGGAATGACGATGATTTGCGTCACCCACGAGATGGGTTTCGCACGCGAGGTCGCGACAAGGGTTCTCTTCATGGACGGCGGAAAAGTCGCCGAGCAGGGAACTCCGAAAGAGATTTTCGAGAATCCGAAATCCGAGCGTCTCCAGCAGTTCCTTAAAGCTGTTCTTTAAGATATTTTTGGAAAGGAAAAACGAAAGGCGAGAAATATATTTTTCGCTTTTCAGAAGTTTTAAGATTCGTGATATTCGGATATTTGATAGAAGAAAATCTTTCAGACCGAAAAGCGAGAAGCAAAAAAAATCAAAAAATTATCGCCGCCCTGAAATAAAATTCAGGGCAATTTTTTTTCGCGGATTCCAAGCGGAAAAACGTCAAAATTTCATCAGCTTTTTTATCAAAAAATTTCCAAAAATTCTTCATAAAAGAACGAAAAAATTCCGCGCAGAAAAAGACAAAATTCCACAAATTTCCATAAAAATTTCAAAAGCCAAAAATCGGCGCAGACGAGACGTTTTCACCTCGAACGTGTCATATCATCAATTTTTATTTTGGACGCGTCTACGTCAATCCTCGTGCGTGCTTATTTTTCTTTATTTTTTATACAAATTTTATTTATTTATTATTTAATTTTTATTTATATCTTTGTTTATTTATATCTTTGTTTATTTCTTTCTTTAATTTTTATTTCTTTTTTATTTATCTTTTCTTTACTTTTTATTTAAATAAAGATATTATCTTTATTTATAGATTTCTTTATTTTTTTATCAAAATTTCACGAGGTTCTTGATGAAAATCATAACGGTCACAAATCAAAAAGGCGGGGTCGGAAAAACGACAACCGCAAGCTCGCTTTTCGCAGGGCTTCACAAAATGGGAAAAAAGACGCTCGGTATCGACATTGACCCGCAGTGCAACCTGTCGTACTGCTTCAAGGCGGACACGTCAAAGCCGTCGGTAAAAAATGTCTTCAAGAACGAGATTCCACTGAAAGACGCGGTGCAGAAAACAGACTCGGGCGACTTCGTGCAGTCGGACAAGAGCCTGAACAACGTCATGCAGGAGCTGAGCGCGATTGACCAGGTCTTCAAGCTGAAAAATATTCTGAAGGAAGTAAAAGACGATTACGACTACGTGATAATCGACACGCCGCCGGCCCTCTCGCCGCTAACGACAAACGCGCTTGTGGCAAGCAGCTCGGTGATAATCCCGGTGCAGGCGGACTCATTCTCGATGCAGGGCGCGGAGTCTCTCGCCGAGACAATCAGAGGAATCAGGGACGTGAACGAAAATCTTGAAATCGCCGGAATTCTGATTGTGCGCTACAAGGCGCGAGCGGGGCTTGCCCAGCATATGAACAGCAAATTCGAGGACTTCGCGAAAATCTTCAACACAAAAGTGTTCGAGACAAAAATCCGGGATGCGGTGGCGGTTCAGGAGTCGCAGCTCGCGCGAAAAAACATCTTCGACTACGACAGCAAGGCGAACGTCGCGATTGACTACGCGAATTTCATCAAGGAGTTCATAAATGGCTAAGAATTTCGGTCAGTATGACGAGGAAAACCCGGTGATGGCGATTCTCGGAAAGGCGAAGCTTGAAGAAGAGATGTCAAAGTCGGAGAAAAATCAGACAGAAAACAAAGCTGAAATAATTTCGTCCCAGAACGCAGAAAATCAAAATCTCAATACTCAGGGAAATTCCGATTCCGAAAAGAAAGCGGCAGTTCAAGTCCAGGTGCAGAACCAGACTTCTGAATCAGATGAAAACGGCGCAGCAGAAACTGAAAGCGCGGAAAAGGAAATTAAGAAAATCCTTGTGAACATCAGCATAAGGGAGACGACAAAAAAGGACTGGAAGATGTTCTTCCTGAAGCACGACCTCACGATGACGCAGGGAATCGAGACCGCGGTCGAGTATCTTAAAGCGGAAGTGGAGAAAGGGAACATCAGGCTCTCAAAAGGCGGAGTCACAAAATAGTCATAAGGAAGAATCAGTGGGGGCGGAAGAAGCGGCGGCGGCTTTCTCTAGCTCGGCTTTCAGGCGCACAACGGCGTTAAGCTCCGGGGAAAGCCCGAAAAGCTCTGGATTGCGGCTTTCCTCCTCGAGAAGCTCGGCGTAACGCAGCGGATTCTTCGCGATAATCTGCACCGCCTCCATCTGAAGGTCTGCCTTCGACTTTGACGAAGTATCGTCATCTTCGATTTTCGAGTCAGAATTGTTCTCAATAAAGAGATTTCCGGTTTCAGAAATCCTGTTGAGATTTGTCGCATCGATACAGTCGAAATGGAAGCCGACAATTTTTCTTCCCTTTTTCTGCGGCGTGCAGAAAATCTGGATTCCGAGATTTTTCTCGTTCAGTTCTTTTAATGGAAGCTCAATCACAATGTTCTTGAAAGGCCCCATTTGAGAATACTCGTCGTCCTGAATATCGAAAACTCTCCTCAGCTCCTCGACAGAATAGTCAAAAAACCATGAATTTTTAAGATTCCCCTTTTTTCCCTTGAATCCGCGGTAGGAAAGCGCAATCAGATAGTAGCGGAGCGCGTAGAACGACTTGAGCTTTCCGAGGTCGTTTATCTCAAAAAGCGAGAATCCGATTTCTTTCAGCTCGTCAAGGAAGATTTTCATGTCCTCCGTGAACTTGAAGGTGAATGTCGTCTCCGTGAACACGCATTTTGCCGACTGGAAGACGTTTATAAGCTCGTATTTCTGCTCGTTATCCTCAAGGACCATCTTCATGTCGAGAATTTCGTTCGCCGACTCTTTTATGAGATGTCTTGTCTTCTGCCCGTCGCTTAAGTTCAGGTCTGTGTAGAAGTCTGAAAAAGTGAACGAGACTGAATTCTGGCTCTCTTTCGATGAGAGATACTTGAAAATCGAGTAGAAATACATTCTCTGCGTTGTCGCCGAGCATTTGTAGCTTGCTCTGAGGAAGTTGTTCGGAATTTTTAGCTGCTGTGGAAAACTCTTGATAATCAGCGATTTTTTCCTCATTTCAGTCTCCTTTTTAAATATATTTAAATTTTTAAATTTTACGGCTCTGTAAAGTCTTGCAATGCAAGGAATTAGGAGACTCGAAGATTATAAAAGTCCAGCGAAAGATTATAAAAGTCCAAATTCGAGTTTTCCACAGCCCTGAGTTTTCCACAGTTTGGGAAATTATAGACTTAAAGATTATAAAAGTCCATCAAGTATTATAAAAGTCCATAGAAATTCAGCCGTTTCGCTCGAAAAATTATAAGACTCCATAGAAAACGCGGGCTTCTGCTGAAAGCCGTTTTTTCCGCTTTTTTGGGGCTGAAAATGCCTTGAATTCGCCTTTTTCAGCGCGGAATTTCACTTTTTCTGGCGGTTTTTGCCCGAAAAAGCGTTTTCCGCCGTCCAAAAAATTATAAAAGTCCATAGAAATGTTATAAAAGTCCAAGAGTTAAAGTCCGTGTGCCGCCAAAATTTCGCGGGAAAAGCATGGAAAGGCGGGCGAAGATTATAAAAGTCCATCAAAAAATTACAGGAGTCCAAGCTTTCGACGCGTTTTCCTCGTTTCTCATTCGGCTGAAAATGTGCTATCCTTTTTGCGGAAGAGAGCTTCAAGGGGATTTTTGATGTTTGACGACGACGAGACTGACGGATTTTCTGGTTTGCAGGCGGGAATCAAGGATGACGACCTGGACGATTTTGACTATTACGTTTCCTACATAAAGGCTCTCGAGAAGGAGGATTTCTCGAAAAGCGACATCGCGCGCGAGATTATGGACGAGTTCGACCTTGAGAAGGACGAGGCTGTCCGGATTGTGAAGCGTTATTTCGCCGAGAAGGAGAATTTCTCCGATGACGATGAGGGCGAGGAAGACATTGTCGAGGACGACGACTACAGCGACGGAAACTCGACCGAATACTGATTTCTGCTTTGCTCCCGGAAATTTTTATCTCTTTTCTTTTTGAGGTCTTGAAATTTATAACCGCTTGCTCGGCTTCAAAAAAAAATAGAACCAAAGTTTCATAAAACTAAAGTTCTGTGTCTTTTCGTTTTTTGCTTTTCTGGTTTATAATGGGCTTTGCAAAGACGCTTGGAAGGCTTTACGGCATTTTCAGGCGTCTTTTTTTGTTTAAATCAGGAAGGAGGCTTTTCGGAAATGCTTGATGAGAAAGACTGGAACAAAATCAACAATATTCTTCTGGAGCTGTACTCAGTGCGCGGCGCGGCGGCTCTTTCCAGGGCGATTCTCTGCGGAGTGGGCGGGGCAGTCCCTTTCTCGCGCGGATTTTTCGCTCTTTTTGATTCTGACGGAAAGCCCTGCCTTGATTCTTCCGCGTTTTCAGGCTTTGAAAAGGATTCTGCGGCGGCGGTTCTGGAATGTTTTCGTTTTTCAGGATTTCAGGCCGGAAAGAATTCTTTTTATGAGACGGAATCTTCTGAAAGAAATTTTCTAAAAATTTCTGGAAATTTGAAAGATTTGACTCAGCCTTTTTTCCTTGATTTTTCGGATTCTGATTTTTCTTGCCCGGATTCCGGCGATTTTTTGAAGTCTTCTTTTGGATTTTGCGGATTCAAGTCCGATTCAGGATTTTCTTCTTTTCAGGAGAGAATCCGAGGCGCGGTTTTGTCTGGAAAAAAATCTTTGACTTTTGATGATAATGACGGGAAAAATGGAAAAACGCGTTTTTGCGCTGCCGTTCCTGTTTTCTCCGGGGAAAAGCTGGAGGGATTCCTCTTCTTGTGCCGGGCGGAGAATCTTTCGGAATTTTCTGCGAAGGAAAAATACATTCTCGAGATTTTCAGGAAGCACATCTCGAACATGGCGCGCAGCGCGATTGAAAGCACGAATCCTGAATTTCCGGTGGCGCGGTGCTTTGAGAACGCTGTCTCGGACTTCGCGCTTTCCCACCGCGAGGCTGAGATTCTCAGGCTGATTGCCGACGGAAAAAGCAACGCCGAAATCTGCGACGGGCTTTGCGTGAGCATTTCCACGGTTAAAAAGCACGTCTACAACATTTTCAACAAGGCCGGCGTGAACTCGAGGACGCAGCTCTTGAACCAGATTTACAGGATGCGCAAAGGAAGCTGAGATTTTTGGAAAATTCAGTGATTTCAAGGATTTTGACAAGCGGGCGGATTTTTTTGATTCGGGCAATTTTTGAGATTCTGCGGACGGATTTGGAAGCTGCTGGAAGAATTTCGTCAGCCTATCTTGAATGAACTTTTTTAGGAAAAAAATCATAAAGCGTCGTTGGAATCTTTCAGAACCGGATTTTCATTTCGGATTCTTGATTTTGCTTTCAGATTTTGTGTGCATTTTGCCATTTTAAAAACAAAAACCGGCTTTTCTTTTTGGTTCTGCCTGAATTTGCTTTTCAAGCTGCTTTTTATTCCGCTTTATTTGTCGAGATTTACGATTTTCTCGTAAAGCTCCGGGAAATTTTTCGACGAGTCTTTTATCATCTCCTCGCAGGCGTTTCTCCACGGCGAGATGTCGCTGACTTTTGTGATTTTGACGCCCTCGTTTTCAAGCTTCTTGATGATTTCCTCTTCGTTCCGCTCCACGATTCTTCTGCAGAAGTGCGTTGCGTGCCTGCCAGCTTCTTTTAAGATTTGCTGCTGGCTTTCCGAGAGCGAGTCCCAGCATTTTGAGTTTATGAGAACCTGAACCGCTCCGAGCATATGGCCGTCAAGGATTATGTATGGCGCGACAACGTGGAATCCGTTTGAGTAGTAGTTTGAGAGCGGCTGGTCCGCGACTTCTGTCTGGCCGGTCTGGAGAGACGCGTAAAGGTCCGCGAACGGAACTGTTACAGGAGTCGTCTTCAATGCCTGAATCAGATTCTGCAAAGTCTTTGAGTTTGATGTCCTTGTCCGCTTTCCTTCCATGTCTTCTATCGAGCTGATTTTTGAGACAGAGAAGAAGTGGCGGAATCCTTCCTCGGCGTAGAAAAGACCGCGCACGCCAAGCCCTTTCTCGTAAGGCTCGTCGAGAATCTCGTCCGCGATGTTTGAGTCCGCGAATTTCCAGAAATGCTCTGAATTTGAGAAAGTGTATGGAATTGTAATCAGCTTTGATTTTTCGCCGCCGTAGCTTGCGAGGCTCGCCGAGACGCGCGCGAGCTGGATTGAGCTGTCGGGCTTTACAATCATCTCCATGATTTTTGACTCGTCGCCCAGGATTCCTGAGCACTGGAGATTTATCGTGATTCTTCCGTCTGAAAGCTCCGCGACCTTTTCCGCGAAAGCCTGGTCAACCTGCCCGATTAGCGATTCTGGCGGATTAAGCTCCGCCATAAGCAAGGTCAAGGGCTTTTCCGCGCTCTGCTTTTCCTTGCACGAGAAAAAAGCAAGCGACGACGCAATCAGAATCAGGAATACGCTCTTTTTCATTTATTACCTCGACATTTTTTAATTGAAATCTTCTTAGATTGATTATACCACATCTTTTTTTCTTTGCGAAAAATAAATCTCGGCTCATCTTTCGCAAAAGAAATGAGATAGACAGGCGAATTTTTATTTTCAAAAGCAATTTTTCTTGTTGATTTCCTGATTTTCGTATGTGATAATTGTTACATTAAAAAAGTTCATTCTTAAAAAGTTATCAAGGGCGATTGTAAGTGGGAGGAGTAACTTATGATGAATGAATTCGTGATGCAGCTCGAGAATATCTCGGACGAGAAATACAACGAGATGCTGAGCACCGGCTGGAGGCTGATGTCTGTTGACCATTTTTACGGCGAGCAGCTTATCTACAGCTTTGTGAAAGGCTAAGAATGAAGAAAGACGGCTTCCTTAATTGGAAGCCTTTTTTGTTTTAAAGGAGATTTTGCGGAATGACGCATTATTTGTTGTCATGCTGAACTTGTTTCAGCATCTATTTTTTGCAGATTCCGAAACGAGTTCGGAATGGCGTGCATTTTTTTCCTGAATGGACAACAACATCGTCATTGCGAGGAGCGAAGCGACGAAGCAATCTGATAAAAGAAAAATTTCCGCGGGAAACGTTTTGCTTTAGAGAAAAATGGATTGCTTCGCACGGACTTTCGTCCGTGGCTCGCAATGACGCACGCCTGTCATGCTGAATTTATTTCAGCATCTATTTTTTATAGATTCCGAAACGACTTAGGAATGACTGGACAGCACGTTTATAAAATAGATTCCGAATTCGAGAAGATTTTCTGCTCGCCTTTAAATTCGGAATGACGTGCGTTTTTTTCCTGACTTTCATTATAATGGCGTTATGACAAACGACGAGCTTTTGGAAAAATCATTTTTGAAGATAAAGAATCAGATTGCAGAGGAGCTTTCAGACGCAACGCGGACTGACGCTCTCAACTTGCGGATTGCGGCGGAGTACAAGGGCGCGCTTTGGCGGCTCGAGAAGATTCTCCCGAAAGTGCATTGCGTGCTTGACCTTTACTATCTCGGCGAGGAGGATTTTCTTTTCGCGCTCGACTGCCTTGAAAACTACGCGGACATTTTTGTTGTTGACGGCCGCGACGGGAAACGCTTCAAGGAGACTCAGGCGGAATTCAGCCAGCTTGAGGAGATTCTCTCTGAATTTTATGACGATGATGAAGATGACGAGGCGGAAGAATCTGACGATTTTGAAGATGATGACTCCGACGGAAGCGAAGATGAGAATGAGGATTTCGGCGAAGATTCTGATGATAGCGGCGCGGAAAGCGGTTCTGGCACGAACGGCGGAAAATAAGATTTTTTGCGCGGCTTATGCGTTTTTGAAAGTTGTGGATTGCTTCGCACGGACTTTCGTCCGCGGCTCGCAATGACGAACGCGATTGAAATGGATTGCTTCGTTTCGCTCGCAATGACGGGCGGGTTTGGAACTGTTGCAATGATGGACGCGGGCAGAAACGTTTTTCAATGGTGCGCGCTTTATTTTATGTTACGCCGGGCTGTAGGGGCGGCGGAGCCGTTGCAGAGCGGAGCGCGCTGGCGCGAAGCGGCGCAATGAGCGTTAGCGGAACCCCGGAACGGCCGGGCTTGTTTTTGATGCTGCCCGAGAGGGCAGAGCGCATTTTTTGAATATTAAATGCTCTTGGAAATGTCCGTTCTGATTTTTTTAATGTTTTTGACTTTTTGATTTGGCGAATGAATTTTTAGTGGATTGCTTCGTCGCTCGCGCTCCTCGCAATGACGTGCGCGGGCGGAATAAAAACTTAACCGTGATTTTACATCTCTTTCTTTTTGATTTTACATTGCGGCGGTACATTTTTTTCAAGATTTGAGCGCGGAAGGACGGCCGGAAAAACGGCAAATTGCATTTTACCGCACTAAGGAGAAAAAAATGAGAATCAATTTGAAGAAGGCTGCTGTTGCGGCTATGGTTTTGGCGGCGGGAACTGGCTGCTTTGCCGCAGGAAAAAAATGGAACAAGAAGGAATCAATCAGCGTAATCAGCCGCGAGGAAGGAAGCGGAACACGCGGGGCTTTCATCGAGCTTTTCGGAATCGAGAAGAAGAACGCGCAGGGAAAGAAAGTTGACTACACCACGGACGAGGCGGCAATCACAAACTCCACAGCGGTAATGATGACGACTGTCTCGCAGAACCAGTACGCAATCGGCTACATCTCGCTCGGCTCGCTCAACAGCTCGGTAAAGGCTTTGAATGTTGACGGAGCGGCGGCGACTGTCGCGAACATCTCGAACGGAACTTACAAGATTGCTCGTCCTTTCAACGTTGCGGTAAAGGAAAATCTTTCAGCTGCGGCTCAGGATTTCTTGGATTTCATCATGAGCGACAACGGGCAGGACATAATCGAGAAGAACAAGTACATCAAGGTTTCTGGCGGAGCTTACACTTCGTCTCTTGCAGGCGGAAAAGTCGTTGTTTCAGGCTCAAGCTCGGTTTCTCCTGTAATGGAAAAGCTGATTGAGGCTTACAAGAGCGTGAACCCGAACGTTAAAATCGAGCTTCAGACTTCTGACTCCACAACAGGCGTTACAAACGCAATCAACGGAACTTGCGACATCGGAATCGCTAGCCGCGAGCTTAAATCTTCAGAGACTGCGCAGGGCGTTAAGGGAACTGTAATCGCGATGGACGGAATCGCAGTGGTTGTGAACAACGCGAACCCTCTTGCGAACATTTCAAGCGCGCAGGTCGAGAAAATCTTCACCGGCGAAGTCGTAAAGTGGAAGGAAATCGTAAAGTAAAAAAGAAATTGAAAGCGGCGCGGGTGTGCCGCAAGTAAAATAAAAGAGATGAAATCCGCCGGGTGAAAAGCTCGGCGGATTTTTTTGTGTTTTGATTGAAAAAACGCGTTTTTGTGCCGTTAATATTTGCATTTTCTCAGAAATAGCTTCAGGTCGGGGCGTGAGCAAATGTAAATTCGGTGAAAAAGCGTTTTGCCGGCGAATAAACATTTGCATTTTTCAAGAAAGTAAGAATTATCTATAAAAGTTAATTTGCATTTTCTTAGAAATTGCGTTGGGCAGGCAATTTCTAAATTTTCATTGGAAGAAATTGCGTTAGGTCAGCAAAAATCAATTTGAGTTTTCTCATAAATGACGCTGGCGAGCGCGCGGAAGTTTTTTTGATTTGCCGTCATTAAGATGAACAATCGCGTTTCTGTCATTGCGATGAATGGACAACAACATCGTCATTGCGAGTAGCGAAGCGACGAAGCAATCTAGCAAAATGAGAATCTCTGCGGGAAACAGTTTGCTTTAGAGAAAAATGGATTGCTTCGCACGGACTCTGTCCGTGGTTTATCCCGTGGCTCGCAATGACGCGATTTCTGTCATGCTGAATTTAAGGCGAGCAGAAAACTGCTCGATTTCAGCATCTTTTTTATAGATTCCGAAACAAGTTCGGAATGACAAGCTTTCTTTTTGCAGATTCTGAAACCAAGCGAGAACAAATGTTCTCGAGTTCGGAATGACTTGTTTTTGTTCGAAATGGCGAGTTTTTTTAATCGCCTCAATCTCTAATCTGATATTACGTTGTTTGAATAAAAATGAATCTACTTGTATATCCAGATTCTTTGTAAAGTTTTTCTATCTAATTTTTGGTTTTTCGGAGGAAAAAATGGACAAAAGGCTTCTTACAATTCAGGACATCTCTTGCGTGGGGCAGTGCTCGCTTACAGTCGCGCTTCCGGTGATTTCTGCCTGCGGAATCGAGACGGCGGTTCTTCCAAGCTCGGTTCTTTCAAACCATACGGCGAACGGATTTTCTGGCTGGACTTTCCGTGACCTTACAGGCGACATGCCGGAAATCCTGGAGCGGTGGAAAAAGGAGAAAATCGATTTCAGCGCGTTCTATACAGGATATGTCACAAAAACGCAGATTCCGCACATTCTCGAGATTATGGAGAAGACTGCGCGGCCGGGCGCAATCAGGATTGTTGACCCGGTTATGGCTGACAACGGCGCGCTTTATCCGGGATTTGACTCTGATTTTCCGTCTGAGATGGCGAAACTTTGCAGAAACGCGGACTACATCTTGCCGAACATCACTGAGGCGGCTCTTCTTCTCGGGAAAAAATATCCCGGCGACAATCTGAACGGAGACGACTATGACAAGGCGTATATCGAAAGTCTTCTAAAAGACCTGCACGGGCTTGGCGCGAAGAACATTGTCTTGACCGGCGTGAGCCTTGAGAAAGGCAGGCTTGGAGCGGCTGTCTATGACGGAAAGCGCGCGGACTATTACTTTACAGAGCGGCTTCCGGCCTCGTGCCACGGAACAGGAGACGCTTTTGCCAGCGCGTTCGCAGGCGCGGTTCTCAACGGAAAAAATCTTCTGGAGGCGGCTGCTGTTGCGGCGGATTTTGTTGTGGAGAGCATGAAGGCGACTTTGGGAGACAAGGAGCACTGGTACGGCGTGAAATTTGAGAAGGCTTTGCCGTATCTCATAAAGCGGCTCGGGCTTTTCTAGGCTGAAAACGTTTGATTTGCCGTTATTAAGATGAATGGACAACAGTGCTTCCGTCATTGAGAGGAGCGAAACGACGAAGCAATCTGATAAAGGAAACATCTGCGGGAAACAGCTTGCTTTAGAGAAAAATGGATTGCTTCGCACGGACTTTGTCCGTGGCTCGCAATGACGAGTTTTCATGGATTTCTGTCATGCTGAATTTAAGGCGAGCAGAAAACTGCTCGATTTCAGCATCTATTTTTGCAGATTCTGAAACCAAGCGAGAACAAATGTTCTCAAGTTAGGAATGACTTGCTTTTGTTCGCAATGACGTGCTTTTATTCGTTTTGCTGACGGTCTCGTTCGCCCTGATTCTGCTTCTATTCTTGCAGATTCCGAAACCAAGCGAGAACAAATGTTCTCGAGTTCGGAATGGATTGCTTCGCTCGGACTTTGTCCGCTGCTCGCAATGACGCGTCTTTTACCGCGTTTTCGCATAAACTTCGTCAGTCTTTCAGCTTCGTTTCCCTCATCCCTCCATCCGTGTCCCTTGTCCCTTTTGCAATGATGCACACTGTCATGTGGTATATATGCCGAGTTTCCACGGATGGAAACTTAAAAGCCATTTTATTTGCGAGAATCTTATTTTTTAAGATTCTCGTCTGGACAGGATGTCCTATATTTAACTTTCTTTTAACTTCCGCCGAACAGGCTTTTAACATCTTCGCTCTACACTTTCATTATGCAGGAAGAGAACTGTTTTATGAACCGCGAGCTTTCGTGGCTTTCTTTTAATGAGCGTGTTTTGGACGAAGCTGGAAATTCCGGCGTGCCGCTTGCTGAGCGGCCGGTTTTCGCTTCGATTTATCAGACGAATCTTGACGAGTTTTTTATGGTGCGGGTGGGGTCTCTTCGCATGCAGGAGGAGAACGGAGACAGCGCGGCTGACAACAAGACGAACATGAGGCCGAGCGAGCAGATTCATGCGATTCTTGAGCGCGTTAAGTTGCTTGAAAAGAAGAAGTCGCTTATCTACGAGCAGCTTATGGGCGAGCTTGAGCGGCAGGGCGTTCGACTTATAAATTTCAAAAGGCTTTCAGACGACGAGGGAAAAATCCTCGAGAAATATTTTGACGCTGAGATTGCGCCTTTTTTAAGCCCGATTATCGTTGGAAAGCAGCAGCCTTTTCCGTTTCTTGCGAACAAGGAGCTTTACGCGGCTGTTTTTCTGACGAGCGAGAAGGGCAAGAACAAGATTGGAATCGTCTCCTGCGCGGCTTCCGTGTTCAAGCGGCTGATTGAGATTCCGTCGCGCGCGGGGAATTTTATGCTCTGCGAGGAGCTGATTCTCCATTTTGTGAAGAAGCTTTTTCCTCATTATCTCGTTCGCGAGAAGTCTCTTGTGCGTGTCACACGAAACGCGGACATTGACGAGAACGACGCGGCAGACGAGGACATCGACTACAGGAATTTCATGGCGGACTTGATAAAGCTAAGAAAGCGGATGGATCCTGTCCGGCTTGAGCTTAGCAGGACTTTGAGCATGGAAGCGAAAGAGGAGCTTGAACGCTATATAAAGATTCCGTCTGAGGCGGTTGTGGAGACGCAGACTCCGCTCGACCTGAAATTCCTTTTTTCTGTGCGCGACTTTCTGCGCGGAAAAACTTCCCTTTTCTACAAAAAACGCTCTCCTAGGGCAAGCTCCGACATCTCTTTGAGAAAGAAGATTATTCCTCAGATAGAAAAAAAGGACGCGCTTCTTTTTTATCCTTTTGAGAGCATGTCGCCTTTCATAAGCCTTCTGCACGAGGCGGCGAACGACAAGTCCGTTTTCTCGATAAAAATCACGCTTTACCGCGTGGCGGACAAGAGCAAGATTGTTGACGCTCTGGTTGAGGCTGCGGAGAACGGAAAGGAGGTTGTTGTTCTGATTGAGCTTCGCGCGCGCTTTGACGAGGCGAACAACATCGATGTGTCGCGAACGCTCGAGGATGCGGGCTGCACGGTTCTTTACGGGCTTGGCGAGTACAAGGTTCATTCAAAAATCTGCCTTTTGACGAGGCACACTTCTGACGGGCTTTCATACATCACCCAGATTGGGACAGGAAACTACAACGAGAAGACTTCCGAGCTTTACACGGACTTTAGCCTGATTACAGCGGACAAGAAAATCGGCGAGGACGCGGCTGAGGTCTTCAAGAAATTCCTGCTTGGCGAGACTGTGGAGAACGGAAGCTGCGGCGACCTTCTTGTTGCTCCGAAGTGCTTCCAGAGCAGAATCATCAGCCTGATAGACGGCGAGATTCAGAAGGCAAGAAGCGGGAAAGAATCCTACATCGGAATCAAGATAAACTCGCTCACCGACAAGAAAATCATCGACAAGCTGATTGAGGCGAGCGGGGCAGGCGTGAAAATCGAAATGTGCGTGCGCGGAATCTGCTGCCTTGTTCCCGGAATCGAGGGAAAAACCGACAGCATAAAAATCGTGAGCATTGTGGGGCGTTTTCTTGAGCACTCGAGAATCTACATTTTCGGAAGCGGAAATGACGAAGCCGGGGAGAAAATCTTCATCGGCTCTGCTGACTTTATGACGCGCAACATGGAGCGTCGCGTTGAAGTTGGCGTTCCGATTCTGGACAAAGCTCTGCGCAGCCGGGTGCGACATATTTTTGACCTTGTAATGAGCGACACCGAAAAAGGGCGGATTTTGCAGAATGACGGAACTTACGCGCGCAGAAGCTCTGACGGCGGCGAGAATTTCAACTCGCAGGAATTCTTCTTTGAGGAAGCGTACAGGGCGGCGCGCGGAAACGGAAAATAGGAAATCCTGAAATCTGAAGACTGAAAATCATTCTGCAAGATTTTAGTTTTTAAGGATTTAAATTTCTTGCGAATTTAAAATTCTTGGCGAATTTTAAATCTTTGCCGGATTTTAAAATCTTTATCGGATTTTAATTTTTTCCGGATTTAAGATTCAAAAGAATTTTAGGAGACTGAAAAAAAAGCTTTGTTGAAAAGCATAAAAGCAGAAAAGTTTTTATCTACAAGTTTGCGTTGCGAACTTTCTTATTAGCTGCGTTAAAAAAGCCAGAACGGAAATCGGCATTTCCCGATGGCTTTTATTGGAGAAGAAAATGGGAAAACTCAACATAGGAATTTTGACCAGCGGCGGCGACTGTCAGGCATTGAACGCCGCGATGAGAGGCTTTGCGAAGGCTCTTTTTCACAAGTGCAGGGACGCGAGCATTATCGGCTTTGAGGACGGCTACAAAGGGCTGATTTACGGAAAATACCGCAAAATGGAGAAGAACGACTTTTCCGGGATTCTCACTCTCGGCGGCACGATTCTCGGAACTGCGCGCGAGCCTTTCAAGAAAATCGGCGAGCCGGGCGAGAACGGCGTGGACAAGGTGGAGTCGATGATTGAGAACTACAAAAAGCTGAATCTTGACTGCCTTGTTGTCCTTGGCGGAAACGGCTCTATAAAGACCGCGAATCTTCTCAGCGAGAAAGGCCTTAACGTTGTTGCTCTTCCGAAGACGATAGACAACGACATTTTCGGGACTGATATGACATTCGGCTTTATGAGCGCGGTTGAGGTGGCGACCGAGGCGATTGACAATATCCACACGACGGCTGCGAGCCACTCGCGTGTATTCATCGTCGAGGTGATGGGGCACAAGACAGGACATCTCGCACTGAACGCGGGAATCGCGGGCGGAAGCGACATCATTCTGATTCCTGAAATTCCGTACAGAATCGAGGAAGTCATCAAGAAGATAGAGGAGCGCGAAAGCGAGGGCAGGCACTTTACAATCATAACTGCGGCGGAAGGCGCGCTGAGCGAGAAGGACAAGTTTCTCTCGAAAAAAGAGATGAGAAAAAAGCGCGAGAACGTTTCGGTCTCGTTTGAGATTGCGGCGCAAATCCGCCTGATGAGCGGAAAGGACGTCCGCGTTACGATTCCCGGACACACACAGCGCGGCGGCGTTCCTTGCCCGGAAGACAGAATCCTTGCCACAAGGCTCGGCTCGGCGGCGGTTGACTATATCCTCACCGGAAAAGCAGGAGTGATGGCGGCGATTGTGAACGGAAAAATCACCGCAGTTCCTCTGAAAGACGTTGCAGGAAAGCTCAAGACCGTTGACGTTCTAGGCGACGAGGTTCTCGAGGCGAAATCTTTAGGCGTGAGCTTCGGAGAATAATTGTTTTGAATGAATCCGCCGCGCGGCGGATTTTCGGAATGGTATAGCTTGCTTTTTCGTCACCCTGAATTTATTTCAGGGTCTCTTATGCAGATTCCGAATCAAGTTCGGAATGACAGGCATTTTCAACAACGCCGTCATTGGAAAAGTCCTTTTGAACGAAATGGATTGCTTCGCACGGACTTTCGTCCGCGGTTCGCAATGACGTGTTTTTGTTCACGAGATTGGCTTGATTCTGCCTTTATTCTTGCGGATTCCGAAACGAGTTCGGAATGACGTGCTTTTGTTCGGAATGACGTTTTTCCTCGAAGATGTGTGCTTTTTCGCTTTGTTGACAGTTTCATTTGCTTGCGTCTCCTCGTCTCTAACCGCATTTCGCGTTCCTTTTCTCCTGCCCATTGTTCGGCTTTTCCCGCTTTTTTCCCCTTTATTCCACATTCCGTGTCCCTTGTCCCGCTTCCCTTGTTCTCTTATCTCCAAAACCTTCCCTAAAATCAAATCTCCTATCCCCAAATCTAACGAGAATCTAACAGACTTTTCCAGAATCCTTAACATTCGCGTTTTATAGTTTTTGCAAGTTTGGAGGATTTTTTATTATGAAAAAGGAAACAGTCATCAATGTTTTCAAGGCGGCCGCGGCGTTTGGACTTGCGGCTTCAATGGCGCTCACAGGCGTTTCCCACGCGCAGGGAATTGAAAGGCTCACTGACGGAAAAGGGAAGCCGAAATATGTTTTTGTTTTCGTGGGCGACGGAATGAGCTATCCGCAGATTCAGAGCGCGGCTTATTTTATCGGAAAGGACGCTTTGGGAACGGTGGCGGAGACAAAGGAATCAGGAGACACAAAGGATTCCCCAGTTTCAGGAAGCCTCAGCTTTTTTGAGTTTCCGGTTGTGGGAACAGCTCAGACTTACGACGCCACATCTTTCGCGCCTGACTCAGCCTCAACAGCGACATCAATCTTCACAGGACACAAGACTCACTCAGGCTCAATCGGCGTGGACATCACAAAGAAAATCCGCTACGAGACAATCGCAGAGAAGCTCCGCGCGCAGAAAAACTGGAAAATCGGCGTGATTTCTTCGGTGAACATCAACCACGCGACTCCGGCGGCGACTTACGCTCACGTTGCGAGCAGAAAATCAAACTACGAGATTGGAAAGCAGCTTGTCGAGTCGGACTTCGACTATTTCGCAGGCGGCGCGCTTATGGACCCGGAGGACAAGAAAAAGGACAAGGAGTCAATTTATTCTCTTGCCGAGAAAGCCGGATACAAAGTCTGCTTCAAGCAGGACGACGCTAAAGGTTTGAAGAACGGAGACAAGGCTCTTGTAATCAACGAGGACACTGCGGACGCAGGTGCTTTTCCTTACGACAACGACCGCTCTTCATCCCGCTGGGCTTTGCGCGACTACGTCAAAAAAGGAATCGAGGTTCTGGACAACAAGAACGGCTTCTTTATGATGGTCGAGGGCGGAAAAATCGACTGGGCGTGCCACGCAAACGATGCGCGGTCCTCAATCGCCGACACTCTCGCGCTTTCAGACGCTGTAAAAGAGGCAATCGCTTTCTACAACGCTCACCCGAAGGAGACTCTGATTCTCGTCACTGCTGACCACGAGACAGGCGGACTCACAATCGGCTACGCAGGAACGGACTACAACCTTTTCTTCCGCACGCTCGACAAGCAGACTGTCTCATATCAGAAATTCGATGACGAATATGTCGTGAACTACAAGAAAAACCAGACCTCGCTCGAAGATGTGATGAAAGACGTTGAAAAATGCTTCGGACTCAAAATGCCGGGAAGCGGAAAAGACAAGGACGGCGGGCTTTCTTTGACCGACTACGAATTCAGCAGAATCAAGACAGCGTATGAAAAGACAATAAAAGGCGACAAGAGCCGAAACCAAATGGAATACGACATCTACGGAACTTACGAGCCGCTCACAATCACAATCACGCACATCTTGAACGCTAAATGCGGAATCGGCTGGACATCAAACTCGCACACAGGCCTTCCAGTTCCGGTTTACGCGCTCGGCTGCGGCCAGAACGAGTTCACAGGCTACTACGACAACACCGACATCTACCGCAAAATGGCGAAAATCACAAAAGTCGAGTAGAAAAAAATAAAAAGCAGAAAAAATAGAAAAAGGGCGTTCCCCCGCCGTTCGGCGGGGTCGGGCTATCCGCGGCTCCGGCTTTCGCCTACGGTGCGCAGCAACAAGGTCAGCAAAATGCAAGCAAGCATTGTTGCGCACGCGCTCCGCGCCCGCTACTATCCCTAACGCGGCTGTCGCCATGCAAGTCGCGCAGGCAAGCGGTCGCTTCGCAGGCAATTTGAGAAATTTCCACTTATGAATCCAGTTCCATTGTTTTTGTCATCAAAATCAAAAAATCATAAAAATCTCCTGATTCTCGGCTTTACGCTTATCTTGGTTGGCGTGCTTCTTTTAGTTCCCACGGGCTACGAGGGCGCGGTTCAGTTTAGGGACGCTGTAAAGTGCCGCGCGAGGGTCGAGAGCGTTGACAACTCTTCGATAATCGACACCGGCCTGATAAGGTCGGGGCAGCAGGTCTGCCGGGTAACGTTTTTGAGCGGACGCTTCAAGGGAGAAAGCGCGGACGGCTGGAATCTTCTGACCGGCTCTCTCTCGCAGGACAAGATTTTTCACCCGGGAGACGTTGCGCAGTGCGTTGTTCATTTTGAGAATGATGAGAATTCTGCTGAGGCTGACAAAATCATCTCCGTGAATCTGATTGACTATTACCGGCTTCACGGCGAGCTTATTCTTGCGTTTGCTTTCGCGGCTTTTCTTGTGGTCTTTGCGGGATTCACAGGCTTGCGCTCGGTTCTGTCGTTTGTGGTTACGGTTCTTGTCTTGTGGAAGATTCTCGTGCCGCTTTATCTGAAAGGCTTCAATCCGATTTTTGTGGGGCTTGTCGTTGTGGCTGTCTTGACATTCGCGATAACGGCTCTTGTCTACGGCTTTGACCGAAGGCTTTTCTCGGCGTTTTTCGGCTCTATGCTCGGAATCTTCTTTGCGGCGGTCTTGTCCGTTGTCTGCACGCGGGCGTTCCATATCCACGGTGCGGTCATGGCGAATTCGGAGGCTCTCTTGTACTCGGGCTATCAGTATCTGAATTTGACGCAGATTTTTATGGCTTCGGTGTGCGTGGGGGCGAGCGGCTCTGTAATGGACTTGAGCGTTGACATCACTTCCGCGGTGAGCGAGGTCGTGAGAAACTGCCCGGAGATTTCAAGGCGGAATGCGGTAAAGTCCGGGCTGGCAGTCGCGCGCGCGGCGATGGGAACGATGACGACGACTCTTCTTCTCGCGTACTCCGGAACTTGCATCGCGCTTTTGATGACTTTCATGGCGCAGGGAACTCCGCTCTATAACATTCTGAACAACAATCTCGTCGCCTCGGAGATTATAAACACGGTTGCAGGAAGCTTCGGGCTTGCGAGCACAGCTCCGTTCACCGCTCTCGTCGCTGGATTTTTGATTGCGCGGAAATAAGCGGCTTTAGTTGCGCGTTTTTTTGTCATGCTGAACTCGCGGTTTTTACCGCACTCGTTTACGAGGTCGCTTGGATTCAACATCTATTCTTACAGATTCCGAATCCAGGCGAGAACGAATGTTCTCGAGTTTTCAATGACAGCGTTGATGTCATTGAGATGAACAACAGCATTTCCGTCATTGCGAGGAACATCAACATTCCCGTCATTGCGAGGAGCAAAGCGACGAAGCAATCCATTCAAAACTACAACCGCCTTTGCAATTCAAAGCGTTTTTCTTTTTGTAGATTCCGAAACGGAGTTCGGAATGACGTGCTTTGTCCAAAATTGCGGCATAAAAACAAAAATTGATGATGGATTGCTTCGCCTTCGGCTCGCAATGACGTGCTTTTTTTTATGGATTCTGAAACGAGTTCAGAATGACACTCTTTTTTTTGGAATGACGGACTTTTCCGCTTTGAATGGCGTTTTCGTCGCGCCGTTTCCCTCTTCCCTCATCTCGTGTCCCTTGTCCCATATTCCTCTTTTAACCTTGATTTAACATTTCTATAACTAAAGTTTCACATTTTTTCATTTTACTTTTGGGTATGAGAATAAAACTTAACTCGGCGGTGAAGGAGCGTTTTTTTCAGTTTCTTTTCCTGCTTGCGGCGGGATTCTCGGTTTTCGCTGTTGTGATGATTTGCGTATTTCTTTTTGCGAACGGAATTCCTGCAATGCACAAAATCGGAGTGTTCAACTTTCTGCTCGGAACAAAATGGAAGCCGGGGAGCGACCTTTACGGAATTTTCCCGATGATTGTGGGAAGTTTCTACGTTACGGCGTGCGCGGTTGTTTTCGGAGTTCCGGTCGGGCTTTTGACGGCGGTTTTTCTTTCGCGCTTCTGCCCGGAGCGGCTTCATAAAGTCCTGAAGCCTGCGATTGACCTTCTTGCGGGAATTCCAAGCGTTGTTTACGGATTTTTCGGGCTTATGGTGATTGTTCCTTTTGTGCGCGATGTTTTCGGCGGAAACGGCTCTTCGATTCTGACTGCCGGAATTCTTCTTGGAATGATGATTCTTCCGACGATAATCTCTGTTTCTGAAAGCGCGCTGAACGCTGTTCCGTCTTCGTATTACGAGGGCGCGCGGGCTTTGGGCGCGACACACGAGCGCGCGGTTTTCAGGACGGTTCTTCCGGCGGCAAAGAGCGGAATTATGGCTGGAGTGATTTTGGGAATCGGGCGTGCAATCGGCGAGACGATGGCGGTTATCATGGTCGCGGGAAACCAGGCGCGTCTCACAGGCTCGCTTTTGAAGGGAATCAGGACTTTGACCGCGAACATTGTAATTGAGATGGGCTACGCTACTGACTTGCACCGCGAGGCTCTGATTGCGACGGGCGTGGTTCTCTTTGTGTTTATCCTGATTATAAATCTCGCGTTCAATCTTGTGAAAAAGAGAGGAAGATGATGAGTTTTTGTGCGAATACTTTAAAAGCTGACGCGTTAGGGATTGTTGCAAGCCGCTGGCTTGCTTTGCGAGTTTTCTTACGAAAACTCTTTATTCACAAGTGCGCAAAATGCGCACAACCTAACGCTAATGCGTTAGGGATTGTAGCCGCGCCGGAGGCGGCCGCGGACTTGAGCGCAGCGAGGGAAGCGGCTGGAGCGAGAGCGGAACGGCGGAAAGCCCGGCCTGCGAAGCAGGCAACGCCCGAAAAGACAAAATCCAGAATTTTGAGGGGGCTTGTCTATTTCTGCGCGGCTTTGACTCTCGGAATTCTCGCTTTTATGCTCGCCTACATTCTGATAAAAGGCGTGCCTTATCTTTCGCCTTCGCTTTTTTCGCTTCATTATACTTCGGAGAACTGTTCTGTTGTGCCGGCTTTGGCGAACACTTTTCTGATGACGCTTATCTCGCTTTTGATTGCCTGCCCGCTTGGAATCGGCGCGGCGGTTTATCTTGTCGAGTATGCGCGGAAGGGAAACCGGTTTGTCTCGATTGTGCGGCTGACCGCTGAGACTTTGACCGGAATTCCTTCGATTATTTACGGGCTTTTCGGAATGTTGCTTTTTGTGGGATTTCTGCACTGGGGCTACTCGCTCTTGGCTGGAAGTTGCACGGTGGCGGTTATGATTCTTCCGACGATTATGAGGACGACTGAGGAGGCTTTGCTCGCCGTTCCTGACTCGTTCCGCGAGGGAAGCTTCGGGCTTGGCGCGGGAAAGCTCCGCACGGTTTTCAAGGTTGTGCTTCCGGCGGCGGTTCCGGGAATCTTGAGCGGCGTGATTCTTTCTGCCGGGCGCGTTGTGGGCGAGACTGCGGCTCTGATTTACACGGCGGGAACTGTGGCGCAGATTCCGTCGTCGCTTTTCGCTTCGGGCAGGACGCTCGCGGTTCATATGTACGTTTTAAGCTCGGAGGGCTTGCACACGAACCAGGCTTTCGCCACGGCAGTTGTTTTATTGCTCGCGGTGATTTTTATTAACGGCGCTGCGGGGTTCGCGGCGAAAAAGATTGGAAAAAAATAGAGGACATTTCGGATAAAAAGCGCGTCGGGCAAAAAGCCAGTCATTCCGAATTCAAGGCGAGCAGAAAACTGCTCGATTTCGGAATCTATAAAAAGAGATGCTGAATTAAATTCAGCATGACGGCTTTTTTGTGATGAAAAAAAATGCTTTGGATTGCAGAGGCGGCTGTGGTTCTGAACGGATTGCTTCGTCGCTTTGCTCCCCGCAATGACGGCGGGTTCTCGCGGGGAAAAAGCGCGTCATTCCGAACTCGAGAACATTCGTTCTCGCTTGGATTCGGAATCTACAAAATAGATGCTGAAACGAGTTCAGCATGACGATTGGGATTCAGCGTGACTGAAAAAAAGGAAAACGGAAAATGGAAGAAGAAATAAAATCGAAAATCAGAATAAAGAACTTGAATCTTTTCTACGGCGGATTTCAGGCTCTGCACGATATAAGCCTGAACATTCCGGAGAACGAGATTACGGCTTTTATCGGGCCGAGCGGCTGCGGAAAATCGACTTTGCTCAAATCTATCAACAGAATGAACGACATGGTCGAGGGCTGCAGAATCACAGGCGAGATTGAGATTGGCGGAAAGAACATTCTTGACCGCAAGATTGACGTGAATCTTCTGCGGAAAAACGTGGGAATGGTCTTCCAGAAGCCGAATCCGTTTCCGATGAGCATTTACGACAACATCGCCTACGGGCCTCGCACCCACGGAATCACGAAGAAAGCCGAGCTTGACGAGATTGTGGAGACTTCGCTTAAAAACGCGGCAATCTGGGACGAGTTGAAAGACAACCTGAAAAAGTCCGCGCTTGCGCTTTCGGGCGGCCAGCAGCAGCGTCTCTGCATTGCGCGCGCCCTTGCGGTAAAGCCTGAGATTCTCCTGATGGACGAGCCGACCAGCGCGCTTGACCCGATTTCCACGAGCAAGATTGAGGACTGCGTTCTTGAATTGAAGAAGAACTACACGATTGTGATTGTCACGCACAATATGCAGCAGGCGGTGAGAATCAGCGACAGGACGGTTTTCTTCCTGCTCGGAAAAATCGTTGAGGAAGGCACGACCGACCAGATTTTCACGACTCCGCGCGAGAAAAAGACAGAGGACTACATCACCGGAAGATTCGGCTGATTTTTCGGAAATGAAAAAAGCGCGTCATTTCGAACGAAACATGTCATTCTGAGCTTGTCTCAGAATCTATAAAAGAGATGCTGAAATAAATTCAGCATGACAGGAAAAAAGGGCGTTGAAAGTCGAGTTTGCTTCGCAAACATCGCAGGGCAATTTCTGTACGGTCTTTGCAGCATAGCTGCTCGGAGACTTGTTAGAAACAGTCTATGGGGGCGTTGCGGGGTGTCCCCGCACGGTGGGTAGCGACCAACGAAGTGGGCGCGTAGGGCGGTTGTCCGCCCTCCTTGATTCGGAATCTATAAAGAGACTCTGAACTCGAACTCGTTTACGAGGTCGAGTTCAGGGTGACAGAAAACGGGAGAAAAAATGAGAAACAAATATGAGGAGCAGCTTGAAAGGCTTAACGCGAGCATTGTGCAGATGGGGCGGGCTGTCGAGATTGCGATTGAAAGCACGATGCTCACTTTGATGGGGCGCGACGGGGAAGCCGCGAAAAGCGTCCGCCAGAACGACGACGCGATTGACGACATGGAGCGCGACATTGAGGCTCAGTGCATGAAGATTCTCTTGCAGCAGCAGCCGGTTGCAGGCGACCTGCGCGTTATCACCGCCGCGCTGAAAATGATTACCGACATGGAGCGGATTGGCGACCACGCGGTTGACATTGCAGACCTTGTGCTTCAGCTGCCGGACTTTGGTCCGGATTTTAAATACAGCAAGATGGGCGAGCTTGACGAGATGACAGGCGAGACAATCAAGATGATTCACGGTTGCATTGAGTCGTTCACCGAGCGCAACTATGACAAGGCAAAAAACGTGATTGCCGCTGACGACACGGTGGATTCCCTTTACCATTCGATAAAGCAGGACTTGATTGAGAAAATCCGCCGCACCGACAAAGGCGACCAGATTATGGACTATCTTCTGATTGCGAAATACATCGAGCGCATTGGAGACCACGCAGTGAACATCGCGCGCTGGGTTGTCTTCGCGCTGACAGGCAAGAAAGAGTAAAAAGGCTGAAAAACAGCCGAAAATGCTCGTCATTCCGAACTCGTTTCGGAATCTATAAAAATGTTCGCAAAAGCAAGTCATTTCGGTTCATAAGCTAGTCATTCCGAACTCGAGAACATTCGTTCTCGCTTGGTTTCGGAGTCTGCTGGAAATTTACAGACCCTGAAATAAATTCAGGGTGACGAAATCTGTCATTCTTCCTTCCTTATCTAAAATCTTTCTCTTGACATCAAAAATAGTTTGATATAAAACTATTTTCATGGAAGACAGGGAATTTATGGCTCAGGCGATGAAGCGGGCGATTGAGCTTGCGGAGCTTGGAAAAGGCTTCACAAATCCGAATCCGCTTGTGGGCGCGGTCATTGCGCGCGGCGGAAAAATCATCGCGGAAGGCTATCATCACAAATATGGAGACTTGCATGCGGAGCGCGACGCTCTCAAAAATGCGCGCGAAAACGGCGTGGACGTTAAAGGTGCGGAAATTTTCGTGACGCTCGAGCCTTGTTGCCATTTCGGAAAGCAGCCGCCTTGCACTCAGGCGATTATCGACTCTGGAATCAGAAAAGTCGTGATTGGAAGCCTCGACCCGAATCCTCTTGTTGACGGAAAAGGCGTTAAAATTCTCAAAGACGCCGGAATCGAGGTTGTTCAGGACTTTATGAAAGACGAGTGCGACGCCCTGAATTCTGTCTTTTTTCATTACATAAAATCAAAAATTCCTTATGTCATCGTAAAATACGCGATGACCGCCGACGGCGAGACTGCGACAAGCGCGGGAAACTCAAAGTGGATTACAGGCGACCTTGCGCGGAAAAATGTGCACAGAACGCGCGCGCGCGTAGCAGCTGTAATGGCCGGAATCAGGACCGCGAAGGCTGACGACCCGCTGCTCAACGTTCGCCTTGAAGAAAAATCTCCTGACGGAAGAGACTTCAAGCAGCCTGTCCGCGTGATTGTTGACGCGAATGTGAAGCTTTTTGCGGAAAGTCGGCTTGCAAAAACCGCTTCTCAAATTCCGCTCTGGATTTTCTGCCGGAAAAATCTTGATGAGAACGCGAAAAAACGCCGTTCGGCTCTTGAAAAAATCGGCGTGAAATTTTTCGAGGCAAAAGAGAAAAACAGTCATCTTGACTTGGAAGACATTTTAAAGACGCTCGGAGAAAACGGAATCGACTCGGTTCTCGTTGAAAGCGGAGGCGGTCTTAACGCGGGGCTTTTCTTTTCGGACGGAAAAAGTCTCGTTGACGAGGTTCACGTCTACATCGCGCCGAAAATTTTCGGAAACGACGGAGAAAAAATCTTCTCGCCGGTGCGCGGTGGCGGAATCTCGGAGATTTCAGACTGCGTGCGCCTTTCAAAGCCTGAGATTCAGGTTTTCGGGGACGACATTCTTTTGAAATATAAGGTTATAAAAGCACGTCATTCCGAACTCGTTTCGGAATCTATAAAAAAGATGCTGAAATAGAGGACATCCTGTCCAGACGAGAATCTGAAAAATCAGATTCTCGCGGATAGAAAGGCTTTTAAGTTTCCATCCGTGGAAACTTGCCTTGTTTGTAATTACGACAAAAACACGTCATTCCGAACGCGGAAAACATCGTCATTGCGAGCCGTGGAACGGCGAAGCAATCCATGTTCATTTTGATTCGGAATTCATAAAAAAGATGCTGAAATAAATTCAGCGTGACAATTGGGAAAAAAGGAGGCGGCAATGTTTACAGGTCTTGTTGAGGAGACAGGAAAAGTCGAGCAGGTCAGAAGAAACGGAAGCTCGCTTTCCATTGAGATAAAATGCGGCTTTTCGAATGAGCTTGTGCTTGGCGAGAGCGTTGCTGTGAACGGCGTTTGCCTTACGGTCGCGGAAAAAACTGACGGCGGATTTTTCGCGGACGTCACCCCGGAGACTTTCAGGCGGACTTCGCTTGCCGCGCTTGAAAACGGCGGATTCGTGAATCTTGAGCGCGCAATGCTCGCGTCTTCCGCTGGAAAAAACGCAGGAAGATTCGGCGGCCATATCGTTCAGGGACACGTTGACGGAACAGGCGTTTTTCTCGGCTCTTCGGCGGACGAGAACGCTGTGAACGTCAAAATCCGCGTTCCAAAAACGCTTGGAAAATACATTGTCGAGAAAGGCTCGGTCTGCGTTGACGGAATCAGCCTGACCGTTGCGGACGTGAAATATTCATCTTCCGGCGCAGAATTCAAGGTGGCTGTGATTCCGCACACCTGGAAAAGCACCGCGCTCCGATTCAAGCCGGCAGGAAGCCCGGTGAACATCGAGTGTGACATCGTTGGAAAATACATCGAGCATTTTCTGATTTGGAACGAAAAATACGGAAAGGAAGACGATTTTTTCGAATCTCAGAATTCTGAAAGAGAAGAAAAATCTTCTGAAAACTCTGAGTTGGAAAACGGCTCGCTTGAAGAGCTGATGAGAGGATTCAAAAGCTACCATTGATTTTAGGACATACTGTCCCTTATAGAAAGGCTTTTAAGTTTCCATCCGTGGAAACTTGCAAAATTCATAATTGCAATGAAAACACGTCATTCCGATATGAACAACGCACGTCATTGCAAGACAAAGCGAAATTCGTCATTGCGAGCCGCAGAACGGCGAAGCAATCCACATCGCGTTGTTTCGGAATCTGCTGAAAATTTACAGCCCCTGAAATAAATTCAGGGTGACAAAAACACGTCATTCTGAACGCGATTCGGAATCCATGAAAATAGATTCTGAGACAAGCTCAGAATGACGGGCTTTTTGAAAATAAAAATAGAAATTGCATCAAAATCTAGGAGAAGATTATGGACGAGATAAAATTTGACACAATAGAGCAGGCTCTTTCGGATTTGCGTGCCGGAAAGCTGATTATGGTCACAGACGACGAGAACCGCGAGAACGAGGGCGATCTTATCTGCGCGGCGGAATTCGCGTCTCCTGAGAACGTCAACTTTATGGCGGCTAACGCGAAAGGCTTAATCTGCATGCCGGTCTCAATCGAGATTGCGCACAACCTGAATCTTCCTCCGATGGTCGGCGAGAACACAGACAACCACGAGACGGCGTTCACAGTCTCAATCGACCACGTCTCGACATCGACAGGAATCAGCGCGTTCGACCGCTCGGCAACGGCTCTCGCTCTTGCAAATCCAGCGTCAAAGCCGTCTGACTTCCGACGCCCCGGCCATATGTTTCCGCTGATTGCAAAGCCGCGCGGTGTTTTCGAGCGTCAGGGGCACACCGAGGCGACCGTTGACTTGTGCCGGCTCGCAGGATTGAAGCACGCCGGGCTTTGCTGCGAGATTATGAGCGCGGACGGACACATGGCGCGTCTTCCGGAGCTTCTCAAAATGAAAGAGGAATGGGGCTTGCACTTGGTCTCAATCGAACAGCTCATAAAATACAGAAAGGCGCACGAGAAAATCGTTGAGCGCGTGGCGGAGGCGAATCTTCCGACGAGATACGGAAAATTCAAGATTTTCGGATTCAAGGATTTGACAAACGGAGCGGAGCATGCGGCTCTTGTCTTAGGCGACATCTCAAAGGAAGAAAGCGTCTTGTGCCGCGTTCACTCGGAATGTCTCACAGGCGACACTTTCGGCTCGCTCAAATGCGACTGCGGCGAGCAGTTTGACGCTGCGATGAAGAAAATCGCGCAGAACGGCTCGGGCGTTCTCGTTTATCTCCGCCAAGAGGGAAGAGGAATCGGGCTTCTGAATAAAATCCGAGCATATTCCTTGCAGGACGGCGGAATGGACACCGTTGACGCGAACCTTGCGCTTGGCTTCCCGGAGGATGCGCGCGACTACAGCTGCGGAATCCAGATTCTGAAGGACTTGGGCGTGAGCAAAATCCGCCTGATGACAAACAATCCCGACAAAGTCTCGAAGATAAACTGCAAGGAAGCCGGCCTTGAAATCACCGAGCGCGTAGAGCTTGCCGTTCCGCCAAGAAAAGAGGACTTCAACTACCTAAAAACAAAGGCGGCCAGAATGGGGCATCTCCTGAAATTTTAGAATGGAGTGTCATTCCGAACGTGATTCGGAATCTTTAAAAAACGTGGTTTTGCAATTCGGGGAAAAAACTCGTCATTGCGAGGAGCGTTAGCGACGAAGCAATCCACATCACTTTGATTCGAAATCCATAGTTTAGAATCAAAAAGATAAATCCGGCAAATTCGGGCGCTTCCCTCGCTTTGCTCGGGTCGGGCTATCCGTGGTTCCGCTTCGCTTCATCGCTTCGCGACGATTTCATCGCCACTACTATCCCTAGCGCGGAAAAGCGGCGCAGGCAGCAAGCTGCTGAGACTTAAAAAGTTCGTCATCGCGTGATAAAGCAACGTCGTCTTTGTAGGAGAAAGCGAAATCGTCATTGCAATTCTGGGAAAAAACGCCGTCATTGCGAGCCGCGAAACGGCGAAGCAATCCATATCGCTTTAGTTCCGAATCTATGATTCAAAATCCATAATTCGGAATCAAAAATTCATCATAAGAAACAAAAATTTTTGGAGGAAAATATGAATATCATTGAAGGAAAATTGGTTCAGGCGGAGAACATGAAAATCGGAATCGTCGCGGGACGTTTCAACGAGTTTATCGTGTCAAAGCTGATTTCTGGCGCGGAGGACACGCTTTTGCGCCACGGAGTGAAGTCAGAGAACATCGACTTGTGCTGGGTTCCCGGCGCGTTCGAGATTCCGGTCGCGGCTAAGCATATGGCTGAAAGCAAGAAATACGACGCTGTAATCGCGCTCGGAGCTGTAATCCGTGGCTCTACAAGCCATTACGACTACGTCTGCGCTGAGTCTTCAAAGGGAATCGCTCAGGTTTCGCTTTCGACGGGTCTTCCTGTAATGTTCGGAATCCTCACGACAGACACAATCCAGCAGGCAATCGAGCGCGCAGGCACAAAAGCCGGAAACAAAGGCTCTGAGTGCGCCCTTGACGCAATCGAGATGGTGAATCTCCTCAAGCAGATTTAATATTTTTTGCGTGGAAGAAATTTGCGGCGGGATTTGAAAAACAGTTCTGTCCCTTTTAGAATTTTTTCGGAAATCTAAAGAAAGAGGCTGAAATAAATTCAGCATGACATAGCGGATTCATCAGAAAAAACGCGTCATTGCGAATTGGAAAAAACTGTTCCGTCATTGCGAAAAACTTTCAGTTCGTTTTCATTACGAATTTGAAAAACTCCGTCATTGCGAGCCACGGACTTTGTCCGGGCGAAGCAATCCAATTTGCTGAATGGCTTTTAGAGATTGCTTCGTTGCTGACGCTCCTCGCAATGACGAATTCGCGTTGTCTCTCGCGCAGCTTTCGTGCGTTCCCATAACCTCTTTATCTTGCGTGCTTTCGCATTTTCTCCGCCACGCAAAACTGAAAGGCTGTAATTTTTATTTTAGTTTTATATAATCTGATTATTGGAAATGCCTTGATTTTTCAGGCGGCGTCTCCCAATCTCTAGCCGGCTTTCGCTGGACTTCAAGAATGGGAGGATTGCATATGACTTGTGATAATGTTATTGCACTGGTGGCTTGCGCCGCCGTTATGTTTTTTGACAGGATTGTCGCTATTTTGATGTGCCGCAAGGAGGCGGCAACAAAACAAAGAGAGAAACGGATGTTTCTCTTAAAAATAAAAATTACAAGGAGGTAATTTTTATTTTATCTTTCTTACTTCGATAAAAAGAAATGAGAAAATAAAAGCCGCCATAGTCTGACCACTTTGGCGGCTTTTTAGCCAAAAAACTGTGGAGACGACCAAATGAGAATCGGGCGTTTCCTTTTTTTAATATATCTTCTTTTGGACTGTTCGTCAAACTTGCGCGCGTCATTGCAAGATAAAACAGTTCCGTCATTGCGAAAAACTTTCAGTTCGTTTTCATTGCGAATTTGAAAAACACGTCATTGCGAGCCGCGGACGGAGTTCTGGCGAAGCAATCCACATTTGCTGAATGGCTTTTGCTTTTAGAGATTGCTTCGTCGTTGACGCTCCTCGCAATGACGAATTCGCGTTGCCGTTCGCGCAGTGTCGTGCGTTCTCATATCCTCTTCGTCTTGCGTGCCTTTTCATTTCTCGAACATTCGCATTTCGCGAAATCCTTTTATCCGCATTTATCTTTTTTCGCTGAAATCTTTCGCACATTCGTAAATTCGCAAATTGCATTTTGCTAAATCTCTTTGTTCGCTTTATCTCTCGTCGCCAAAATATTCTGAAGCATTTTTTCAATAAGTTATCTCTTAAAATTTTCTTGCGGAATTGGCGTTTTGAATGGAAAATTGAATCATATGAAAAAGTTTTCGATTTTTCTTTCCTCATTCTTTTCTGTTTTTTTGGCGTTTTTTTCTTTTCAGCCCGCGTTTTCTCAGGAGACTTACAACACATCTTTCAGCCGCGACTCTTTTCTTTCCGAGTACGTGAGCAGAACCTGGACGGCGGCGGACGGTCTTCCGGGAAACTCAATCACCGACATCATGCAGTCTTCGAGCGGATATATTTATCTTGGAACTTACGACGGACTTGTTCGCTTTGACGGCGTGGAATTCGTCACTTTCAACCGCAGCGTGGACAAAAAATACTCGTTTGTCTCGGCGCGCGCGGTTTTTGAGGACTCAAGAGGAAACATCTGGAACGGCTCGAACGACGAGGGAATCTGCATGGTCTCGAAAGAGGGCGAAATCACGGAATTCTCGATGGAGAACGGATTGCCGAACAACTCAATCCGTGCAATCTGCGAGGACAACGACGGAAACATCTGGATTGGAACTTCAGCCGGAATCGCGATTGTAGACAAGAACGAGAATTTGACGCGGTTTGACGGGCTTTCAAAATTCGGCGAGTCTAACATCTTGGTCTCGAAGCTTTTCTGCGACACTGCCGGCCGAATCTGGATTCTTTCCCCGAGGGAAAACAGCGTCTACGTTTACGCGAACAAGAGCGCGGAGCGTTTCAAGGGCTTGAAGGATTTTGACAGCGCGGTAATAACGAGCGTTATGCAGGACAAGAACACTGACTTCTGGTTTGGAGTCGCGCCGCATTACGCGGTTAAAGTCTCAGGCGGCGAGGAGACGGTCTACGACGTTGGCCACGGAAGCCAGCCCGGAACAAGCATAATGTGCATTTTTCAGGACAGGCGCGGAAATATGTGGTTTTCGCGAGACACAGGCGTTACGGTCATGCACGAGGGAACTTTCTCTTATTTTGACGGCGACAACGGACTTAGCGACGACAAGGTCTCGAAAATCATTCAGGACAGGGAAGGGAACATCTGGTTTGCGACCGACCGCGGCGGAATCGAGCGGCTTTCCCCGAGCAAATTCAAGACCACAACGATGAACACGACAATCAACGCGATTGCGGAGGACACAATGCGCGAGGTTGTCTGGCTCGGTGGCGACAACGGGCTTTACTGCCTCAAAAAGAACGTTTTTATTGAAAACAGCCTCACGAGAATGTGCAAGAACTTGCGCGTGCGGGACGTTACGGTCGCTTATGACGGAACGGTTCTTGTCTCGTGCTACGAGAAGCTCGGCGAGGTCATCATGGATTCAGAGGAAAAAATCTCGAATCTCACGCAGGCTGACGGCTTGGCAGGAAACAAGGTTCGCGTGGGAATAAAATCTTCAAGCGGCGAAATCTACATCGGAACGACAACCGGGCTTTCAATTTTGGGAAGCGGCGGCGAAATCCGTTCAATCTTGAAAAAGGACGGAATCGCGAACGACTACATAATGAGCATTTACGAGGACAGAAACGGCGAAATCTGGTGCGGAACTGACGGCGGCGGAATTTTCACGCTTAAAGACGGAGAAGTCAGGCGGCAGTTCTCCACGGCGGACGGTCTCGTTGGAAACGTTGTCTTCAAGATTCTCGAGAACGAGCCAGGCGACTACTGGATTACGACAGGAACAGGAATTTCAAGGCTGAACACAAAGTACGGCGAGCGTTTCGTGAACTACAACAGCGCGGACGGACTCGGCTCTGACGGAATTTTCCAGACGATTCCCGACTACACAGGCACAATCTGGATGACGAGCAACCGCGGAATTTTCTGCGCCAAGTCAAAGGAATTCGACTCTGTCGGCAAAGGCGAGAACATCAGAATCAACTCGAAATTCTTCGGGCAGTCGGACGGTCTTATCTCAGGCGGAGTCACCTCAACGTCAAAATCGATGAGAGATTCCGTGGGAAGAATTTGGTTCACCCTGATTGACGGATTTTCTGTCTACGACCCGCTCACCGTAATCGCGAACAAGACCGCTCCTCTCGTGAACATCGAGCGCATAACAATCGACAACGAGACTTTCGACTGGCACGGCGAGAAAATCATCTTGAATCCTGACGTGAACAGAATCGAGATAAAATACACCGGGCTTTGCTTTATATCTTCCGAGCAGACACAGTTCCGCTCGCGGCTTTTCGGCTTTGAGAAGGATTATCTTCGCTGGTCAACGAACAGAAGCGTTTCCTACACGAACTTGCGCCCGGGAACTTACGAATTTTCCGTGATTGCGGCGAATTCCGACGGCGTTCAAAGCGACCGCGCGGTAAAGCTTAAAATCGTGAAGAATCCTTATTTCTGGGAGGTAATCTGGTTCTGGCTCGCGCTTGGCGTGGCGGTTGTCTCAATCATCTATCTTCTAGTCCGCCACCGTTTTGCTCAGATGAGAAAATATCAGGCGGTTCTTGAAAAGGCGGTTCAGGACAGAACGCGAGAGCTTGTGGTTCAGGAGCAGAAAAGCGAGAATCTTCTTCTGAATATTTTGCCGAAAGACATTACGGCGGAGCTAAAGCAGAACCCGGGGCAGACAATCGCGAAGAACTGCCGGAATGCGACTGTTCTTTTTGCCGACATCGCTGGATTCACGAAGATGTCCGACACGATGGACGCTTCCGATGTTGTAAAAATGCTCAACGACATTGTCTCTCGCTTTGACGAGCGCGCTCTCCGCGAGGGAATCGAGAAAATCAAGACGATGGGAGACGCTTACATGGCGGCGACAGGACTTTCAGACGACGCGGGCAACGAGAGCGTCTTGAAGATGATGCGGTTTGCCGAGGGAATCTTGGACGATTTGCGCGAGTTCAACCGCGACTCGAAAATCAAGGTGAATATGCGTGTTGGCCTGAATTCCGGGAAAATCGTGGCTGGAGTTATCGGAAAGTCGAAATTCATCTATGATATTTGGGGCGACACTGTGAACGTCGCGTTCAGAATGCAGTCGAGCGGAGAAATCGGCAAAATCTGCGTTACGGAAAGCGTCTACAACGCGGTGAAGGACGAATTCGATTTTACCGGCCCGAACGAGGTTGACGTGAAAGGCAAAGGCAAGATGAAATCTTATCTGGCCGAGTAGCGTTTGCGTTTTTGTGGCGGGCGGTGATGTTATTCCGAATTCAAGGCGAGCAGAAAACTGCTCGATTTCGGAATCCGTAAATATAGATGCTGAACTAAATTCAGCATGACGAAACCAAGCGAACAAAGCGCGTCATTCTGAACTCGAGAACGTTTGTTCTCGCTTAGATTCAGAAACTATAAATAAAATTTCAGCATGACGAAACCAAGCGAATAAAGGGAGGTCATTCTGAACTCGTTTCAGAATCTCAAAAATAAAAAAAGGAGAAAACTATGGTTGATTATACAGAGGGAAGCGGAAAGCAGTACCACACGGGCGTGGGCGCGGGCGACATCGGAAAATACGTGATTATGCCGGGCGACCCTAAGCGTTGCGCGAAAATCGCGGAGCATTTTGAGAACGCGCGCCTTGTCGCTGACGTTCGCGAGTTTGTGACATATACAGGAACTCTGGACGGCGTTCCTGTAAGCGTGACTTCAACAGGAATCGGCGGACCTTCGGCTTCAATCGCGATTGACGAGCTTTCAAAATGCGGAGCGCATACTTTCATCAGAATTGGAACTTGCGGAGGAATGCAGGAGAACGTGCTCGGCGGCGACGTTGTGATTGCGACCGGGGCTGTAAGAATGGAAGGGACCAGCCGCGAGTTTGCGCCGATTGAATATCCTGCCGTTCCAGACTTCAACGTCACAACGGCTCTCGTTCAGGCGGCGGGCGAGCTAAAAGTTCCTCATCACACGGGCGTTGTTCAGTGCAAGGACTCGTTTTTCGGCCAGCACGAGCCTGAGATTATGCCGGTGAGCTACGAGCTTCAAAACAAATGGCAGGCGTGGCTTAGAATGGGCTGCCTTGCCTCGGAGATGGAAAGCGCGGCGTTGTTCATCGCGGGCTCTTTCCTAAAAGTCCGGGTCGGCTCTTGCTTTCTTGTGATTGCAAACCAGGAGCGCGCGAAAAAAGGCCTCGAGAACAAGCAGGTGCACGACACGGAAATCGCGGTGAAAGTCGCGGTTGAGGCTCTCCGCAAGCTGATTCAGAAAGACAAGGCGGAAGGCAAGATATAGGGCGTTCCCTGCCTGCGGCAGGTCGGGCTTTTCGGGGTTTCGGCTTTCGCCTCCATTGCTTCACTACGCTTTGCTCCGTTACGCAACGGCTTCGCCGCCCCTACAATCCCTAACGCAGTTCTAACGAATTTAGGCGTTCGCGTGAGCGAACAGTTTAATAAGACATGCTTTGCGTGCAGGCATCCCTAACGCGGAAATGAATCAAAATAAAAATCGCTTCAAAAAGACAAAATTTCAAAAAACATCATTTTTGTCTCTTTGAGGCAAATCTTTTGCTTTTTGATGAAAAAAGAAGGCTTTTTATGGCTAACGGAATTGAGGATTTAAAGGAGAAAGAGAAGGATTCTCCAAAGGCGGACTTGTTAAAGTCCAAATATTCAAGCTGGAAAAATTTTCAGGGCAGGGAAGACGCCGAGATGCTTCAGGAAAAGTCGTTCGGCTGGAGCGCGAAAAAAGAAAGCCGCGGCGATTACGACGCAGCCTATGATGATTACTGATTAGCGTGCTTTTCCGGTGAGCATCCAGCTCTGTGTAAAGTACGAGTCGTTCACGTTCGGAGCGTCAAAGACAAGGCTCTTCACGTAGATGTGGGTTTTTCTGCCGGTCTTTCTGTTTGTTACCCAGCATGAGCGGCGGAGAACGTAGTCCTTTCCGGTTGTTCCTTTTACGTGGTCGATTTTCTCAATCTCGAAAGTCTTGTAAAGCTCCTGAGTTCTCTTGTCGTAGTAGTCAACCTGAACAGGAAGATAAGTCTCCTTGTCGAACCAAGTGATTCTGTACGCGTACTCAACTTCGCTCTTCTTTACTGGCGTGGACTTAATCTGCCAGCAGGTGTATGTCGTTCCCGAAGAGACTGTGATTGTCTCGTTCTCTTTGAGCATCTCGTGGCTGTCGTCCTCAACCTCGCGGATTCTAAGGTCGTTGTATGTAAGCTCTGTTCCGACGACGTTCTGCTTTCTCGCTGCTGTTGAGACGCGGCGGACCTGGCGCAAGTCAGGCGTATAAATCATGCTGTCGTCTGTCTTTCCGATTTTTTCAGCCTGAAGAATTCTCGTGTTCTTTCTTGAAGCCGGTGATTCCCACTCAAAAACCGTGTTGATTGTGTCGTTTCTGAAGATTTTTCCGAACTGCTTTACGTCGTTGTGCTCTGTAATCTGGCCGTTCGGGTTGATTTCGTCAATGCTGAGCGTGCTTGTGCTGTACGGCGGGCAAGGAAGATTCTTGTATTTTGTTACAACCTCGATTGCTGTCTCGGAGAACAGAAGCGAAGCCGCGCCAAAGACTGCTGAAAAAGCAAAAGCCTTGATTTTCATGCTATTAAACCTCTCAAAAACTTACTGATAAAAATCTGAAAAATTATACTATATAAACAAGTATTTATAATAGGTTAGCAAATGTTGCTTTAAGTTGCAAGTAATTTCTATAAAAATCAATAAAATGTAAAGATTTCAATGAAAACGCAAAATATTCCAGTGTTTTTCACTCTGTTCAAAATTTTCATTCTGACTATAATTCAATGCCGGTGAAAAATTATGGAAGCAAATAAATCTCAAAGCAAAATCGATATGCTTTCAGGCTCGGTCTGGAAGAAGATGATAGCCTTTTCTTTTCCGCTCGCGGCAACGAGCATTCTCCAGCAGCTTTTCAACTCGGCTGACGTTGCGGTTGTCGGGCGTTTTGCGGGCAGCGCGGCTCTTGCGGCTGTCGGCGCGAACGTCGCGAATGTCGGAGTCTTCGTGAATTTTCTCGTTGGCTTTTCTGTCGGGCCGAACGTTGTTCTATCGCGGCTTATCGGGCAGGGAAACGAGGGCGAGGCGCGGAAAATTCCTGCCGCTTCAATCGCTCTTGCGGTTCTGATTGGAGTTGTTTTTCTTGTTTTCGGCGAGATTCTGACGGGCTTTCTCTTGCGCTCCATTTCAACTCCGGACGATGTTTTTGGCGAGGCGGCTCTTTACTTTAGGATTTATCTTGTCGGAATGCCTTTTCTTGCGGTCTACAACTTCGGCGCGGCGATTCTCCGCAGCGTTGGCGACACAAAGCGACCTCTCTACATTCTGATTGCGTCAGGAATTTTGAACGTGATTTTGAATCTCGTGTTTGTGATTTGCTTCAAGATGGGCGTTTCAGGCGTTGCGGTCTCCACGGTCATCTCGGAGATTCTCTCTTGCTTTGCCGTTGTCGCGATTCTCGTTTTTGAGAAAGGCGTTCTTCATCTTGGAAAAGGAATTTTCCGCCCGGATTTTAGATATATGCTCAGGATTTTCACCGAGGGATTTCCGGCAGGAGTTCAGAGCGCGATTTTCTCCGTCTCGAATATGTTTGTCCAGGCAGGAATCAACAGCTTTGGAAGCACTGCGATTGCAGGCTCTTCCGCGGGCTTGAATTTCGAGTATTTCACTTACGCCACTTCAAACGCGTTTTCTCAGGGCGCGATAACGTTTATAAGCCAGAATTTCGGCGCGGCGAAGATTGGAAGATGCAGAAGGATTTTCTGGATTGCGCTTGCCGAGGGAGCTTTTTTCACTTGGGCTTTGGGCGCGGTCTTTATCGTTTGGAAGGAATTTTTCGTGGGATTCTACACGGCAGACCCGGCGGTTCAGGATTTTGCAATCAGAAGAATGATTCTTGTGAGCGCGGTTGAGTTTCTTGTCTGCCCGTATGATGTCGGCGCGGGCGCGCTCCGCGGAATCGGGCACGCGGTTATTCCGTCGCTTTTCGCTGTTCTTGGAACGGTCGTTTTTAGAATCGCGTGGCTCTACACTGTTTTCGCGCATTTCCAGACCTACGAGTCGCTGATGATTGTCTATCCTGTCTCTTGGGTTTTCACAGGAATTCTTGTCCTTGCCGCTTACTTCTATTTTATGCGGAATCTTTCAAGAAAATTTTCGAATTGATTTTTTCCCGTCATGCTGGGCTCGAACTCGCTTGCGAGGTCGCTTGGTTTCAGGGGCTTTTTTTGTCTGTGGATTTCCTTTCTGCACAGGTTTTCATTTTTTTCAACAAAGTCTTTATGAATTTTACAAAGATTTAACAAAAAATCTTTGGCTGGATTGAAACAACGCGGAAAATGCGTTATACTTTGTTGTGTTACCGATTGTTCGGTAACTAATTTTTACGAAAAGGCTTTAGATGAGCGCAAAGTACCGCCACGAGTTCAAGTATCTTTCTCCTGAAATCACGCTTTCCGCGATAGAGCAGCGGCTGGACGCGATTCTTCCGCGCGACAAAAACGCCGGCGATAAAGGCGAGTACGCAATCAGAAGCATTTATTTCGATGACATCTTCAACACTTGCTATCTTGAAAACGAGAACGGTACAGACCCGCGCGAGAAATTCAGAATCAGAATCTACAACTGCCAGAAAAACCGCATTTCGCTTGAATTAAAACGGAAGGAAAACGGAATGTGCCTGAAGACTTCCTGCCCGGTTAAGATTGAGACGCTCGAGGAGATTATGGCGGGAAAAATCCCGGACTTTACAAGCGAGACGCCTTATCTCTTGAAAAAGCTGATTTGCCAGATGCAGTTCCGCGTGCTCCGCCCGGTTGAGATTGTCGCCTACGAGCGAGTTCCTTTCACTTATGACGACGGAAACGTGAGAATCACTTTTGACAGGAATCTGCGCTCTTCAAGCAATATTGAGGATTTTTTCAACGAGGATGCGGCTTTCCGCTCAATTTTTCCGTTCGGGACAAATATGATTGAGGTGAAGTACGACGAGCTTCTGCCGGATTTTATAAACGAGACGCTCCAGACAAGCGCGCTGCAGTGGACTTCGTTCTCGAAATATTATCTTTGCAGGAAGTTCGATATTCAGGGGCTTCGCTGCGGATTTAGGGACATCCTGTCCTGACGGGAAACTAAGTTTCCCGCGGAATTAAATTGCTTTTAAGTTTCCGTCCGTGGAAACTTGGCTTGGAAAAGGCATGTCATTCTGAACTCGAGAACCTTAGTTCTTGCTTTGATTCGGAATCTGTAAAAGAGATGCTGAAACGAGTTCAGCATGACACTTCTGGATTTCGGAATGACAATATTTTGCTGGAAGAAAGCAAATTGCGGTAGCGCTGGTAGTGGCGGCGGAGCCGTTGCGGAGCAATGTAGCGAAAGCGGAACCACGGACATAGCGACCGAGCAAAATGCTTGCATTTTGCCGGGTACCGCCCGAAATAAAATTAAAATAGGAGAAATTATGGGATTCAAGGATATTTTCAAGAAGTCGTTTATTCAGGGATTCACGAGATACGATGCGACGCCTGAGAACATTATCGTCGTGTTTTTGATTGCGGGATTTTTCGCGCTTTACATTTTCTTTGCTTACAGGCTTTTGACGAGAAGGACTTTTTACTCAAAGTCGTTTAACATTGCGCTTCCGGCTTTGGTTATGATTACGGCGGGCGTTATTCTTACGATTCAGTCGAGCGTAGTGATTTCGCTTGGTATGGTCGGCGCGCTTTCTATCGTGCGATTCAGGACCGCGATTAAAGACCCGATGGACTTGGTTTTCCTTTTCTGGGCGATTTCAACCGGAATTATCTGCGGAGCGGGTCTTGCCCAAATTTCGTGCGTTCTCGCGTTCATTCTGACTATTGCGCTTTTTGTTTTTGACCGGATTCCTGTTGCCAAAGCTCCGAAAATCCTGATGGTGAGCGGAAGCGGCTATGAGCTTGAAGAGAAAATCATGTCGATTGTGAAGGAATTCTGCAAATACTACACTGTGAAAAGCCGCGCGCTTTCAAACGGAAAAGTGAATCTTGTTGTTGAAATCCGCTCGAAGGACGATTCCGCGCTCCTGCAGAAAGTTGCTAAAACGGAAAATGTCGCATCTTCGACAATTCTCGCGCACGACGGCGAAGTTACATACTAAGCCAAATGTTGGCGGGCGGTAAGCAATTGCGATGAACAATAAAAAAGACGGAAGGCTTTTGCGTTTTTCAAATCATTTTATCCTTGTTTTTCCGATGCTCCTGTGCGGCGTTTACTTTGCGTTCAGAATGTCGTCGGAGAACCGCGTGACGCTTGAGAAGTGCGAGAATCTCGGATTCCCGATTCTGAAGATTGAGACCGAGAAAGGCAAGGAGATAAGGTCGAAGGAAAAATACATCAAGGCCGACTTTTCGCTTGAAATTCCTGAGAATTCGTTTCTCTTGAACGAAGCCAGACGGCAGAATAAGATTCAAGAGAATCGGATTCGGGAGAATCAGAATCTGGTGATTCAAAATCAACCGATTTGGAATGTTGCCGGTCAAAATGAAAATCAAGAAAATCTGAATCTTACGATTCAGAACGAAAATCTTCATTATAGTGAGCGGCACTTTGCTGCAAGTTTTGCCGAGCGGAGCGGAAAGTGCAAAATCCGCGGGCACGGAAACTCCACCTGGAAAACGACTTTCACGCAGAAAAAGCCTTATCTCTTGAAGCTTGAAAAAAGCGAGCCGCTTCTTGGAATGGCCTCTGCGAAAAAATGGGTTCTTCTTGCGGACGCGACCGACCGCTCAATGCTTAGAAACTACTACGCCGAATATCTGACGCACAATGTCTGGAACAATATGCGGTGGAATCCTAGCTCAAAATTCATAACGCTTTTTGTGAACGGAAAATACCGCGGAATGTACAGCCTCACGGAAAAAGTCGAGGTCGAGAAAAACCGCGTGGAATTTGCGGGCGAGGGCTTCCTTGCCGAAATCGACAGCCACGGCGGACGGCCTTACTCGTTTTCTGTTCCTTCCGGATTCAATTTTCATATCCGCTCGCCAAAGTCAACTCTGGAAAACTACGAGAAATGGGCTGCGAAAATCCGCTCGCTTGAAAATCTCCTTTTTTCCGGCGAATGGAAGGAGAACGGCGGCTATCAGAAATATTTTGATTTGGACTCTTTTGTGGACTGGTATCTCCTTTTTGAATACTCGAAAAACTACGACGCGAATTTTTACAACTCGGTCTTTATGAACTACGACTATTCAACGGAAAAACTTTACATGGGGCCTGCCTGGGACCACGACATCGGATTCGGGAACACTTCAAAGGACTCAATCACGCAGAGCGGAAACAGCTGGAATGCCGGAAAGGACTGGGGATATTTCAATTTCTGGAAAAGGGAAGACAACTCGACCGCGGCGAAAAACCACGAGGGATTTCTGATAAACCAGCGGGGCTGGTACGAGAGGCTTTTTGAGGACGAGGACTTTGCGAAGGCAGTAAAGGCGAGATGGAGCGGAACGCGGGCAAAGCTTGGAGAGTCGATTGTGTGGCTAAAAGCGCAGGGCGTAATTTTGAACGAGGCTGCGGAAATGAACGATTCCGTGTGGCATTTGCTCGGAAGCGCAAGCTGGCCGCGCGCGCCGGGCTACAGAGAGCGCAAGACGTACAGAAGCGAGGTTGAGTTTCTCGTGGACTGGTGCGAGAAGCGAATTGAATGGCTCGACAGCGTTTTTGGAACGGAATAGCGCAAACTCGTCATGCGGAGACGATTTGAAATATAGATTCCGAAATAAATTCGGAATGACAAAAAATACACGTCATGCTGAGCTTGACTCAGCATCTATATAAAATTTTTTACGGATTCTGAAATAAATTCAGAATGACACGATTTTATTCAGAATGACGGAAGAATTGAAATGGCAAGCTTTCAATTTCTGAATTCCGAATGGGCGATTTTTTTTTCATAACAGCGATTTTGTTTTCCGAATCTTTCAGCGTGAAAAAGTCTAAATCTTAAAAAACTATTACGTCATTAAAATTGACTTTGTTGCCGTTTTTTGGGTAACCTTAAAAGACACATTGACGCGGACCTGATTGGTGTCGCGTCTTTTTTTTGTCTGTCAGTAAACTCCATTTAAGAGGTGCGTGGATGTTACGCTACATTGTCAAGCGTGTCGCAACTGCCATAATAACGGCTTATCTTGTTGCAACGCTAACTTTCTTCATTATGAATATGGTGCCGGGCGGGCCTTTCCTTTCTGAGAAGGCTGTAACGCCTCAGGCGCAGGCTGCTATGGAAGCGAAGTACGGTCTGGACAAGCCGCTTTCAAAGCAGTATCTGACTTATATCGGCGGAATTGCGCGCGGAGACTTCGGGCTTTCGCTCAAGAAGCGCGGACGAACCGTAAGCCAGATTATCTCCGAGAAATTCCCTGTTTCGGCGCGTCTCGGCGGCCTTACGATGCTTGTCGCGGTTTTTGCCGGAGTTCCGCTCGGGGCTGTGGCGGCTTTCAAGCGCGGAAAGACAATCGACAACGTGCTTGTTGTTCTTTCAACAGCCGGAATCGCGATTCCAAGTTTCTTGTCTTCAACTCTTCTGATGTACATCTTCACGACGAAGCTAAAGCTGCTTCCGTCTCTCGGTCTTAACTCGCCTTTGAGCTACATTATGCCGGTCTTGGCTCTCGCTCTTTATCCTACATTTTATATTGCGCGTCTTATGCGCTCCTCAATGCTCGACGTCATGGGGCAGGACTATATGCGCACTGCGCGGGCGAAAGGCGTGAGCACAGCGAAGATGATTTTCAAGCACGCGCTCAGAAACGCGATTCTTCCGGTTGTGACTTATCTCGGACCGCTTCTCGCCTCTCTTATGACTGGCAGCTTTATTATAGAAAAGATTTTCAATATTCCGGGACTCGGCTCGGAATTTGTCGGAGCAATCACAAGCCGCGACTACCCGATGATTATGGGAACAACGATTTTTCTTGCGGTCTTCGTGATTTTTATGAACGTTCTTGTTGACATCGCCTATGCGGTGGTTGACCCGAGAATCAAACTCAGATAGGAAACTAAAATGGCAGAACTTAACGAAAAAGATTCTATCGCCGGGGCTGGAAACGCAAATGAAGCTGCGACTTCGTTCATCGGAGAAAATGCCGAAATCGGCGAAATCGGCGGAAATGCCAGCAGCGGAAATCCTGGAACTGACAAAAACGCTGAAAAAGCCGCGCAGGGCAAGGAAAGCCAGCCTAAGAAAAATCCGCTGAGCTTCCAGCTCAAGGTTGATGACTTTATTCCCGAGACTGCGGAGAACAAGAAATCGCTTGTGATTATGCGCGAGTCCGTGAGCTTCTGGAAAGACGGCGCAAGAAGATTCCGCAAGAACAAGATTGCGATGGCGGCTCTCTCGATTGTGCTTTTCATCGTGTTTCTCTGCTTTGTCGTTCCGGGATTCTATCCTTACAAGTACGCGGAGCAGGTAAAGGGCAGCGAGCGTCTTTCTCCTTTTGAATATTCAAAGACTGAGATTCAGAGGAAAGACGCGGGCGAGTTTGTTTTTCCTCATCTTCTCGGAACTGACCAGAACGGGCGCGACTACGCAATCCGCGTCATGGTTGGAGGCAGAGTGTCATTGATGGTCGGAATCGTGGCGTCTCTCCTGATTCTGATAATCGGCTCGCTTTACGGAGCGATTGCCGGCTATTTCGGCGGCTACATCGATTTGATAATGATGAGAATTGTCGACATCATCTACACCGTGCCTGACGTTCTGATTATCATCTTGCTGGCAGCGACTCTGAAATTTCCGCTACAGAATCTCGGCTCTCTTCCGGGCTTCGGCTGGATTCAGAGGCTCGGCCCGAATATGGTGAGCATGTTTATCGTGTTCGCGCTTTTGTACTGGGTTGGAATGGCGCGGATTGTGCGCTCGCAGATTATGATTCTGAAGCAGAACGAGTATGTTACGGCAGCACGCGCTCTTGGAGCGAGAAAAAGAAGAATCATCGGGAAGCACCTTATCACGAACTGCATTGGAACTCTGATTGTGACGACAACCTTGCAGATTCCGTCTTCTATCTTTACGGAGTCGTTCCTTTCGTTCTTGGGGCTTGGAGTTCAGGCTCCGATGCCGTCGCTCGGCTCTCTGGCTTCGGCGGCGCTGAACGGATTCCAGACTTATCCTGAGAAGCTTTTTGCTCCTGCGTTCCTGATTTTCATCATAATTTTGAGCTTCAATCTTCTTGGCGATGGTCTGCGCGACGCGTTCGACCCGAAGCTGAAATCGTAGATTTGTTGAAACAGTAATGACGGCGTTTTTTGAAACGGAATAAAAAGTCCGTCATTCTGAACTCGTTTCAGAATCTATAAAAAAGATGGATACAGACCCTGAATTAAATTCAGGGTGACAGTTTTGGGAACGCCCTGATTTTTAATAGGAAAATTACAATGGCAGAAAAATATTTGGTTGATATTCAGCACGAGCGGCTTTCGTTTTTTACTCCGGCCGGCGAGGTCAAGGCTTTGAACGATGTTACTCTCCATATGGAGGAGGGCGAGGTCTTAGGAATCGTGGGCGAGTCGGGAAGCGGAAAGTCCGTTACGGCTTACTCGGTGATTGGCTTGACCGCCGACAACGGAAAAATAATGGGAGGCTCGGTCACTTTCAACGGGCATAGAATCGACAAGATGACTGAGAAGGAGCTTCGGAAAATCCGCGGAAAGGAAGTGAGCATTATCTTCCAGGACCCGATGACAAGCCTGAACCCGGTCTGGACGATTGGAAACCAGATTGAGGAGGCGATAAAGCTCCATACGGACAAGAAAGGCAAGGAGGCGACCGTGAGGGCGAAGGAGCTTTTGACCCTTGTCGGAATCAACGAGCCTGAAAAACGACTGAAGCAGTATCCGCACGAGCTTTCCGGCGGAATGAGGCAGCGCGTTATGATTGCGATTGCGCTTGCCTGCGAGCCAAAATTATTGATTGCCGACGAGCCTACAACCGCGCTCGATGTTACGATTCAGGCGCAGATTCTCGACCTTATGCAGAGCCTCAAAAAGAAGCTCGGAATGGGAATCATAATGATTACGCACGATTTGGGCGTTGTTGCCTCAATGTGCGACCACATCGCTGTAATGTACGCGGGCGAGATTGTCGAGTACGGAACTACTGACGACATTTTCTATAATCCTCAGCACGAGTACACACGCGGCTTGCTCCGCTCAATCCCGAAATTCCACGAGAAGGAATATGAAAGGCTTGTTCCGATTGAAGGACAGCCTGTTGACCTTTTGAACCGGCCGAAAGGCTGCTGCTTTGCTCCGCGCTGCTCGCGCTGCATGAAAATCTGCATGGAAAATCCTCCGGTTAGAAACGAGTACGAGAGCTTGGGCGGCGCGGCAGTGGGCGAGAATGTCCATTACGGCAGGTGCTGGCTTGAGCAGAAAGCGGAGCTTTTAGGCGGCGCGGACGTTGATGTTGAAGAGCTTTTGAAAAAGCAGGCAGGAGGCGAAAAATGAGCGGAAACGAGAATCTTCTTGAGATTGAGCACTTGAAGCAGTATTTTCCTCTTGGCGGAAAGAAAATTGTTCACGCGGTGGACGACTTGAGCTTTTTCATCAGGAAAGGCGAGACTTTCGGTCTTGTAGGAGAGTCAGGCTGCGGAAAGACGACGACTGGACGCGCGATTTTAAGGCTGACCGAGCCGACCGCAGGAAAAATCGTCTATGACGGCGAGGTTATTTTTGACAGCGAGAAGAAAATCAAGGCGGACATGCGCCCTTTCAGACGCAAGATGCAGATTGTATTCCAGGACCCTTACGCTTCTCTTGACCCGAGAATGACTGTCGGAGACATTGTGGGCGAGGCTCTCGACATTCACAAGCTGTATTCAAGCAAAAAGGAGCGGCACGACAAGATTATCTCGCTTCTTGACACGGTAGGCTTGAACTCTGAGCATGCGAACCGCTATCCGCATGAATTTTCAGGCGGACAGAGGCAGAGAATCGGAATCGCGCGCGCCTTGGCGGTGAATCCGCAGTTCATCGTGTGCGACGAGCCTGTCAGCGCTCTTGACGTTTCGATTCAGGCGCAGGTTGTGAATATGTTCGAGGACTTGCAGAAGCAGAACAATCTCACCTATCTCTTTATCGCCCATGACCTTTCAGTTGTGAACCATATTTCAAGCAGAATCGGCGTTATGTATCTTGGGCATATGGTGGAGATGGCGGAAAGCGACGAGCTGATTTTCCATTCGCTTCATCCTTACACGCGCTCTCTTATCTCCGCAGTTCCGATTGCAGACCCGAAAATCGCCCGGACGAACAAGAAGATAATCTTGCAGGGAGACGTGCCTTCCCCGGTGAATCCTCCGAGCGGCTGCCCGTTCAGGACGCGCTGCCCTTACGCTGACTCTCTCTGCGCCGAGAAAAAGCCTGAGTTCAAGGAGATTACAAGCGGACATTACGCGGCGTGCCATCACTTGGACAAGCTGAACTAAGGTTTTTTTTTATGATAAACGATGAAATCGATTGGAAAAATTCTGATATAAATGTCGATTCCCTTTGGCTTATTCAAAAGCGTGATTCTTTTGGAAAGCATGAAAATAATTATCATGGAAATTTTGTTCCGCAAATCCCGTATCAGCTTGTAAAACGCTACACTCATAAGAATGACAATGTTTTAGAGCTTTTTGCAGGAAGCGGAACAACGCTTTTTGAATGTGAAAGACTTGGACGCAATTATATCGGATTTGGTATAAACCAGTCGATGATTGATTTGGTTTATCAAAAAATGGCTGATACTCAAAACATTCATTTTGCTATTAATAATTGCGATGTTTGTGATACTTTGAAAATGAATGAATGTATGTCGCAAAGTTTTAAATGGTGCGAAAATGAAACGAAAAGTGCTGATTTTTTGATTGCGCATCCGCCTTATATGGACATCGTAAAATTCACCGATAAAGAAGAGGATTTGTCTTCGATTTCTGATTTGAACTTATTTTTGGAAAAATTCACGCTTGCTATGCAGAATGGCTTGAAATTTCTTAAAAGAGATAAGTATTTTGCGGTTGTCATCGGTGATGTCTATAAAAAGTCCGAAGTTGTCCCTCTTGGATTTTATGTGATGGACGCAATCAAGAAAAATTTCAAGACAAAATTAAAAGGCATTATTGTTAAAAATATTGAAGGCAACCGTGGAAAAATCGGCGCTCAGGGAATTTGGCGTTATCGGGCAATGCAGAGCGATTATTATTTGTTTAAGCACGAATACATTTTTGTTTTTAAAAAGGAATTCTGATTATGTCAAAGAAAACTCAAATTGAATTGTTTTTGGAATTGGCAGAACCTGATGAAAACGGAGTTAGCCGTTGGGTGGCGAAAACAGAATTCGTAGGAAAGTATGCGGACTTAATGTTTCAAAATGGCTGGTCATGGGGAAGAAGCGATGGAGCATTAGCAAAAAGATTTATTCTTGAAAGATTTCCAGCATATGGCGCAATAGAAAAGGTCAGAACGGCTGGTTTAAAAACAGATGATTCATTCAGTCAAAATATTCGCAGCGATATAAAAAATTTCTACAAAGATAAAAACTGCGTTATGCTTGGTGTTCACGGTACATCAGTAAATACTCGAATTGAGATTGATCATAAGGACGGCAGAAAAAACGATATGCGTGTTTCAGATATGGCAACTCAAAAGCTGGAAGTTTTTCAGCCGTTATGCAAGGCTGCGAATGATGTAAAAAGGCAAATCTGCAAAAATTGTAAAGCAACAGATAAAAGGTGGGATGCAAAAAATCTTCTTGGAAATCCATACTCTTTTTATAAAGGCGATGAAAATTATTCAAAAGAGTTAGGCTGTATCGGCTGCTATCAATATGACCCTGTTGAATATCGGAAGGAATCTGCAAAAAGAATCGCAAAGGAAGCAAGTTAAAATACAACTGAGTTCATTATGAAAAAACTTTACGGAGATAATGGGGAAAATCAATGACAACTCACGTTTTTATTGTTGATGACAATACGTTTAAGTATCTTATTGAATATGAAATTTTAAATAACGATTTATTATTCAAAATTGTGGATTATCAAAAATGAACTATATCGGCTCTAAATTAAAGCTTTGCCAAAAATTTCTTCCAGAAACAGTAGAATCTGTTTGTGGAACAGACCTTTCTCAAAAAACATTCTGTGATATTTTCGCAGGGACAGGAATTGTCGGGCGAACGTTTAAGACATCTGTTCATAAAGTTATTTCAAATGATATTGAATATTACAGCTATGTTTTGAATAAAAATTATATTGAAAATCATCGTCCGCTTGAAAATGCAGAAATGCTTGTATCTGAATTAAATAAAGTATCTCCTTGTGAAGACGGATTTATCTATAAAAATTACTGTCTTGGCGGAAATGGAGAAAGACAATATTTTTCTGATGAGAACGGCAAAAAAATTGATTCAATCCGCATAAAAATTGAAGAATGGAAAGACAACGGAAAAATAAACCAGAATATGTATTATTTTTTGCTTGCAAGTTTATTGGAAAGCGCTGACAAGGTCGCAAATACCGCAAGTGTTTACGGTGCATATTTAAAAAAACTAAAGAAATCTGCCCAAAAAAAAATGGTTTTAGAACCTGCAAATTTTGAGATTAATGATAATGAGCATGTGGTTGAGAGATGTGATGCGAATGACTTAATAAAAAAAATATCAGGAGACATTTTGTATCTCGATCCGCCTTATAATTCTCGTCAATATGGAGCAAATTATCATCTCTTGAATACGATAGCAGAATATAAGCCTTTTATTCCAAAAGGAAAAACAGGGCTTCGTGACTATACTCGTTCAAAATATTGTTCGGCTTCAACTGTGAAGCAGGAGTTCGAAGATTTAATAAGAAATGCAAATTTTAAGTATATTTTTCTATCATACAATAACGAGGGTTTGATGAGTGTTGATGATGTTAAAAAAATTATGCAGAAGTACGGGCATTACGATTTAGCACAGACAGATTATCAACGGTTCAAGGCTGATTCCAATCGTTTTAATAAAGCAAGCGCTACTGTTGAGTATCTTCATATTTTGGAAAAATGATTTTGTGTTGAGAATTATAAGGGTGATAAAAATATCAAACTATTGATTGTTTTAATTTTATTTAATAAATATGAAATTCAAAAATGCCGGGGCAAAATCCGGCGAGGAGAAATTTTTTATGAAGAAACTGTCTTTGTTGGTTTCTGGAATTGCGTTGGCGGGGCTTCTTGTTTCCTGCAACGGCAAAAAGGCGGCGGACTCGTCGCTTAAAGTGCTTCATGTTCAGGTTGGCCCTTCGCCAGAGACAATCGACCCTGCCTTGAACAGCGCGGTTGACGGCGGAAATATGCTTATCCACGCGTTTGAGGGTCTCGTGAAATTCGACCGCGACAACAACATCGTGGCTGGCGTTGCCGAAAAATGGGAGACTTCTGATGACGGCCTCACTTGGACTTTCCATCTCCGCCCGGATCTCAAATGGTCTGACGGCTCTTCTTTGACAGCTGACGATTTCGTTTATTCTTGGCGGCGCGTTGCCGACCCTGTTACAGCAGCTCCTTACGGCTACGACCTTCTTAGCGTTGTAAAAGGCTACGACGAGGCTGCCGCAGGCGATGTCGAGAAGCTCGCGGTTTCAGCACCAGACGCTTCAACTTTCGTTGTGGAGCTTTCAACTCCTTGCATCTATTTTGACAAGATTGCGGCTTTCAGCGTTCTTGTTCCGGTCCAGAAAGCGACAATTGATAAATTCGGCGACAGCTGGGCTACAAAGGCTGAGTCTTACGTTTCTGACGGCCCGTACTATATGACAGAATTCACAGACGGCGCGCAGATTGTCTTCACAAAGAACCCTTACTACTGGGATTCTGCGAACATCACTTTTGACCAGATTGTCTGGCACTTGATTGAGGACGCAAACACTTCTTACACAGCTTACAACCAGGGCGAGCTTCAGCTCATAAAAGATGTTCCTACAGAGGAGATTCCTTCTCTCCGCGGAAACAGCGAATTCAAAATGGCTCCAATCATGGGAACTTACTACGTCACATTCAACACAAAGAAAGCTCCTTTTGATGACGCACGCGTTCGCGAGGCTCTTTCCTTTGCAATCGACAGAAAGCACGTTGCTGACGTTATCATGCAGGGAACTTATTCTCCAGCGAAGAACTTTGTAGGACCTGGAGTTTCTGACGCTGCCGCAGGCTCTTCTTTCGAGGCTGTTACAACTGCCACATACGGCGACCATTTCAGCACAGAAAACTACGCCGCGGATTTGGAGAAGGCGAAAAAGCTTCTTGCAGACGCAGGCTATCCAGAGGGAAAAGGATTCCCGCAGTTCGAGTATCTCACAAACGACTCTGGCTACCACAAGTCTGTAGCGGAATATCTTCAGGCTGCATGGGCGGAGCTTGGCCTCACAATGACAGTGAACATTCAGGAATGGAAGACCGTAACAGCTGACCGCCGCAGTGGAAACTTTGACTTGGCGCGCAACGGCTGGGTTTACGACTGGGACGACCCTTCAAATATGATTAACCTTCTCGAGACAAACAACGGAAACAACGACGGAAAATATTCTTCAAAGGAATTCGACTCTCTCGTTGACCAGGCCCGAAACGCTACTGACGTTGCAGTTCACTACGACTTGCTCCACAAGGCTGAGCAGGTTCTCCTGAACGACGCTGCAATGGCTCCTGTCGCTTACTACAACGAGTTCTGGCTCCAGAAAAGCAACCTCAAAGGCACATGGCATTCTCCATACGGCTACTGGTACTTGATGTATGGAACTTTGGAGTAGGATTTTTGATGATTTAGATGAATCCGGCAGATTCGGTGATTTGAAAAATTCATTTTGATTTGCCGGATTCCCGATGATTTCTAAAAATTTTCAGTCATCTGATTTTTCAAGATGATTTTGAATGTTGCGGTGTTTTTCCTCATCGTGAACTGAAATTATCAGAAATTTTTTGATGGGAACAGATTTCGCCGGCTGGCTTTATTTTGACCGGCGGAAAATCAAAAAACTGTATTCCGTTTTGCGGCGGCTTTGATTGGGCGCGGAAAAATTCCGTTGTGCTTTGGCCGCCGCATTTTTTTGTCGCTTTGTGGTAAAATCTCTTTTTATGAACATCTTCATCACGCGGCACGGCCAGACAGACTGGAATCTTGCAAAAAAGCTTCAGGGACGCTCCGACATTCCGCTCAACGAGAACGGAATTTTGCAGGCAAAGCGGACTTTTCTTGGGCTTAAAAAAAGCGGAATCGCGTTTGACCGCGTCTATTCAAGCCCGCTCCAGCGCGCGGTAAAAACGGCGGAAATCATCAGCGGATTTTCAGGCGACAAAATCATAAAGGACAAGAGAATTATAGAATTCAGCTTCGGAGAAGCCGAGGGCAGAACTTTAGGCGAGATTGAAAGCCTTCCCGAGCTTGAATGGATAAAAAATTTCTTCGGCAATCCTGAAAAATACAAGCCGAAAAGCGGCGCGGAGACTTTCGGCTCTGTCTTGAGCCGGACTAAGGACTTTTGGGAAAGCGAAATCAGAAATCTTTCTCTGCGGAATCCCGACTGCGAGAATGTGCTTGTCGTGACGCACGGCGGAACTTTGCAGTCGCTTCTTCTCCACGTTGACGGGCGGAAGCTTTCTGAATACTGGAACGTGGAATTCCCCAACTGCTCGATGAATTTAGTAAAATTAAATTCGGCAAAATTGAACTCGCTGGAACAGAATCCCGAAAAATCCGAAAAACTTCATTCCGAGTTTCTGAGCCGCGGCGTTTTCTCGCTCGAGTGGACAGGGCGCGTTTTCTACTGATTTTGAGCCGTCAAATTCCTCTAAAGTCTTATTTTCTTTTTGATTTTGCGTTGTAAAATAGAAGTGCAGGCGAAAAGCGGCGCGTTGCGCTGTGTCTGCGGGCGGGCTTTGCTTGTTCGTATCCGAAGTTTTGCCCAAGATTAAAGCCGAACGGACTAGTGGGCTTCTAAACGGAGCAGGAGGAATTTATGAAAGCGCTTAAAAGATTGTTTAGCCAGATGGTTGAAAAATTCGACAAGTTCTTGCGTAGACTTACTTCTGAGTCGAGCAGCGGTCAGGTCATTAGTTCTCTCAAGCTCTAGCCTGTTTTTTTCAGGATAAAGCCTGACGGATTTTTAGTCGGCGGCCGGAGATTTTTCGTTTCCGGCCGATTTTTTTGATTTTTTGTTTCAGATGATGAAATGCCAGCAAATGCATGGAAAGAATCGCTTGAAAAGCCCGTCATGCTGAACTCGATTCAGCATCCGTATATATTTTGAAATAAAGCGAATCGTCATTGCGAGCCGCGGTGAACCGCAGGCGAAGCAATCCATTCATCGAAAAAGCGATTTCCGCAAACATTTTCATCATAGTTTTATAGATTGCTTCGTCGCTTCGCTCCTCGCAATGACGCGGTATTTCAAAAATACACACACTTACTGTCACACGGACGTGACAGTAAAGCAACTAGAAAGAAAATTACAGGATGTAATTTTCTTTCTAGAGCAATGGTCCGAAAATCTTGCAGGCGCAGCCGAGCGCGGTTCTGAAAATCGAGACGCGCTTCTTGAAAATCTCCGGCGTGATTTCGACACATTCGGCTTTCGTTTTTTCAAAGTATTCTTCAACGGCTTTCAGGGAATCGGTCTTGAAAAGAAGAATTCCGCACTCAAAATGATGGTAAAGGCTTCTGTAGTCGAGATTTATCGAGCCGACCGTTCCGATTTCGCCGTCGCCAACAAAATTCTTCGAATGGATAAATCCTCTGTCATAAAAATAAACCTTGATTCCGTTCTCAATCAGAATCTTGACGTAGCGAAGCCCCACGCAGTAAGTCAGAAAATGGTCGAAATTTCCCGGAAAAATGATTTCAACCTCGACTCCGCGCCGCGCCGTGAAAATCAGCTCGCTTAGAAAATTGTTGTCCAGCACGAGATAAGGCGTTGTTATGCGCACATATTTTTTTGAGCGGCAGAGAATGTAGCGGTAGATGTTTTCCGCAAGCTCCTCGGCGTTGTAGCCGTCGTCTCCGTATGGAAGAACAAGCCCCGTCTCGTTGAATCTTTCCGGCTTAACATCAAGATATTTCTGACATTCGCTCTCGACTTTATTCTCGTCGATTTTCTTTTCCTGCGTGTGCCAGATTTGGAGAAAAAGCTTCGTGAACGAGATTACAGAGCTTCCCTCCACACTGATTACGCTGTCTTTCCAGTAGGCGAAGCGCGGCTGAATCAGGTTTATGTATTCGTCCGTGATGTTTGCGCCGCCTGTGAAGCAGATTCTGCCGTCAATGTCCATGATTTTGTGATGGTCGCGGTTGTTCAGCCCTGTGTTGAAGACAGGAATCATCGGCATGAACTCGCGCGCCTCGATATTGTTTTCCGCGAGAAATCTCACGAACGACTTTGACGCTATGTTTATCGAGCCGATGCTGTCAAAGAGAATCCGCACCTTCACGCCGTTTTTCGCTTTTTCCTTTAGAATCGCGAAAATCTTGTTCCACATCTCGCTCACGTCGATTATGAAATAGTCAAGAAAGATGAAATTTTCCGCTTTTTCAAGCTCGGCGAGCATAAAAGGAAACGCTTCCTCCGCGCTCGGAAAATATCTTGTGCGGTTTTGCGCGAAAGCCGGAAAAAGCTCCGTTGAAATCGTGTAGTTTTCAAGGTCTTTGATTTCTTCCAAATCGTGAGCGATTGAATCACAAGTGATTGAATTTTTTTCGATGGATTTTTCGTTTTCTCCGTTTCCCGCAGTTTCAGTTCCGCTTCCGCAAATTTCTCTGCCGTTTTCATCGCCGCAAAGGTCTGCGCTGCGCAGGTTCTTCTCGAAAATCATCTGTGCGTTCTCGTTTGTGATTTTTCTCGTTTTCTGGAGCTTTTTCTTGATTCTCGTCCAGCCGGTGTTGTGTTTTGTCAGAAAATAAATCGAGATTCCGAAAATCGGGGAGACTAGAACCGGAAACATCCACGCGAGCTTGAATTCGTTTTTTCCCGACGAGTTTGAAAGAAATATGATGAAGATGATACTCAGGGTCTCGCTGGCTGCGAACATATATTTCGTGTACGGCGTCACTCTAAAGCATATGTAGATGTAATAGACGAGCTGCACAAGAAGAATCGCGGAAATCAAAAACAGATGGCTGTGCGCGCGGAGCTTCGAGAGCTTTCTCTTCTTTAGAAGATTTCTTCTTTTTACGCCCATTTTCCTAACCTTTTTTCACTTTTTGCGATAGATTATATTGGAAGGCTTCAAATTTGAAAACATTTAATTCTCCATACTATGACGAGGAATACATCAAGATTGCCGAGGAGATTCTCGACCACCGTGATTTTCAGGATATGGACAGCTGGATTCAGCACATTTCCACAAGGCGGCTCTCGCACTGCATAAATGTTTCCTACATTTCATATAGAATCGCTAAATTTCTGAAAGTTGACGCGGCTTCGTGCGCGCGGGCGGGGCTTCTCCACGATTTTTGCCTTTACGACTTTCACGACGACTCGCACAGGCACACAAGGCAGCTTTTTGTCCATCCGAAAGTCGCGGCGGAGACTGCGAAAAAGCGTTTCAATCTTTCTGAAAAAGAGGCGAGGGCGATTGTGACGCATATGTTTCCTTTCGGCCCGGTTCCCACAAGCTGGACTGGCTGGATTGTTCAGCTTGCCGACAAGATTTGCGCTCTCGGAGAATTCGCAAGCGGCGTTTCGGACTTAATCCGGCTGAAAATTTTCAAGAGCAAGAAAGAGGAGGATTTCGCGTCATATCTTAAAGAAAAATACAGAAAAAAGAAGACTGCAAAGCCGTAAGATTCTGGAGATTCTGAAAAAGGCAAAAAAAATCCTGCTTTTCAGCAGGACACGGAGATTGTATCTAATATATGAAAAAAATTAGAAACTTGAGCGACCGGGGGCTCGAACCCCGGACCCACAGATTAAGAGTCTGTTGCTCTACCAACTGAGCTAGTCGCCCTTGCGAATAGATAAATATTTTGTTCGTTTTAAACATTTTAATCAAGATGAATCGGACGGTTTTCGCAAAAAATTTTTTATTTTCTGATTCTTTTTGTTTTTGCGAGATATTTTTGTTTTGCGGTTTCGCTAAAAATTCTTTTTCATTTGTTTGCGTCAAATTTAATTCAGCGATTTTTTTCTATTTAATTTTACACTGAATCTAAATAAAAATTTTGGAAAATAAAAATCCTTGAAATCCGCTAAATCCTAAAAATCCGTGGCTAGAAATCAAAAATTCCGTGTTTCAAAAATCGCAATCGAGTCTAAAATCTAAAAAAAGTTCCTAAAATCTCCCGAAAAATTCCTTTTCAAAAAAAATCTCCGAAAGTTAAACCTATTGACGTACTAGGTATTACAACATAGAATAATCTATCTTTTCAGCAGGGAAATCAAAATGAAAGAATACTTTGAAAGACTTGTCAGAAACAATTTTCGGAACGGAGTCATGCGCGCCTAAAAAATCATCTAAAAATTTTAAGAGACTAAAATTTATTTTTCAAGGTGCATTTTATGGAAGATTCATCATGTTACTGTTTTGACACGCTTTGCGTAAAAGGAAGAAAATCGGTTCATTCTTATGACAACACAGGCTCAATCAGCCTGCCGATTTTTCAGTCTGCAACTTACGCCCACCCGGAGCTTGGAAAATCGACCGGCTTCGACTATTCGCGGCTTTCAAATCCGACGCGGCAGTTTGTCGAGGACCAGGTTGCGGCTCTTGACGGCGCAAAGTACGGCTTCGCTTTCTCCTGCGGAATGGCGGCAATCACCGCGTTCTTCAATATGCTTCCGTCGGGCAGTCACATAATCTGCTCGGATGACCTTTACGGCGGCTCAATCCGGCTTTTCAACACAATCGTGAAAAAGGAAGGCTCGGACACGACTTTTGTTGACACTTCAAATTTGAAGAACATCGAGAACGCTATCCGACCGAACACGAAAGTTATTTTCATCGAGACTCCGGGAAATCCGCTGATGACAATCACCGACATCAGAAAGACTGCGGAGCTTGCCCATAAAAACGGCGCAATTCTCGTTGTTGACAACACATTTCTTACGGCGTACTACCAGAAGCCGCTTTTGCTCGGCGCGGATGTTGTTATTCAAAGCGGAACAAAATTTCTCGCGGGGCACAACGACACTCTCGTTGGCTTTGTCACAACCTCAAACGAAAAAATCGCCGAAGATATGACTTACATCACAAAAACGACCGGCGCAATGCTTTCTCCTTTTGACTCGTGGCTTGTCGCGCGCGGAATCAAGACTTTGGCTGTTAGAATGGACAAGCAGAGCGAAAACGCGGCAAAAATCGCCTCATTCCTGAAAAACGCTCCGCACGTCAAAAAAGTCCTTTATGTCGGTCTTCCCGAGACAAAAGGCTTTGAAATCAACAAAAGTCAGGCTTCGGGCTTCGGCAGCATGATTTCTGTCTACGTTGACTCGCCTGAAACCTCGCGCAGAGTCCTCAAAAAGATAAAGGTTTTCCAGTACGCGGAAAGTCTCGGCGGCGTTGAAAGCCTCATCACTTATCCTTACACGCAGACCCACGCCGAAATTCCGGAAGCCGAGCGGCGCGCAAAAGGAATCACAGAGGAGCTTCTTCGGATTTCAGTCGGAATTGAAAATCCTGACGATTTAATAGAAGATTTGAGGCAGGCTCTCGGGGAATAATTTTTTTTTGCGTTCCCCGGAAAAAACGCAGAAAATGTTTTTTGCCCTTTTCCGCCTTCGGCAAATTCATTTTCCGCAAAATGATTTTATTCGGCGGAAAATGTCCGGGTCGGGCTATCCGTGGCTCCGGCGTCTAACCGCGCCTCCGGTGCGCAGCAAAAGCTGGCACACGCTCCGCGTCCACTACTATCCCTAACGCGGTTAGCGGTAGGCGTTCGCGTGAGCGAACAGTACAATAATCGAGTTTTTGCAAGAAAACTCGCAGCACGCTTGCGTGCGGGCATCCCTAACGCTGGAAGAAAAATTACATCCTTGTAATTTTTCTTCCTAAGAGAAACTTCGTTTCTCTCTTTGCATAATTGCCGCATCCGTGCGGCAGATGTGGGAAAAACTTTGTTGCGCGACGCAACGCTTGCTAGCGTCGCACCATGCGGCAGATGTGCAAAACACGTTATTCCGAACCCGAGAATTTTTGCTTTCGCTTGGATTCGGAATCTGCAAGAAAATGCTGAATCAAAATTAAAAAGGAGAATTCCATGAAGTACGATTTTGACAAGATTACAGACCGCGCGCACACTTGCGCAATCAAATATGACTTGGCGGAAAAGCGCGGCGCGCCTGCTGACGCGGTTTCGCTTTGGGTTGCCGACATGGATTTTCCTGCCGCGCCGTGCATCCGCGAGGCAATCAAAAAGCGCACCGACCATGGAATTTTCGGCTACAGCCGCCCGGACGAGCGTTATTATTCCGCGCTGAAAAGCTGGTTCAAAAACCGCCACAATTTTGAAATCAAGGACGAATGGGTCGTGAACACACCGGGCGTTGTGTTCGCTTTTGCGGCGGCAATCCGCGCGTTCACAAAAGAGGGAGACGCGGTTCTTGTTCAGAAGCCGGTCTACTATCCTTTTTTCCAGACGATTGAAGTCCAGAAACGCCGCGTTGTGAGCAATCCGCTTGTGTTCGAGAACGGAAAATACAGAATCGACTTTGAGGATTTCGAGCAAAAAATCGTCTCCGAGAACGTGAAGCTTTTCCTTTTCTGCTCTCCGCACAATCCCGGCGGAAGAGTCTGGTCAAAAGACGAGATTTCAAGGCTCAGCGAAATCTGCCTCAAACACAATGTTCTCGTTGTCTCGGACGAGATTCACAGCGACATTCTTTTTGACGGAAACAGGCACACTGTCTACGCTTCGCTTTCAGAGGCGGCGGCTCAGAATTCGATTGTCTGCACTGCGCCGAGCAAGACTTTCAATCTCGCGGGCTTGCAGTTCTCCAACATCATAATCGCGAACGAGAATCTTCGGCGCGAATTTTTGGCTGAGATGGACAGGACTGGCTATTGCGAGCCGAGCCTTTTCGGTCTGATTGCGACAACTGCGGCATACAGCGAGGGTGGCGAGTGGTTTGACCAAGTTCTGGATTATATCTGGCAGAATATTTTGTTCACCGAAAAATACATTCAGGAAAACTGCCCGAAAATCAAAGTTCACAAGCCTGAAGGAACTTATCTTCTGTGGCTCGACTTCAATGATTTTGAGCTTTCAGACAGGGAAATCAGCAGCCTGATTTTGAACAAGGCAAAAGTCTGGCTTGACCGCGGCTCGATGTTCGGAAAAGAGGGCGAGAAATTTCAGCGGATTAACTGCGCAACTCCGCGCGCGATTCTTGAAAAAGCGCTGAAGTCAATCTGCGAAGTATTCAAGGATTTGTGATTTTTCATTTTCAGGATTTTGCGGCGGTTGAGTTTGGGAAAACTGCTGCGGAAATATTCTGTCATTGCGAGGCGCACAGCGGCGAAGCAATCTTTCGTGATTTCAAGGCGAGCAATCTCGCAATGGCGGAAACAACGTTTTCAAAGATTTTTTTCTTATAAAAACTTGCATTTCCAATCTTTTCTTCTAAAAAAATTTTCTGGCACTTAAAAAGCTTTCATAGGTGCTTAAAAACTTTCGGACAAATTGCGTTTAAAAACAAAAAACTCCGCCTCTCGCGGAGTTTTATAACTGGCTTCTGATTCAGAACTTTGCTGAATAGCCAAAAAATTAAGTTCTCGGTTAAAACCGATGGATTAAATTACTAGAAATTGACCTTCAAGAGGTCTGCTAGTTTTGTCGGAAATTGCATATTGCCTCCATGTCAAGCAGCCGGTGTAAGTCCTCATCTCTTTCCTTGCTACAATTAAATATTACCACATCTTAAAAATAATGCAAGCGAAAAAAAATCAAAATAATTCAAAAAAAATGAAATTTGTTTTATTCAGATATTTTTGAATTAAGATTCTTGAAAAAAACGTGTCATTCGGAACTCGAGAACGTTTGTTTTCGCTTTGTTTCAAAATTCATAAAAAAGATGCTGAAATAAATTCAGCATGACGTTGCTATTTAGTTCGACTGCTTTTATTCTGCCTATCTTTATAGTATAGTAAAACCGCTGGAATTTTCCGGCTTTGAGTTTGCGTTTATCTTCAAGATTTTATTTTAAGGAGGCTTTTTATGGAAAATTCAAAAAACGGAATTTTTGTTTCGGTTTCAATAATCTTGGCGGCGGTTGTTCTCGCGTTCGGGCTTTCAAATATCATCACGCCGGAGCGGAGCGTTTCTGTGCGCGGCCTTGCGGAAAAGGAAGTTGACGCTGACCTTGCTGTCTGGAATCTCGGATTTTCTGTCGGAGACAACTCGTTGGACTCGCTTCAAAAGTCGATTCTCTCGAAAACCGAGACTGTGAAGACTTATCTTAAAAAGCATGGGCTTGACGACGGAGATTTTACGGTTCAGCCTGCGGCGATAACTGACAACTCGCTTAATTCCTATATGGACCAGTCAAAAATCCGCTACAATTTTATCGGAAACCAGACGATTCTGATTCGCTCGTCGAAAGTCTCTTCGGTAAAGTCTGCATATGCGGACTCTTTCGACCTTGTTTCTGACGGAATCACTGTCAGCCGCGATTATGACAGAAATATCTCGTATGAATTTACAAAGCTCAATGAGATTAAGCCAGATATGATTGCGGAGGCGACTAAAAACGCACGTCTTGCGGCGGAGCAGTTTGCGCGCGACTCGAACAGCAATGTCGGAAAAATCAAGAAGGCGACTCAGGGGCTTTTCTCGATTGACGACGCGGCTCCAGGCCTTGAGGAAAAGAAAAACGTGCGCGTTGTTACGACTGTCGAATATCTTTTGAAATAGAGAAAAAAATGCATTATCAGTTTGCGAGAACCCGGCTGACTTTCGGCAAGGAAAATATGGAAAAAATCTTTGCCTCGCGCGTTATTGTCTTTGGTCTTGGAGGAGTCGGAAGCTATGTTGTTGAGGCACTAGTGCGCTCTGGAATCGGCGCGATTGACATTGTTGATGACGACAAAATCTGCCTGACGAATTTGAACCGCCAGCTTTTTGCGCTTCGCTCAACGATTGGAAAGGACAAGGTTGATGTAGCCGAGGCGCGGATTCACGACATAAATCCTGAGTGCAAGGTGACGAAATTCAAGACGTTCTTTATGCCAGAGACGGCGGACCAGTTCGATTTTTCACAGTATGACTACATTGTTGACTGTATAGACACTGTTACCGGGAAAATCCAGCTTGTCTTGAGCGCGAAGAAAGCCGGAAAGCCGATTATCAGCTGCATGGGGGCGGGAAACAAGGTTGACCCGACAAAGCTTCACGTTGCGGATATTTCGCGGACTTCTGTGTGTCCGCTTGCGCGCGTCATGCGGAACGAGCTTAAAAAGCGCGGAATCAAAAGGCTTAAATGCGTTTTTTCAACTGAAAACGTGATTCCGCCGCATGAAGAGGACTTGGACGTGAGCTGCAAATATCATTGCGTGTGTCCGCCGGGAACAAAGCGGACCTGCACGGTGCGGAATCAGGTGCCGGGAAGCAACGCGTTTGTGCCGTCTGTCGCGGGCTTGATGATTGCGGGCGAAGTTCTGAAGGATTTGACGAAATTCCACGTGACGAATCTTTTTCCTGTCGTGAAAAGCAGAACCGAGAAATCGCAGAAAAAATGAAATGACGAAAAAAGGCGATTTAGGAAATGAATCTAAATCGCCTTTTTTTGTTTTGATGTCGTCGAAAACCGCTTTTTCAATGTCGCTTTGAAACGGTTTATTTTATGTTAGTCGCAGGACATTTTATTGCGTCATTGCGAGCCTCGGATAGAATCTGAACTTTGTTCAGGCGAAGCAATCCAAAAGCTATTTTAAGCGTGTTCTGCGCAGTTTTTTTGATTGCTTCGTCGCTAACGCTCCTCGCAATGACGGAGGAAGGAGCTTACGTCATCGCAATGACGGCGGCTTGAACTCGCATTTTTTCACAACGAAGTTTGTTTTTATTCCAAACGCAGTTGCCGCAAGAAGTTTGTTTCCTCTTTGCGGCAAGTTTTATGGCATCAAAATCGCTTGTAATAATCGAAAATCTTATTTTACAGTGATTCTTCCGCTGCCGTTTGGATTCTCGTAGTCCAAAAGATAGTTTTTGTATGAAGAAAGCGGGCTGTTTTTTGTCGTAATATGAGGAAGTCCTTTCTCGTCTTTTCCGCCGAACGCTTTAACATACGCGCAAGTGATTAGATAGTCCTCGCCGATGTAGTCTTTCACGAGCTTTGCCTTTGCGAACATTGCGCAGCCGTCGCCGCTTGAGCGGAGCGTGTAGTTGATTCCGCCGACTGTGTACGTTTTTTCAAGGTCGAGAGGCTCGTATTCTCCGTTCTTCTTGTTGTAGACCTGAACATCTTTAACGCGGTAGTCGCCTGTAGGTCCTGCCTGCCACATTCCTTCCGGAGTTGAGGTCAAAGTCGGCTCGATTGAAGTGTCGATTGTGTATTTTAGGCCTGCAACGTGCAAGAATCCGCCGCACTCGCCTTTGCCCGCGCTCCGCGAGCACCATTCAAGCGCGTCAAGAATGTCCTGGCCTTTAAGCTCCACAAGGCAGATTACGTTTCCGAACGGCTGGATTTTCTTTGCCGAGTTGTAAGTGAAGTCTCCTGCCGGAGTGTCAACGCGGATTCCGCCGCCGTTTCCGATTCCGATGTCGCAGTTCAAGCCTTCAATCTCGTTGAAGTACCAGTAAACCGAGTCTGGAATCAAGTCTCCGAGATTTGTCTCCTGCTTTCGGATAAGACGCTCTTTCGGATTTTCAGGATTTGTGATGTAGAGATTCGAGTCAGCAACCGCGATGACCTCATTAAGGCTGTCGTCAACTTTTTTTGCCCATTCTTTTACGAGACCGTCAACTTTCTCGTCGGAATTTTCGTATTTTGTCACAAGCTCAGTCTTGATTTCGTCTCCGTCCAGCGTCATTTTTCCCACCGCCGCGAAGAAGCTTCCTGTCTGCGAGAGAACAACGTCCTTTCCGGCAGCGTCTTTCACAATCTTCATCGGAACTGTTGAGTGCGAGTGTCCGTCAATGAAAGCGTCGAGACCTTTTGTGTTCTGAATGATTTCAACGCTTGTCCACGGAGAAGATGACGGGTCGTCTCCGATGTGACCGAGCGCGATAACGTAGTCCGCTTTTTTGCTCGCCTTGTCAATCGCGTCCTGAACCGCGTTATAAAGCTCTTTTCCGTCTGTTCCCGCCCAGAATTTGTAGATGAAATTTTTCTGTTCTGAATCCATAAAATACGCCGGAGTTGACTTTGTGTAAGTCTCAGGAGTTGAGATTCCGACGAAAGCGACTTTTGTCTTTCCGAATTTTAATATTTTGAAAGCCGGAAGAACGAGCTTGCTGTTCTTTGTCCTGTAGAAATTGCACGAGACATAAGGAAATTTCGCTTCCTTCATAACTTCAAAAGCGCGCGCTGTTCCGTAGTCAAATTCGTGGTTTCCGAGCGTCGCGACCTGATAGCCTGCCTCGTTCATGAATCTGATTATGCTTTTGCCGCTGTCCATCGCGCCGTAGGCCGTTCCCTGAATGTGGTCGCCTGCGTCAACAAGAGCGACATTCTCGCCTTTAGCCTCAAGGTCTTTTTTCATTGCGGCAACCGAGCCGTAAGAAATTCCCGGAACTTTCTTTCCCTCAGAATTCTTCACAGTGTTGGCGATGTAAGTGTGGACATCGTTTGTGTAAAGAACCGTGATTTTGCCGCGCTCTGCAAATGCAAAGACCGCCATCATCATTAAAAGAGATGACAAAGCCAACTTCAGTTTTCTCATAAGAGCACCTCATCTTTTATTTTGCCTGAAAAGCGATTTTCTCTCCGCGGAATAATTCTAATTCTAACTTGCAAATAGTCAATTCTCCTGCTGTTTTCTATTGTTATAGATAAAATTCACGAGAGCCATCGAGACTATGATTGCGTAGCCGATAAAGCTGAAAACGTCCGGAAGCTGCCCGAAGATGAAGAATCCGAAAAGCGTGGAGAAGATAATCTGCGAGTAGTCGTAAATCGAGATTTTTCCTGCCGGAGCGTGAAAATAAGCCGCCGTGATTGCAAACTGCCCGCCAGCCGCCGAAACTCCGGAGAGAATCAGGAAAATCCACTGCCGGAAAGTCATCGGATTGAAATTCAGAATCATATAAGGAACGGAAAGAACCGTTGAGAACGCGGAAAAGAACATTATGATGATTTTTCCGTTGCATTTGAGCGTTCCGAGCTTTCGCACGCAAGTGTAGGCGAAGCCCGCTCCAACGCCGCCAAGAAATCCTGCAAGAGTCGGAATCATCTTTGAGAAATCGAAGCTTGGCTTGATTACGAAAATCGAGCCTAAAAACGCGCAGATTACGGCAAGGAGCGGGACAGGCCGGATTTTTTCTTTCAAGAGAATGAAGCTGAACAAAATCGTGAAGAACGGAGCCATCTTGTTCAGGATTGAAGCGTCGGAAAGAACGAGGCGGTCAATCGCGAAGAAATTCCCGAAAATTCCGACAGAGCCTGCCGCCGAGCGCAGAACCAGAAATAAAAGCGCGCCTTTCGGAATCGAGAAAACTTCCTTGCCTTTTTTCTTTGCCTCAGCTAGAAGGCTTACGAGCGCGATTAAGAAAGCGACCGCGTTCCTGAAAAAAGTCTTCTGGACAAAGAAAATGTCGCCTGAAAGCCGCACAAAAACCGCCATCAGCGCGAAAAAGAACGCCGAGGCGACGATAAAAAAAACTCCTTTTGAAGTGTCTGAAATTTTACGCATAATCCGCAATTCTAGCCCAAATCAGAAGAAAAGTTTATCGGCTGAGGATTTTGCGTTTTCCTTATGTCGCGTTTTCATCAATTTTCTGTCGAAAGCTTTGTTCAGGGCGGATAGTTTCAAATCTCAAAAAATTGTTTCAAAAAGTCATCAAAAAATGTATTTTATATAGAAGAAAATGAAAAATTTTTTGAAAGGCTTTTTTTGCCGCCGGAATCGTGAGTTTCAGAATCAAAATTCCCTGAATCCTAAAAATCCAGATTCTCCGAATCAGAATCTTAAAAGAATGATTTTTCCGCTTTTACTCTTGCTTTGCCCGCTTTGCCACGCCGAAAAAATCGATTTTCTCCTGAACTGCACGCCGGGCGACGAAAACGGAAACAGCTCCGTTGCAAAAGTTCCGCTTGAATTTGACGAGAAATGGTTTTCACAAAGCTCTTTTGAGTACCGCCACGAGATTGCCCGCCTTGCCTGCTTTTTCGCAGATTCCTCATATGCGGACGTTCTTGGCGACAGGGAAGAAAATCTCCTGAAAAAAAATTACGGGCTTCTTGGAGTCAAAGAAAAAAATATGGAATTCCACTACGATGTGGACTATTCCGACTCAATCTGGGGAAACGACCAGTGCGCGTACAGCTTTGCGTCAAAGGAAATCGACGGCGCGGACGGAAAGCGCAACCTGATTTTTCTTGTGATTAGGGGAACTCCGCTCAACGCGAACGAATGGCTTTCAAATCTGAACATAAACGACGCGGGCGAGAAGCAGGACGTGATTCACAAGGGATTTGCGCGCGCGGCTTCTGTAATCCACACGGACTTTATCTCCTTTATGCTCAGGCACAAGATTGACCCGACGGAATCAAGCCTTCTGATTACGGGACACAGCCGCGGGGCCGCAGTTGCGAATCTTCTTTCTGTAACGCTCTTGAACGACGAATTCTTCAACGAGGGAACGATTTTCACTTACACTTTCGCAGCTCCGAACGTCACAACCGACCCAGAGGCCCAGGAAAAAAGATACGGCTTTATCTGGAACATCGTGAACGCTGAGGACATTGTTCCGACCGTTCCGCTGAACCGCGGAAGCTGGAAATTCCACAAATACGGAAACACGCGTGTTTTTGCGAACGCTAGCAACGTCAAGCGGGAAATCTTCGACAGCGAGATTTTCCCGAAAGTGAATTCTTTCTACACGAAATTTTCCGGCAGAGACTACGCGCCTTTCACAACCGGGCCTTTCGTTCCGATTCTAATCACAAAATTTACGGAGTCAATCGCATCGAACGTCGAGAACTACTACAGCGGATTTTTGAGCCTGCACACGAATTTCTCCTCTCTGATGAAAAAACTTTTTCCCGACAAGGAAGACGCGGAAACGCCGGAGGACGTTGAAAAGGGCGGAGTAGGCTCGTGGTTTTTAGACTGGCTCAACCGGCGGACAAACGGACGCGTCGATTATCTGAAACTCGCGTTCGCCGATATGCACTCGAACGACGTTTATCTTTCTTTTATGCTCGCTCTTGAGCAAGACGAGATTTTTTCCGACATGAACTATTCCGTCGCGATTGTAAAGGGAACAGAGGAATTCGCGGTTTTTGACGGCGGCGGAAACGTTATGGCGCGCGTAATCAACGGACGGATAAAATACGAGAGCATAAAGCTTCCTGTCATGCTTGTGCCGTCTCTCGGAAGGAACGTGCTTGTTGGCTGCCCTTCGACCGAGACTTTCAGCGTCGCGCTCACTGACGAGACAATTCTCCCGACTCCGACTCCTGTCACAGTTGAATATTTTGACGCGGCTGGAGTCTACATAAAAACTTCCGAAAAGCAGAGCCTTTACCCGAGAATGGGGCGCGTCTACGAGTTCAAAATCGGGGGCGAGCGTCTTGAAAAATTTGCGCAGGGAGACGAGAAAGTTGAAAAGGAAAAACTTCTGCGCGACGAAGCGAAAAACGCGGTGAAAACAGCGAACCTAAAGCCGCAGCTTATCTTCAATATAATTCCTGAAATCTACACGGACACAAACTGGAATCTCGGATTCGGCCTCCACATTGGAAATCCGCTCGTTTTCGGCTCGGTTATGACTTCTCAGGGAGTCACAAAATTCGGCAAGATTATTGAAGTCTGCCCGGGAATCGGAAATCAGCTGAGCATTTTCAAGAACATCAAATTCGAGAACGAGATTTTCGCAAAGTGCCTCTGGATGGAAAAAAATGACGACGACGACAATCTCTTTAATCTCGTGCCGGAATTCAGAACGTCTCTTTCGATGAAGACGATTGGAAGATTCACGATTTTCACGGCGGGTGTTTTTGAGTTCAAAATCGACAATTTCAACGACGAAGCTTTTGACTCATACGTGCGCCTGACGCAGATTCCGACATTCAGAATTTCAGACAAAATCCGCGTCGCGCCGAGCATTCAGTTCGGAGTCAGATTCTGATTCTTGGTTTTCGGATTTTCGTCATTCTGAGCTTGACTCAGAATCTGTGATTCGGAATCCATAAACTGCAAGCCGAACAAATTTTTCATTTTCGTCATTCCGAATTTAATTCGGAATCTATAATTCAACAGCGAAAAATCCATAAATTTCAAATTGGACAAATTTTCTTTTCTCAAAATCTCCTGAATTTTCCGAATCTTTCTGCTGAACCAAATTTTCTATTGTAAACTTTTGTCTTGAAAATCGGTTTACAATCTTTTTTCTTTCAGATATGATTTTTGCCGTTGGTACTCAAAATGGAAAAATCAGTGGACATTCTTGGCCTTGCGGAGCAAATCGCCGTGGGAAAAAGGCTCAAAAGAAGCGACGACCTTTCTTTTTTCAAAAACTGCGACTTGGCGGAGCTTGAAAAGGGCGCGGACTTAATCAGAAAAAAATACAGCGGAAACAGAGTTGACCTTTGTTCGATAATCAACGGAAAAAGCGGGCATTGCGGCGAGAACTGCAAATTTTGCGCCCAAAGCGCGCACAACCACACATCTTGCGAAGTCTACGGATTCCTGCCGGAAGAAAAAATTCTGGCCGAGGCGAAAAAGAACCAGGACGCGGGCGTGAACCGATTCGCGATTGTATGCGCCGGACGCTCGACTTCAGGCGAGGACTTTGAAAAGGCGATTCACGCATACAAAAGAATGAAAAGCGAGCTTAAAATCAATCTCTGCGCCTCAATGGGATTTTTGACGCGAGAGCAGCTCCGCGAGCTTCGGCAGGCGGGCGTGACAAGCTATCATCACAACATCGAGACTTCAAAACGGAATTTTCCGAACATCTGCACAAGCCACACCTACGAAATGAAAATCCAGACAATCAAGATGGCTCAGGAAGAAGGGCTTTGCGTCTGCTCTGGCGGAATCATCGGAATGGGAGAGACTTTCGAGGACAGGCTCGACATGGCGGTTTCTCTTTCGGAGCTTGGCGTAAAGTCGATTCCGATAAACGCGCTCATGGCGATTCCCGGAACTCCATACGAGAAAAACACGCCGCTTTCCGAGGACGAGATTTTGCGCACAATCGCGATGTTCAGATTCATAAATCCAGAGGCGAACATAAGGCTTGCCGCCGGAAGAAAGCTGTTTTCAAATTCAGGCGAGAAGGCATTCTGCTCGGGCGCGAGCGCGTCAATCACAGGCGACATGCTCACAACCTGCGGAACAACAATCGCGGGAGACATGAAGCTCTTGAAGTCGCTCGGCCGGGACTGCGGCGCAAATTATGATTCTGACTGCGCTGGAAACAGCTGCGCTTCAGCTTGCGGAAGCGACTGCGGTTCAGATTCGTCTTGCGGAAACGGAAAAATCTGCTGCGCATAAATTTTTTTCAGATGTCATTTTGGCAATCTGATTTTTTGTGCGGCTAAAATTGCTATGCGAAAAATTTCCGTCATCACGGATTGTCTGATTTCAGATTCCGAAATCTGGCGGACGACTTTTCGCTTCGGATTCGCAAAAAACGGAAAACAAAACGCTAAACGGCATTTAGACATCATCATCAAAATTTAAAATTGAACAAATTAGGAGAAAATATGAACAAGAACATTCTAAAGACAACATTTATCGCGCTTTTCGCGGCGATTATCTGCATCGGAACATTCATCAAGATTCCAATCGGCCCGATTCCAATTGTATTGCAGAACGCGCTCTGCGTTTTGACCGGCGTTATCTTGGGCGGAATTTGGGGCGGCTCGCCTAGCTTTGTCTGGATGCTCGCCGGCCTTATCGGGCTTCCTGTCTACGCAGGCGGAACAAGCGGAATCGGCGTCTGGCTTGGACCTACAGGCGGATTTTTGCCGGGCTACGTTATCGGAGCGCTCGTTGCAAGCCTTATCGCTGGAAAGCCTTCTGTCTCGGAGAAAAAGGACGGAAAGGCGAGAGTTGTGCGTGTCGCGCTTGCGATGGTCGCTGGAATGGCGATTCTCTACGTTCCGGGCGTGATTCATTTTGCGCGATGGGCGGTTTCTGCCGGAAAAGTTCCTGCTGAAAAATCAGTTGTGGCCTACACAATGGGCGCTTGCGTTCTTCCTTATATTCCGGGCGACATTCTAAAGATTCTCGTTTCTGTTCCTGTCGCATTGAAAGTCCGGCCGATTCTCGCGCAGTATCTTTACTCGGGCAAAAAGAAAAGCTCAAAAAATCTTTCAGAAGAATCAAAATCATCTGAATCAGAATCTAACGATTCTAAATCAAAAGATTCAATCTAAAATTAAATGACGCAGAAATATTCATCGTTCAGCTACAAGGCGGGAAACACGTTTATGCACAAACTTCCCACGTGGATTAAGATTCTGCTTGTTCCTGCCTTGAGCCTCGTTTTTTTCAAGCTGCCGGTTTTCTGCTCGTTCGCGCTGATTCTCTTCCAGTTCGTTCTTGCGACCTGCTTAAAATTCACGCTGAAAGAGCAGTTCTCAGACCTTAAATTCGTTCTGTATTTCACGTTCATCTTGTATTTTATGAGCTTCGTGGGAATTTTCTGCTCGGCAATTTTTTCTGAAACCGCTTCGGCGCAATCAGGAATAATTTCGCCTGCGGAAAACGGAATTGATTTTTTTCTTCTATTAAAAAGCTCTTTTTTCAAATGCCTGCAGAATTCGGCGACTGCTTTAATGCTCGTCAAGCTTTTCTGCGTGATTCAGACCTCGTCGATTGTCTTCAAGACGACAACATCGCTTGAAATGCGTGAGGGAGTCGGGAAGATTGAGAGCGCAATCCGAAAAATTCTTCATCTTAAAGACAAGAACACGCTCACAGACTTTATCTCGTTTGCGATTTACTTTATTCCGACCGTCTTCAAGATTTGGAACCAGCTTGCAACCGCGTGGAAGGCGCGGCAGGGAAAAACTTCGGTCAGAATGTTTCTGACGCTTTTTCCTGTTCTATTTTCCGTGGGAATGAAAAACGCGTACAACACCGCGAAAGCCGTAATGATTCGTAGCTAGAAAGAAAAAATCAGCAAAATCATCAGAATTTTCATAAGATTATATTAACTATACTAAAGTGGAACTTGAATAAGAAAGCTCTAAATTTTATCATAGGCTCATAGGCTCATAGGCTCATAGGCTCATAGGCTCATAGGCTCATAGGCTCATAGGCTCGTTCTGTGGGTACGTTTGTAAGGAGTTTCTACAATGCTATTCGCAATTATGAGTTCTTTAGTACTTTCCTTCTGCTTCTGTCCTGCAATCATAAAAATCTGTGAAAAACTAAACTGGTATGACGAAGTCGACCCGCGCAAAATTCACACGGGAAAAATTCCGCGTCTTGGCGGAGTCGCGCTTTTTGCCGCTTTCTTAATCTCGTGGATTGGCGCGCATTATCTTGTTTTAAGCACAGGCGTGCGGTTTTACGCTCCGCTTTTTGTCGGATTCGGAATTATCCTGCTTTTCGGCGTGATTGACGACATCTTCAATCTGCGGGCGAAGCTCAAATTTCTGATTCAGATGCTGGCGGCTTTGGTCGTGGCTTTCAGTCCTTATCATTTTGGAACTCTGTTCATGTGGCGTTTTCCGCCGTTCGTTGGCGAAATTCTCACATTTTTCTGGATTATCAGCATTGTGAATGCGTTCAACCTGATTGACGGAATGGACTGGCTCTGCGGAGGAATCTCTTTTTTGACCTGCCTGACGCTCGCGCTTATCTTCAAGGCTGGAAACAACAACATTTTCCTTTTCTATTTTATGCTCTGCGGCGCGCTTGCGGGATTTCTTTTCTGGAACAGGCCGAACGCGAGAATCTTCCTGGGAGACGGCGGAAGCCAGACTTTGGGCTATCTGATTGCGATTGCGCCGCTTTTTTACAAGGGCAACCCGAGATTCGAATTCACGCAGTTCCCGATGATGATTCTTCTCTGCTCGATTCCGATTACAGACGTGATTGCGGCAATCTGGCGAAGGCGGCGCGAGCACCGCTCATTTTTCAGCGCGGATCGGGCGCACATTCACCACAAGCTTTTGAACGTGGGCTTTTCAAAGCTCGCCGCGATTTTCTTTCTGCTCGCAGTCCAGTTTTTCATCTGTTTTTCCGCCTTCGTCTCATATTTTATGTCCGTAAGAGGCGCGATTGTCCTTTTGGGATTCAGCCTAGTTTTCGTCTGGGGGATTTTCATCACGTTCCATTATCTTAACAGGTCGGTGAACCTGGCGCATAGAGGCTTGCTTTCGGAAAATCCAATGAAATATTAAAATTTTATTTCTGACAGAATTTTTAGCATTTCCGTTCTTGCCGCAACGGGTGTTATAAACTAGCGAAACTGATTCTGGATTGCCTCGTCGCTCTGCGCCTCGCAATGACAGCGTTATAATCTATTGCAATGAAAGAGTCCTAACGACTGCAATGGCGGAGGTCTGTGCTGACGATGTTTCAGCAGTCGCAATGGCACTTGATTCTGTACGGAAGTTTTTCAAAAAATTCCGCGCGTTTCAATTCTTATTCCTGCAAGTTGCCTTTTTTTACGTTCATTTTGATTATTTTGTCGGCCAAATCGAATATTTTTTCAGAGCCGAGTTTTGTTTTTTCCTGGCGTTTGTAGACTTTTTCGGCGGAGACGCTGTGTTCTTTCCAGTCGCTGCCGGAATTTGAGTTGTTCAGCAAAATCGGCTGGATATTGTCCATCGCGTGAGCAAATTTTGCCTCGGCGGTCTCGTTCGCCTCGAATTCGTCGAAAATCGCTTTCATTTCCAAAGCCTGCTCGTCTGGCAAAATCGAGAAAATCCGGTTTTTTGCTTTCTGCTCGCGGTCGGACTGCGTTTTTTTTGCCTCGTCGTCGTAGGCGTAAGTGTCGCCCGCGTCGATTTCAACGATGTCGTGAATCAAGCACATAATCATCGTGCGCGCAATGTCGATTTTTGCGTTCGCGTATTCTTTCAGAATGTATGCCATGACCGCTATATGCCAAGCATGCTCCGCGTCGTTTTCGTTTCGTCCGCGACCGGAAAGGTGAGTCTGACGGAAAACCTGCTTTTCCTTGTCGATTTCAAGCGAGAATTCAAGCTGATTTTTGAGCGCCCGTCGATTTCAAAGTCAAAATTCAAATCTGCCATAAGATGATTTTACAGCAGGCGAGATTTTTTGATAAGGATTCAGATAGGAGATGGAGAATTTTAGAATGATGGATTGCTTCGTCGCGGTGCTCCTCGCAATGACTGGAACAAAAAATACATCCGCGTATTTTTTGTTCCCACGAGAACTTTTTTCAAAAGTTCTCTCTTTGCTTTGTTGCCGCATCCGTGCGGCAGATGGAAATTTCGCAAATGGCTTAGGGATAGTAGCACCCGCGAAGCGGTTCTGTAGCGCAGCATTGGCGAAGCCAAGCAAGCGAAAGAATGAGCCGCGCAAGACGGCGAAGTGCGGATAGCCCGGCCCGAGCCGGAGCGCTTGCGCGAAGGCGAGGGAAAGCCCCTGAAAAACAGAAAAAATCTGATTTTTTATTCGCCCTGAAGAAGCTGGCGGCAGCGGATTAGAATCGAAAGCTCCTCGCTGGCGGTGTCGTCTTCAAGGTCGAGAAGCTGGGCGGCCTTTTTCACGCGGTAGCGGATTGTGTTTGTGTGCTGGAAACATTCCTTGCTCGCCTGAATGTAGTCACCGTTGTTTTTCACGAAAGACGTGAGCGTTTTTATGAGGTTCGCCTCGTGCTGGCTGTCGTAGTCCTCAAGAACCGCGAGTTTTTCCTTGATTTCGCGGCAGATTATGTCGTTCTGGATAAGCGCGAGAACGTATTTGTAAACGCCGACGTAAGTGTAGGAGAGAGTGTCCGCCTTTTTGAACTTGCACACGCTCGAAGCGATTTTTGCCTTGTAGACGGATTCCTTCAAAAGCCCTAAGTCAACTGGCTGCGCGTCGTAGCCGATGTAGAACGCGTCGGAGACAAAGCCGTTCTGCGAGAGAATGTTCTTGATGTAAGAGAATGCGTGAATTTCCGCCGCCTCGTCCTCGTCAAAGCTGCAGACAAGAATCACGTCGTAGCCGCTTTTGATGAAAGTGAAAGGGCTTGCCGACTCGATTTTCGCGCTGTGATACATCAGGCTGTCAAAATAAGTGTGGACTTGAAGATTCGTTGCCGGCTCTTTTGAAATCAGGTTCGCGGAGATGATTTTTTTCTTGAAGTCAGGATTTATCTCGTGCGCAATCCGCTCAACCTCGTCGGGCTTTTTTTTCTCGCTCATAATCAGGTTGAGCTTTTCCTCGTGGATTATGTACTGGGCGCGCGTTTTCATCGACTCGTTTATGCAAATTATCAAATCTTCCATAAATTCCTCGTAGAACGTGAGAATCGGAACGTGGTTTTCCTCTGCGAGCTTGACAATGTCCAGCGGAAGCTGCTCGTCGGGCAGAATTTTCAAGGCGATTGCGGAAACGTGCTTTTGAATCAGGTTGCGGAGGCTTCCGTTCACAAGGTCAGGATTTGAGGAGGCGAAAAAGTAAGAGACGAGAACGAAATATCCGTAGCAATAGCCCGCGTAGTTTATGCGGCTGCTCTCGTACTCGAGAATGACGGCGGTCGTTACAGTGTTTGAAAGATATTCCTTTCCTGTAAGAACCTTGAACTTCTTGAAAAGGCTCAGATTCAGGATTTCATTTACATAAAACATTGCGACCTCCTGTCGCGGACGAGATTCTTTCAGAATCTCGCGGGGATTTACTTGCCTTAGGCTGCCGTCCGTGGCAGCCGGACTTTATCTGTTTTGCCATGCTGAACTCGAACTCGTTTACTAAGTCGCTAGGATTTCAGCAGCTGCGTTTGTTTCAACATTTTTCTTTTGCAGATTCCGAGAGAACGAATGTTCTCGAATTCGGAATGACAGTTACATTCGTTGTGTTATTCGCTTAGTTCTGCTTTTCTTTATAGATTCCGAAACGCGTTCGGAATGACGTGTTTTTGTCTATCAACGGCATTTCGCACGGCGTTCCGTGCGGCATTCCGCGCTGTTTCACTCCGCATGATTTCCGGGCAACCGTATCTCCGCCAAAATCCGCTTGAAAAACAAAAAAGGCACAGCGGAATGTTGTTCACACTTCGCTGTGCCTTTTAGTAAGTTTTACCAAAATCGGCGTTTTTTTGCAATATTCACAAGCTCACGAGAATCTCGTTTTCCACTTTCATCTTCGCAGGCTTCACGTTCACGCGGCGGCTTTTTTCGCCTCGGCGATGATTTCACGCATTATCCTCAAAAATTTGTCGTTCATCTCCGAAGTTCCAATGCTCACGCGGTTCATCTCGACCGGCGAGCCAATCAGGACTTTCTGCTCGGCGAGCTTTTCCTGAACTTCCGTGTTCAAGATTCCAGGAACTTTGAAGAGGATAAAATTCGTCTGGCTTTCATAAACGCGGCAGCCAAGCGATTTCAGCTCCGAAGTGATTTTCACGCGCTCAATATCGTTCATCTCCGAGACTTTTTCGATGAATTTCTGGTCTTTAATCGCCTCCGCAGCCATCATCTGGCCCAAGAAGCTGATGTTCCATGCCGTTCCAGACTTTGAGAGAAGCGAGATAATCTCCTCGTTTCCTGCCGCAGCCCCGATTCGTAAGCCCGCCATTCCGTAAATCTTCGAGAACGTGCGTAAAACAAGAAGCGGCTTTTCGTAGCCGTCGTTTATCATCTTTATCATGCTGTAAGTTCCCGGTTTTTTGACAAATTCGATGTAAGCCTCGTCAATCACAACGAGAACATGTTCCGGCACTTTTCTGATGAAGGATTCAAGCTCCGCGGAATCTGAAAAAGTTCCAGTCGGATTGTTCGGATTCACGACAACGAGCATTTTTGTCTTTTCGGTGACCGCAGAAAGCATTTTGTCAAAGTCGTAGTGCATCTCGTCATCGAGCGGAACCATCACAGGCTTTGCGCCGGCAACGTTCGTGACATCTCTGAACGCCTCGTAGCTCGGGTCTCCTAGAACAACCTCGTCGCCCTTGTTCAAGAAAATCTCTCCGAGCATTGTTATGATTGCAGAAGAGCCTGAAGCCGTGCAGACGTTCATCATGCTTTTCAGGCCGTGAAGCTTCGCGAAATTCGACTTCAGCTCGACGGAGAACCAGTCAGGATAAATGTTCGGTCTCTTGGAAGCCTCGGCGAGAGCCTTGAGCGCAAGAGGAGAAGCTCCGTAAGGGCTTTCGTTATAGTTCAGACGGAAAATGTCAGGAGTGGTGTAGCTTGAAACTGGCTGGCGGGCAGCTCTTTTGCTCTCTGGAAGAGCCTTGATTGAATCTCTCAAAAGTGTTGTGTAGTCCATAATTTCCTCCTTAAAAATCGCCGCGTGCGGAAAGTGAATCACAGGCGAAAAGCGACTTTCATTTTTTTCTTGATTTTTGATTTGAATATGGGTGAAGTTTACGAAATCAAAAAGCAAAAAACTATAAAAACTTTACAAAACTTTCGGCGCGGTTTTTGTGCGGAATACAAATCTTCCGCCGGAAAATTGACCAATTCCATTAAAAATCATTAAATCTTCAAAAGAAAAGCAAAATTTTGTCTTTGAAAGGAGACGGAAGAAAACGAGAAGCGTTCAATGCAAAAATCAGGACGGACGATTTTTCAAAAAAAGTTTTTGGAACATTTTCTGGAACAGATTCCGAGAGGAAAGCGGATTGCTTCGTCGCTTCGCTCCTCGCAATGACTAGAACAAAAAATACATCCGTGTATTTTTTGTTCCCAAGAGAATTTTTTTCAAAAATTCTCTCTTTGCTTTATTGCGCGACGCAATGACGCGTTTTATACGGTTCGCAAAGGCGCGGCACAAAATAAAAAAATCAGTTATAAGGAGACAAAAATGGAGCAGCTCACATCGCAGAATATGAAAATCCAGTTCGACAGGAAATTTCTCTTGAAGCTCGTGCTTCCTCTCGTGATTGAGCAGGTGCTCGGCGTTACCGTGGGCATGGCGGACATGATTATGGTCTCGGGCGCGGGCGAGGCGGCGGTTTCGGGCGTTTCGCTTGTGAACACAATCTCGAATCTCCTGATTTACGTTTTCGCGGCTCTTTCCACGGGCGGCGCGGTTGTGGCTTCGCAGGCAATCGGCGCAAAGCAGAAAAACACGGCGAACGTTGTCTCAAACCAGCTGATTCTAATCTGCTTTTCGGCGGCGGTTGCAATCACGGCGGTGTGTCTCGGACTCAACCGGCAGATTCTGAATCTGATTTATGGGAATGTCGAGTATTCCGTGATGGAAAACGCGGTAATCTATTTCTACATAACGGCGTTCTCTTTTCCTTTTCTTTCGGTCTACTACGGCGCGACAGCTCTTTTTCGCTCAATGGGAAACTCGAAGCTCTCGCTCTACGTCTCCGCGATAATGAACATCTTAAACATTGCGGGAAACGCGGTTTTTGTCTTTGTCTTCAATATGGGAATCGCGGGAGTCGCATGGTCAACCTTGATTTCGCGGGCGGTTGCGGCGGCGGTTGTCGTCATCATCTTGAGGAACGAGAAACTTGAGCTTCATATCGACAAATATCTGCGTCTCGGGTTCTGCTGGCAGATTCAGAAAAAAATCCTTGAGATTGGAATTCCGAGCGGAATTGACAACGCGATGTTCCAGATTGGAAAGCTGTTCACGCAGTCGCTTATTGCGAGCTTCGGAACTGCCTCAATCGCGGCGAACGCGACGGCAAGCACAATCGAGCTTCTGGCGACAATTCCGGCGGCGGCGACAGGGCTTGCAATCACGACGGTTGTGGGGCAGTGCGTGGGCGCGGGAGATTTTGACGCGGCGAAAAAATACACGAGAAAGCTGATGTTCTGGGCGTATGTTATGCTTTGGATTGAGAATATCGCGATTGTGGTTCTGACCCCGACAATCGCAAGCTGGTACAATCTTTCTGCCGAGGGCGACCGGCTCGCGCGAATGCTGATGTGGTTCCACAGCGCAAGCTGCGTTGTGCTCTGGCCTGCGGCGTGGACTTTGCAGTCGGTGCTAAGGGCAAGCGGCGACGTAAAATATCTGATGTCGGCCTCAATCATAATAATGTGGATTTTCAGAATCGGATTCGCGTATCTTTTAACATTTGTGAACGCAAAACTCGGCTCGCCTTTGCCGGGAGTTCTCTGCGTGTGGATTGCGATGGTGATTGACTGGCTCGCGCGCTCCGCCTCGAACATATGGCGTCTCAAAAGCGGAAAATGGATTCGCGCAGCGGTAGTTTAAGATATTTTTGCGGCTGGGAACGATTTTAAGTTTCCGTCCGTGGAAACTCGACTTTTTTCTCTCGTCATTGCGAGGAGCGAAGCGACGAAGCAATCCATAAAAACGCTTAAACAGCGTTCAGCATCTTCTTTTTCATTTTGCAGATTCAGAAACAAAGCGAGAACGTGTGTTCTCGAGTTCGGAATGACGTGCTTTTTTCATTGTTGTCACCCTGAATTTATTTCAGGGTCTGTGATTTTTATAGACTCCGAATCAAAGTTCGGAATGACAGGCTTTTATCCTTGAATGACAATGGATTGCTTCGCACGGACTTTGTCCGCGGCTCGCAATGACGTGTTTTGTTTTCGATGGCGAATGTCTCATTTTTTAATCCGCAATAACGACAGGCGTGTTTTTTTCATTCTCGTCCTCTTGAACTCGAACGCAATAAAGTGCGTCTCTTCGTAACGGCACATTTCCGCATAAAAAAACTCCCGGGAACATTTTCTGTCTCCGGGAGTTTTCTTTCTCTTGCCCAGCGGTTTTCAGTTTATCACGCTTACGGGAATTCCTTTTAAGTAATGCTTGAAATTCTCGATTGCCATGTCAACGGCGCGAAGGCGGCTTTCCTTTGTGAGCCATGCGATATGCCCGGTGATTACGGTCTTGTCGGAATGGAAAAGCGGATTGTCATGCTTCGGCGGCTCCTCGCGCAAAACATCAAGCCCCGCTCCGTAGACTTTTCCGCTTTCAAGGGCGGCGAGCAAGTCTTCCTCAACGATAAGTCCGCCGCGGGCTGTGTTTATCAGAATCACGCCGTCCTTCATTTTTGCGAACGCTTCCTTGTTGAACGTGTCGGCGGTGTCGGCAGTGAAAGGCGCGTGGATTGAAATCACGTCGGATTCCCTTAAAAGAGTGTCAAAATCAACCTGCTCCACAAAATCGTAGATTGCGCCGGTTTTCTTGTGGCGGCTGTAACTTATCACTCTCATTCCAAAGCCCGAAGCCATTTTTGCGAACGCAAGACCGATTGAGCCAAGCCCGAAGATTCCGCAGGTTTTTCCGTAAAGCTCAATCTGAGGGCAGAGAACCTTGTCGAAAACGCTCATCGGCTTGAATTTCTCGTCTGCGCTGGCGGCTTCCCAGTCGGTCTTCTTTATCAGGTCGGAATGAACGCTCACGTAGTGGCAAACTTCCATAAGCAAAGCCCAGCCGTACTCGGCGATTGTCTGCGCGCCGTAAACCGTGTTTGTGATTGTAAGACCGCGCCGCCTCGTCATCTCAACATCGAACTCGCCCCAGCCGTGCCCGAGCGTCGCGATGTATTTTAAGTTCGGGTGGCGCGAAAGCCATTTCTCGTTTATCACGCTGTCTGAAATCCAGACTCCAAAAACCGCGTCCGCGTCTCCCACAAGCGAGTGAAGCTCCTCCGCGCTTGGATAGCCTTCCGGCTGCTTTACGACAAGCTCCGCGCCCGGAATCTCTTTGAGCTTTTCCCAGTGCGCCGTAACTTCCCCGGAAGTGAGATTCGGCATCTTCACGTTTTCCTGAATCACAACGATTTTCATACGCTTCCTCCTTGATTTTTCAAATCTGCAATTCCGAATCCAAAATTCAAGATTCAGAATTTATAATTCAGAATTATGAATTCAAGACTGCAAATTCCGATAAGTTTCATTCTCTAAAAAAAAAATTCATGCGGCAGGGCAAGATTCAGGATTTCCATAAAGAATTTCAGAAACTACTTTCTGAATTTTTGGAAAATTCCCTAAAATCCTTATGAAATCAAAAAATCCCAAAAGTTTTGTCCGTTAAAGCGTTAAAGAACGCCGCCGCATTTTGGAAAAAATAAAAAGCGGGGCAGGGAATGTCAATAAAAGCAGCGGAAAATTGTATTTTCTACAAAAATTGCAAAAAGCCTTTTGTCTCCGCTACAATCTCTTTTGAAATTTATTGACAGCATTTTTATAATTTTGTATAAGTTCCATATTGATTTTCAAAAGCAAGCTTTTCAGAAACTAGAGTTTCAGAAAGCAAGCTTTTTGGAAACTCAGGTTTCAGGAAACAAAGTTTCCAGAAAATCAAAAATCTGAATTTTACGTTTAACCGGTATGAACGGCGAGGATGTCGAACTGAAAAGTTCCTTATCCCCGCCGTTTTTTTTGCCTTTTGGAAAATTCAAAAATCCGTCCGGCTGGAGGTTCAAGATGATTAAATACATTGCAAAGAGAGTTGTTTTCGGAATTCTCACGCTTTTCGTTCTTGTTGTAATCACGTTCTCAATGACAAAGCTAATGCCGGGAAGCCCGCTGCAGTCAAAAAACGTGTCGGGCGAGCTTCTGCAGAAAATGGAGGCGGAATATGGTCTGGACAAGCCGGTTGTCGAGCAGTTCCTTATTTATTTCAAGGGAATTCTCCACGGAGACTTTGGAACTTCCTACAAGAAGATGGGAACGAGCGTCTCTGAAATCATAATGTCGTCGATGGTCCCGACTTTGAAGCTCGGCGGCGTTACGGTTCTCCTTGTTCTCTCGGCAGGAATTTTCGCGGGAATTATGATGGCAAAGGCGAAAACGCCGTTCACAAAAGGCGCGTGGCTTACGGGACTCACGCTCGGAGTGAGCATTCCGAACTTTCTTGTCGCGCTTCTTCTGATGATTGTTTTCGGCGTGATTTTGCGGGCAGTCCCGATTATCGGGCTTTCAACTCCGGCACACTACATTCTTCCGGCAATCGCGATGGGCTTGTATCCGATTTCGGCGATTGCGCGTCTTACGCAGTCTAGCTACGAGGAAGTTATCCGGCAGGACTACATCACAATGGCAAAGGCGAAAGGAATCAGCAAATCGACAATTCTTTTCCGCCACGTCCTGAAAAACGCGATGCTTCCTGTAATCACCTACATGGGGCCGATGGTCGCGTTTCTTCTGACAGGCTCGGTCGTAATCGAGAAAATTTTTACGATTCCAGGCCTCGGGCGCGAGTTCACAAACGCGATTATGAACCACGACTACACCGTTGTTATGGGAATCACAATCTTCATGGGCGCGATAATCATTCTGTGCAACCTGCTTGCGGACATTCTCTGCGCTCTTATTGACCCGAGAATCAGAAAATCGATGTGAAATCGATGCAGGCGACGTAAAAAATGTTTTTCACACACTGCAAAAAACGTGTGAAAAAGCAAGGCGAAAGCGGTTAGAACATCATGTATATAGAAGAGACTTCAAGAAAACGGAGGCAAATTATGGAAGCGGCAGTTTCGGGATTTCCCCAGCAAAAGCTAGACAGTCAGACAGGCAAAACCGAAGAGGACTCGGAATACAAGACAAAGGAAGCCCTTTTTAGAAAGCTCACAAAAGAAGAGAAAAACGACGAGTTTATCGCGATTGAAAGCAAGACATTCTTCCAGTCGGTCGTCTCCGAATTCAAGAAGAACAAGCGGGCTGTGGTCGGGCTTGTGATTTTGGGAATTGTCGTTCTTATGGCGGTTTTCGGGCCGGTTTTCAGCCCTTACACATACGACGCTCAGAATATGTCGCTCAGGAACGCGTCTCCGAGCATGGCGCACATTTTCGGAACGGACAAGATGGGACGCGACATTTTCGTGCGTATTCTTTACGGAGCTAGAATCAGTCTGGGCGTTGGAGCGGTGGCGGCAATCGTGAACCTTATCATCGGCTCGGTCTACGGCGGAATCGCGGGCTATATCGGCGGAAAGACCGACATGATTATGATGAGGATTGTTGACATCATCTATTCCGTGCCTGCGATGCTCTACATCGTCTTAATTATGCTTTGGCTTGGAGCTGGAGTCGGCTCGATTATCCTCGGAATCTCGATAACCTGCTGGATTGGAATGGCGCGGATTGTGCGCTCGGAAGTAAAAAGCCTGAAAGAGCAGGAATTCACGATGGCGGCTTTTGTTTTGGGCGCAAAGTCCAGCCGGATTCTTTTGAAGCACCTTCTTGTGAACTCGATGGGGCCGATTATCGTGAACATTACGCTTCAAGTTCCGCAGGCGATTTTCACGGAAGCTTGGCTCAGCTTTCTCGGAGTTGGAATTTCAGCACCGAAGGCAAGCTGGGGAACTTTGTGCGAGGCTGCGCGCGAGCTTATCCAGACTTATCCGATGCAGACGGTTTATCCGCTGGTGGCAATCTGCCTGACGATAATCTCGTTCAACTTTGTGGGCGAAGGCCTTGAGCGCGCCCTTGACCCGAAACGGAAGCGTTAGCGCTGGTAGCCCCGAAGTTGTTTTGCGCAGGCGGAGCTTGCGAAGCCAAGCAAAACAATGAGCGTTAGCGAAGGGCGAACATAGCGCCCCGACAGGGGAACGCCCATTTGAAAACTCGCAACAGGAAATCGGGTACAAAAACAGGAGAAAAATATGAGCTTGCTTGAAATAAAAGGACTTACAACGGAATTCAAGACCGACCAGGGAACCGTAAAGGCTGTGCGCGGCGTGGACTACCGCGTGGAAAAAGGCGAGGTTTTGGGAATCGTGGGCGAGAGCGGCAGCGGAAAGTCGCAGGGAATGTTGTCTCTGATGGGCTTGCTCGCCGGAAACGGAAAAGTAACTTCCGGCTCAATCACTTTTGACGGAAGAGATTTAAGCCCGAACCATTACACTGACAAGAAATCTAAAAAGCAGTACGAGAAGATGATTCAGAACATCAGAGGAAACGAAATCTCGATGATTTTTCAGGACCCGATGAGCTACCTGAACCCGATTGTGACGATTGAAAAGCAGATGACGGAAGGAATCATCAGCCACACAAAATGCGCGAAAAAAGAGGCTGTCGCGCGGGCGGTTGAGCTTATGAAGATGGTCGGAATTCCGGCTCCTGAAAGCCGCCTGAAGCAGTATCCTTTTGAATTTTCTGGCGGAATGAGGCAGAGAATCATAATCGCAATTGCGCTTGCCAACAATCCAAAGCTTCTGATTGCCGACGAGCCTACAACCGCGCTCGATGTTACAGTTCAGGCGCAGATTCTCGACCTTATAAAAGACCTCACAAAAAAAATGAACGCAGGCGTTATCCTTATCACTCACGACTTGGGCGTTGTGGCGTCTCTTTGCGACAGAATCAGCATCATGTACGGCGGAAACATAATGGAAGAGGGAACTGTGAACGAGATTTTCTACGAGGCAAAGCATCCGTACACAAAAGGACTTTTGAACTCAATCGCAAACTCGAACGTTGACAACCGCGAGCCTCTAAAGCCGATTCCGGGAACGCCGCCGGACTTAATCAAGCTAAAAAGGGAATGTCCGTTTGCGCCGAGATGCTCCGAGGCGATGGAAATCTGCACGAAATACGGCCCGCAGAACACGGAATTCTCAAAGACTCACAAGTGCAAATGCTGGCTTTACTGCAAGGACGACTACAAGAAGATAATCGAGGAGCAGGACAAGCTCGAAGCCGAAGAAAAGGCGAAAGCGGAAGAAGCCTTGGCTCAGGGCAAAGCAAAAAAAGCGCGGAAAAGAGCGTAAGCCGCAAAATAAGAAAGCGGCTGCGGAACAAGCGAAAAGCGAAGGAGGCAGAAAATGAACGAAGCAAGACCGATTCTTGAAATCCAGCACCTTACAAAATATTTTGACGCCGCGAACGGAAAAAAAGTACACGCGGTGGAAGATGTGTCGTTCACGCTCGCGCGCGGCGAGACTCTCGGAATTGTGGGCGAGTCAGGCTGCGGAAAATCCTCGATGGGGCGCACAATCCTTAAAATCCACGACTCTACAAGCGGAAAAATCATTTTTGACGGAGAGGACATCACAAAGCTTTCCACAAGAAAAATGCGGCCTTACCGCCGCCGGATGCAGATGATTTTTCAGGACCCTTACGCGTCTCTTGACCCGAGAATGACAGTCGGAGAAATCATCGAAGAGCCGATGCTGATTCACAAGATGGGAACTTCAACCGAGCGAAAAACAATCGTTCAGGAGCTGATTCAGACAGTCGGCCTGAAGCCTGACCATATCCGCCGCTATCCTTTTGAATTTTCTGGCGGGCAGAGGCAGAGAATCGGAATTGCCCGCGCGCTCGCGTTAAACCCGGAATTCATCGTCTGCGACGAGCCGATTTCCGCGCTTGATGTCTCGATTCAGGCGCAGGTCATAAATCTCCTTGAAAAGCTCCAGCACGAGCGCGGTTTCAGCTATCTTTTTATCGCTCACGATTTGGAGATGGTTCATCACATAAGCCACAAAATCGGAGTAATGTATCTTGGAAATATGGTCGAGTACGGCACTTCGGACGAAGTCTACAAGACGCCGCTTCACCCGTACACAAAAGCACTTATTTCAGCGTCTCCAGTTCCAGACCCGGAAATGGCGAAGACAAAGAAAAGAATCATTCTTGAAGGCGAGGTTCCTTCCCCGATAAATCCGCCGAAAGGCTGCCCGTTCGCAGGAAGATGCCCCGAGTGCACAGAAAGATGCAAGAACGAGAAACCGAAGATGTACAGCGTCGGACAAAGAAAAGCCGCGTGCTTTCTCTACGAAAGATAAAGAAATAAATAAAAAATAAAGATATAAAGATGGAGGCTAGTTATGAAGATTAACACACCCGCAAAAGCACTCTGCGCGGCATTGGCTGTGGCAGGAATTACAGCATTTTCTTCCTGCGGAAGCAAGTCAGCAAGCAGAGTAAAGACAAACGAGAAAGGCGAGATTCTTGAAATCTCCACGCAAAACCAGTCCGAAACAGGCGAGTACGACCCGGCAGGAGCGGCAGCCTACGTCTATTTCTCACATCAGACATACGCGCTCGACCCGCTTGTAACATACACAAAAGAAGGCCAGTTCACAGCGGCAACGGCAGAAAAATGGGAAGTCAGCAAAGACCTTCTGAATTACACTTTCTACATCAGAAAGGACGCGAAATGGTCGGACGGCTCGGACGTGACTTCCGCGGACTACAAGAACACGATGATTCGCGCGCTCGAGCCGACAAACGGCGCGTGGTACGTTGACTTTCTGTTCCCGATAAAAGGCGCGCGAGCCGCATTTGACGGAAAAGCGAGCCTGAGCGAAGTCGCGATTGACGCAAGCGAGCCAAAAATCCTTAAAATCACGCTCGAAAAGCCTTGCGCGTATTTTCTCGATATGTTCGCGAACGTTCCGACATTTATGCCTTCGAACATAAAATACGCGAAAGACAGCGACAAGGCCTGGGACATGGATCCGGCGAAAAACCTGAGCAACGGTCCGTGGTACATGGCTGAGCGCAGGGCAGGCGAATACATTCTCTACAAGAAAAATCCTTACTACTACGACGCTGCAAACGTGAATCTTCTTTCTATTAAAATGAGATTCATGGACGACGACCAGGCGCAGGCGGCGGCTTACCAGACCGGCGAGCTTACGCTTCTTTCCGCCCCGTCTTCACTTGCCGAGCGTTATCAGGGGAAGCCGGACTTGCACTTTGTGGAGACTCCGCAGACAAACTACATTATGATGAACCCGAACATCGCGCCTTTTGACAACCCGAAAGTAAGAAAAGCGTTCGCACTTGCGGTAAAGCGTGCGGACATTGCGGCGGTTGTGGGAATTTCGGCTTCTCCTTCAACAACGCTTGTCGGAAAATTCTACAAGTCCAAAGTTGACGGAACTCCGTGGGGCGAGCTTCAGGGAAGTCTTCTTGACGAGAATCTTGAGGAGGCGAAAAAGCTTCTTGCGGAGGCTGGCTATCCGAACGGCGAGGGCTTGCCAGAAATCACATACACTTATCCTTCAATGTCTTACGAGGGAGACGTGGCGCAGGTGCTCCAGCAGCAGTGGAAAGAGCTTGGCGTTACAGTGAATCTGCAGGCTCTTGAAAATGAAGTTTACGTTGCGCAGCGGCGCGAAAAGAAAGACCAGCTGATTAGAATGCAGTGGTACGCGGACTACAACGACCCGACTTCATGGCTGATGATGTACACGAGCGGAAACTCAATCAACGACATCGGCTATTCGAACAAAGAATATGACAAGCTGATTTTTGATTCAGACCTTGAGACAGATCCGGCGAAGCGTCAGGCGGAGCTTTTGAAGGCGGAAAAAATCGCAGTGAGCGACGACACCGTAATCTGCCCGCTTTTCACAAACAACCAGTCGCTTCTTTATCCGCCGGAGCTTTACAATTTCTACTACGACGTAATCAGCTATCCGAACTATAAAGGAATGAAAGTTAGAACAGAATAACCAGAAAGAAAAATACATCCGTGTATTTTTTATTCTAACGAGAATTTTTTTCAAAAATTCTCTCTTTGCTTTTTTTGCGCGACGCAACGCTTGCTAGCGTCGCACGTGTGGCAAGTCAAAAATTCAACAGCGGATAGCCCGACCCGAGCCGAAGTGTCGGCATATATGCCAGAACGGAGGCGAGGGGAAGCCCCTGATTCTGTTCAGAGGACAAAAAAAGGAAACAATTATGACAACAGAAAAAGTAAACGACCTTGAAGTTGTTGACCTTTCAGAATATTTCGACCCGAGGAAATTCCGGCTTGTGCCTGCGGACGCGAGTTTTTTAAAAGGCGGAATCTCCGAAATCCCAGTGAATTTCAACTTTCACCCGGACTTCATCAAAAAGCTGGGCTTCAAAATCAACAATCTCCAGACGCTCTACGGATTTTCGATTATGGGCGACCGGCTCAAGGAGATGAACAAAAGCCCTTATTACTCGCCGAAGCGCGGCGGAATCCTGAAGGAAGCCGAGCTTAACGACGCGGGCGAGCTTTGGATTTTGAAATTCGAGACTTTCGACGGAAAAATCAGCCTTTTCGCGGCAAAGGAAGCGCAGGTTCTGAATCTTCTGAACAACTGCCGCATTCCGACCTGGCCGGCAGAGGAAGCATGAACATCTTCGACATAATCGGGCCGGTGATGGTCGGACCTTCAAGCTCGCACACAGCCGGAGCGTGCAAAATCGGCTACGTCTCGCGGAAACTTCTGGGCGAGGAAGTCGCAAAGGCGGAAATTCTCCTGCACGGAAGCTTTCTTGCAACCGGGAAAGGACACGGCACGCAGTACGCGCTTGCGGCAGGGATTCTCGGAATGAAAGAGGACGACCCGCGGATTCCGCAAAGCTTTGAAATCGCGAAAGCCAAGGGAATTTCTCTGACTTTCGGAAAGGCGAACTTGAAAGGCTACCACCCGAATTCGGTAAAGCTGAACCTGACAGGAAAAAACGGCAGGACGCTTTCTGTAATCGGAGAATCCATCGGCGGCTCTGTGATAAACATCGCGAGCATTGACGGACTCAGCGCGAATTTCTCAGGCGAAAGCCCGACCTTGATTGTGCACAACCGCGACCAGCCGGGACACGTCGCCGAAGTCACAAGCATGCTCTCGCACAAGTCGGTGAACATCGCGGCAATGCAGCTTTACCGCGCGAGCAGGGGCGGAAACGCAGTAATGGTCTTGGAGCTTGACAGCGAGATTCCAAAAGACGCGCTCCAGTGGCTTTCAAAGCTCGAGGGCGTTGAAAAAGTGACGTACTACAGCTTGTCGGAAGTCTAAAGAAAACACATCATTCCGAACGTGAGAACTTTGTTCTCGCTTTGATTCGGAATCTGTAAAAAAAATGCAGCCCCTGAAATAAATTCAGGGTGACGAACTTTTTTTAACTCCGTCATTCCGAACGTGATTCGGAATCTACAAAAAAAATCAATGCAGATTCTGAGACAAGCTCAGAATGACGAGCTTCAAGAAATACTTTCAAAGCAACTTCTCCGTCATTGCGAGGAGCGTCAGCGACGAAGCAATCCTCATCAAAATCTGCCGGAATCAGACAAACAAAACGAAAAAGGAATCAAAAATGAGCTTCAAGAAGATAAGCGAAATAACCGCCGAGGCGAAAAAGAAAAATCTCGAATTCTGGGAAGCGGTTCTTCAGGACGACATGAAAGAGCGGAACGTCTCAAAAGATGAAAGCTTCAGAAAAATGGAGAAAATGTTCGACGCGATGGCGCAGGCAGACAAAACTTATTCCCCGAATCTGCGCTCGCAAAGCGGACTTTCAGGAGGCGACGGCGCGAAGCTCGAGATTTTCAGGAAGCAGGAAAACCGGCTTATCGGAACTTTTCTCACGATGGTCATGGAAAAAGCCGTGAAAATGGGCGAGTCGAACGCGTGCATGAAGCGGATTGTGGCGGCTCCGACAGCAGGCTCATGCGGCGTGATTCCAGCGGTTCTCCTGACTTATTACGAGCAGAAAAATCCGCCTAAAGAAAAGATAATCAAGTCGCTTTACGTTGCCGCAGGAATAGGGCAGGCGATTGCAAACACGGCGAGCATTTCAGGCGCGGAAGGCGGCTGCCAGGCGGAAATCGGAAGCGCAAGCGCAATGGCGGCAGGCGCGCTCACTTATCTTGAAAGCGAAAATGAATCTGAATCCGACGAAATGCGTGAAACCGAAGAAAAATGCGAAGCGTTTGCAGGCGGCGAAAATCAAGACAAATCTGAAACAGACGAAAAACAAGACACGGCAACAAAAATCTCCGAAAGTGAAGAAAACGAAGAAATTCGTGAGAACTGCGAAGCGTCCAAATCCAAAGAAAACTGCAATCAAAACAAAAACGAACTCAGAAAAACCAGAATCGAAGAGACGAACAATCAGATTGCGAACGCGGCGGCTCTCGCCCTGAAAAATATGCTCGGCCTCACGTGCGACCCGGTGGCGGGTCTCGTTGAAATTCCATGCATAAAGCGCAACGTTTCCGGCGCGGTGAACGCGATTATCGCAAGCCAAATGACAAAAGCCGGAATCAAAAGCGCGATTCCAGCCGACGAAGTGATTGAGTCGATGGGAAGAATCGGAAGCCTTATTCCGCCATGCCTCAAAGAGACAAGCCAGGAAGGACTCGCCGCAACAGCCACAGCGCAAAAAATCGCAGAGAAAATGCAGGTCTAAAAACAATTAAAATCATTTTTAACTTGCGGCATTTTGACGAAATAAGAAAAAGCGTTTCGACAGCGTTCGTTCTCGCTTTGATTCTAAATCTGCAAAAAAATTCACAATGCAGATGCTGAAACGAGTTCAGCAGGCTTTTTCGTCATTACGAGGAGCGTTAGCGACGAAGCAATCCACCTCAAAAATCGCCTGAAAAAGAATCGGAAATTTTTCCCCTCAGAATGATTTTTCATCTTTCAAAAGTTAGAGTCTCCGAAAAATTCTTGTCTCCCAATTTTCAGATTCAGATTTCAAAACTTTCCCGAACTTTTAATCTCCCAAAATTTCATCAATTTCATTTCATTTTTCGCGTGTAGAAAAGATAGTACGAAGTCATCAGAATCGAGCTTGCCAGCCAGCCGACAGGCGAGGCGAGCGCAACAGGAAAAAACGCGGAAGTCAGATGAGTCAGAACAAAAAGATAAATCTGCCTGAACGCCACGTGCGAGAAAAGCAAAATCAGCATCGGCATTGTCGCGTTTCCAAATCCGCGGAGCGAGCCTGCAAGAACCGGGGAAAAAACACGCGCAACGTAGAAAACGGAGCAGACGCGAAGGAAATATCTTCCATAATAAAGAACGCCTTCCTCGCGGTTGAAAACCGAGACAAGCCCCGCCGCAAAAATCTGCGAGAAAACCAGCGAAAAGACAGCGATTCCAAGCGCAATCGACAGCGTGACAAAAGCTCCTTTCCGCGCGCGAGCAAACTTTCCTGCCCCGTAGTTCTGCCCGGTAAAAGTCGTGGAGCTTAGCTGAAGGCTCTTTACCGGAAGAAGACAGAACTGGTCAATCTTGTTGAAGCAAGTCCAGCCTGCAACGCAGTCCGAGCCGAAACGGTTCACATATCCCTGAACAAAAATATTCGAGGACGAAGTAATCGACTGCTGAATTCCGCCGGGAACGCCGAGCCTCACAACTTTCCAGAGAATCGGAAAATCGATGCAAAGCGAGCGGAATTCAAGGCGATAAATCTCCTTGCTCCTGAAAAGCGCGAAAAGCGTCAAAAACGCGGAAATTGCCTGTGAGATTATCGTCGCATAAGACGCGCCCGCGATTCCCCAGCCGAAAAAAACGACAAAAGCAAAGTCCAGAACAACATTCAAAAGCGAGCTTGCCACAAGAAAATAAACCGGCCGCTTCGAGTCGCCCACAGCGCGCAAAATTCCAGCCCCGGCATTGTAAAGCATCAAAAACGCAACGCCCTCAAACTGGATTCCAAGATAAATATGCGCGTCATCGATAATGTCAGCCGGAGTTCCGTTCAATTTGAGAAGCCAGAAGTTTCCAGCCATTCCGACAAAAGTGAAGACGACTCCAAGAAAAACCGTCGAGAGCAAAATCGTGTGGACAGTCTTTTTAACGCCGTCAGGATTCCTCGCGCCGAAAAACTGCGAAATCACAATGCTTCCGCCAGTCGAAAATCCCATAAAAAATCCGACAAGAGTCCGCACAAAATGATTCGAAGCCCCAACCGCCGCCAAAGCCTCTTTTCCAACGTAATTTCCGAGAATCACGCTGTCAACCGTGTTGTAAAGCTGCTGAAAAAGATTCCCCAAAAAAAGCGGAAACGCAAACTGCACAATCAGCCGCGCGATATTGCCGCTGGTCATATCAAGAGCCTTAGATTTTGCCACAGAATGACTTCCAGATTGAGCTTCGGATTGAAATCCGAATTTAAGCCCGCGAAAAAACATAAGACAATTATTCTAATCCAAAAAAACGCAAGCGTACACTTTTAAGGATTTAAAGGAAAGGGAAGAAAGCAGACTTTTAATGACGGAAACAAAATCTGCCGCACGGACGCGGCGATAACCAAAGAGAGAAGCGAAGCTGCTCGTAAGAAGAAAAAATCCACAAATTCCGCGCACACGGATGTGCGCATCAATACAAGAGAGAATCTCTGATTCTCGTAGAAACAAAAATCCCACGGATGGGATTTTTGTTTCAGGTAGACAGAAGAGCGATTATAGAAAGCCATTTTTCGAGTTTTTTTATGAAAATAATACAGCAAATCTAAAAATCATTTTTCATTAAAAAGAAAAAATCCTGAAACCAGCGGAAACGGAAAATGAATTTCTCTGTTTCCAGCAGTTTCAGGAAAAAATATTCCTTAAAGGACAAAAATCTTCCAATCATCGATATGACAAGAAGATGTCTAAATAAGTCTACAGATTCTAACTTTTATCCTCGCCGAAGGAATCCTGTTTCCAGGTCCTTTGCGGCTCGCTCTTTCATCTGGTAATGCTGCTTTTTGCCGGTCGCGGTGTGCGGAATTTCCTTCACGAGCGCGAAATATCTCGGCCGCTTGTATTTTGAGAGCATCGGGCTTTGAGCGCAGAACGCCGCAAGCTCGTCGATTGTAAGCGACTCGACCTCTGGAATAACGTAGGCCGCTACGGACTGGCCTCGGACTTTGTCTGGAACGGCGGTCACAATGCAGTCGCGCACTTTCGGATTCTGGTTGATTGCGTCCTCAATCTGCGACGGATAAATGTTCTCGCCTGAAACGACCATCATATCGTCTTTACGTCCGCGGATTGTTACGATGCAGTTCTCGTCCCAAGTTCCTGTGTCTCCTGTGTAGTACCAGCCCTTGTAATATCTCGCCTTGTTCATCGCCTCGTTCTTGAAGTACGAATATGACGACTTTGCAGGCGACTTTATAATCACCTCGCCCTCGGTCATCTTGTCGTGAGGAACTTCGTCGTCCGGCTCGGCTTTTTTATGCTCGTAAACATTCACAACGCGAACTTCGTCGTCAATGCAGCTTCCGCCAACGCTTCCCGCTCCCTCCGGCAAATCGTAAGGGCGAAGGAAAGCATTCCAGAAAGTCTCCGTTGTGCCGTAGCCGTTGTAGATGTTCGGAGTCAGAGTGTTGGAGAATTTTATGCAGTCGGCGCGAGAAAGAGGCGCGCCCATCGTGACGATTCCGTGAAGATTTGAAAGGTCTGAGTGCGAGCGTTCCTGCGCACGGTAAAGCATCTCAAGATTTGTAGGCGCGCCCATCAGGAATGTGATTTTGTATTTTGAAACCCAGTCGAGTGTTACGGAAGGCTTGAAGTCGCGCATTACAACGCAAGCTCCGCCAACGTAGAAAACAGGTCCCGGACCTGCGCAATGGCAGCCGCCGCGGTGAAACCATGGAGTCATATTCAAGGTGACGTCAAAACGGTTGAGCGGATACTGCATTATAACGTCGTGCGCGCTCAAAACCTCGTTTATGTCGCTTATCGGAACGGACTTCGGAAGAGCCGTTGTTCCGCTTGTGCAGAGACGGAGAACCTCGTCGTAAATGTGCGGCCTAAAGTCGACTTTCGGATTTCCGTCGCTTTCGTCCTTTATCAAGTCCTCGTAAAGAACGTGCCCCTCAGGAATCTCTTTGCCCTCGATGTTGTCGGCCAAGATGTAAAGCACGTTCTTGCATTTCGTGAGCTTTGAAGCGTCGATTATCGTTGAGATTATGTTTGCCGAGTAAATCACGGCTTTCGGCTGGTTGTGGTCCATCAAAAGAGCCATCTCGCCTGAAGAAAGGCTCGCGTTTGCGGCAAGGAGAATCGAGCCGATTTTTCTGGGAGCAACGTAGCTCACGGCGAACGCCGGGCAGTTTCTCAGCGCGGACATCACAACGTCGTTCTTGCCGAGTCCCCTTTTCTGGAGCGCGTTTGCAAAGCGGTTCGCCTCGCTGTTCAGCGCGCTGTAAGTCCAGCTTTTATTGGTCTGCGGGTCGATTACCGCCGTGCTTTTTGAGTAGCGGCGCACGTTCCGCATAAAGCCGTTGAGCCATGTGTAGTCGTGCTCGAAAGTGTCAACGAACATTCTGTCGTCATAGGTTCTCGGATAAGACTTGAAAATCTTGTTGCCGTTTTTAAGCTCTGCGATGTATTTTGAGGCTGTCTGGCGCGAAATTCCGCATTTTTCCGCCACCTCGTTGATTGTAATCTGCGGATTTGAGTTGCATAAGGAAATAATCTGTGAAAAAAGTTCCGACTTGTTCTCTGATGTTAATTTCATAAAAAGATGTTATCTAAATATGCCGTTGATGTCAAATTAAAATGTTCTTAAACTTTTATCTTAACATTAATGATATTTTCAAAATAATTGCGTGCGCTGAATAAAGAGTTTATAATAAAATCAGTTTCTATAAAGAGAATCAAAAAACGGAAAAAGGAGATTTAAGATAGTATGGACATGCAGATGAATTTTGTCAGAAAACTGCCGGTTCCAAAGGAGCTTAAGGAGCAGTTTCCTCTCGGAGCAGAAGTCGCAAAAATCAAGGAAGAGCGCGACGAGATTATCAGGAATATTTTCGAGGGCAAAGACGGCCGTTTCTTGCTGGTTATCGGACCTTGCTCTGCCGACCGCGAGGACGCGGTTCTTGACTATATGAACAGAATGGTCAAGGTTCAGGAAAAAGTAAAAGACAAGATTTTCATCATTCCGCGTGTCTACACAAACAAGCCGAGAACAAAGGGAACTGGCTACAAAGGCATGCTGCACCAGCCGGACCCGACAAAGGAAGAGGACATGCTCGCCGGAATCATCGCAATACGCGAGATGCACACGCGCGTTGTAAAGGAGACAGGATTCACCTGCGCGGAAGAAATGCTCTACCCTGCAAACCACCGCTATCTTTCAGACCTGCTCGCCTACGTCGCAATCGGGGCGCGCTCAGTTGAAGACCAGATGCACAGAATGGTCGCAAGCGGAGTGGGAATTCCGGCCGGAATGAAAAACCCGACTTCAGGCGACATCTCCGTTATGATGAACTCAATCACTGCGGCCCAGGCAAAGCAGAAATTCCTTTACCGAGGCTGGGAAGTCACAACAGAGGGAAACCCGCTCGCGCACGCGATTCTGCGCGGATACGTTGACGCTTACGGAAGAAGCCACCCGAACTATCATTATGAGGACTTGCGCGCGCTGATTGACGCCTACGCCGAGACAAAGCTCGCAAATCCTGCTGTAATCGTTGACTGCAACCACGCGAACTCAGGAAAAAAATGCCTCGAGCAGATTAGAATCGCGAAGGACGTTGTGCACAGCTGCCACTCGTCAGAAGACATCAAAAAAATCGTGAAAGGACTTATGATTGAAAGCTATCTTGAGGACGGAGCGCAGTCAATCGGAGAAGGAATTTACGGAAAATCAATCACCGACCCTTGCCTGGGCTGGGAAAAAACAGAGCGTCTCATTTACGACCTTGCTGAATATCTGTAAAATCTTTCGCAATGAAAGTACATATTCTTGAAATGCCGCTTGATTTCGGAGCGAGCAGACACGGCTCAGACATGGGGCCGTCGGCTGTCCGCCTTGCCGGAATCAAAGAGCGGCTTGAATCTTTAGGACACACGACTGTCGAACATTCCGGAATCTTTAAAGTAGAGCCTCAGGAATACCAGAATCCCGGAAATCCAAAAGCGAAATACTTAAAGCCGATTGTGAAAGCCTGCACCGCGCTTGCAAAAAAGGTTGAGGAAATCTCGTCAAAAGATGAATTTCCGCTCGTAATCGGAGGCGACCACTCGATTGTCTTAGGCTCGCTTGCAGGCCTTTCCGCCACATCAAAAAAACGCGGCCAGAAAATCGGCGTGCTTTACGTTGACGCGCACGGAGACTTCAACGACACAAGCACGACCCCGAGCGGAAACGTGCACGGCGAATGTCTTTCCGCGTCGGCAGGAATCGGAATCCCCGAGCTTACAAACCTTTATTTTGAAGGTCAGAAAGTCGACCCGAAAAACATCTGCTTTGTTGGCTGCCGCGACCTTGACCCGGGCGAGAAAATCCTGATGAAGAACGCTGGCGTTACGGTCTTTACGATGAGCGACATCGACAGAAGCGGATTTCCGGCGATTGTGAAAAAAGTGAATGAATTCTTCGAGACTCACGCTGACATTGTCCACGTGAGCTTTGACATGGACGTTCTTGACCCGATGTTCGCGCCGGGAACAGGAATTCCGCTCCCTGGAGGACTCACAAACCGTGAGGCACTTCTTTTAATGGAAGAGATGGCAGGAACTGGAAAAGTGAAATCCGCGGAAATTGTGGAAGTGAACCCGATTCTCGACGTGAGAAACCAGACCGCAATTCTTGCAGTGAGCCTTGCCGCCCGGCTTCTAGGCGAAACGCTTTATTAAAAAACTGGCATTTAATGCAAAAAATCCCCTGAAAAACTCAGGGGATTTTTTTATAGCTTCTGCCGCACGGATGCGGCAACAAAGCAAAGAGAGAAACGAAGTTTCTCGTAGAAACAGAAAGTCCACGGACGGACTTTCTGTTTCATGCGTTAGGGATAGGAACGGACGCGGAGCGTGTGCCAGCAATAATGCTGGCATTTTGCTGCGCACCGGAGGCGCGGTAGACGCCGGAGCCGTGGATAGCCCGCCCCCGCCGAACGGCGGGGAAACGCCCTGCTTTTTTTATTACCGCGCGCCTTTATCGTAGGGAATTCCCTCGGCTTTCGGAGCGCGGCTTTTCTTTGATGTAAACGCAAGCACAACGAGCGAGATTATGTAAGGAAGCATTTTGTAGACTTCGCCCGGAACAAGCCCCACGAGAAAGTCGAAGCCGGTGTAAGTGTCGGCGACTGCGCGGAAAACGCCGAACAAAAGAGCCGCGAGCGCGATTCTAAGCGGCTTCCACTGCCCGAAAATCATAACGGCAAGCGCGAGAAATCCTGCGCCGGCGACTCCGTACATAAAATCCCATTGGCTGTTCACCGCGCTTATGTAGACAATTCCGCCGATTCCGCCGCAGAATCCTGAGATAAGAACGCCAGCGTATCTCATCTTATAGACATTGATTCCCACGCTGTCCGCCGCCTGAGGATGCTCGCCGCACGCCTGCAGGCGAAGCCCGAAGCGAGTTCTAGCCAAGACAACCGCCGAAAGCGCGAGAAGCACGACCGTAAGAATCATATAAAAGTTAAGCTCGAGGCTTCCAATCTTGAAGACGAAAGCGCGGCGTGTTCCGATGTATTCAAGAATCGCCGAAGGATTCGCGCCGCCGCTTCTCGCGTTATTGAAAGCCTTCACGATAACAACCGCCGCCGCAGTCGCAAGCATATTCATCGCAGTTCCGGCGAGAGTCTGGTCAGCCTTGAAATTAACCGCCGCAACCGCAAGAAAAAGCGAGAAAACCATTCCAGAAAGCGCACTCACCGCGACCGTAAGAAGAATTATCAGAAAAGCCGGCGTTTCAGGCGGAAGAGCGTAAAGCACAAAAGCGCCGCCAAGCGCACCGAAAACCATTGTTCCTTCAAGCCCCAAGTTTATGACGCCCGAGTGCTCGGAAAACATTCCGCCGAGAGCGACCAAAATCAGAACCGAAGCGTAAATCAAAGTGTACTGAACCAAAATCATCTTGCCTGCTCTCCTTTTTCGTTTTTGATGTCTTTGCCAGTTTCAGATTCATTTTTGCTGGAGCTGCCGCTTTCGCAATTTTCGGAATCTTCATTTTTCAAATTTTCAGAAATTTCATTTCCCTGCTTTCTGCTGAAAATTCTCGTTATCATCTCCTTGAAAAAGAGCGAGAATCCGCAAGTGTAGATAATAATAGAAGAAATCAAGTCCGCAATCTGAGGATTGTAGTAGCGCATATCAATCAGGCTGCCGCCCACCGTGATGTGCTGGATAAAATAGCCCGCAAAGAGAACGCCGACCGGATTCAGGCCGCCAAGAAAAGCGACCGCGATTCCGCTGAATCCCATCGCCGGAACGGAAGAGCTTGTCTTCCACGGCTGAATGTCGGTGAGATAATAAAGAGACGCCGCAAGCCCTGCCAAAGCTCCGCCAATCGCCATTGTCAAAACAATGTTGAACTTGTCCCTCATTCCAGCGTATTTCGCCGCGTTCTTGTTAAGACCTGTCGCGCGAAGCTCGTAGCCGAAAGTTGTCCTGTTCAAAATCACAAGAATCAGAACCGCCACAACCACAGTAAGAGGAATCGCAAGCGTGACGTACTGGTTGCCCGCAAAAATCTTATTCAAACCGAGAGACGGAAGAAGCGAAGATGGAGAAGTCGCCGCAATAGAGAAAGTCTCCGACTTTGAGATGTTCATAACGCTCTCGTGCTGCATCAAGACGTTCACGATATACAAGCCAATCCAGTTCATCATAATGCAGGCGATAACCTCGTTCACATTGAAGAACGCCTTGAAGATTCCAGAAACCGCGCCCCACAAAGCAGAAGCCAGAACCGCGACGAGAACGCACAAAATCCACGGAAGATGCCACTGCAAGGCGCACCACAAGGTGACTCCGATTCCGATGCAGTACTGGCCGCCGACTCCGATATTGAAAAGCCCCGACTTGTACGCGAACAAAACAGAAAGCGCGCAAAGCACAAGCGGAACAGTCTTCACGAGCGTGTTTCCGAGATAAAAAATCTTCATGTTCGTGCGCCGGTAATAAAAGCAATTTTTAAGGATTGTCGCCATCGCCTTTGGAGCGTTCTCGCCGTTTATTATCAAGAGGACGATGAATCCAACAGCGATTCCAATCAGCGCGCAGATTACAGCCGACAAAATCGCCTTGAAGCTTTCAGACGAAGTTATTTTCTGCAATGTGATTCTTGGAGCCTTGCCGTTTGAAACTTTTAAAGCCTGCCCGATTGATTTTCCGCTTTTTCCGCTCATTTCTCGCCTCCAGCCTGTCTTTTCGCGCCCGACATATAAAGTCCAAGCTCCTCGCGCGTTGTGGTCTTAGGATTAAGCTCGCCCACAATCTCGCCCTCGTACATCACAAGAATTCTGTCAGAAAGGCCGAAAACCTCCTCCAGCTCATACGAGACAAGAAGAACCGCCGCGCCCTTGTCCCTGTCCGCAACAATCTGGTTATGGATATACTCAATCGCGCCAACATCAAGACCGCGCGTAGGCTGCACCGCAATCAGAAGCTTGTGCGCCCTGTCAATCTCGCGCGCGATAATCGCTTTCTGCTGGTTTCCGCCCGACATCGACCTTGCCCGCGTCTTGACTCCCTGCCCGCTTCTTACGTCGTACTGATTTATCAGATTTTCCGCGTACTTTGTGACTTCCGCGTTCCTTATGAATCCGAATTTCTCGAATTCCGGCTGCCAGTAACGCTCGAGAACCATATTCTGCTCAAGCAAGAAATCCAGAACAAGGCCGTGCTTGTGCCTGTCCTCCGGGATATGGCTGATTCCTGCCTTCATCTTCTCGCGTATCGATTTTGACGAGATTTCAACGCCGTCAAGAGTTATGCTCGTATTCTCAGTCTGCGTCAAAGGCTCAAGCCCTGTAAGCGCGTGGATAAATTCCGACTGGCCGTTTCCGTCGATTCCTGCGATGCAGACAATCTCGCCCGAGCGCACATTCATGCTCACATTCTTGACCGCGAGCTTTGAAGAGATTCTGCTCGCCACATTCATATTCTTCACTTCAAGAACCGTCTTTCCGGGCTTCGCGTCCGACTTTTTCACCTCGAACTCAACCTCGCGCCCCACCATCATCTTGGAAAGCTCTTCCTTCGTGGTCGATTTTATGTCTACAGTTCCGATGTATTTTCCCTTCCGCAAGACAGAGCAGCGGTCGGCAACCGCCATAATCTCGTTGAGCTTGTGCGTGATAAAAAGAATCGATTTTCCCTCAGCCGCAAGATTCTTCATAATCTGCATAAGCTCGTCGATTTCCTGCGGAGTCAAGACCGCCGTAGGCTCGTCAAAAATCAGAATCTCGTTGTCGCGGTAAAGCATTTTCAGAATCTCGACACGCTGCTGCATTCCAACCGTGATGTCCTCGATTTTCGCGTCTGGATTCACCGAAAGCCCGTAGCGCGAGCTAAGCTCGAGAATCTTCTTTCTCGCGGATTTTCTGTCAAGGAAGCCGTTCTTTACGCTCTCGCTTCCGAGAATGATGTTGTCCAGCACCGAAAAGACATCGACAAGCATAAAATGCTGGTGAACCATTCCGATTCCAAGAGCCGTCGCGTCGTTCGGATTCGTGATTTCAACTTTCTTTCCGTTCTTTCTAATTTCGCCATCTTCCGCCTGATAAAGGCCGAAAAGAACGCTCATCAAAGTCGATTTTCCCGCTCCGTTCTCGCCCAAAAGCGCGTGAATCTCGCCCCGCCTTAGCCGCAAGGTGATTCCGTCGTTCGCCACAATTCCCGGAAACCGCTTCGTGATTCCAATCATCTCGATAATGTAGTCGCTGTTGTCGTCATTCATAAAAAAATCCCGCAATAAAAAACGTGTCCGCCCATTATATCACAGCTTTGCGCGAACCGCTCCCGATAAAAAGAAAAATGACGCTAAAGTTTGATGAAAACGAAGTGGAAGAAAAAGACGCAAGCGGAAATTTTTATAAGTCAAAAATGACGTGGGCGACGTATGCGAAAAATTTTATTGTCTGAAAACACGCTGGGCAGCATTTGCGAAAATTTTTATGAAGAGAAATCGCATTGGGAAACGCGTTCGAAATTTTTCACGAACCGAAAATGCGTTGGGCGGCAAATGAAATAATTTCACGAAGAGAAAATACGTTTTGCCAGCGTCCGCAGAAATTTCATAAGCAGAAAACACGTTGGGCGAGCCGTGCGAAAAATTTTATTGCTTAAAAACGCGTTGGGCGGCGTTTACGAAAAATTTCATAAGCAAAAAACGCGCTGGGCGAGCCGTGCGAAAAATTTCATAAGCGGAAATCTCGTTGGGCAACGTTTGCGAAAAATTTCATAAGTTAAAATCACGTTGGGCGGCAAATGAAATAATTTCACGCACAGAAACGAACCGCAAACAGCGAAATCCAAGCGAAACACAAAAACAAATCCGTCAGAACGCAAAATCACAATCAAAGGAAAAAATCTTCTGCCGAATTTCTTAAATCTTCCGCAAAAGTTAAAAAGCAAAAAAACGCCTGAGAAGCGTCAAAAAATCAGCTTCGCAGGCGTTTTCATCAGATGATTATAGAAAAATCTCTAAATCTATTTGATGTTCGGGTATGTGTTGAGTGTGATTGTGTGTGAAGGCTCGCCAGAAATCTCAGGGGAAATCTTCACGTTGCCGTTGAAAATGTCAGCGACGAGCTTCTTGTAGTCATCAACAGAGAAATTCTTCATCGTCCAAGTGTCAACAGGAAGCTGAACATAGTTCGCGTCAACATCGTCTGCGGAAACAAGCCCGAGAGTCTCAATCTTTCCAGAGTATTCAGACCATCTTCCCTCCTGAACAGCCTTGAGGACAGCCTTTACAGTCGCGCCCAGGCCTTTCATCGCGGAAGTCACGCACATTCCGTCAGCGTAAGCGTCGATAAGAGCGGACTGGTCAGTGTCAACTCCGATAACTTTTCCGCCGGCATCCTTCGCAGCGTCGGCAGCCGAAGTCCAGATTCCGCCGCCGCAGGCAAACACAACCTCAACTCCGCGGTTCTTGTACCAGCCGTCCATGAAAGCCTTAATCTGCTGGTCTCCGTAGAACTGTCCGCCGTAAACGTACTCAACCGCCACCTTGTCAGAAATTCCCAGTTCAGAAGCCGCCTTATCCGCGCCCTGAACAAATCCGTATCCGAATCTAATAACAGCAGGAACCGCCATTCCGCCCAGGAATCCAAGATGTCTGTATCCTTCCTTGACAGCCGCGTAGCCCGCCATAAAGCCCGGAATCTCCTCGGCGTAGACAGCGCAGAAAACGTTCGCAGGAACTTTCCAGTCAGCCTTGCCTTTCGCCTTTGCGGAAGACATCAAGTCGAATTCTCCGATGTCGAGTCCGACAAAAGTAACGTCTGAATTCATCTCGGCAGTCTCGACAATCGCCTCTGCAAAAAGATAGCCCGGAAGAACAAGCACGTTGTACTCGTCCTGAATCGCCGCGTTGATTGAAGCCACGCGGTCGGCAGTAGAGTCGCCGGCAGGCTTGTAATAGTTGAACGAAAGCCCGTTCGCACCCGCGTATTCCTTGCAGGCAGCGTAGGTTGTCTGGTTGAAAGACTGGTCTGTGATGTCGCCAGAGTCTGTGACCATCGCGATTTTGATTGAGCCTTCAGAAGCTGGCTTTGCAGAATCCTGCTTTTTGTTGCAGGAAACAAGAGCCAGAGCCGAAAGCGCGAAAGCAGCGAGAAAAAGTTTTTTCATCGTTTTACTCCAAAAAAGAATTTTTATTCATTCTATTGAATCTCGGTTTGAATCTCAATTCTGAATTTAACGCCGTCACTTTGAACCAACGGCTGTCACCCTGAATTTAGTTCAGGGTCTATTTTATCGTTGCAGATTCCGAAATAAATTCGGAATGACGAGTTTATCTCCATCTAAATCACAGCCGTCATGCTGAACTCGCGGTTTTAACCGCGCATTTTGATTCAGCATCCGTTTTTTTAATTACAGATTCCGAATCAAAGCGAGAACGAACGTTCTCGAGTTCGGAATGACTTGCTTAAACCACAGTCGTCACCCTGAACTTGTTTCAGGGTCTGCTTTTTTAATTACAGATTCCGAAACACGTTCGGAATGACTTGCTTAAATCACTGTTGTCACCCTGAACTCGAACTCGTTTACGAGGTCGCTTCGTTTCAGGGTCTTTTTAAAAACACAAAAAAAACGGCGGAGCTTAATTTTCCAAGCTCCGCCGCCATTTCATTTTCCGAAAATCTAAATCATTCGTCTTTTTCAGATTCCAAATCTATAGATTAAGACTCGTTAGATTCAGAATCGCTAGATTCATCTCCGCCGGACTTTGCCGCGTTCTCAGCCACGCGCCTTGCGATTTTCCGCTGGTTCAAGACAGCCGCGACAATCGAGAACACCGCGAGCGCGAAGAACACAACGCAAATCGGACGTGTGAAAATCCGCATAAAGTTTCCGTCGACAATCTGCATGTAGCGTCTGATGTTCGACTCAGACATAGGGCCGAGAATCAGCGCGAGAAGAATCGGAGACAAGTTGAACTCGTACTTCTGCATAAGATAGCCGATAACGCCCATCACAATCGCAAAGTAAACGTCGAACATGCTCTGGTTTATCGAGTAAGAGCCGACAAGAGACAGAACTAGAATGCAAGGAATCAGAATGTAACGCTGGATATTTATGACTTTCGAGAAGAGATTCACGCCCAGCATTCCGATTATGAGGAACGCGAGGTTCGCCGCGATAATCGCTCCGAAAACCGCGTAGACAACATCGAGATGCTCAACGTACATCATCGGACCCGGCTGGAAGCCGTGCATAATGAACGCGCCCATCAAGACCGCAGTGTTCGAGTCGCCCGGAACGCCCAAAGCGAGCATCGGAATCATCGCGCCGCCCGAGCAGCCGTTGTTCGCAGACTCAGCCGCCGCAATTCCCTCAGGCGCGCCATGCCCGAAATTCTCCGGGTGCTTTGAAGTGCGCTTCGCCTCGCTGTAGGATACAAACGCCGAAATGTCGCCGCCCGCGCCCGGAATCGCACCGATAAAAGTTCCAATCAAGCCGCCCTTCAGCATATGAGGCCAGATTGCCTTGAAGTCTTCCTTGCTCGGAACAACGTTCTTTATCACAGAGCGGAGATAATTTCCAATCGCGTTGCCAGTCTTGTACGCGCTCACCGCCTTTGGAGCAGGATTTCCTTTCAGAAGATGCTCAAAGTTCGCCAAAACCTCGCTGATTGCGAAAAGTCCAATCAAAGCCGGAATAAAAGGAATTCCGTCGTAGAATCCCGGCAAATTCAAAAATCTGATGTAGCCGCAAGTCTTATCGATTCCGACGCAGCAGATTAAAAGACCGAAAATCGCGGTGATAAGACCTTTCAGGATTGACTTTCCTGAAATCGAGACGATAACGCTCAAGCCGAAAACCGCAAGCGCGAAGAACTCGGCAGGACCGAATTTAAGCGCGACCTTCGAGATTGTCGGAGAAAGGAACGTCATCACAATCGCGCCAATCATTCCGCCGCAGAAAGAAGAGAAAAGCGAGATTGTCAAAGCCCGCGCGCTCTGCCCTTTCTGGCTCATCGGAAATCCCTCAAGAACAGTCGCCGCCGCCGAAGGAGTTCCCGGAGTGTGAATAAGAATAGCCGAAATCGAGCCGCCGTACATTCCGCCGCAGAAAATTCCGAGAAGCATAGCCACGCCCGGAATAAATTCAAGGCCGTAAGTGAACGGAACAAGAAGCGCGATTCCCATTGTCGCGGTCAAGCCCGGAATACAGCCAATCAAGATTCCGCCAGCCGCGCCCAAAAATGTGTAGACAAATGTCGAAAGCGAGAAAACCTGCCCAAAAGCTGAAGAAATCAAAGAAAAATCCATTTTCGCGCCTCCTAGAACAATCCGTCGAGGAAGCCCATCGGCATCTCAATCTGAAGAAGAAATTTGAACGCGCAGAAAATCACAGCGTCCGCGCAGACAGAAACAATCGCCATCGTAAGAAAATTCCGCTGCCCGAGAATCAGCATCATCGCGAAAAGGGCGAGCGGAGTTGCAAGGACAAAGCCAATCACGTTCCAAAGAAGAGCGTAGACGACAATCACGGCAAGCGAGAGAAGGCACTTCTGCATATCCTTGTTCAGAGGACTGATTGTCGGAGCTTTCGACTTGTCATCTTTCTTGAAAATATTTGTGACCAAGAGAATCAGACAGCAGATAAAAAGCGCGATACAGAGAATGCGCGGAAAGAATTCCGGCCCGACCGGAACATTTGTGAACTTTTTGAATGTAAGAGTTTTTAGGAATGCAGCCAAAGAAAAAAGCATTCCGATTACAGCAGAAACGATATTGGCTATTCTCATTTTTTTCTCCAGTCAAAAAAAAGCCAGCCCCGGCTAAGGAACTGGCCCGAATCAAGTTAAAAAGCTAGTTTGTAAGCCCAAGCTGCTTCATTGTTGCGCCAGTACCCTCGTAGTTAAGCTTGAGATACTTCGCGAAAACATCAGAATCCATATATGTAACGTTCTGGTTAAGATTCTTCGCAGTCTGGATAAAGTCAGAATCCTTCATAGCCTTTGTGAAAGCGTCGAAAAGAACCGCCTTGATGTCGGCAGGAACTCCCTTTGGAAGTCCGATTCCGCGCCAAGTTCCGAACTCAACGTCGTATCCGCACTCTTTCATTGTAGGAATTTCAGGATAAGCCTCAGGTCTCTTTGAATCCATAATCGCAAGAACCTTAACGTTTCCAGCGTCGAGCTGAGATTTTACCTCGGCAAGAGAAACCGAGACAGCCTCGATGTGTCCGCCAGCAACAGCAGTAACAGCTCCGGCAGCTCCCTCAAAAGGAACGTGCTTAACATCGATTCCAGCCTGAGAAGCGAAAAGTCCGGCAGCGATGTGCCAAACAGAGCCTGGAGCAGAGTTTCCGATGTTCACTTTTCCAGGGTTCGCCTTGCAGTAGTCAACAAATTCAGCAAGAGTGTTGTAAGGAGCGTCAGCCTTTACAGTGATTGTGGCAGCATCAGTGTTCACCATGACAAGCGGGTCGTAAGACTCGTAGTTGAAGTCCTGAAGTCCCTGCCATGGGTTCGAGTTAAGCTCGAAAGTAATCATTCCGATTGTGTATCCGTCCGGCTTCGCATCCTTGATTGCGCGGAATCCGATAGAGCCGGCACCGCCAGTCTTGTTCTCAACAGTGATTGATGTTCCAAGATATTTCTCAGCAGTAGAGCAAACCGCACGGAGAATAGCGTCAGTTCCGCCGCCCGCGCCCCACGGACAAATCATAGTAATGCCCTTCTGCGGATAGCTAGCCTTCTTTTTCTCCTTACAACCAGTAGCCCCAAACAAAACCAAAGCCGCAGCCGCAGCCGCAGCAAGCAAAATCTTCTTCATCTTAAATCCTCCTTATGACCAAACATCTAGCAAGATGATATTTAAATGATACACGAGGAATGGGAGGAAGTCAAAATTTTAGGAGAGAAAAAGAAAGAAGGAGAAGGAGACAACATGAAAGAGGAAAGTAAAAAAACGGCGAAAGAGGCCGGAAGCGCCAAACGGCACGGACAAAAAACATTGAACAGGCCAT
>JAXDVS010000035.1:0-5738 GCA_034088785.1 Treponema sp.
AGTATGTGTATGCAGACTTTGCGGCAACAGTTCATTCAAAACCTCAAATTTTTCAGAAAGCAAAAGGGAATGCGCCAGCTTGACCTTGCGCTCGAAATCGGAAAAAGCTCGAACTACATAAACAGCATTGAAAACGGAAAATATTTTCCGTCGCCTGAGACAATCGAAAACATCGCGCTTTCGCTGGGAATTGAGCCGGTCAGACTTTTTGGAAATGGCGAGAATTCAGAAAAAGAAAAAAAACGCAGAAAACGTCTTTAATATAGAAGAAACTCTCAAAAATGAAGTTCTTGAAAGCATACAAAAAGCATTTTCAAAAATAAAAAATGATTGAAAATTGAAAAAGAGAAAAATATGGAATCAGTCGAAAAAATGACGTTCAGACGGGCAACAAAAGATGAAATGCCGCGGATTCTTGCAATGCAGTCAGACATTTTCAGCGGCGAGCAGGGAATTCCATGCGATGACGTGGACAAATTTCTTGCGAAAAATCCGCTTTGCTGGTGTGCCGAATCTAACGGAAAGATTTTCGCGGCGGTCGCTTCATGGCAGGAAAGCGCGGAGACGCACTGGGGACGGTTCGTTGTTTTTCCGGCGGTTCGAGGCCAGCATATCGGAACAAAGCTCGCAAAATTTTCTTTTGATGATATTTTCTATTCTGATTCTAAAGTTGAAGAGATTTTTATGGAAGCAAGAGACGCGACAGTAAAAATTGTCTGCAAAATGGGCGGAAAAATCACAGGCGAGCCGCGCAAATTTTATAAAGGAAATGTAACGCCGGTTGTCTTGAAAAAGTCGGAATATAAAAAATTCTGCAATCAGTCCTCGTAATGGCCACGGCAAGCTTTTACAGTGATTTTGCCATCTGAAAATTCATAGTCCTCCAGCAACTTCACAAGGACAAAAAATTACGAATGAACTTTTGGAAAATCTTGAAAAACTGCACACAACGGAACTTGGCGTTGTCCGCATAAAACGGAATCTTGGACTTATGACCGACGATGTTATTTCTTGGTGCAAAAATTTAATTCGTACAATGGCAAAAAATATTGAAAATGAAGAATCCTGTTTTAGCAAAACTTGTGAAAAAGTTTACAACGAGAACAGCAAAAATTCCATCAACAAAATCTTTCGCAAAGAAAAAAAATGGCACATAAAAACAGACGGCTGCACAATCACAGTGAACGCATACAGTTACACAATAATTACGGCTCATAAGTTGTTATAAAAATACAACTCGACACTGCCCGCACAAGCTCTTTTCCACTGCGCAAACTTGATTTTCAACCTACATTCTCCGATATTCTCTTGCCAAAAGCACGGTGCTTGTAATCGCGGAGCAGGTTGTAGCGAGCGGTTCAGCAAAGAAGATTCCTTCAACGCCGAAAAAGCGAGGCAAAATAAGCGCAAGCGGAATCAGAAGAATTATTTTCCTGAGGCAGGCAATAAAAATCGAGACTTTCGCGTTTCCGATTCCGACAAAAGTTGTCTGCGCGGAATTCTGAATCCACATCAACCACATTCCGGCTATGTAAACCGGCAAAAGTTTCTGTTCAATCTGCAGAATCTCGCTGCTGGAAGTAAAAAGCCCTGCGAATCCTTTTGGGAAAAGAGTCGCGCTTAAAACAAGGCAAACCGTTACGATTCCGTTCACAAAAAGCATTTTTCGCACAACTTCCTTTACCCGCCCAAACTTCTTTGCTCCAAAATTGTACGAGATTATCGGCTGAACTCCGTTTGAAAATCCTGTGACCGGAATAAAAATTATCTGCATTACGCTTTGCATTATCGTCATCGCGCCAACGTAAATATCGCCGCCGTAACGCTGCAGCCCGGAATTGAACACAACAAAAATCGCGCTTTCTGTCGCCTGCATTACAAACGGCGAAGCCCCGAGCGAGCTGATTTTTCTTATCACCTTAAAACTTGGCTTTAATATAGAAGAATTCAATCGGATTTCAGATTTTTTTGAAGCCAAAAACGAGACAATCCAGACCGCGCTCACGCACTGCGAAATTACCGTTGCAAAAGCCGCGCCTTTTACGCCCATTCCAAGCGCAAAAATAAAAACAGGGTCAAGAATTATGTTCAGAACCGCGCCAATCAGAATTGAAACCATCGCCGTCTTCGCGTGTCCCTGACAAGTTATGAACGGATTCAAGCCGACCGAAAGCTGCACAAAAATCGTTCCCAAAAGATAGATTGAAAGATAGCCGTCCGCATAAGGCAAAGTTTTTTCGCTCGCGCCAAAGAACATAAGAACCGGCGTCTTAAAAATCAGAAAGAACGAAGTCAAAACCGCGGAAAACACAATCAGCATAAAAGCCGCATTTCCCAAAATCTTCTGGGCGTTTTTTCTTGCAGAAGGGGCAAGCTCGCTTTTTCCAAGCTCAATCGCCGCGAGTGGCGCGCCTCCAGTTCCGGCAAACGCGCTGAACGCCGAAACGAGCTGAATTATCGGAAGGCAGATTCCAAGTCCAGTCAACGAAAGCGAAGATTCCGCTCCATCAGCGCCAGAAGAAATATGCCCGATATAAATTCGGTCAACAATGTTGTAAAGAACGTTTATCAGATACGCGAGCACAGACGGAAGCGCAAGCCTCAGCATAAGGCGCGAGATTTTTTCAGTTCCAAGCGCGGAATCGTTTTTAGGATTTCTTGATTTTTCAGACAGATTTTTTATTTGAGACACTTGATTTTGATTTTTTTGCATAGAAGCGATTTTATCACAAATCAAAAATGCGGAAAATTGCACAGTGGAGGAACTGCCAATGTCAGGACACAGCGGAATTTCAGCGTCATTGCGAGGAGCGTTAGCGACGAAACAATCTACAAAAACAAATGGATTGCTTCGACAGGACTCTGTCCGTGGCTCGCAATGACGAAGCGTTGCGGATTGCGATGTCGTTTTTCTATCTATAACAGCAACACTCTATGCAGATTCCTAAATCGAGCAGTTTTCTGCTCGCCTTGAATTCGGAATGACGATGTATCAAAACACCACCGTCATTGCGAGGAGCGTTAGCGACGAAGCAATCTATAAAAACAAATGGATTGCTTCGCCAGAACTCCGTCCGTGGCTCGCAATGACGACGCGTTGCGAATTGCAACATTTTTCGCAACGGCGAGGCATTTAAGTTTCCGCTTTTCGGCCAAGATATTTTCCAGTGGCTTTGAAAAGCGCATTTTCAATCTCTTCGATTTTGTAATTTCGCTTCTGAATAAAATCCTTTATCGTCATATCGAATTTGCTAGTCTCGGCAAAAGCGTAGCCCGCACTAAAAAGAAGCTGCTCCGTCTGGTCAACCGTCAGATTCATTCCGATTGCAAGCAAGAAAACTTTGTTCTTTTTCGGACGATAACTCGGATTCGTCTGCGCACGACTCCTGATTTTTGAAAACGCTTTCTTGTCAAGTTCTTCCAAAGTGTTCTTGTAGATTTGGGAAGGCGGCGCATCATTGTTCTGCATAAAAACCTGAATAAAAAATTCAAGACAGTCAGAAAAAGTCATGTGCTTTTTTGGAATTTTAGTAATCACACCAATATTCCCAGTTTTTGCTCCAGCCTCTTCCAAGATTCTCAATATCTCACTGCAAGAATCATCAGAATTAATGCTTACCGCATATGAATAAATTGATTTTTTATTTTCTATACGAAAGTTTACATCTGCACCATTTTTTACAAGCAACTTAACCATTTCAGTGTTTTTATATCCAACTGCCCAGCAAAGAGGCGACAAGCCAGCAATATCACAAAAATTTACATCTTCTCCACCATCAATGCATTTTTTAGCAAATTCAACAGAGCCCGACATAACAGCAAGAGTTAAAGGAGTATACAAATTCTTTTTATTGTTCTTGTTAAATCGTATAGTCCGTTCAAAACTTTCTTTCATTTTAAAGATTTGCCGCGCAATCAAATAATCAGAATTTTTCAAAAGTTCATCGAGACGGACCTTATAAGACTTGTTTTTACTTTCGCACCAATAATACAAAGAACTCGCGCCATTGCTGAACGTCATCGCATAGCAACAGCCAAGTTTTTTCATCTTTTCTGAAACAGATGTATCTAAAAATGAATTCAGCCGCCAATCTTCCACATAAATCTCTCGATAGCCAAGTTTTTTTAACTTTTCCTCAACAGCATCAAGGCTGTTTGTCATAAAATATTCATAAGTCAATCCGAGATTTTCATAGCAAATTTTCACACTTTCAAAAACAACAGGCTCTTTTTTCTCATTTGCAGTTTCAGAATTTTCAGACATAAAACAACCTCGATTTTTAAGTTTTTAATAATATTAAAGTCACGCGAAAGAAAAAGGTCGCAAACTAGGAGACTTTGAAAAGCTGTTACTCATACAAAACAAACGGCGCCCAATAATACGGATGATTGTAGTCTCTAGTTTTTATTAACTCATTTTTAGTCTGACGGTAAGCCTGCTCGTAAGTTTTTCCACCTGAAATCTTCTTGTACATTCTTGACATAAATTCTGAAGTTGCCTCGTCATCAACACTCCACAAAGTTACGCCAACGTGCCTTGCACCTGCAACCATAAATGCGCGGGAAAGTCCTGTCATTCCGTCACCAAATTTCACTTCGCCAAGCCCGGTTTCGCAGGCAGAAAGACAAACAATATCAGCATTTAAATTTAAGGTTGAAACCTCTGGAATTGTCAAATATCCATCATTTGATGAAAAATCAGAAAGTTTGCCGCTCACTTCTGAAAACAAAATGCTAGACATATCAGAAATCTGCCTGTCAAAATATCCGTGGCAAGCAAAATGCAAAATTGAGATTTTTTTAAGTTCGCCATTTTTTGAAAGTTCCTTTAATTTATTTTCCGAAGCATTTTCTTGAACAAACTCAGAAAAATCTTTGCTCTTAAATATTTTTTGAAGACAATTAAGTTCTGTCAAAGTTCCAGGTAAATCTTTCCAATGCAAGTTTTTCTTCTCAAAATAACTGGAAGGTCCGTTAAGTTTTATGTCTTGAATAATCGCTTCTTTCTGCTGCTGATTTTCAATAAGCATTTCAGTTTCTAAAGACTGAGCCCCTCGTTTGCCTCCTCTATCTTTATCTTCCAAAGAAAAAGTCCGTCTGTGCTCATCAGAAGAAAGGCTTGAATCATACCAAGCTCCGCCAAAAGCCAGCATTTTATTTAAATTAGAATTTGAACTTTTAGAAACCATGCTTACAGAAACAGACGGCGACAAAGAAATTGCAAACTGTTCACATAGCATTTTTGAATTCTCATCTTTTCTAAGGACATCAAAAGGCAAAAAGGCAAGGCTTCCGTCTGGAACAACAACAAGATTATTTTTGCTTTTTACATAAGGAAGAACTGGCTCTATTAATTTTTCATAAAGCTCATTGCGAACATCTTCAAAAACAGTTTCAGGCTGAGGAGAAATTCTCTTTGGAATTATTCCTTCACGTAGTTTTGAAACTGAGGCTGCATAATCGTAATCCACATCAAGAGGAACTACTGCAATTTTTTTATTTGTAATGACAATACAATAAGAACCGAATTTTATATTTTCCGCAGATTTTCTGACATTTGAGTTTTTTAAATATTCAACTTCATCTAAGATTTTTGGATTCCAAATAACATATTCAATAATAGCTTTGTCTTTGCCGCACCATTTTTGAGCATCTTTAGCCTTTACAATCTGCGGATTTCTGAGAGCTGAATAAGCAGGTATTCTTTTTCCAATTTCTGAATCAAGTTTTGCAAGTTG
>JAXDVS010000036.1:0-5440 GCA_034088785.1 Treponema sp.
GTCCGCAACGCTCAGGGCAGGGGAGCAAGCCGCCGCTTTTATAAAACCGTAATTCATATTTTGATTATAATGAATATTTTTAGGATTAGGAATTGGGGAAAAAGGGGAAACGGAACAAGGGAAGAGAGACGCGGAAAGCGGGAGAAACGACGTGGGCGGGAAAAGCCAAGTGAACTGCCCAAAAAACACGTCATGCTGAACTTAGATTCAGCATCTATATTTAATAGATTCCGAATCGGAGTTCGGAATGACGTGCATTTTTTTGATTTCCGAAATCGAGCAGTTTTTCTGTCCGACTTGGATTCTGAATGACGCGTTATTATTTTTTAGAACGTGTATTTTACTGCAATCTGGCCGAACATTTTTCTGTGAGATTTTGTGCTGTCGGCTGTGAAGTTGTAGAATTCGCCGTTCTCGTTGTTGCTGAAAAGATACGCTCCGCTCAAAGTCAGGAAAAGTCCTTCCGACGGATTGTATTCGATTTTCGGCTGAACGCACCATTCCTTGTTTTCGATTCCGTAGATTGCTGTACATTCTGTTGTGAGCTTTTCGTGAAGCCATTTGTCGCTAACATTCACGACGAGCTTGTTGATGCAGTAGTTGTCGTCTGAATTGTAGTCAACGTCGTAAGCAGCATAGTCTCCGTCCTTGATTTTGTCGCTGTTCAAGACGAAAGTTCCTGTCTCCTGAATGTTCACGTTCAAGTTGTGAATCGGCAAGTCCATGTCAAAGCCGCCAACCCACGCGATGCTGTTGTTTTTTACCCACGGATTGTCTCCTGCGACATCTTCTGTGAGATTGTATGCAAGTTCCGCGCGTGTGTTGAATTTCCAAATGACTGTTGCAAGCTCGAATCCGAATGTTTGCAAGCGGTCGTAGTCAAGAGAAGGAAGCTTTGCTTCAAAAACTCCTTGTTTTGCCAATTCTGAAGAATATTTTTTACGATAGCCTGATATGCAAGAGTGGCTGCTATTGAAGCGTCAGAAGCTGCTCCTGAAGCAAGAATTTCAGCTGTTTTTGCTGCGATTTCAGAATTGTATTTTGTTGTAATGTATGTTTGTCCTGCTGTTGAAGCTGCGTAAGTTGAAATAGAATCAATATACTTTCCAAGATTTGCGCTTGGCTGCTTGTAGTGTCCGTAGTAGTAGCTAAATCCCCAGTCAATCGAGCTTAAAGTTCCTGTGAGCCGTGCGCCGCCCTGCGCGTATTTAAGCGATTTGATGTTGTTTTCAAACAAGTCGTCTGATGAGAAAGATGAAGCGTCTGCAATTGCATTGAAAGCTCCTGATGAAACTCCAGTTGTGGTAATTCCAGCAGAGCCGCTGCCATCATCTTTGTTAAGCTTATAAAGCGTGTTATTCACAACAATATTCTGCACTGTATTAGTAAGCACTTTCTGCGCGTTCGGCACTAACGCTCCGCTTGTCGCGAAACGGTCGGCTGTCATCATCGGAGTTGCGACAAGCTCAAGCCTAATGTTTGATGCGTTCGGCGCGCTGTACGCGAGCGAGAACATCGGCTCTGCAAGCCGTCTGTCGATGTATTCAGGGAAGATAAAATCCGTGTAGTTGTTCGCGTTGAAATTGTCGAGAACGTGGAGCTTGTCGCCTTTTCCCCAGACAATCTTCATTTTTCCGCCAGAGACAACCCAGTTTCCAAAATATCCGCGGACTGTCGCCTCTTCAAGAATGTCTTCCGGATAATCCTTGATTGTTGAAGTGTCGGCCTTTAGCTTTACGTTCACATCGGAAACATCTCCAGTGTAGTTCACGTCCAAAAGTCCGTACGCGCTTCCTTCCATAAGCATATTTTTGATATTGTCCTGCCCTGAAAGGCTCGAGTTCCATTCGTCGTCTTCGTCATAATGTCCAAGCCATGCGCGGCCTTTTACTCCAGCCTCGCCGTTTACTGTCACCGCCGGAGACGATGGAGAGTCATAAGCGTAATCGTCATAATCCTGCGAAAAAGCGGCTGCCGACAGCAATGCTGCTGCGATTGTTGTAAATAAAATTTTCTTCATAATTATTCCTTTTTTCTTAGATTATCGGAAAAGTTCCATAAATGCCATTGTTTTATAAGATATTTTTTTTGACATAACTGATAATTTTCAGGAAAACCCGAAAAACAAAGCCGAAAACGCAAAAAAACAGCCTGAAAAACTGAAAATCAGCGTTTTTTTTGCCGATTGACGTTTTTCAGGCTGCCTGAGCTAAAAAATCTGCTCAAATTTTTTTTTAGGTTTTAAGATTTTAAGATTTCAGATTTTTTACACTTTGAACAAGTCGATTTCAGAGCCGATTTTGTCGATAGAATCTTTTACTTTGTGCGAAATGTCGGACAAAGCCTCTTCCGCGCCGCTGATTCTTTCCGCACCGTTGCTCATGCTTGTCATGCTGTCGCTCATCTTTCTTGTGATGTCTTTGAGAGCTTCAATCTCTTTCATGATTTTTGCGTTGCGGTCAGACATTTCCTTTGACGAAGAGCGCACGTTGTTTGTGCTTTCGTTCATGTCTTTGAGCGAATTTACAATCTGCTCGGAGCCAATCTGCTGCTCGTTCATCGCGCCTTTAATCTGCATTACAAGCTGGTCTGTGTCCTGAATCTTGTTAGAGACAAGCGCGAGAGCGTCGCCTGATTCTGTCGCCGAAGAAACAACTGTTGTGATTGAGTCGCGGATTTTGTTGAGCTGGTCGCCGATTGTCTTTGACTGTGAAGAAGACGTTTCGGAAAGCTTTCTGATTTCATCTGCTACAACCGAGAATCCTTTTCCTGCCTCGCCCGCGTGCGCCGCCTCGATTGCAGCGTTCATCGCGAGAAGGTTTGTCTGCTCCGCGATAGAAGCGATTACAGCGTTTGCCTCCTGAAGCATTTTTGACTGGCCTTCAATTGACTTAATCTGGTCGTTCACGTCCTGCTGCTTAGAGAATCCTGCCTGAGCATTTGCCGCAAGCTCCTCAAAAGAAGCCGCCATCTTGTCAACCGAGCTGTTCACGCTTGCGATGTTTCCGACCATCTCCTCGACTGCCGCAGTAGCGTCGTCAACTCCGTTCGCCTGCATTTCAATCATCGAGTTAAGGTTTGTGATTGATGTCGAGATTTCAGATACAGAATCCGCAGTCTGATGAACGCTGTTTGTCTGATGAGAAATCTGGTCGCGAATGTCTGAAATGCTCTGGATAATTCCAGAGATTGAGTCGGAGGTCTTGCTTGTGCTTTCTGACATCTCGTGTCCGGCGTTTGAAAGCATATCTTTTGAGCCTTTTATCTCGCTGATGATTTTCTGAAGCCTGTCGCAGAAGAAGTCGAACTGGATTACAAGGTCTCCGATTTCGTCTCTGATAAGAAGTTTTACGCGCTTTGTAAGGTCTGCGTCTCCGCTCGCCATGTCTTTGAGCGTGTTTGTAACATTGTAGATTCGCCACATGAGCCAGCGCACGAAAATTCCGCCTGCGATAATCAAAAGCGCGCAGAGAACGATGACTGCAGGAATAACGATTGCCACTGTCTGAGTTCTTACAGCCTCGATTGACACAATGCTTTTTGCAAGGAAGAACATTCCAGTGATTCTGCCGTCGCCCGATGTGATTGGAAAATAATATCCGTAATATGAAAGCCCTCCGATTTCGACAGGGCCTGCGAACGCGTTTCCGTCGTGAAGAACTGCCTCCTCAACAACGCTGTCGTCGAGTTTTGTTCCGACAACTGAATTTCCGTTTGCGTCGTGCAGAGTTGAAGAGGTTCGTACATCGTCTTTGAGAACTGTACATTCTACGTTGTAGCTTGCCGCAATGTAGTCGATTAAAGATGTTGTTGAAAGGTCGTAGCCTGTTACGACTGTTCCTGCGACCGAGCCGTTCACCATGATTGGCTCTGAGGCGATAATCGCGTAGTTGAAATTTGCAACGCCCTCGATTCCTGTTGACGAGTCGCCTGCGAGTGCGCTTGCGACTGTTCCGATATATGAAACATCAACTCCGTCTGTAACATTAACGCCGCCGCCTTTGATGACTCTTCCCCGCGCGTCTGTGACAAACATAAAATCGATTTCAGAATTCTGTGTGTAAGATTCAACTGCGTGCTGGACTGCAAATGACGAGTCGTACTCGATTGCGCTTACAAGGTCTGGATTCTGGGCAATCAGCTTGGAGTAGTGCGAAAGCTCGTTTCCTCTTGATGAGATATAAATTTCAACGCCGTCTGCCGTGTGGTTAAGGTCGTCGATGGTGTTGTCTATCATCTTGCTGTTGAAAATTCCAAGCGAAAGAATGCTCACGCCAACCGAGCTTACAATCACGCTCGCGCCGATTAAAAGCATAAGCTTTGTTGAAATCTTCATATTGCGCTTGGCTTTTGTATCAAACCTGTCAAGCTCTTTTTTAGCCATTTGAAGCACCTCTTTTTATTTATAATCAACTTAATTTAATTAGAGAAAATTGGAAAGCTTAAAAGCGGGGCTTGAAACAAAAACTTTGAAAAAGCGGCCTTTTTATTTTTTTTGATTTCAGACCGCTTTTTTGCTTCTTGAAAACTTTGTTTTCAGAAAATCTTGCTTCCTGAAAAAAGCCCCGTTTTGTTTTATCAGGCGTTTTTATCTAGCCATTTTAAGGAATCTTTCCATTCCGTTCTGCTTTGCAAATTCGTCCTGAATCGGAATCGCGATTGCCTTGAACGCCGCAATATCGACATCCTTGTTCTCAACGATGATTGCGCCCTCTGCTACAGTCTTTGCCTTTGAAGTTGAAGCCTGCTCGAATGTCTTCTGACGTTCAATCTGTGTTGAGTAAGCGACTGCCTGCTCAATCCACTTTTTCTGCTCTTGAGTGAGCTTGTTGTAGAAGTCGCCGTTTACGAGCATGAGACGTGTTGTAAAGTCGTGTTCTGTCTCGCAGATGTATTTTCCGTTTCTTGCCTTGTGGTGGTCTTTCAAAGACATATTTGTGTAGTCATTTTCTGCCGAGTCAACTTTTCCAGTGTTCAGAGCGTCGTAAAGCGCACCCCAGCCGACAGAAGCAGGAATTGCGCCGCAGCCTTTCCAGAACTGCTGCTGGACTGGCGAGCTTCCAATACGGATTGTCATGCCTTTTAAATCTTTTGGAGAATGAATTGGTTTTTTACCATAATAGTTTCTTACGCCGGCAGACCAGTAACCCAAAATCTGGATTTTTCCATTTGTTTTCTGGTTTACGATTCCTGCAAGTTCAGAACCGAACGGACCGTCAAGAACTTTTCCCCAATGTGCAAAATTGTTAAAAAGATAGTTGAGCGAGAAAATATCAACTTCTGCAACGCCAAGACTTGTAAGGTATCCTGGAGAAATTACTACGATGTTTGCTTCTCCACTCTGGAGCTTTTTAAAAAGTTCTCCTTCGTCTTCGCTCATAGTTCCGTTGTAAAGAGTTGCAGTTGCTCCTCCTCCAGAAACCTGTTCGAGTTTGTCCTT
>JAXDVS010000037.1:0-4768 GCA_034088785.1 Treponema sp.
ACAACATCATAAAGACCGCAGCTCTCAAGCCCTTCCGCGTACACAATCGGACCTGAAATTCTCGTGATTTTTCCAGTTATCTGTTTTTTGCCTTCAGCCGCACTCATTCCGGCAACCTCCCGCCAAACAGCGTTGTCGCAAGCTCGCTGCTGTATTTATCTTTAATTTCGCGCACAAGCTGGTCAACAGTCAGCCTTATGCGGAAAGATTTTTCCTCATCTTCAAGAATAACGCCCTCGTGAAAATCGTTTCCATAGCAAGCTTCCTCGCCAGATTTTTCAAAAGGAATTTCATCTATTTCAGATATATTTTTTACTGTGCTTTTCAGATTTTTTTGAACCAAGCCGGCGTCAAAGCCAAAAACGCGGGCTTTCATATTTTTATTCAGGATTTCATGCGGCAAATCTTCAAGTTTTTTCGCCGCCAGACAAAGCCTTTTTTCCGCTCCAAGATTTTCAAGATAATCGTTGAACGCTTTTGAAACGCAGTCCGCATAAAAAGCCGCAAGAAAACGCTCTTTTTCAAGAGGAAAAGAAGCCTCCATATTTTTCTCAAATCGGCTCAGCTTGTTCTCGTAAAATTCATCTTTTTGCTTTGAAGCTTCCTGAACATGAGCCGCAACTCCGTCAAGAATGTTTTTCGCTTCTTCTTCGGCTTTGGCAACAATTTTTTCGGCCTTTTTGCGCGCGTCAGCTTCAATTTCTTTGTCAAGTATTTCGGTAGACCTTAATTCTTCCATTTTTTCTTGTCACCTTCTAAACTCTGATTTTTGGCGTTCCTCCGCAAAATGCTTGCATTTTGCTCGGTCGCTATGTCCGTGGTTTCATTGCTTCGTTCAGCTGCGCTTCACTCCGCAACGGCTACGCCGCCACTACCAGCGCTAACGCAGAAAAAACATAAAAAACGTTTCTATTCTGTCGTTAAAACAATTTTAAAACCTGTCGTCAGACCGATTTAAAAACCGGTTTTTAAACCGAAACGCCAACGGCTTCACGGATTGCATCAGTCAGCGATTTCTTGCCTTCCAAATGCCCATGAATTCCGGGAATTTCAACAATCAGAGGATATTGGCTTGTTTTCTGCCAGTCGAGAACTTCATCTTCAATCATGGCAGAAACATCTTCCGTCAAAATCAGGATTTTCGGCCGCTCATCAGCAGGAACTGATTCCGCTCCGCCCCTGCCTGTAACGCGGTTGAACGCCGCAAGAGCTTCGGCTCGGTTCATCGCGACTTCACCGTTCACTCCAGCGAGCTTAAAACCCAAAATCAATTCTCTTTCTGCAATAACAAAATATTCCATTGCTTTCTAAACAATCAACAAAACAGCAGCTGATTTTTTATCAGCCGCCAGAAAATTGCTTACAGAATTATGATAAGAAGAGCAACAAGGAATCCCCAAAGACAAATACCTTCGGCAAGTCCTACGAAAGGAAGAGCTTTTCCTGAAAGCTCCGCGTTCTCGCTCATTGCGCCCATTGCAGCCGCACCAATTTTTCCTACCGCAATTCCGCCCGCGATACAAGCAACACCTACAGCGATTGCAGCCGCAACATACTTCAATGCGCCTTCAGATGCTGATTCTGCCTTGGAAACTTCCTGAGCCGCAGCATTATCTGCAACAACAGCGTTCTGTTCATTCTGAGCCTGAACTTCCACAGTCTGCTCATCAGAAGCAGCTGCAGTCTGAGCAACAGCGCCGAAAATTGAAAAACCTGCAAGCAACGCACCAATCATCATAATTTTTGATGTTTTCATAAAAAACCTCTTTTGCCGGCATTTGCCAGCGCAATTTTATTTATATTCAAAACAGAACGGAGCAAATTCGCGTCCTGTTTCATTGAAGAATTTAGAAAAGAATTCGTAATATTGAAGCCTTATAACCTGAATCGCGACAATCATTCCTTCAAGAACAATCACAATCGCGTTTCCGGCAACCATTACCGCAAGATAAGCAGGACCTGCCATCTTCGAAAGCGTCAAGATTATGAATCCCAAAACCGCATGCGCAAGCCCGAACGCACCCACACGCACAAAACTTATCGAATTTGAAAGATAGCTTATCAAAGTTTCCAGCACTTCGACAACAGACTCAATAATCGCCGCAAAAAGTCCGTTTTCAAGAACCGGCCGCTCGCCTGAAATCAACTTATTAAGAGGTCCGCAAAATCCAGTCAGAAAAAGCGTGATTCCAATCACAGACCAGTCGAGAGCCGAAATTTTGTGTCCAAAAGCCGCGATTCTAATCGCCATCACAACAACGTACCAGAAGAAAACAGAGCCTGAAATTCCGTTCTTTCCGAAAATCGCCTTTCCCGGCTTTCCAAGCAAGAAATTGTCCGCAATATTTATGATAAGCCCGATTGAATTGATTACAAATCCAACGCCGACCGTAAATCCAAAGAAAACAAACATCCGCACAACAGAAGCCATTCCGCCGTCCGGCATCAAATGAAGAATTCTGTCTCTTGGCTCTCCAAAAATCCCCGTCACAAAACGCCCGAACGGAGCAAGCAAAGTCTCGTTTCCAAAGAATTCGCCGTTAAGCAAGCCCATTATCATGCTCGAGCAGCCAATCGCGATGAAAATCGGGGCAAATTTATTCCAGCCGCCAACTTTCACGACTTTTACCGCCATTAAAATTCCAAGCAAAAGGAAAACCAAGCCCTGACCAGCGTCTCCGAACATAATTCCGAACAGAACAGTGAAAAACAGAGCGACAAAAGGAGTCGGGTCAATCGCGCCGTAAACCGGCGAACCGTAGCTGAAAATCATTCTTTCAAACGCGCCAATCAGTTTTCCGTGCTTCAATCGCACTGGAACTTGCTCCGTTCCGTTTATTACAGCAGGAACTTCGCGCGGCTGATAGATTTTTATCGCAGTCCGGCCTTCGGTAAGCTTGTCAAGCTCCTTCATCATATCGTGGCTGTAGCTTTCAGGAATCCAGCCAGTAATTCTATAAACAAGGCTCGTTGATTCAAGGGAATTCTGGACATCTGTGATTTTCGCGCCAATCGAGAACTTCGCAAGCAAGCTCTGCAAGATTTCAGTGTGAGTCAAAGCCATATTCCGCTTTTCTTCTTCAAGGCTTTTGTAAAGTTTCTCAGTTTCATCGATTTGCTTTTTCAAGCCTTCAAGAACCCCGTCAGGCACGCCTTTAAACTGCTCAGGAATTTCAAGCGGAACGAATCCAAAGTTTTTCAGTTCAGAATCAAGTGAAAAACGCGCTTTTTTCGAGCTTGCGGCAAGGATTTTAGATTTGTTATCTCCAAGAGGAATAACCACGGCACGCTCGCCCACAGCAAATTTCAGCTCGTCAAAATTTTTCTGGTCGATTTTTCCGACCCTAAGCGACAAAAATGAAAGATGGTCAAGCTCCGAAAAATTGACTTTCAGATTCGCAAACGATTTCGCCTCGTCATAAGCTGACTGAACGCGCTCTTTTTCCTGAGCCGCGGCATTTTCACGCTTCATAAAGTCGTTCACATCGCCGATAAATTTGCTCGCAGAATTTCGGTCTTCATCTGTCGGACGTGAAAATTTTTCAAGATAGCTAGAATCAATGTCTTTAATTCCAAGAAAATTTCTTGCGGATTTCAGACTTTCAAGAATTTCCGCGTCAGGATTTTTCAAGTCAGATTTTTTTCCATCAGAAGATGAAATTCCAGAATTTTTCTTGTCCTGAAACTGGAAATTGCCTTTCTTGCCCAAAAATTCAAGCACAGAAGAAATGTCCTGTTTCAAAATCATAAGCTCAACCAAACGCATTGGTGTTGTTCTAGCCATAATTCACCGCCTTTCTTAAAAAACGCTACGCTTTTACAGCCGATGCGAAACCAGCCGCCTCTTTTTCTTTTCCCTCGCCAACATCAAGACGCAAGCCTTCCGCCGCTGTTCTGATGTAGTCAAGCTCCGTCTGCTTAATCTTGAACCAAGCGACAAAACTCGTAATGCTCATAGGATTTGTATGAAACGAATGTTGGAAAAAATTGTTCAGATAACGTTTTACAGCCCGCTCAACGTAGCAAGGATCAATTTCCCAAAGCGAGCCTTCCTCGTGCGGATTCAACGCCTTAGAATATTTCCATTTTCGCCAGTCGTCATAATTCGCCGGGTCTTTGTCAAGAATCTCGTAGGTCTCGCGCGCAAGCACGTCATTTTTCGAAGGCTTCTCGCCAGCATAAATCAAAAGTTTTTCGATTTCTTCTCTTTTGTAATTGTAATAAACTTTCAGACGCAAAGCCCAAATGATATTTTTCAGGGAAATCACGGTTTTTATGAGCTTTTCAAGAGAATTTTTGTCCGCAGCAGGAAGAGTTTCCGCCGCTTTCCAAAGTTTCAAGATTTCTTCACGGTCTTTTTCCGCGCTTTTTTCTTTTGAATTCTCGTATTCATAAAACTCAAGAATCGCAGAAAGAATCGGAGACGGATTGTCAAAATATCCGAAAAGTTCTCTCGCAGAATTCTCAAAGTTTGCCGCCGCTTTTTTCTCGATTTCTTTTGCGAGCATAACTTCAGGAACCGCCGGAACATCGCTTCCAAAAAGAAGAGTATAAAGTTCTTTCAATGATTTTGCAGCAAAAAGCTTGTTCGCTTTCTCGCCCACAAAAGATTTTCTTAAAATTCCGCCCGCTTTCGCGTAGCAAAAGGCTGCCGCCGCTGAACTGTCCATACGAAAGCCGCCTTAAGCAAAAATTTTGTCGAGAAACTGGTTGAATGAAGCGGTGTCAAGTTTTGAAGCCGTTATTTTTTCTTTGTATTCTTTTAAAT
>JAXDVS010000038.1:0-4090 GCA_034088785.1 Treponema sp.
CAAAAATGTCTTGATAAAAGATCTTGCGCGGAATGACATTTTTGAATGTGTTGCCGACGCTTTCCGTTATAAAAAACTTGTTTTGGCTTCGACAACTTACAATACCGAAGTTTTTCCTAAAATGCGGGAATTTATCGCTCATCTTGCGGAGCGGAATTTCCAAAAGCGCAATGTCGGATTTATCGAAAACGGCGCATGGGCACCGCTTGCCACAAAGGTTATGGCGAAAATGTTCGAGCCGTTAAAAGAGATAAAAATCCTTGAAAATAAAGTCACAATAAAGATTTCCGTAAATGCCGCGGTTGAAAGCCAGCTTGAAAAACTGGCTGAAGAATTGTTTTAGTTTTTGCGCAGAATTTGCTGTCTGATAAGCGCCTTCTGGAGTTTGACAATAAACTTTAGAAGGCGCATTTTTTTTATTATGTTTCTGTCTTGCTCCCGTCTTTCTTTTCGTCAAAAAAATAAATTTTGACAAATTAAATAAGACGTATGATAATTTAATTGTAACTACAACGTTTTCGTAAAGTACGGGGCGCATTTGCTTTGTGCTTTGCATCTTGCTGATTTTACAAATAAAAAAGGAGATTTCTATGAAAAAACTTATTAAAACTGCGGTCGGATTGTCGATTGTCTCGCTTTTCGCGCTTTCGTCTTGCAGCAAAAAATCTGGCTCGGCTGCCGCTGAAAATGGCGGAAAAGAGGGCAAGGTCTTGAACATTGCTGTCTGGAACGAGGAATTTCAGGACCGGTTCAAGAATTATTTTGAGCAGAAAAATCTTTTGCCGTCTGATGTGAAAGTCAACTGGCTTCTTACTCCGAATCTTGACAACGCTTATCAGAACAAGCTTGACGAGCTTCTTTTGCAGCAGGAAAGTCTTCCGGCGGACGAGCGTGTCGATATTTTCCTTGTGGAGGCGGATTACGCGAAGAAATATATTGATTCTGGAATGGTTCTCGACGTAAAAGGCGAAATCGGTCTTACTGACGAGGACTTGTCGAAGCAGTACAAGTACACGAAAGATGTGATGACAGATTCTGACGGCGTTTTGCGCGGAGTTTCTTGGCAGGCTTGCCCGGGCGGATTTATCTACAGACGCTCGATTGCAAAGGCTGTTCTTGGAACTGACGACCCGGCTGAAGTTCAGAAAGCCTTGAATAACTGGGATTTGTTCGACGATGTTGCGGCAAAGGCAAAAGAGAAGGGCTATTTTATGCTTTCTGGATTCGATGACGACTTTAGAGTTTTCACAGACAACGCGCTGTCTCCTTTTGTTGTTGAAGGAAAAATCAATATCGACCAGCAGGTGAAACGCTGGATTTCCCAGACAAAACTTTACACTGACAAAGGCTATAACAACAAGGCGAATTTGTGGTCTGCCGAGAGCTTCCAGGGCGCGAGCAAGGACGGAAAAGTGTTCGGTTATTTCGGACCTGCATGGTTCATCGATTTCTGTCTTGCTCCTGCCACACTTGAAAGCAAGGATTCTCCTGCTAAAGCCGGAAACGGAAGCTACGGCGACTGGGGATTCTGCAAGGGACCGCAGGGATTCTGCTGGGGCGGAACTTGGATTTGCGGCGCGAAAGGCTCTGACAACGTTAATCTTATCCGCGATGTTATGTTCGCGCTCACATGCAGCAAGGACAATATGATTCAGATTGCGCTTGAAAAAGGCGACTTTGTGAACAATGAGGACGCGATGAAAATTGTTGCGGCAAGCGACTACAAGAACGAGTTCCTCGGCGGTCAGAACCACATCTCGCTTTTCTTGGATTCTGCGAAGAGCATCAGCAAGGACAATATGACTGCATACGATCAGGGAATCACTGAGAACTTGCAGAAAGCGTTCGCTGACTATTTCAACGGCTTTGTCTCTGAAGACAAGGCTTGGGAGAATTTCTACACGGCGGCTCTGGAGCTTTATCCGAACTTGTCGAGATAAAATCAAAAATTATAGGAACGAAATTCCGCAGGTTTGAAGTCTGATGTTTTGAAAATAAAAGATTTGAAAATCATAGAGTTTGGAATCTGCGGAAATCATCTTTTGTTAGAAGAGGGGCGAAAAAATGGAAAAAAAATCTGGAACCAAAAGGCACAAGACTGTTAAGTACGATTACTGGGGATATATTTTTATTGCTCCGTTTTTTATCGCCTTTCTTGTTTTTTCTTTGATTCCTTTAATCACGACGATTGGAAACAGTTTTTTTGAGACTTACCGCGACGGATTAAAGCAGGTCGGACCGAATTTTGTCGGTCTGAAAAATTATTACACAGTTTTTTTTGAGAGCGAGCTTCCAAAATACGCTTGGAACACTTTTGTGATGTGGATTTTGGGATTTGTTCCTCAGATTGTCTTTTCTCTCGTTCTTTCAGTCCTGTTCACGGACACTGAGCTTAAATTGAAATGCAGGCAGTTTTTCAAGACTGTAATTTATATGCCGAATCTGATTATGGCTTCGGCGTTCGCAATGCTGTTTTTTATGCTTTTTGCCGACTCCGGTCCTGTAAACAGCATTTTGCTTGGAATGGGGCATGCCGAGCCTTACCGCTTTTTGTTCAACAAGAATTCGGTTCGCTCTCTTGTCGCTCTTATGAATCTTTTGATGTGGTACGGAAACACGACTCTTTTGCTGATGTCTGGAATCATGGGAATCAACGAGAGCGTTTTTGAGGCTGCGAGAATTGACGGGGCTGGACCTTTGACGATGTTCTTTAAGATTACGCTTCCGAAGCTGAAGCCGATTTTTGTCTACGTTCTGATTACAAGCCTTATCGGCGGAATACAGATGTTTGACGTTCCGCAGGTTCTTACGAACGGCTACGGTCAGCCTGACAGAACTTCAATGACTCTGATTATGTATCTTAACAAGCATCTTTTCAGCAAGAACTATGGAATGGCGGGCGCGGTTTCCGTGCTGATTTTTGCGGTTACGGCTGTTTTCAGCGGCTTTGTCTACAAATTCACGATGAAAAAAAATATCGGCAGGTAAGGATGCGCAAAGCGTTTCGCGTTTTTATTTCATCATTTTTGCTGACTTTTTATAGGAGAAAATTATGAAAAGCTACAAGATTTCACTTTTTATAAAACGGATTTTTTCATATGTCTTTTTGATTTTTCTTGCCGCAGTCTCGCTTGTTCCGTTTTTGATTTTGATTGTAAATTCAACGAGAATGCATTCCGAGCTTGTCGCAGGCTTTTCGGTTCTTCCGGGAACGAATTTCTTTACAAATTTGAAGAATCTTTTTTCGAATTCGAACATTCCTGTTTTGCGCGCGCTTTTCAACAGCGTTTTTGTCTCGTTTGCCTCGGCTTTTCTTGCGACTTATTTTTCCGCGATGACGGCTTACGGAATTTTCGCCTACAGATTTAAAGGAAGGGATTTCGCGTTCAAGATGATAATGGCAGTTATGATGATTCCGGCGCAGGTTACGGCTTTGGGATTTGTCCAGCTTATCACGAAAATGCACCTGATGAATAATCTTCTGCCGCTGATTTTGCCTTCGATTGCGTCTCCAGTCGTCTTTTTCTTTATGATTCAGTATCTTCGCTCTTCGTTGCCGGCTTCGATTGTTGAGGCTTCGCGCATTGACGGCTCAAACGAATTCAAGACTTTCAATCTGATTGTCCTTCCGATGATTAAGCCCGCGATTGCGGTTGAGGCGATTTTCACGTTTGTCTCGTCTTGGAACAACTATTTTTTGCCTGCCTTGATTCTTTCGTCAAAGAACAACAAGACGATTCCGATTCTGATTGCGCAGCTTAGAAGCGCGGACTTTATGAAATTTGACTTGGCTCAGGTTTATATGCTTGTTTTCATAGCGATTATTCCGCTTCTTGTAATCTATCTGATTTTCTCAAGATTCATCATCAGCGGAGTTACGATGGGCGGCGTTAAAGACTGATTTTTTCAAAGGATTTTTGCTGAAAACTTTGCGAATCTGATTCTTCAACTTAATGATTTTTAAGAACCGATTTTAGGACGCTTTTTGCGTTTTGGAGATTTTATGAAATTTGGATATTTTGACGACAAAAACAAAGAATACGTGATTACGACTCCCCGGACTCCTTATCCGTGGATTAACTATCTTGGA
>JAXDVS010000039.1:0-8659 GCA_034088785.1 Treponema sp.
AAAGTGAGGAAAAATTGGAGGAAATTTAGAAAATGGTGGGGGGGGAAGATTTTGGAAAATTCAAAAGACTTGCAGAGACGCGACGCGATTTTCATTTGAAAAGAATTTTTTGGAAATCATGGAAATGACGATTCAGGAAAGTGAGGGAGATTTTGTGAGATGAAAAATAGCTAGAGAAATTTGGAGATTTTGAGGGGAGAGAGAATTGGGGAATTTTTTGTGAAAGGGAAAGGAAGATTCTGTGAGATAAGTTTCGCTTGCGTGGGAGAAAGATTTCTTTGAAGAAAATTGGCAAAGATGATGACGATTCAAGAAAACAGAACTCGTTTTTCGAAAATTTTCCCGCCTTCAACGTTTTCTTTGTCATGCTGAATTTAAGGAGAGCAGCAAAGTTCTCGATTTCAGCATCTTTTTGGTTTTATTTAGCGATTTTGAAATAAATTGTGACGGTTTTAAGACTGCCGTCACCCTGAATTTATTTCAGGGTCTGCATTTTTTATTGCACAAATCATTAGTCTATAGATTCCGAGTCAAGCTCGGAATGACGTGCGTTTTTTTATGAAACAGCAAAGACGATTCTGTGAAGAAAATTTTCCTGCAAATAAGGTACTTAGTTTTTCATTGACGTTTTTATAGTAATGCTGTTAATATTATTATTGAATAAAGGAGGCTGTTATGGCAACTGCGACAAAAGTTTTGACTCGTCCGATGAGCTTCAGCATTAGAACAGATGTTTTAGACGCTCTTACAAAATATTGCAATGAAAGAGGCTGCTCACGAAGCTGGTTTCTTACAAAAGCTCTTGAAAATTATCTGGCGGTTTGCGAGGAGGATAAAGAAGACTACGAAACAGCCGCCGCTGCCTGGAATGAATTTGTAAAGTCTGGAAAAAAAGCAATTTCAGCCGAGGAAGTCCGTAAGGAACTTGGGCTATGAAAATTGTTTATACAGAAAAAGTTTTGAAGCAGCTAAAAAAGCTTGACAAGTCTGTAAGCAGCCGAATTGTCGATTATATGGACGAAGTAGCAAAGTTAGAAGCCCCGAGGTCAAGAGGAAAAAGCCTTGTGGGAAATCTCATTGGCTTATGGCGATACCGTGTCGGTGATTACAGAATTCTTTGCAGGATAATAGACGATGAACTGGTGATAATGGTTGTTGAAATCGGGCATAGAAAAGGCATTTACAGCAGTTAATGCTGCAAAAGCTTTTAATTTTTTTGCGATAGCTTATCGAAAACTGTTTCAAGAAAAATCCTTTGCAAGTTCTCTTAAAAACTCTCCGTCCGCACATGTTTGCCTGCATAGTTTCCCATTTTTGAATTCTCGTTGCTTTATCATCATTTTTGTCTCCACACGTGAATTTCCAAAAATCTTCTGTCCGCACGAAAAAATCCCGCCGCATACACAAAATCCCGCTTTCCTTGTTCCTCACATCGCTTCCCATTTCCCTCAATTTCTTCTGTAACTGGCTGTGAACTTTTTATGTTTTAAAATATTATATTGAAAAAGGCGGAAAAATATGAAAAAAATGTTTTCGAAAATCTTTTCAAAAGTCTCTTTTGGACTTTTTTCAGCTGCGTTTGCATCGGCCCTTTTTGGTTGCGCGTCAACAAAGCTCGCTCTCGGCACGCTTTCTCCTATGGCGGTCTTGAACGTTGAGGGAAGTTCTGTCATCTGGGAAGAGGCTGACGATTTTGACTACGATGCTCAGGAAGATGAGGGCGGCGGAATTCTTGCGACAAGCGTGAACAAGCTTTTGAATTCAAAAAATCCGGAGCTTCAGACTGCGGCAGATAGAATGAACTATGCTGAGGAATCTCTTAGGCACGCTCTCGAGGAAAAATGCGGTGTTCAGGTTCTTGAAAAAGAAAAACTTACTGAAAGCAATGTTTACCAGTATGAAATCTTGAATCTTTTTGGAATTTTAAGCACAAACACAACTGCGGACGGCTACAGAGGCGGAATCGTGAAGCTGCCTGCAAAAAAAGCCCAGCTCATGATGTCAGAGATTGGCGCGGAAAGCCTGATTTCAGCGCAGTTTGAGATTACAAAGAAAGTTGCGAACAAGAATATTTATCCTCTGGTCACAATGAAGGTGAAAATCCAGAACCGGCGCGGAAAGCTAGTCGTTGACAAGGAATATTCCGCACAGAGCGCGGGCGGCGTTAAAACTTACGGGGCTTACAACAAATACAACAAGAATGATTTTGTCGCTCTGATAAATCCGCTGATAGACGATGTTATCAACCGTTTTGCGTCTGAATATTCTTATGAAACTTCTGCTGACTTGGAGAACTCTGATGCAAGCGGTTCTTCGGAAAATTCCGCTGACGAAAATGCGAATTTCGCATCGCAGAAGCTCGGAAAGCCTAAGTCAAAATCTGATTCAGCGGAAAATGCGGCTCAAAATCTGACTGCCGAGGAAGCGGCTCTTAAAAAAGCCCGCGAGACTGCAAAAAATCTTCTTTCAACCGGCTTGACGGCACAGCAGATTGCGGATGCCACAGGGCTTTCTTTAGAGGAAGTTGAGTCCCTTAAAAAATAAATTCCTTAAAATCCCGCTTTTGGAAAAGCAGAAGCGGCGATTAGCTAAAAACTTTCAGAAAATCTCGTCTGAATAAAATCGCGCTTGCAGAGCTTGGAAAAATCCGGCTTTGCGGGCGCATTTTTTTATCTCAAAAATAATTGACTTGCGAATTGCACTTCTTTATCATTTGTTAGCGTATATAAATAAAAGTAATTATCTGCATACAAATAGAAAAAAATTTCTTATAAAAAATAGGAGACAAAAATGAAAAGAATTGCTCTCGCTTTTGCTGCAATTGCTTTTACGGCTTCGGCTTTCGCTGCTGATGTAACTTTCTACAACAAACTTTACGAGGAAGACGCGTTCCTGTACCACAACGACGCGGACGACGAGAATGAAAAAGATTTTCCTGTTCTCAAGGATAAAATGTCGGTTGAATATAAATCTGAGCATGTTGACGCTGGAATCACTGCGGTAGTCGGACTTGACGATTTTGACGGCAAGAATTTCGGAATCGACGGCTACATTGACGACTGGTACGTTGAGTACCGCCTTATCCAGCCAATCACGCTCGCTCTCCACGACAACATCTATATGGACGGCTCGGCTCTTCCAGTTTATGACGACAATGTTTCAGGCGGAAATATCGGTTCTGACGGATTCACAGTTGTCTACCGCCCTTCATTCTTGAACAATGCCTTGCGGCTTGCGGCGACTCTTCCTTTTGACTTCACAAAAGGCGATTTTGACGATGAGAATCCTAACTGGCTCAAAGCGAAGGACGAGGACAACGACACAAAATATGTTGACATCGGATTCGGCGCGATTTACGACAGCGAGCTTTTCCAGATTGGCGTTTCTGTTCAGGACGTTGCGGACGATGACGAGCGCGTAATCGGCTCTTATGTTTCTTTCCCGAACCTTTTCGGAAAAGTTGACGGACTTACGCTCGGCGGCGGATTCACACACACTTATTCAAAAGACGCTGGCAAAGGCGCGTTCAGCACGAGCATTGGAGACGCGGGCTTTGACGACTTGACTTGGTTCGGCGGCGTTACAGGCGAGAATCTCGTTAGCGCGAATTTGACTTTCGAGAAAGACGGCTTGCCGGTAAGCTTTGCGGCTGATTTCCTCTACAATCTCGGAGAGAAATATTACGGAACAAACGGTCTCGATGAAGACGATGAGGATTATGTTGCATACGGAGCGTTCTCTTGGGACTTGTATACAGCGGCGAGCCTCGGATTCGGACTCACAGAGCAGCTTTCGGCTTCTGTAACAGGAAAAGTTCTTGTTGACACAGCAAAAGACAGCGATATTCAGCCTGAAAAAGCGAAGAATGTTTACGGAATCGCGCTGAATCTTGACTTCCAGCTTGACGACCACAACTCGTTCGGCGCGGGATTTGAGTACCAGACTTGCGACAACGACTATCAGGTTGCGGTTCCGCTCTACTGGCAGTGGGATTTGTAGTCTGATTTTTCTGGAAGCCTGAAGAAACTGCGGAGCGTCATTTTTGCTTTTTGCTGGACTAAAAAAAATCCGCGGTTTTGGAAGAAAAAGGGATTGAAAGGGGAAAAGAAACCTTAAAAAGGTTGCGTTTCCCCTTTTCTGATTTTAAATCGACTTTAGATTTTGGCTTGAAATCTTTAATCTTTTTGCGGCAATCGTTGAATCCATTGGAAGATTTTGCTATAATTGTTCAATTTTACTTTTCAATTTCATATAAAAAATTTATGGGAGAAAAATCATGGCATTTTATTTTTCAGAGCCGTCTCACACTTTTGGTGAGTATCTTTTGGTTCCTGGCTACACAGCAGAGAATTGTGTTCCAAGCAACGTCAGCCTAAAGACCCCGGTGGTTCGTTACAATAAGAAAGCAGGTGAAAAATCTCCGCTTACAATGAACATTCCGATGGTTTCGGCGGTTATGCAGGCTGTTTCTGACGACAAGCTCGCGATTGCGCTCGCGAAGGAAGGCGGAATCTCGTTCATTTACGGAAGCCAGACAATTGAAGAGCAGGCTGCCATGGTTGCCCGCGTAAAAGACTACAAGGCAGGATTTGTAACTTCCGACTCAAATATCCGCCCGGAGCAGACTTTGGAAGAAGTTGTGGCTTTGAGCGAGAAAACAGGACATTCAACAGTCGCTGTGACAGAAGACGGCAGCGCGCACGGAAAACTTGTCGGAATCATCACTTCAAAGGATTTCAGAATCGGACACTGCCCTGAGGGCGCGAAAGTCAAGGAATATATGACTGCGCTCAAGGACTTGGTCACAGGAAAGGACGGAATTTCTCTTTCTGAGGCGAACGAGATTATCTGGAACAAGAAAGTGAACCAGCTTCCAATCGTTGACGTGAACGGAAATCTCGTCTCGCTTGTTTTCCGCAAGGATTACTCGACACATACAGAAAACCCGAACGAGCTTTTGGACTCAAAGCAGCGTTACATCGTCGGAGCTGGAATCAACACACGCGACTACATGGAGCGCGTTCCGGCTTTGCTCGCTGCAGGAGCTGATGTTTTCGTTCTTGACTCTTCTGAGGGATATTCTTACTGGCAGGCAAAAGCTCTCAAAGACATTCACGAGAAATGGCCGGGAACAAAAGTCGGAGCTGGAAACGTTGTTGACGCTGAGGGATTCAACTTCCTTGCAGACGCAGGCGCGGACTTTGTAAAAATCGGAATCGGCGGCGGCTCAATCTGCATCACACGCGAGCAGAAAGGAATCGGACGCGGACAGGCGACAGCGACAATCGAGGTTGGAAAAGCGCGCGACGAGTATTATCAGAAGACAGGAATTTATGTTCCAATCTGCTCTGACGGCGGAATCGTCCATGACTATCACGTTACATTGGCTCTCGCTATGGGCGCGGACTTTGTAATGCTCGGAAGATACTTCGCAAGATTCGACGAGTCTCCTTCAAACAAGCTCGTTGTGAACGGAAACTACGTTAAAGAATACTGGGGCGAGGGAAGCAACCGCGCTCGCAACTGGCAGAGATACGACTTGGGCGGAAAGAAATCGATGGCTTTCGAGGAAGGCGTTGACTCTTACGTTCCTTACGCAGGACACCTGCACGACGGCGTTGGAATGACTCTCAAAAAGGTAATCCACACAATGTGCAACTGCGGCGCGCTTTCAATTCCTGAACTGCAGGAAAAGGCAAAAATCACGCTTGTTTCCGCAACGACAATCAGCGAAGGCTCAGCTCACGACGTTGTTGTAAAAAACACAAGCGTTCAAAGCTAAGCTGATTTTAAGGTAAGGCCGCTTTGCCGTTGGGCGAAGCTGGCAAAAATCGAAAATTGATGAAAATGAAAAATCCCTGATTTTAGTGAAACCGCTAGAATCAGGGATTTTTTGTTTTTAATTTAGAGATTCCGAAACAAAGCGAGAATCAGGCTGCTCGAGTACGTTCGTACTTGCTTTGATTCAGCATCTATGTCATATTTTTTAAAGATTCCGAATCAAGTTCGGAATGGCATTTTTTATTCGGAATGACGTGCGATTTCTTATTTCTGCATATTTTTCGGCTTTCCGAGCTTTGCAGAAGCCGCCGGAACGGACGCGCCTGAAATGTCAGATGTTTCTGCAGATTCATTTTTACTCTCTTCCGCGGCAAGTTCTGAGCTTTTCACATTCTCGTTGTCTGCTTCAAAATCGCTTTCATTTTCTAAGTTTTTTGAGAAGTCAAGCGCGAACTGCGTTAAACACAAATCGATATTGTTTTTAAGCAATTCAACAAGCTCGGTTTGACTGTAATATCCGTCTTGAATTTTGATTTTTTTGTCTGAGTAACATTCATAACCCTTGTTTATGATTATTTTTCCTGTTCTGTCCAGAAATTTCACGTTCATTGCTGTAAAGCCTGCAATTAAACCGTCTTTTCTTGTTCCGTCCGCAAGTTTTTTTTTGAAGCTGAAATCAAGGATAATAAGCGAATTTGCGTTTACTTCACGCATTAAAATTCTTGCGGCCTTGCCTCCGATAGATGAAATGTCTTTGTAGCCGGTTGCTTTTGTTTTATATTCCAAAGAATTCATTATGGCTCTGCCTTTCGCCTTGTAAAATTCAGAGCTGAAAACCGTCTGCTTGTCTAAAATTTGAAGTCCGGCAAATTCCGGCAGAATTTTTCTTGCGCTTTCGTCCGCATAGTCAAGCCGGTCGGTTGCTGTTGTGATTTCAGGCGAGTTTTTGTTTATCGAGCTGTTTAAAAGTCCGTTTAGAATTCCGTCATTGTCTGTGTCGTCCTCGTCGCTGTCGTAAATTTTCTCGCTTTTCCAGTTTACGAGTTTTGTTCCTGTTATAGAGATGAGAGCCGCTGGTGAGCAGTCAGAAATGTCTGTTTTATTTGTTGAAACGCAGCAGGTGAAAAAAAATGCTAGAGACGCAATGCAGACTGAGAGAAAATTTTTAGAGATTCTCAAGATTTGATTTTTCATTCTGTTTCCTTTATGAACTTTTTTGCGATGGCTGTTTTTGCATAAATATAAAAAGAAAAGGCTTCCTGCTTTTTGATGAAGCCCGTAAAGATACAGGGCGGCAAAGCAGGAAGCCAAATTCAACCTAGATTGTTTTACAAATCATTTTGCTTAGAATTTTACGCGGAGAACAACAGGAACTTTGATAGAGTAGTCTGTCGCGTATTTTGAAGCAGGACTTTTTGCCGCAGAGTTTACAACAATCTTGTCGTCTGTGTTGAATGATTTTGTGTACTCAAGACCTGCTGTGATTGCGCAGTTTGGCGAAGCTGTGATTTTAACACGCGGGCTGACAGCAAATGTGTTGTTTCCAAGGTTCTTCTCGCCGAAGACATCCTCGTTGCTGAGTCCCTCAAGATAAAGTCCTCCGTCCAAGGCAACGGTAAGGATGTCGTTGACTTTGTAAGAAACTTCTGAGACGAACTCAAGCGATTTGATAGGATCATCAAGAATGTCGTATTTGAGCTGCGAGTATTTTACCTGCAATGTGGCAAGCAACGGGTCTGCGAACTGGTACGCAAATCGTCCGTCAACTGCGAACGCTGTGTATTTGTTGAAAGTGTATGTTGTTGTTTCTTTTGCAGTAGTTGCCTCGCTTAAGCTGTAAGTTCCGTTGCTATATTGGAGAGTACCCGCATCATTACCATTAGTGAAAGTAGTTGCTACTGTGTCGGAATTGTTGTTCTTAAGGAATGTGAATCCGCCGACAACTGTGAGTTTTTCGGCGATTGCAGGCTTTACATATGTGCCGAATCCTATTACATCTCTTTCAGGATTTCTGAAAAGAACTTCCGCATTGAGGAGCTTGTCCTGTGCATATGTGATTCTGTATGATGAACCAGCATAAGTGTACTTCTGGTCGTCCGTATCTGTCGTATCAGAATCGTAAGCCTGCGCTGTAAGACCTGCCGCAAAATTCAATTTTCCAGGAAGAACACCTGCGAGGGTGTAGTCCGCAACCATTGAAAGAAGCCTTGTTCCGCCGATGGCTGTGATGTTGTTGAAGTCAACGCCGTATCCGCTTCCGTAAGTTGCATAGTCGACTGTTTCTTCTTCATCTTTCCAATCAATTGTGGTAGTTTTAAGTTTGCCTGGTGTTTTTGCTTTTCGTACACTGCTAAGTTTTATTCCAGCGAGCTTGCTTGAAATTCCGAATTTTGCTGTGCTTCCATCTGTCAAGCCGCTTTCTGTGGCAGTGTTGTTTACTCTGTCGGAATATCTTGAGTCGAACTTTCCGCCTGTGATTTTAAGGTTGCCCCATTTTACCCATGCGGAATATTTGCTGTCCAAGCTGATTGAGTTCGCGTTTGCTGCCTTTCCTGAACCGCCGTTTACAGCAAGCTCCATATGCGCTCCCGCGTTGTCAGTTTTTGCGTCAAGAATAATGTTATCTTTTGCATCGCCGTAGCCTGCAAGATCAAGATAAGTTGTCGCCTTATTGCCAGCGGCATCCTTCTGTGTGGAAAATGCGTTTGCCTGAACACGCGCATTCATTTTCACTGTAACCTCAGCAGCAGCGAAAGAAGCAGCCATAGCAGCGACAGCGGCTGCAGTTATGATTTTTTTCATTTTAAAAAATCCTCCTTTTTTATTGGGAAGTTTAAACCGAGGATTGAATGACATAACTTTTTCGCGGAATTTTTGA
>JAXDVS010000040.1:0-4192 GCA_034088785.1 Treponema sp.
GTTTCTGCGTCGTTTGATTGCAGATTCCGAAATAAATTCGGAATGACTTGCTTCTGTCATGCTGAATCGGAATGACTCGCGTGTTTAATTTAATATATGAAAAGCCGCGGCAGTTTCCTACCTCAAAGACATTTCAGAAAAGAGAATGAGAAAATCTATAAACAAAAAAAGCCCTGCAAAACGCAGGGCTTTCGTCAGTCAACATCGCTAAATCAGTATTGGACTTTTGCTTTCCAAATGTCGGTCTTGTTGTTTGCCGCCGAAATAAAGAAAATTGTGTTGTCTGCGCCCCAGACTGGAGAATAAGCGTCAACCGAGCCGCTTGTGAGCTGAGTTTTGTTCATGCCGTCAGATGAAATAAGATACAAATGAAAATTTGTGCGGCTGTTCGCAATTGAAATTATTCTTTTTGTGAGGCTTGAAGTCATTGTTCCTTTTGCGTTTACAGGAGTCAGCTGCTCAAACAGAATGTATTTTCCGTCTTTTGAATACGAAGGCTGGTAGCAAGGAAAATCAGCATCCTTGTAAATTTCTGTAGCCTGATTCAAGTCAAGATTCATTTCAAAAATTCCGCCGTCACGGATAAATACAAATTTGTTTTCTACAGGATTCCATTTAGGACTATGACCTTCACAGATTAAAGTTATTTCAGTTCCGTCGTAATTCAAAGTTGCAATCTGCCATTTTCCGTTTATTTTTGTCTGGCACAAAATGATATTGTTTTTTATGTCAGGTCTTCCGTCTTCAGTTCCAATCGGAGTTCTTGTGATATAAGTTTTTCTTCCGCCTTCCACATTTGCTCGGACTAGCTTGAACTGGTTGTTTTCAAGCGCGGCAAATACAAATTCCTTTCCGTTTTTGTTCCATGCAGGCCAATATGAGAATGTAAGGCCGAGCGGAGTTTTTGAAGGCCGGCTAATATCTCGGAGCAAATTCATCTGACAGTCATAATAATAGAAAGAAGCTGATTCTTTCATGTTTGTTATATAGCTTCTGACACTTTTATCTGTCTAAACATAAAGCAGCTGATTTCCATTTGGGGAAACTGCCAGTTCAATTTTTGACAAACCGTCGTCTGTAACCTTTGAAACATTTTGCAAAACGCTTTTGTCGTACGAAACCTGAACTTCATCTGTGGAAACGCAAGAAAAAGCTGTCATAGAAAACGCTATCACAGAAGCCAAAAAAATAAATTTTTTCATAAAAACCTCTTTTACATTAAGTCAAATATTACAATACAGAAGTATTTCTTAAAAGTCAATCAAAAATTATACAATGGTCAAAAATAAATAGACAGGTTTCTTATGCTGAATGAACGAATCCGTGAGCTTCGCGGCAGCCGTGGAATCAGCCAGATTCAGCTGGCAGGCAAGCTCGGAGTTACAAAGCAGAGCGTTTCAAACTGGGAAAACGACAACATTCTTCCTTCTATTGAAATGCTTGTGAAAATTGCGAATTTTTTTGAAGTTTCAACTGATTATCTTTTAGGACTTGACAACAAGCGCACTTTGGACGTTGAAAATTTGACGGAAAATCAGATTTCGCACATTCAGCTTATTGTTGACGATTTAAGAAACGCAAAATGATTTAAAACAAAAAAACTGACCCAATTTATAGAGCCAGTTTTTAAACAGCAGCTTTAGCGATATTTTATCGGAAAAGTTTAATTCATCTGCTTTTTTTCGTGCAAGATGATTCTGTAGATTGACTTTTCGCTCAGAAAGAATTCTTGAGAAATCTCGCTGACCGAAAATCCTTTTTTGTAGCTTTCGTATATCCGCTGGTTACGCCTTTTGTACCAGTTTTTTGAATCTTTTGATTCTCCCCAGCTTTTCCGGTTTTCGAATTTCTGCGGAATATACAAGCAAGTTCCTGCCGCGTATTCCTGAATTTTTTCAAGAAGCTCGGACGGAAGAACATTTTTCGCTTTTACGTAGTTCATTTTGATGACGCTTTTCAAAAAGATTTTTATTTCTGATTGAACAAGCAGTAAAAGCCATTGAAACTCAAACTGCGCCTTTACTGCCGGCGCAACGCAAGCTCCATTTTTGCCGTGTTTTTTATAAGTCGCTCCCCGCCGCAGAAAAAGTGAAACGCGTTCACAGTTTGCGGCAACAGATTAGGATTATAGCACGGTTTTAGATTTTAATCTTTTTTTATTGCAGATTCCGAAATGAATTCGGAATGACTTGCTTCTGTCATGCTGAATTTAAGGCGAGCAGATAACTGCTCGGATTCAGTATCTGCATTAACTTTGTTTCCGCGTTGTTTGATTGCAGATTCCGAAACAAAGCGAGAACAAAACTTCTCGAGTTCGGAATGACGAGAAATCGAAAATATCACACGGATTAGTGATTCTTGCAGAATCCCATTTTTCGCCAAAATAAAAAACTCAATTTCAAAAACTCAGTTTTACTCTTTCATCTTTTTCATTTCCACGCGCAGAAAAATCAGCGCAACCACGAATGAGACCGCATCGCTTATGAGAGCGCTCCAGAGCATTGTCACGATGTTTCGGCTCACGGCCGCAAGAATTATCGAAGAGGGAACAAAAACAATCACGTCGCGCAGAAGAGCCAGCAGAGTTGATTTTCCGCTTTTTCCGATTGACTGCAAAATTATCGCCGCGGATTTTATAAAGCAGGTCATCACGATTCCGCTCAAAAAGATTCTTACACAGAGCCGCGCGTATTCAATGTATTCAATAGAGTTGCCTTTTCCGAAAATCGAAATCACCAAGTCCGGCAGAAATTCAAAAATCAGAAAGACTACAACGCCGATTGCAAGCACAAGACGAAGAATCACGCGGGCGGTTTCCTTTACGCGCATTGCGTTTCCAGCTCCCATGTTGAAACCGATAATCGGCTGGCCGCCCAAGCTGATTCCAATCACAACTGAAATCACGATTCCAAAGACTTTCATCACGATTCCCACGACCGCAAGCGGAACTACCGAGCCAAAAGCCTCGCCGGTGCTTGCGAAAGTCTCGTAGCCGTATTTTACAAGGAGATTGTTGTTCACGGCGATTACAATAACGATTGAAAGCTGAACGATAAGAGACGCCATTCCAATCATTGAAATCCGCGCCAAAAGCAGAAAGTCTGGCTTAAGACATTTAAAATTAAGATGAAAATTCTTCGAGCGGAAAATATAAAAAATGCTCATTCCAAAAGTCAGAAGCTGCCCGATTACAGTCGCGATTGCAGCTCCGCGAACGCCCATTCCAAATACGAAAATAAAAACCGGGTCAAGAATCAGGTTTGAAACAGCTCCGGCAAGCGTGCAGGTCATCGCGAACTTTGGAGAGCCGTCCGCCCTGATTGCGCCGTTCATTCCCTGACCAATCATATAGAAAGGAAGTCCCGCGCAAATCACCGTAAAATAATCGTTCGCAAAATCGTAGCAAAGTTTTTCGCTTGGATTTGCGCCGAAAACCGCAAGAATCTGGTTCTTGAACAAAAATCCCAAAACGCAGAGCAGAACCGAAAGAGCCACAAGAACGCTGAAACCGTTTCCAACGCATTTGTCTGCCTTCTCCTTATTTCGTTCTCCCAAAGCAAGACTGAACATCGCAGCCGAGCCGTCGCCCACAAGAAGCGCAAGCCCCAGAGCCAGAACCGTAAACGGATAGACGATGTTTGTCGCCGCGTTTCCGAATGCGCCCGCGTGGCTCCAGCCGATAAAAATCTGGTCAACAATGTTGTACAAAGCCGCAACGAGCATGCTGATTACACACGGAACTGCAAAATGACGCACAAGCCGCCCGATTTTCTCGCTCCCCAAGTCATAATTTTTCATATTTTCCCTCAAGAAAAAGCAATCCGATAAAAAAAACAGCCAAAAAACGCGTCCGAACTGGACTTACGCTTTTGGCTGCTCGTTAGATTGCATTTGAATTTTAGATTTCGCCTATCCTAGCAGATTTTTTGTTTTTGTGTAAGCGATGAGGAGAAAATGAATCTGCGAGGAAAAATTTCTGTCATGCTGAATTATATTTTTTTGATTATAGATTCCGAAATAAATTCGGAATGACTTGCATGTTTGTCATGCTGAACTTGATTCAGCATCTGTATTAAATTTGTTTCCGCGTCGTTTGATTGCAGATTCCGAAATGAATTCGGAATGACTTATATTTGTCATGCTGAATTTAAGGCGAGCAGATAACTGCTCGGATTCAGCATCTGCATAAAAT
>JAXDVS010000041.1:0-20154 GCA_034088785.1 Treponema sp.
CAAAAGCCGCTCCTCCGGAAAAACAGGCCGCAAATCGCTGGAAAGATATTCAGTTTTTCCATGGCAAAGCGGACACTTGCAAACCGCACCGACAGAATTATTCTCATCAAAAACAGGAATTCTGCACGAAGCGCACCAATTAAGCTGCGCAGAAAAACGGTCGTTTTTTGGGACAGAATTTTTTGTTTACAGTAACTACTTTTCAGTATATACTTTCTTTATGAATGTCGAATGGGATGAAAACAAAAATCAGCAGAACAAGCAAAAACACCACATAAGTTTTGAGACGGCAAGCTATGTTTTTGCTGACCCATTCAGACTTGAGCGCTACGACCGCTCGGAAAACAATATCCGTGAGGAAGATTCTTTCCAGACAATCGGAAAAGTCGGTGATGTTCTGTTCGTTGTTTATACAGAAAGATTTGAAGCATATCGAATTATTTCGGCACGGTTGGCGGATACAGAAGAAAGGAGGCTTTATTATGGAAATAGTAAAAAAAGAAATCAAGATTGGCGACCAGCCAACATTTGATGCAATTAAAGAAATTGAAGCCGCAAAAAATCACGAAATAAACTATGAAAACGCTCCAAAATTGTCAAAAAAGGAACTTTCAGAGTTCGTTCCGGCAAATCCTACATACTATAAGCCTAAAAAACAGCAAATTACACTGAAACTTGATGCAGATGTCATCGAAGCATTTAAAAGACTGGGAAAAGGCTACCAGACAAAAATAAACGCGGCTTTACGCAAGGCTATTTTCAACTGAAAATTAACAGAATACAAAAAATATGATATAATTCTAGATATTGTTCAGGCTAGAAAAACGGAGGCGTTTATGTTTGCAACAACTGGTTATATTCAGGGAAATGTTGTTCTTACATCAGATAATTCTCTAAAAAAATTCAACGGCAAAAAAGTCATAATTACAGTTCTTGATGAAGAAGAAAATTCAGCATACACCTTTGCTTTTGATAATGAAGTGCAGAAAATTTCAGACGCCCTTATAAAACAAAATCTTGAAGCGTACAGAGAACTTGCAAAATGACTGAACCTGTCCCAAAAAACGACCGTTATTAAGGACAAAAAATGGCTTCAATCTCATTTTTTAATCACTTAATACCAAAAGAAACTGTGTGGTATGCGAACGGCGGAAAAAGTGATTTTTATGTTTTAAACGATAAAGCTGTCATAATTGACAGCGGAATCTGCCGGATAAATTCAAAAAAACTTATCGACATAAATTATTCTCTTTTGACGGACAAACAAAATTCTTACATGAAGGAATTTTCAGAAGTCTACAGATTTCTAAAAGAAGACGAGGAACCTGCAAGAGACTTTTTATTTTCTGACAGAAACAAAAGAAGTGAAAATCTGGAAATAGAAACTGCAAGGCAAAAAATGGCAGCAAACCGCGAAGATTTTGCAGAAAGCTCTCCGCTGGAATTTTATTTTGAAGAAGAATTTTCAAAAGTTTACGGTGAATCCAGCTTAAGTTTTCTAAACAAAGAATATTCAATCACAGATGAAAAAGGGAACACATTTTTTCTTGATTATTTAGTCCACACGGACGACGGCGACATCGCTGTTGAAGAAAACGGCATAAATTATCATCATCCGCAGATTATCGGAATTGAAAAATACAGAAAACAGCTTGCAAAACAAAACGAATGCACAAAATGGGGAATCAAACTTTACAGATTTTCAACAGAAGACTGCAAATTTGAGGAAAAAATTCAGGACGATATAAGACGGTTTTTCGGTTCAGACACAAAAAAATTCAATCAAACTGGAATTCTTGCAAGCCGAACGATAAAACTTTACGAACATCAAAAACTGACGCTTGAAGATATTCAAAAATCGCGAAAAAACGGAATCAGCACATTTTTAATCGTTCTTCCGACAGCCGCAGGAAAATCAAAAATAATAGAAGAAGACATAAAACTGTTTTCAAAACAAAAAGAAAATTTCAAGGCATTAATTCTTGCTCCAAATAAAAACATAATTGAAGACTGGAAAAAACGCATAACAGAGAATCTTCCTAAGCTCACGCAAAAAATCGACATAAAAACATATTCCTTTCTTGCCAGAAACTACAGAAAAATTTCCCCGGAAGAATATTCATACATCGTTGCAGACGAGGCTCATCACGCAGTTGCGCCGACTTACAAACGTGTAATTCAATATTTTTTGCCAGACTTTTTAATCGGACTTACCGCAACCGACCAGCGTCCGGACAAAAAGAAACTTGAATCAATTTTCGGAGCCTACAAAACCCAGCTTTCTCTTTCCGAGGCGATGAAAAAGGGAATTGTCGCGCAGGCAAATGTCTACAGAATTGAGACAAATGTTGATTTAAGCAAAATCTGGTTCAATGGAAAAGATTATGTGAATGCTGACTTGGAAAAATCAATCCGTGTAACTTCCCGAAACGAGCTGATTGCGGAAATTTTAAAAAAATATTTTTCTTCGGGCAAATTTCAGAATGAACAGGGGCTGATTTTTTGTGTAAACACAAACCATTCAAAGGAAATGGCAAAAATCTTGAATTCCTATGGAATTTCCGCCGCATCCTACACAAGCAGAGACCTCAACGCAGAAAAGACGATGAAAGATTTTTCAGATAAAAAAATCCGCTTTTTGTGCACCTGCAATATGATTAGCGAAGGCTGGGATTATCCGTCATTAAAAATTATCGTGATGGCACGGCCGACTCTTTCAAAAGTCATGTATCTGCAGCAAATCGGACGCGGGCTTAGAAAAACTTCCACAAAAGAAAACGTTTTTATAATCGATGTTGTAGACGAATATGGCGCGATGGTTCAGCCTTGCACAATGCATTCAATTTTTGCAAATCCATATTATGTTCCGTTCGGGCTTATAACAAAAAGCGATTACAAACAAGGCGAAATGCTCACAGTTGACGGACTTTCAGAAAGAATTGAACGAATTATAAAAGTTGACATTGACGATTTTTCCGAAAAATACAAAGATTTTTTAAGCGTTGAACAGCTTGCAAGAGAATTTTTTGTAAGCACAGGAACAATAAATTCCTGGATAAAAGCAAAAAAAATTATTCCAGACGCAGTTTTTCCGTTCGGAACAAAAAAAATATTCATGTTCAGTCCACAAAATACGGAAAACATCAGGAAAAAACTGAATATTCCTGAACACAATGAGGGAACGCTCCACAAAGATTTTTTTGATTTTCTTGAACAGCGAGACTACACACTTTCCTATAAAATGCCATTTATACTTTCGCTCTTGAAAAATACAAATTCAATTGGCGAAGCAAAAATTGATTCCGTCTTAAAAGATTACATTCAGTTTTACAAAGAAAGAATTGACAGGAATCTTCCAGCTGATAAAAAATCGTGTCCGTACACAAGCGAATTTTTAAAAAATGAAAAACTCTGCAAAGAAAATATGATCACAAATCCTTTTGAAAAATTTGAGCGGAAAAGGTTTATGTTCATTTCAAAAGATTTGGGAATCATCGCGATAAATTCTGCCTTGTGGGACTCGCTTTCAAAAAATGATATTCTAAAAATAAAAACGCAGCTGCTTGAGGATTTAAGAAATTACTACAAAAATCTAGGCAATATAATAGAAGAATCTCAACTTGTGAACTTTGCAAAAGGTGATATTTATGCGACAAAGATTGCTCCGCAGAAAGACGAGCTTCTTGTTGCGGACAGCACGAATTTGTATTCCGGAGAAAATCAAAAATGACACACGAAATACCTAAGATAGACTACAAGGAAAAAACTCTTGAATATTACAACCAGAATGATGAGGCTTTTATAAACGGAACTTTGAATGTGGATTTTTCTGAAACACAGGAAAAATTTCTTTCGTATCTAAAACCAGGTGACAAAATTTTAGACTTCGGCTGCGGCTCTGGACGCGACACAAAATATTTTTTAGAAAAAGGATTTGAAGTGCGCGCAATTGACGGCTCAAAAAAGATGTGCGAATTTGCCAGCCAGTTTACAGGAATAAATGTAAAGCAACTTGTTTTTTTGGATTTTGACGAAAAAAATCAATACAACGGAATTTGGGCCTGCTCTTCAATTTTGCATTTGAATTCAATAGAACTTTTAATTGTTTTAAAAAAAATCGCAGATGCATTAAAGCCAAACGGAATTTTCTACACATCATTTAAATACGGAACTTTTGAAGGCGAACGGAACGGAAGATTTTTCAACGATATGAACGAAACGAGATTTTCAGAATTGCTAGAAAAAATCAGCTCGCTAAAACTTATGGAAAATTGGATTTCAGAAGACATTCGCCAAAATCATAAAAATGAACAATGGTTCAATGTCATCTGTGAAAAAAACAACTAGAAGATTTTTACCGTCTAAATCGATTCCACTTTCATAAAAAAACAGTTCAAAAACTACAACGAAAATCTGATTCCGCGCCTATGGCAGGCAATATGCAAAATTTTCAGGATTCCGAACAATGCAGACAACATATTTTATCCAGCCGGATTTCGGAAGCCTGAAAGTCGCAGAACCTTAGCCCACATTCCGCTTGATTTCAGCAGAAATTTGCATGAAGTCAGACTTCAGAAATTTCCCTTCACTCTTACCCTCTTCCACCGTTCAAAACACTGAACAATATTCATTTTACTTCGTTTCTGCATTTCAATCTTATTTTTCATTTGTAATAAATATGGTAAACTCTTTTTTTGTATTATTTTCCTCAATAATGAAATTTGAGTGAAATAGAGCCGTGAATATCCTAGTTTTATAATCGCAATCTAGAAAAATAATAGTTTTGTTTATATCAAATGTAAAGGACTCGTCTTCATCAAGATAAAAAGTCGCTAATCCATTTTCAAAACTTATTTCAGAAATTTCTTTGCTCAAAATTACTTCTTTAGAATCATTATTAATGATGGAAAAGAAAACTGGTTCTTGTATTTTGAACATTATATCAATATTTTCATACAGTGAATTCCATGATTCTATATTTTCTTCATCAATAACTTCGTCTGTATTTTCAGGATTATCATCTTCACTAAATTCATAATCTTCCTCAGAGGTATCTTCAATTAACAGATTCTCAGACAATGAACTAAAAAAAATTATTACATCAATAACTTCATTATCTTTTTTAATTGAGCAAGGAAAATAACCAATAATACTTGAATAATCTTCCGATGTATAAATGTCTAACTCTTCAGTAGTTTCTTCAATAGAAATAATTTTATTATCTATGCCTATATAGAAACTTTTTTCATCTGCATTTATTTCAGTCAAAGTTCCTTGTAATAAAATTTCATCATAATCAATATCTTCATCTTCTTGATTTTGATAAATAGTGATAATTATTCTTTCTTCTTTGTCAGATTTTTCTTTTATTTTTGCAAAAAATTTATTCCATTTTTCGTCATGTTCTTCATCTGACTCAAATCCAAAAGCAGTAGAATGATTATCTGATATCATAGCAAAACTATTTCCCTTTGAAATCCTAATATCCTCTGTAGGAGCATTTTTATTCAGCAGAGGATTTTTATCATCTTGTTCAAAACTAGTTAGTAAGTATTTACAATCAGAAACATAGGAGTTTTCGGAAACTTTCCAGTTGTCGCTGCCATAAAACATAGCGGAAAATTCTATATGATTATAATCGATATAAGAATCTGCCATTTTCATATTCATTGGAATTTTTATGCTTTGTTTTGATTCTAATTCTACAAATATGTCTCCACGTTTAAAAGTTATTGAAATTACTTTGTTTTTACTTTGCAAACTATCATTTTTGAAAATAAGAAAATAAACATTTCTTCCGTTTTGAAGTGCTTTATTTGCTGGAGAGAAAACATTGTTATTTTTGTCCCAATATTTTTTACTGAATTCTTTGTTGTCTAGGGGGAGCTTTTTCTTGTAGATAATTTCTTCCATTTTTTACCTATGATTTTATATTTTTACTAAGCGGACTTTATACTGAAACTCTGTCGTGCCCATTTTGTTACTTTTATTATACAAATTTTCCATGGAAAAACAGCTATTGAAGATAATATCACAATCTTCCGCCCCACAAAAAAGTGAAAATATTCATTTTTCCGTTGTTATTAGAAAATTCTCGCGAGTAAACAAATTTTAAAACTCAAAATTATTTTGTAAAAACGACTCCAGCTTTAATGTCGATATAATTATCAGTTTCCATCTTTCTTTTATCGGAATAGGAGGAGTTTTCAGGAATTTCATATATAAAAAAGCCTGGCACAACTGCTGTATAAATCAAAATATTTGATTTATTTATCATTGGTAATGCAATTCCCAATGACAAATAAGCATCAAGGTCAATACGAACAGAATCGTCAAGTAAAGGTGTTTTTATTCCCCAACTGAAACGACAGTCTGCACCTACCGATAAAGGGCCAGCAATTTTTAGTGAGCCATCAAATCCAGCAAATCCGCCTTTTTGTTGATTGCCATTTATCATTCCGCCACCGAGCCAACATCCCGTCATACCACCCATATATTCATCAAATCGATGCTTTTTATTATATTCTTCTCTTTGTTTTGCTTCAGCAATTTTCTTTTTTTGTGCTTCTTCAATTCTTTGATTTTCAAATTTTCTTTGTTTTTCTTTCTTCTCCTTTTCCATAATAAGTGATTTCTGCTGCAATTCTTCCAATGTCATTTCTGTGTAATAATTAATATCAGAATATTTCTGATACGCATTTTTCAATTCAACTGCTTCTTCAGCCTTTGATTTATACAAGAAATTATAACATTGAGGTACTTTCCCTTGATAAGTTTCTTTGCCATAAATAACCAAGATAAAATCTTGATTATCATTGCAGGAATAAAATGAGGGGTTTGAATGTTTATCATAAAACTCTTCGTTTATTGCAATATTATCATACTTGTCAAGATTATATTGTTTTTTTATTATTCTTCTGGAATTAGTCAACAATTCCAAGTCCTCTGATGGACTTGTCACTATGCTTATACAAAACAATTTATCATATAAAAATGAGAGTGTGATATGTTCAACAGAGATTCCATTAAAAATAAGATTTTGTTTTGTAATATATAAAAGACTTATTGGAAATATGTTATTGCTATTGTCATTTCCAGTCTGTGTATATTTTTTACTTATTATTGTTTGTTGTACAGAATCTTTTGATTCTCCTAATGTAAAGTCGAGCACATCATTTTTTATTTGTGAAAAAGCAAAAGTATTTAATAAAAATATAATGAAAGCAATTACTGACTTCTTGCTCATTTTTTACTCCTCATTTAATATTGCTTCAACAGTAGAAAAATCGATTTCATTATTTGAGATTTTTGAAATGACTAACGTTTTAGCTGTAGAACTTCTATATAAGATAATTTTATCTTTTTCTTTTAAAAAATAATGAGTGGTATAAGTGAAGAGTCCAACCGCTGAGTTATAGCCTGCAGGTGATATGACTGAAGTTATATCAACATTGTAATAGCCATCCTTTTCACTGGGTTCAATTTTTGTTAAGTATGTATCAACAGATGCATATTCAAAATTGCTATTTCTGTAATAAATTCTTTCCCCAATTTTAGTGGCATAACATGATAATGAACCTATAAATAGCAAAAACAATGACAATATTTTTTTCATAAAATTCCCCTATTATTTCATTTTTTATATTTGAAAAATTGCAAAATCAAGCAGCAGCATTTTTTATGTTTTCCTTGTTGTTATAGTCGATTTTCTTCGTCATCTTTTTCATTTCTTCATCTGTCGCTATTTCCTCCGCCAGAGATTTTGCAAGTTTTCCGCCGAAAAATTGTTGTGGATAAAGACCACCAGCACGCTCAAAATATAAGCGCGGTGAAGTGATTCTGCGGGAAGTTTCTCCGTCGATAAGCCGGGCGGTTTTGTTTTCTGAAAATGCAGTTCCGTTTTTCATTTTTACTATCCTTATAAAACTCCGCGTTAGCGGTGAGCCATGGATGGCGAGAATCACAGTTTGTTAAAGCAACGCTTGAGCAAACTGTAATGATAAAAATTACACGGATGTAATTTTTATCATGCCTCCTTTATTGGTACATTTGTACTATCAACAGGTAGAATAAATGACATCCGTATTTAAATCAACCCAAAATCTGTACATTTGTGCTACTTTTTAACTGATGTTAGACTTTTGGAGCAACGTAAAAAGCGAACTTGAATACAGGGGAATCTCACAGAAAGAGCTTGCCGCAGAAATCAGCGAAAGCTATAACACGCTCCAGTCCTGGATTAACCGTGACCGCCTTCCGAATGCAGTTCAGGCCGTAAGAATTTCGCGCGCGCTCGGGACAACCGTTGAATTCCTGGTTACAGGCCGCGACGAGAAATTCCGAGCCGACAACACCGAGACAATCCGCCTGCTTGAAAAAGCGATTGAAAATTTAAGATAGTTTACAAATAGAAAAGTTTCGGCAAGAATCCGAAAGAAAAACATCCGCAATCAGTTCAAGACCACAGCTGCATATTCTGCACGCAAAATTATTCCGTTTACTGAAAATAAACAATTTCGCCGCGCGGAATTTTTCCATTTATCAAAATCACCTGCCGACAGCCTGCGGAATAATTCCACAGCAAGAAAAAAAGCAAATTCGGCCCGCGGAATTATTCCGATTGAAGAATTTGCTTTTTGTCAGATTTCGGAATCATTCCGTTTATCAAAATTGCTTGTGGTCGGCGAACGGAATTATTCCGTTTCAAGAAAATACACAAATTCACCTTGCGGAATTTTGCACATGAGCAGAACTAGCGTTGGGCAATGCACGGTCAGCATTGGCAGAAAAATCTCACCCCCTGAACAAAAAGCACTCTTCCCCATGCGAAAAAATCACGCCGATTGCCTGCAGGAATGAATAGACAATTGTGCTGCCCATGAATTTCATTCCGCGCTTTTTTAGTTCCGCAGAGATTGCGTCTGAAAGTCCGTTTGTTGCCTTGCCTGTCTCGTGAATTATTTTTATGCCGGAAAAATCTGATTTTTCCTCAACGATTTCGATTTTTGCGTTTTTGTTTTCTTCCCCGGCTCTTTTTAATGAATATTCGTCCAAAAACTTTTTTAGAAAACTAAAGAAATTGCCGTATTCAAGACAAATCGCCTTGAAAATCCGTCGTTTGAAATGCTCGCCTTTATTTTTAGCCGGTTTCTTATGATTTTTGGATTCGCCAAAAGCTCCGCGATTTTTTCCTCGCCGTAGCCACAGACTTTTTCAAGGTCGAATCCATCGTATGCAAGACGGAAATCTTCACGCTTGTTCAAGACACATTCCCATGAAAGCCCCGCCTGAAAACTTTCGAGCGTCAACATTTCAAAAAGATATTTGTCGTCCGTGCTTTTTTCTCCAAATTTTCCCCATTCATCGTCGTGGTAGGCAACATATTTTGGATTTTTCAGATTGCACCATTTGCAGCGCGGAAGATTTTTTGAACTGGACCCAATCGACGTCATTTCCAGTTTTCCCAGATTTTCGGCTCAAGTCCGCTGGTCGCGGCGTTTTTTCCGTTCCGGCAAATCGGAAGTTTCATCAAAAGCTGGTTTTCAAAAAGTTTTTCTTCCTTGTCAGCGTCGTCAAGATACGCGAACGATGCGTAATCCTTTGATTTTTTGTCCGCCAGAAGCTCAACCGCATCCGCACGTGAGCCAGCCGTTCGCACAACTGAATCCAAAACGCTTTCAAATTCACCGCGGCTCATCTCTTTTTCCTTTAAGTCGATGAACTGAAAAGGAATTCTTCGTTCCTTGAACCACATCTGCGCCTTTTTTGTGTCAAAATTCTTTGCCGTTCCAAAAATCTGAATCATATTTTTCCCGATTTTTTTTGTTTTCACGTTTTATTTCTTTTCAAGAAGTTTCAGGAATTCCTCCTCGTTTATGATTGGAATTCCGTACTGCGCGGCTTTTTTGTTCTTGCTCGAGCCGGATTCTGTGTCGTTTGTGACAAGATAGCTCAAATCTTTTGTAACAGACGACTTGCAGCTTCCGCCGTTCTGCTTAACGAGATTTTCAGCGTCTGCCCTTTTCATTGTTTTTAGCTCGCCTGTAAAGCAGAAAGATTTTCCAGAAAGAAGCCCTTCCGTCGCGTTTTCAAGAATTATCTTGCCGTTTTGCGTTAAAGAAAGCATTTCTTCCTTGTTTTCGCTAAGTCCATGGACTAAGTCGCGCGCGGTGATTTCCGCAAATCCGTAAACATTCGCGATGTCTTCTTCTGTCGCAGCAAGAATTTTTTCAAGCGTGTTGAATCCCGCATCTGCGATTTTCTGAATCATCGTCTCGCCCAAGCCTTCAATGTCAAATCCTGCCACAAAAACAGGCAGGCTCATTTTTCTGTGGTTCTGTATGCTTTCGTAAACTTTTTTTGCGCCGAGAGAATCCTTGCGGCTTTCAAGAGATTCCTCGTTCAAGAAATGCGGCGCAAGTTTTTCCACAGTCAGATTATAAATGTCTGAAATTGAAGCGACTTCTCCGCTTTCAAAAAGCGAGCGGATTAAAGCGTCTCCAAAATCGCGGATGTCAACAACGGAAATCCATTTTTGAATCTGATGAAGAACGCGTTTTTTGCATTTTTTGTTCGGGCAGTAAAGGCGCGCCCCGTCGTCAACGAGCTTTGTTCCGCAGACCGAGCAAGTTTCAGGATAGACGACAGGCGAAGTCTCCTGATTTTCTTCTTCCGGCACAACCGACTCGACTTTAGGAATTATCTCGCCGCGCTTTACAACAACGATTTTCGAGCCGATTTTCACGTTGAGCTTCCGCATTGTGTCAGGATTTGCAAGGCTAGCGCGCTGGACTGTCGTTCCGTTCAGCTGAACCGCGTCAAAAAGTGCAATCGGCGTATAAGTCGCGCCGGACTCGCTCCATTCGATGTTCCGCAGAGTTGTGACTGCTTCCTCAAGGCTGAATTTGAACGCAATCTGGCGGTCAGGCCGCGCGCGCCAAGCGTCGTCCATGTTTATTTTCCGCTCTTTTATTACAAGGCCGTCAATGTCGTAGTCAAGATTTTTTCTGATTTCCATGACTTCCGCCCGGTAGGAAATCACGTCGTCTGGAGTCTTGCAGATTTTTAGAGGCGATGTGTTGAATCCGACAGATGAAAGCCATGCAACCTTTTCCTCTTCATCTTTGAACGGATTTTCGCCAGCAGTTGAAAGCGCGTCATAGCAAATCAAAGTGAGATTCTCGCTTCCGCTTCCGTCCTTCCGCTTCATAAGCCCGTTTGCGGCGTTGCGGCAGTTAGCCTTGTCAGAATAATATTTCTCATGGATTTCGTGCTTCATTATGACTTCGCCGCGGACTGCCCCTGTAAAGTCAACTTTTTCCAAGTTTTTATCATAAAGAGCTGATTTTACGCCCTGCATTTTCCGCGCGTTTTCAGTGATTTCGTCGCCTACAGTTCCGTCTCCGCGCGTTACCGCACGCACAAGCTCGCCGTTTTTGTACTGAAGCTCCAAAGAAGCTCCGTCAAGCTTGTATTCAACGAGATATTCATCATATTTGTGATTTTGAGTCCAAGCCAAAAACTGCTCAGGATTTGCGGCTTTTTCCTGGCTTCCCATCGGCATAATGTGCTTCGCTTTTGGAAAATTTCCGCTGTCTGCCCCGACTTTTTGAAAAACCGGATTTGCCGGGTCAAGCTCTTTCAGCTCGTCCCAAAGCTTGTCAAAATCAGCGTCAGAAATTTCCGCCTCGCCGTTGTAATAAGAATCCTGATATTTTTTTACGAGACGAGAAAGCTCGGAAATGCGGTTCTCTTTGTCAAAATCGAAAAGTTCCATTTTTATTTTCTTCCTGATAAAGCGTTGGAAATTTTTTTAGCGAATTTTCAAGAAAATTTAGATTTTTTCAAACATAAGCTCTGAAATCACTCGGTTTGCGTCAAGACCTTTCTGCTCAAAGCGAGTTTCAGGCCGCCATTCCTGATGAGGCGCAAAGCCGTCAAATTTGTTTTTGAGATTTTCAGTCGCGCAAAGCTCCTCAAGCGCGAATTCCGCGTAAGGAAGCCAGTCCGTAACAAAATAGATGTAGCCGCCTTTCAGAAGTTTTTTCGCAAGCAAGTCTGTGCGCGGACGCTGGACGAGCCGCCTTTTGTGATGACGCTTTTTCGGCCACGGGTCGGCAAAGAAAATGTGGAACGCGCTCACGCTGCCGTCTGGAATTTGGTCGCTTAAAACTTCCATCGCGTCATGCTCGATTATCCGCAAATTCTTCAGATTTTTCTCTTTGATTTCGCCGAGAAGTTTTCCGACTCCGGGCTTGTGGACTTCAATTCCGATATAGTTGATTTCAGGATTGTTCTGTGCGATTATCGCCGTCGCTTTTCCCATTCCAAAGCCAATCTCAATAACGACAGGATTCTTGTTTCCGAAAATTTTCTCATAGTCAAGAGGATTTTTTTCATAAGGAATACAAAATTCGCCGTGAAGCGACTCGTAAGCCTGCCGCTCAGAATTTGTGAAATGCCCCGCGCGCAAGACAAAAGTCTTTATCTCGCGTCTGATTGGATTTTCATTTTGTCCGTTGTCTTCAATATTTTCCATTATTTTTCCCTTAAAAACACAGCAGGCATAAAGCAAATCACGGAATTCGACGGTGTGGAATAGCAGACCCGCGTGTAAGATGCAATTTTGTATTCATTTAGGATTGCGGCGTTTGAAGTCCAGCCGCTTTTTCGTCTTCCAAAATAGATAAGCTCGTCAGCCTCGTCATAAACTGCTAGATTCTCAGTTTTTCCCGAAATCAGGCCCGCAATCTCGGAGGCTTTTTGCTCAAGCAACTTGTCGTCATAGTCAATTTTCAGCGAGAACTCATCGGAATTTCCAGCCGCGTCATTGTAAACGATTTTATAGATTCCTTTCGGAATATTCTCGCCGTCTGGAGCTTTCAGATTTGTGCTGTAGGCGAACTGTCTCGTGTCGGTCTCAAAAAGAGACGGAGAAGGCACATTCCAGATGTAGCCAGAATCAAGATTCTCAGCAGAAAACGAATCTGTGCGCTGAACAGAATTTTTTGTCTGGATAAAAACTGCAAGCCTAGAATCTGGAACGCTTTCGTCATTTTCATAGTCCAAAATCAAGCTTCCAGAAGCAGTGGAGATTTCAGCCTCGTCCACAGCGCACGAAAAAAGAGAAATGCAGGAAAGAATCAGAGCGGAAGCAAGCGCAAGCCTCATAAACGCTAGAAATTGAAAATCAGGCTGATAACGGTCAAGTCGTTATCGGAAAACTGGTTTACAATCGACTCAAATTTCACATTCACTTTTTTGCAGGCATCTTCAAGATAAGAGAAATAGTAAAGTCCCAAATCTGTGTTTTCCTGCCCTTCAGGAAGCTCCCTGTAAAAGTCAATCAGCGAGCGTTTGTTTGTGTCAGCCGCCATTTTCGACTCAAGATTTTCCTTCTGTTCCTGATAGTCGTCGTTTTTGTTCAAGACAGTGATTTGAAGCCGTCCCTGCTTTCCGATTGCGGTAGAGCCGCCGCCAAGTTTCCATGAAAGCGTTACAAGCTCGTGGTTCGCCTTTAGCTGCGAGACGATTTTCGCGCGGACTTCAGGGTCGAACATAAGCGCGTCGATGTCGTCAACGCCGGCGTACATTCTCTTCGCTTCCTTTTTCAAGTTCTGATTCTCTGCGTTAAGCGCAAGCTCCATCAAAAGGATTGAAATGTACTCGGCAACGCGGGATTTTTCCATATAAGTCTGCAAGAGATGCCGGATTGCGATGTTAATCTGAGCAAAAGCGTCCTGGTCTTTGAAAAATTTAAGAATTATGTACCAGTTGAGAAGCGTCATTCTGTTGAGGAATTTTTCCGTCATCAAAAGATAGATGTTGCGCTCCTCAAGCGAATAATCCTTGTTTTCCATTATTGATTTCCAGACAGGATCAAGAATCATTTTCTTTGCGGCACGGATTGTCGCCTCTTTTTTTGCGATAATCGCGCGAAGCTGGCGGTCTTCAATCTTTGTGCGCTCGTCAATAAGCTCGTTTGGATGCGTTCTGTTGTGCTTTCTTACGCAGTCGCATTTTATCAAATCTGTAAAAACCTGACGGTCAAACTGCTTGTAAAGAATTGAATAGACGATTACCTTCGACAAGTCCATCACTTCCTGACGGACAGAAACGAACTCCGACATTGAAATTTCGATTTTAGAAATGTAGTCAACCATCATCATATTCTGGATTGACTGTGGCGAAAAAGGATTCAGCGAGATTCCGTATTCTTCAACATTGTCTGCCAAGCGAATTCTCAGCAGCTTTTTCTTGTTGCTAATAAAATAGGAAGTTCCTTCCTCTGTCAAAATGACTTTGAGTGGCAAGCTTAAAGTGAATTTTTTTGCTGGCATTTATATCTCCGAATTTTCCAATAATTTCATTATATTATAAAGCCCCCCAGTTGTAAACCGAGAAATTATTGAACAAATTTTTGCTTCCTTATATTCTAAAAGCATGAAAAAAAATCTTGGCGCGGCAGCTTTTTTTCTGGCTTCTTGCCTGTTTTTTATTGCCTTTTCAAAAGTTTTTCCGTCTGATTTTTCTTCACCGGCTTCAAATTCATCAAGCCAGAATCAAAAAACGCAAACTGAATCCCAAAAAACAAAAAATTTCGTTTCAAACAAAAGTCAAAGCGAAAATGATTCAGATTCCAGAAAGACGATTTCGGGAAACGCGCTTTCAAAATATATTGAAAAATCTCTTGCGGCAAGAAGTTTTCAGGCTTCAACGCAAAGGCTCGCGCCTACAGGGCAGGACAATTTTGCGGAAAACATTTATCTTGATTTTTTCTCAGAAAGCAAGAATGGAAATCCGCAGAATCAGGAATCTTTGAGAAGCACGGCGGTTCTGGATTTTACGCAGGAAGATTTTTACCAGAATGAAGATGAATTTCTTTCATTTTTGTCTGACGTGAAAAATTTTCATTTAGACTACGACCTTACGGTTCTTTTTTCCGCGCTCACAACGCCTGCGATTCCAGAAAAATCAAATTCATTTGAATCAAGACTTTCTGGAACTGAAATCTTCGCTGAAAATCTGCCGGCTCCAGACGAGTCGTTCGCAGTTTCAGTGAGCTTTGACAAAAGCAGGCCGGACACAATTCTGACAGGCGCACTTCATTCAACAAGTCCGCTTTGGCTTTGCAGAAAAATTTCTGAAACTTTTTACGCTGCCGGAAAAAACTATTCATTTCCAAATCTGATTTCTTCATTATATAGGCTCGGATTTATAAACGGCGACGCGCGGATGAACGATTTTGTGAAAAGCGAGATTCCGGCGATTTCTGTCTCGTTTGAAAACGCAAAAGACGGCTTGAATCTGATAAAAAATTTTCTTTTGTCTTATGATTCCGCAGGAAGCGATGAATGGGAGCAGCACTACGTTTTTATGCCGCTTCACTACCCGTTAAAGCCGGTCGTCTTGAATGAATTCTCGTGCATCGGAATTTTCGTGATTCTCGCGGTTCTTACGCTTCTTTCGCTCTGCGTGATTTCGTTTACAGGAAAGCAAGGCGAGCAGAACAAGTACGACTTGCTTAAAAATCTTTATATGATTCCGCTTTCGCTTGCGGTCTCATTTTTGGGGCTTTCGCTCGCGCAGTTTTTCCTCAAAAGTTTTTCTTCAAGCGCGTTCTTGAATCCAGTTGTGATTTTCGGAACAAAAATTATCGCCGCAATGTTTTTTGTCTCCGCTTTTTACGCTCTCCACAACATCTTGAAGCTTCCGACAGATATTTTCATTTACAGCTATATAATTCAGTTTATCGCGCTTTTTAACATTTTTTACTTTTCTATGCGCGACATTCTGCTTTTTGTGCCTTTTGGAGTTGAGTACATTCTGATTTTTATTTTCAGAAAACAGAAAAGTCTTGCAAGCCTAATAGTTTTTCTTTCGATGATGGTTCTGCCGTTTGTGCCTTATGCAGTCGATATTCTGCAGAAGACAAGCGAGGAAGATTTTCCGTCTCTTCTCTTCACGAATTTTGCGGGCAATTTTTCAGTCTCGCTCGCGCTTTTTCCTTTCCAGATAATCTGGCTTAAAATTCTTGTGCGGCTTGAGATTTTCAACAAATCAAAAAAATATTCCGTATTAAAGCTGATCAGAAACGGAATTGTCTCGACGGCTTCGATTCTCGCGTTCTGCTTTTTTGTGATGCAGGCGATTTATCTCGCGTTTTACAAAGATGTCCGTGAAAATTCCGAAAAATCAAAAATTTTCATAAAAGATTCAGAGGCGAAGTTTTGCAGAGTTTCGCTTTCGCACGATGAATTTTCAGGATTAAGCACGAACCACATAAAAATCTCGTCGGAAAAAGACGCGCTAAGATATTCCGTCAAAATAAAAAGCCTCGACTACAAAATTCCGATTTACGACTCAATCTACGCTTACGATTTTTCATCTGAAAAGACAGAAAACGGAAAAACAGCCGAGGAAGTGACTTTTGTCGTTCCGGATTATCCTCCTGAAAAAATAAAGATTGACTACGCTGCTTCTCCTGACTCATACGCGGAAATTGAAGTTTCAGCATTTTACAAAGGCGAAGACGAAAAAGAGATTCTCCGCGAAAAAACAAGCGTCTTCACAAAAACGAATCAAAAAGAAAACGGCTCGCTTCAAAAAAATAAAGCGCAGGCAAGGACAGAAAATTGACAAAAGTTTTTTTTCATGTTGACCTTGACGCTTTTTTTGCTTCCGTTGAGCAGCTCGACCATCCCGAATACAGAGGAAAGCCGGTTATTGTCGGCGGACTGCCGGGCGACAGGCGCGCAGTTGTCTCAACGGCTTCATACGAGGCAAGAAAATTCGGAGTTCATTCCGCAATGCCGGTTTTTCAGGCGGCAAAGCTCTGCCCGAACGGAATTTTTCTCAGGACAAACATGAAGCGTTACCATGAAAAATCGCGCGAGGTAATGTCGATTTTTTACGATTATTCTCCTGATGTAAGGCAAATGTCGGTTGACGAGGCTTTTATCGATATGACAGGAACTGAAAAGCTCTTTGGAAAGCCGATTGAAGCCGCGAAAAAGCTGAAATCTGAAATCTTGGAGAAAACAGGGCTTACAGTCTCGGTTGGAATCGCCTCCACAAAATACTGCGCTAAAATCGCTTCTGGAATAAAAAAGCCGGACGGACTTTTTGAGATTCCGGCGGGAAAAGAGCAGGAATTTATGCTCAGCCTGCCTCTCTCAAAACTTTGGGGAGCGGGCAAAAAAACGCAGGAAAAACTCAAAAACAGCGGAATCACAACCACGAAAGAGATTTTCAACCGCTCGCCCGCGCTTCTTCAAAGCATTTTCGGGCAGGCGACCGGGCTTTTTTTGTACAACGCGGTGCGCGGAAACGAATATGAGGGTTTCAACGCAAAGCCGAAAAGCCGCTCGGTCAGCGCGGAAACAACTTACGAATATGACCTTTCAGACTTGTATGCGATTGAAACCGCGCTTCTCGAGCTTTGCCACACGGTGATGTTCCGCTCGCTAAAAGAAAAAGTTCGCAGCAAGTCAATCTCGCTCAAAATTCGCTACGAGGATTTTTCGACAGTCTCGGTTCAGGAAAGCTCCGAAAGATACGTTTCTTCCGTTGATGACCTTTTTGACCGCGCAAAATCGCTTTTTGAAAAAAAATGCAACAGAAAACTCGGAATCAGGCTTTTGGGAGTCTGCCTTCAAAATCTTGAAAACGACAGCGAGCCGCGAAGCAAAGAGCTTTTTGACTTTGGCGAGGAAAAAAAACGCAGGCTCGAGCAGGCGATTTTAAAAGCCCAGCAAAAAGACCCGTCGCTAAAAATCACAAAGGCACGGCTTTTAGGAAAGGAAACGCTTTTTTCTATTTTTCTTGTTTTTTTTTCGTTTTTAGGAAATAAAATTTCTGCGGAAACGGTCTCAACTTCAACGACAAGAGAAGCGGACGGAGCCGCTGCAATCGCTTTTGACACTGAAAATCTTCCGCTGGAAGAATCTGACGGGCAATTTTCGATTTTCAACAAAAATTTTTTCGGAAACGAGATTGATTTTAGTGCGGAAGGCTACTGGAAAAGCTCAATTTCAAGCTCGGCGAGCTATTCTTTCGGATTCGGCACAACGCCCGCCCTTTCGCTCTCGTCCCCTGTCTTTTCGCAAAATGTCGACCTTTCGCTTTGGCTTGAGGCAAACAAAAAATATTATTTTGAGGCGGCTTTCGCAGACGGATTTGAGGAAAACACAGTTGCGGCAGGATACAACGGAAACGGCCTCTTAAAATCCGCGAGAATAGGAAACAGAGGTATCGCTTTTCCTGAAATTTACGCAGTAAACGACTTTTCACGAGGAATCGGCGGCGGAAAAAATCAGGCTCCTGGCGTTTCTTTAAGCTGGCAAGGCAAAAAATGGCGTTCGGATTTTACATTCAGATACGACTTGCTGAAAACAGAAAGCAAGACATGGTTCGGAATGAACGCAGTCTCCACAAACACGATTTCGCTTTCATCTTACAGCACTGGAAGCCAGTACGTTCTGCCGTCAAAAAAACTCGCGCAGTCGGTCAAGACGGTTTACGTTCAGGCGGCGGACGGAAATTACAAGGATTCAAAAGGAAGAAAATATAAAAAGCTCGGCTCAGCGCAGTTTCTCGTTGTCTCGTGGCAAAATCTTCTCCTGCTTTCAAAAGACGCGAAGGCAGGCAGAAAAAACGGCGAGCTTCCGGCGGTCGCAGTCTCGTTCAGCGGAGATTTTTCAGAAAGCGATGAAGATTTTTCAGATTTTTTGAAAGACGTTCAAAACGCGTTCGGCTCTGTGAATCTTAAAAAATTTTACTATGATTTTTCAGGCAAAATCGGCTCTGAGAAAGTTCTTTTTTTGCAGCATCCGTCAGGATTTTCGCCTTTTCAAAACGCAAGCCGTTATGACGCGGGCATTTTAAGCGCGGACGACGCGGCGGTCGCTTCAAGCTACAGCGGAACAGTCTCAAAAGATTTTTCGGCGGTCATAAGCGATGACGAGACGGCTTTTTATCCGGCAGATTTTTTTGACGCACACCACACTTACATCGATATTTTCAAGGAAAATGAGGATTTCAAATCTAAAGGTTCTGAATCTAATTCAAATTCTTCTATTGTAAATGCCGAAAACCGCTTTCCTTTCGCAAAGTCAAATCCGGGAATTTATCTTGGCTACGGAACAAACGACGATTTGGTTCTGCGTGTCAGAAATTATTCTCCAGTCTCAAGGCTCGACATCGGAACAAAGGCCGTTCCCGGAACTGTGACAGTCTACAAAAACAGCGTGATTGACGCAGGCGCAAGCTACGATTCCTCGACAGGCGCAGTCTCGCTTTCATCTGCGGTTTCAAGCACGGACAAGATTTTCGTCACTTGGCAGGAAGATTCTGATGACGCGCAAAACGCATCGTTCGCGGCGGCGGCAGGATTCAAGTACGATTTTTCAGAAAATTTAAGCGCGGACATCTCGTCATCCGGAAGATTTTCCTACAATCAAAACCAAAATTTCGCGGACTCCTCATATTCAAGTCCCGCATACGGAACGCTTGCGGCTGGAATCGAATACAAAAACGAAATTTTAAGCGTAAAAAATTCGGCGGCGGCGACTTTCGAGAACATAAACGCGGCAGGAATCTACAGAATTTTGGGAATGGACGACACGGACAGCGAAACGAGCTATCTTCAAAAAGACGCAGGCGTTGACTTGCCGCCGGATTTCACTCCAAGCCTGAATTCGCGCTCGGACGATGAAATTTTTCCGGTTCTGAAATCAAAATCAAACATGGCAGACGAGGCGGAATCAGGATTCAAGACGGAAGGCATTTCAGGATACGCGGCTCCCTTCTCATGGAATTTTGAAAATTCTTCGGATTCAGCTTCTGAAACGCAATGGGCGGCTCTGACAATCGCCTTGCCGGAAGCAAAAAATTCGCTTTCGCTTTCAAGCGTCTTTGAAATCGCTCTTAAAAATCATTCAACAGAAATTTATGATTTTGACCTTTATCTCCAGCTCGGAGTTAGCCGTGACGACGATTTTTCTTTTGAGGACGAAGACAAAATTCCGACTTGGAAAATTTCTGAAAGCTCAGGCGAAGATGTCTTAAAAAGTTTTGACACGTCAAATTCTAATTGGCAGACCGTAAAAGTCTCAATTTCAGATTCCGACCGCGCATTTTTCGCAAATGTTTCAA
>JAXDVS010000042.1:0-197683 GCA_034088785.1 Treponema sp.
ACAATCAATCCACTAGACAACTTCAAAGAATTGTCAAGTGCTTTTTAATAGAAAATTAAAAAATTGGAAGGGACAAGGCGCGATGAAAATCATTAAGCGTAACGGCGTTGAGGTGATTTTTGACCTCAACAAAATCGTCATTGCAATCTCAAAGGCAAACAGGGAAGTTCCAGTTTCGGAGCAGCTGAGCGAAAAGCAAATCAAAAAAATGGCTTTGAACGTTCAGAAACAGTGCGAGGCAGAAAAGCACGAGATGAACGTTGAGGCGATTCAAGACCTTGTTGAAAAAGAAATCATGAAGGAAGGCTCTTTCGACATCGCGAAAAAATACATCACCTACCGCTACCAGCACCAGCTGATGAGAAAGGCGAACTCGACAGACAGCCAGATTCTCTCTCTTCTTGAATGTAACAATGAGGAAGTAAAGCAGGAGAACTCAAACAAAAACTCGACAGTCGTCTCAGTCCAGCGCGACTATATGGCGGGCGAAGTCTCAAAAGACATCACAAAAAGATTTCTTCTTGACGAGGACATTGTAAAGGCGCACTCGGAAGGAATTCTCCATTTCCACGACGCGGACTATTTTGCGCAGCATATGCACAACTGCGACCTTGTGAATCTTGAGGATATGCTCCAGAACGGAACAGTTATTTCAGGCACAAAAATCGACACGCCTCACTCGTTCTCAACAGCCTGCAACATCGCGACCCAGATTATCGCGCAGGTTGCCTCATGCCAGTACGGCGGCCAGTCAATCTCTCTCACTCACCTTGCTCCGTTCGTTGACGTAAGCCGGAAAAAGATTCAGAACGAGCTTGTCAAAACCGAGGAGATGACGGGAATAAAATTCACGGACGAGCAGAAAACACAAATCACAAATATGCGCCTCAAAGACGAAATCAAGCGCGGCGTCCAGACAATCCAGTATCAGGTTGTGACTTTGATGACGACAAACGGCCAGTCTCCGTTCGTTACGGTCTTCATGTATCTGAACGAGGCAAAAAACGAGCAGGAAAAAGAAGACTTGGCGATGGTCATCGAGGAAGTTCTGAAACAGCGTTATCAGGGCGTAAAAAACGAGAAAGGATTCTGGGTGACTCCGGCGTTTCCAAAGCTGATTTACGTTCTCGAGCCGGACAACATCGAGGAAGGCTCAAAATATTACTATCTCACAGAGCTTGCGGCAAAATGCACTTCACGAAGAATGGTTCCTGACTATATCTCCGAGAAAAAAATGCTCGAGCTTAAAGTTGACAAGAACGGAGAAGGACACTGCTACCCTTGCATGGGCTGCCGCTCGTTCCTAACTCCTTTCATCGACGAGAACGGAAAGCCGAAATATTACGGAAGGTTCAATCAGGGCGTTGTGACAATCAATCTCGTTGATGTCGCATGCTCTTCAAACCGCGACTTCAAGACATTCTGGGAAATTTTCGACGAGCGTCTCGAGCTTTGCCACAAGGCTCTTATGAGAAGACACGAGCGTCTCATGGGAACTCCAAGCGATGTGGCTCCGATTCTTTGGCAGAACGGAGCGCTTGCACGCCTAAAGAAAGGCGAGACAATCGACAAGCTTCTGTACGGCGGCTACTCGACAATCTCGCTCGGCTACGCCGGACTTTGCGAGTGCGTCAGATTTATGACAGGAAAGCCTCACACAGACGCAGAGGCGACTCCATTCGCGCTTGAAGTCATGAAATTTATGAACGAGAAGTGCAAAAAATGGAAGAAAGAGTCGAATATGGACTTCTCTCTTTACGGAACTCCGCTCGAATCGACAACATACAAGTTCGCAAAATGCCTTAAAAAGCGTTTCGGCGAAATCGAGGGCGTTACAGACAAGAACTACATCACAAACTCTTACCATATCCACGTTACAGAGCCGGTCGACGCGTTCACAAAGCTAACGTTTGAAAGCCAGTTTCAGGAGCTTTCTCCGGGCGGAGCTGTAAGCTACGTTGAAGTTCCGAATATGGAAAACAACATTCCGGCGGTAATGGCTTTGCTCAAGCACATCTACAACAACATAATGTACGCCGAGCTTAACACAAAGTCCGACTGCTGCCAGAAATGCGGCTACACAGGCGAAATCAAGATTGTCACCGACAGCGAGAACAAGCTCATCTGGCAATGCCCGAACTGCGGAAACACAGACCAGTCCACAATGAACGTCGCGCGGCGCACATGCGGCTACATCGGCACGCAATACTGGAATCAGGGCAGAACTCAGGAAATCAAGGAAAGAGTCCTGCATCTTTAAATCATCAGGGCGTTCCCCGAACCGCATAAAGCGGCTCGGGTCGGGCTATCCGCTGTTCCGCTATCGCTCATTCTTTCAAAAATGCGGTTTATCAAACGGTTGCGTTCAAAAAGTTTTGTTTTAGCAAATGCAAAAGAAAAAAACTTTGCAGCTGTTTCAAAACACCGCATTTTTTTCAGAACGCCTGCGGCGCAGCTACTATCCCTAACGCAAAGCCCAAAATTCACGGAAAAAATATGAACTACGGAACTATAAAAAAAGTCGATATTGCAGACGGGCTTGGAGTCAGAGTCTCGCTCTTTGTCTCAGGCTGCCGCGTCCACTGCAAAAGCTGCCAGAACCAGATAACCTGGGATTTCGGCTTTGGAAAGCCTTTCACAAAAGAAACCGAGGACGAAATTCTTGAATATTTGAAGCCTGAGTATATTCAGGGGCTTACAGTTCTCGGCGGAGAGCCGTTCGAGCCTGAAAATCAGGAAGCGCTCGCACCATTTCTCGAGCGTGTAAAAAAAACTTTTCCGAACAAAAATATCTGGTGCTACACCGGCTATCTTTACGACAAGGATTTGCTTCCTCAGGACGGAAAAAAGCACACGCCGCTCACAAACAGGATGCTCGCCTGCATCGACATTCTCGTTGACGGGCCGTTTATCGAAAGCCAAAAAGACCTGACCTTGAACTACCGCGGCTCGTCAAACCAGAGAATAATCGACTTGGCGCACAACTGCCTTCTGAAACTTTAGGCAAGGCCATTCGCTTTTTACTCGTTTTTACCGGTTAAAACGTTTTTAATCCGTCAAGACGTTTTTCAAACAGTTCTGACAGCCTCAGTCCCTTCAACCAGCTTCTCCAGAAATTCGCAGCAAGGCGCTTCAATTCCATGCTTTCCCGCGAGCTTCGAGACCGTTCCGCAGAACCATGCGTTCTCGCTTTTTCTTCCGGCTTCCATGTCCTGAAGCATGCTCGTCTTTCCGTGCGGGTCGTGTCCGCACATCATCTTGATGTCGTCCTCAAGCATTTGCGCCGTGAGCGGAACATTTTCCGCGTTCGCGACTTTTATAACCTCGCTTCCAACTTGTCGCGCAAGCTCCTGCATGACAGGAATCCGAAATCCGCCGTAAGGCGAGCGTGTAAGTGCGCTCAAAGTGTTGAAAACCGTGTTTATCAGAAATTTTTTCCACATTTCAAGATGAATATTCTCAGGATTCTTGAATCTGATTCCAGAATACGAGAAAAGCTTTTCAAGCGCGAGAATTCTTTCAGATTTTGAGTTGTCCTTCTCGCCGAAAACGAGCGTTCCAAAGTCTGAACATTCAATTTTGCTTCCGACGTGAATCGAATTCAAACTGATTACAAAGCTGTAGAGAACTTTTTTCTCGCCGTAGACTGCGGCAATATCCTTCTCGCTTTGAATTCCGTTCAGAAGCGAAAGAATCACGGTCCCGTTTCCGCAGGCGTTTTCCATCATTTTTATCGCTTCCGGCAGCTGGAGATTTTTTGTCGCGATTATAATCAGGTCGCTTTTTCTCGCATTCCTGCTTTCAACAAAATTGAAATCCTTCTTCTCGCCGTTTATAAAAATTCCGTCGCGCTCGTAACGCGATTTCCGCTCGCCGTCTGCAAGGCACTCGACGTTCTCCTTTCCAAGAAATTTCGAGAGCTGCGAGGCGATAACCGCGCCGACCGCCCCTACTCCAATCATTGCAACATTTTTTATTTCCATAAGATTTTCCTTCAGGTCAACATTATCATCAAAAACCGGCGGCAACAAGAAAATTCCGGATTTTCATCAGAAGCCGATTTTTCAAATCTTAGATTTTCAGATTCAAGTCAAAATTTCCGTCAAAAATTCCGAACCTTGCAAAATTGCGGCCTTAAACATAGAATAGTAGAAATCACAAAAAATTCAAAACATAGAGGAATTTATGGCACAATCAATCCGCGAACATTATCCAGATATGATGACAAAGCTGGCTGGACTTACAAAAGCGGCAGCAAAAATCGACGAGACAAACGTTTATCAGAAAGCGAACCCGGCAACAAGAATTTTTATGAATGAGCTTGTAAAAGACAATATGGCTCCGGGAAGCAAACTCGAAAACAAGGAAAATTTTCAGGCGTTTTTTGACGCGGTGAAAAGCGGAAAGCACGGACTTATCTTAATGGAGCATTACTCGAACACTGACCTTCCGGCTCTCTGCTATCTGATTGAAAAGGAAATGCCGAACGGAAAAGAGCTTGCGGACAAAATCGTCGCAATCGCTGGAATGAAGCTCAACGAGGAGAATCCGGTTGTGCGCGCCTTTGCGGAAAGCTTCACACGCGTTGTTATTTACCCGACACGCTCGCTCACAAAAGCCGAGGCAAAAGCGCAGTCCGAAGAGGAAAAAGCAGCCGAGGAAAAACGCGCGCGGACAATAAACCTCGCTTCAATGCGCGCAATGGACAAATGCAAGAAAGACGGCGAAGTGATTCTCGTTTTCCCTTCTGGAACGCGCTACCGGCCGGGCCATCCAGAGACAAAAAAAGGTCTGCGCGAAATCGACTCTTACCTTAGAATGTTCGATATTATGATTCTCGTCACAATCAATGGAAGCTGCCTCACAATCGATATGAAAAATCCTGACGATATGCTTGCGGACTTTATCGAGCCGGCAGTCCAGATTTTCACGGCAAGCTCTGTGATTGACTGCAAGCAGTTCAGAAAAGACTATCTCGCGTCTCTTCCAGCTGACGAGCAAGACCCGAAGCAGAAAGTGATTGACCACGTGATGGAGCTTTTCGACAAGCAGCACGATGAAATCAAGGCGAAAAATCCTGAGGCCGGATTCTAAAATATTTTTTAAGGCAAAATATCTTAAAAAAATCAAAACTGGGGCTTGAAACTTTCTGAAAATCATCAGACTACAGAAAGCAACAAGCCCCGCTAATTTGGCAAAAAAAAACGCCGCAGCCATTTTTGAATATGAAATGACTGCGGCGTTCTGTTTTTGTCTCTTTAAAAAATTAAAAACTGCAAATTCTAGTTCATGTCGATTTTCTTAAGAATCCGGACGAGATTTGTCTTTTCAATCAAGTCTATCGGGCGGCCTTCGGCGTATCTTCTCGCCTCGTCGCTGAACATTCCGGCTGAAAAGCAGATTCCGCGGTCGGCTTTCGACTCTGAAACTTTCGCGTGGAAATCTCTTATGTACAAGTCTGAAATCACGCCTGTGCTTCTGTAGAACCTGAAAATGTGAATCTCCTCTGAGCGCGGAAATTCAACATTCGTCAAAATCTCGACGCAGCCCGGAGTTACAGAAATATCGACAATTTTCGCGACCGCTTTCTGATAGTACGAGACGACAATTCTACGGCAAAGCGAAACGAAATCGCTTGTGCTGGACATAAGATAAACCTGAAGATTCTTGTTCTGGTTCAATTCCTGATAGCGCGCCAGAAGCTGCGGAACATCCTTGTAGGAAGGAACCATCGCCTGAATTTCCGTCAGAACAGCAAGTCCCTTTGAAATCGCCTTAATCTGGAAATACGCGGTCGAAAGCCTGTAGCGGATTTCCAGAGCGACATCCTGCGAGACATTCTGATGCCTTAGTCCAATCTCAAAGTCCTGAATAGCCTTCTCGTTTTCTCCTTGCTTCAAGTGATAAAGACCTGCCGCAAGGCAAGAACGCGCGCCAAATTCCGGGTCTGGCCGCAAGTGCATAAAAATCTTCATCGCCTTGTCGCCGTATCCGCTTTCGTTCATCGCGTCCGCCATCGAAAAAAGCACTTCCTTGTTCTCAGGATTCTCGTCCAGCGCGCGCTTCAAAAACGATAGAGACTCGCGGTAATGCTTCGCCTTGTAGAGAGAAAGTCCGAGCGGAGAATTTATGTTGGTAACGTCCGGCTTTAAGACAAGCACTTTTTTGAATCTCGGAACCGCCTTCTCAAAATCATTGTTCTTGTAAAGCGCGAGTCCAAGATAATAGTTCACTTCGTAGTCATTCGGATTTATGTTGTAGGCTGCCGAAAGCCCGCGGAAAGCGTCCTGAAGCTTGTTCAGCTTGACTGCGCAAATTCCCTGCCGCAAAGCCGCCTTGAAAGCGTCAATTTCCTTATGCGCCGGAGCAATGCTAAGCTGAGTCTCGTAAATCGGAAAAGCCTTGTCCCAAGCGCGGTCGTTGTAGTAAAGGTCGCCAAGCGCAATCAGCGCGGCAGGATTGTGCGGGTCTTGCGCAAGCTTTCTGCTCGCTTCCTTTAGAATCTGAGCGCGGCCTTTTTGCCTGCCTCCACCTTTTTTTCGTGTGGAGAATGCTATCAAAATCGCACCGAAACCAACGATTGCGGCAACTGCAATTATTAGAGAAAATGATTCCATATCTTTAATTATCGGCAAAAATTCAAAAAATGTAAAATACAAGCACGCAATAACGGATTTAGACAAATCGGACAAAAGCGAAAAAAAACGAAAATAGATTTGCAACAAAATCGAAAACGGAAAAAAGAAAAAGATTCGTCTTAAAAGCGGAATCCGTTCTATTGTCTTTTTTCAGGAATTCAATAATATTAAAATTATCTTAACCGGACGGACTTTTTATTTTAGATTAAGATGAAAAACGCGACAAAATTCCTGAACAAAATGTTTTTTGCTTTTTTTGCTGCCTCGCTTTCAGTTTTTATTCTCGGCTGCGGAGAAAAAGTTGAAATCACGACAGTTTCAGACCTGGAGAATATTACGGTCGGCTGCCAGGCTGGAACAACGGGCGAGAATTTTCTGCGGGAAAATCTTGAATCCGCAAAAGCGAAGCCGTTCCGAGACGGATACGAAGCCTGCCTCGCTCTTAAAAACAAGGAAATCGACGCGGTGATTCTCGACGAATTTCCGGCGCAGACTCTCGCTAAAAACAACAAGGACTTGAAGATTATCGACTTGAACCTGCCTTTTGAAGAATACGCGGTCGCGGTCAAGAAAGGAAACACAGAGCTTTTGCAGGCGATAAACCGGGCAATCAGAATCCTAAAAAACGACGGCTCGATTGAAAAACTTGAGGAAGCGTTTTTTCCGGCGGACGGAAACCTCAAAATTCCGCAGAGTCCGGGCGCAAAATACGCAAAAACCTTGAAAATGGGAACAAACGCGGCTTTTCCGCCATTTGAATACACGGAAGGAACAAAAGTCATCGGCTTTGACGTTTCTTTTGCCGAGCTGATTGCAGACAAGTCAAGAAGGAACCTGCACGTTTTTGATGTCTCGTTCGTAAGCCTTCTGGACGCACTGAACGCGGGAAGCATAGATTTTGTGTGCGCCGGTCTGACAATAAACGAAGAGCGGAAACTTCAAATGGATTTTTCCGAGCCTTATTTTACAAGCCGGCAGGTCATAATCGTAAGAAAATAAATTTTCCGCAGTGCGGGCGGCGAACGCAAGGAAAAAGGCGCAAAGCAAAAATTGAACACAGAAAAAAAATGCCGCCGACAAAAGCAAAAAAATAAAAAAATGACAAATAAAAAGAGCCGTTAAAGCAGAAAAAACTTGCTTTAGCGGCTCTAAAAAAATCTGTCAAAATTTATTTTTTCAGTTCTCCGACAAATTCCGCGATTCTGTCCATCGCAATCTTGATTTTGTCGATTGCGGTCGCGTAGCAGCAGCGGATATGCCCCTCGCCGCCCAAGCCGAAAACGCTTCCCGGAACGACCGCCACGCTGTGCTTCTGGAAAAGCTGCGTTGCAAATTCCTCGGAGGTAAGCCCGGTCGAAGAAATGTCAGGGAACATATAGAACGCGCCTTTCGGCTCAGGAACTGGAAGCCCCATGTCGTTGAAGCCTTTCTGCATCAAATTTCTTCTCTGCTGATAGCTCACGCGCATTTTCTCGACATCTTTCCAGCCGTTCTTCAAGCCCTCGCACGCCGCGTACTGGCTGAAAATCGGAGCGCAAATCGTGTTGTAGCCGTGAAGCTTCACAATCTGCTTCAAAATCTCTGCCGGAGCCGCGATATATCCGATTCGCCAGCCCGTCATCGCAAAAGACTTTGAAAATCCGTTCAGAATTATCGCGTAGTCTTTCATTTTCGGGAAAGAGCCGATTGAGACGTGCTCTGCGCCGTCATATGTAAGCTCGCAGTAAATCTCATCTGAAATGCACCAAATCTGATTCTCCACAACGACTTTCGCGATTTTTTCAAGCTCGTCCGCCGGAATCATCGTTCCTGTCGGATTGTTCGGAGTGCAAATCATTATCGCCTTTGTCTTTGGAGTAATCGCCTTTTTTATCTGCTCAGCTGTCGGATAGTAGCCGTTCACGCTCGTGTCGATTGGAACAATTTTCGCGTCGCAAAGCTGGGCAAGCGGAGTGTAGTTCACGTAGCAAGGCTGGCAGACAAGAATCTCGTCGCCCGGATTCAAGACCGCGCGCAAAACAGCGTCAACGCCCTCGCTCGCGCCGACTGTGACCAAAATCTCGTCTTTCGGATTGTAGTACATTCCGTAGCGTTCCATGTATTTCGAGATTTCCTCGCGCAGCTCAATCAAGCCCCAGTTTGAAGTGTAAGACGTGTGTCCTTTTTCAAGATGATAAAACGCCTCCTCGCGGATTGCCCACGGAGTCGGAAAATCCGGCTCGCCGACCGAAAGCGAAATAACATCGTCATGCCCGATAAGCATCTCAAAAAATTTTCTGATTCCCGACGGCGGAATCTGCTGCATTGACCGGGAAAGTCTGTCTTCTCTTGTGTTCATTTTTAAATCCTTGATTTTTTTCTGACCTTTACGTTTCACAATTACGCTTCTTATTCGGCAAGTTTTTAATTCTGAAATTTTCTGATTTTGAACATTTTACAGTCCACTTCAGTTTTCAGAATCTTATAAACTATTATCCGCCGCAGATGCTGAAATCGTGGTCTTTTGACCACGCAGGTTTGCGGCTCGCCTTAAATTCAGCATGACGCGGCAACGAGCAGCGAATACATTTGAATTCAGCATTGAACGTCTTTTAGAACAAAACGTGCAATTTTCAAAACGCGATTTGAGAATCAATCATGCCATGACGCCCTCGCGCCTGTCAGACTCGTTCTCAACGTAAAGAACATCGTTCTCCTTGTATTTTTTAAGGACAAAAGTCGTTTTTGTGGCGCGCACGCCGGAGATTGTCGAAAGTTTCTGCGCGACAAACGAAGCCACCTCGCGCAGATTGTCGCCCTCAATCATAACTTTCAAGTCATAGCCGCCGCTCATAAGATAAAGCGACTTTACTTGCGGAAATCTGTAGAGACGCTCCGCAATTCCGTCAAAACCATGCTCGCGCTCAGGCTGGCACTGAACTTCAATTTCAGCCATAACCTTGTCTTTCGCAGTCTCGTCTTTTTCAGGATTCACAATGGCGGCGTACTTCAAGATAACGCCCTCGTTTTCAAGCTCTTTGATAATCGCCTTGACTTCCGCCGGTGATTTTTTTGTCATCGCGGAAATGTCGTCAACAGAAATTCGCGCATTTTCTCTAAGCAAATCAAGAATTTCTTCTTTTCCGTCCATTTTTTTCTCCTGTAAAAATCAATAAGAAGTTTTCATCTTCCGTTTTGATTTTCAAGCACATTCAAAAGAAACATGAATATGCGGCAGATATATAGAAAGCTTGCAACGCAAACTTAGTAAACTTTCGTAAAATCATGAATAAAAATTTCACCGATAATTCGGACAAAATTTTTATAAAATTTTCCAAATTTTCGGGATTTTTCTGGCGTGTCTTGCACTCAGGATTTCTGACACGCCAGATTTTCTTAAACAATCAGCCCTTTTGTGCTTGGAATCTCGCCGTTTCTTCTCGGGTCAATCTCCACTGCCGAGCGGATTGCACGCGCCGCCGCCTTGAACAAGCCTTCCATTTTGTGATGGTCGCTTCGCCCGCGGATTGTGTCCAGATGAAGATTGCATTTCGCAGCCTGCACAAATCCGTTCCAGAAATCCTCGAAGCAGTCCGTCTGAAAAGTTCCCTGCCTGCCGTTCTGAACGCTCACGAGCGGAATTCCAGTGAGCTTCGCGTCGCAGACGAGAAAAGGCCGGCCGCCAAAGTCAACAGCCGCGCGCAGAAGAGCCTCGTCCATCGGATACAGGAACGAGCCGCTTCTGTAAATTCCGGCGCAGTCGCCCAAAGCCTTCGCAAAGCACATTCCTAGAACAATTCCAGTGTCTTCTATTGTATGGTGCTGGTCAACGTCCAAGTCGCCTTTTATAGAGCCGGACAAGTCGAAAAGCCCGTGCTTGCAAAAAGATTTCAGCATATGGTCAAAAAATCCGATCGGATTTTCAACGCTGCATTTTCCAGTTCCGTCAAGATTCAGCTCAAGCGAAATCTGGGTTTCGCCTGTCATACGTTCAATTTTCGCTGTCCGCATAAAATTTCCTTAAAATTCTCAAAAATCCGCACGTTCACGAGATTTTTTACATCATAACCTTTCTCAAAGCGTACTCGAGAATGTCTGTCGCGCCGTGCTGCTGCAGTTTTGGAAGCAAAGTCGGCACGTCGCTTTTCTTTACAGCGATTTTTACAGCAAATCCGCCGTCTCCAAAAAGAGGCGAAACTGTCGGGCTTTTCATCGACGGAAGAATCTTCATCAGGTCGTCGAATTTCTCGCGAGAGACGTTCATCTCAAGCATAACGCGGCTTCTTGCATTCAAAACCGACTCGAAGAGCATTTTCAGCTCCATAATCTTCTGCTTTTTGACCGAGTCTTTCAGAGCCTCTTTTGAAGCGTACATTCTCGTTGATGAAGTCATCAAAGTGTCAACGATTTTAAGATTGTTAGCCTTCAAAGAAGAGCCTGTTGAAGTGTTGTCAATCAAAATCTGCGCGAGAGAATCCTCGTTGTCCTGAACAAAGCCCTCGGAAGTTCCCCACGTGCGGAAAATCGTTCCGTCAATCTTCTTGTCGGAAACCCATTTTCTTGAAAGATTCTGATACTCGGTAGCAATCGTCACTGGCTTCTTCACAAGAGCGTCATAGTCAACAGTGTTCGGAACTGCGGCAACAATTCTTACCGGGTCAAAGCCCAAGTCCATAATCTCCTCGATTTGGTCCTCGACTCCGTTCTCATAAACCCAGTCCTTTCCTGAAAAACCGACATCAGCCTTTCCGGAAGCAAGAAGCGCGCTTGTAATCTGCGGCTTTACAACCTGAAAAAACAAGTCTTCCTGATTTGTCGTCGGAAAATATGTTCTGTCGGGAAGATGAATCGAAATTCCAACGTCGTTAAGCAATTCATAAACCGATTCATAAATTCTGCCCTTCGCCAGCAGCACACGCAACTTTTCCATTTTTTACTCCAATTTTTCAAATCTGCCGCCGCGATTTTTTCTGACATTCTCGAAACGGCATTGATTTTCTTATTTTAGCGATTTTTCTATATTTTGTCGCCGAGCTTCGCAATTTCCGTAATCGCGTCGGAAATGCCTGCCGCCCCGGAATTCGCGTCCGAAAGCTTCAGCGAAATCTCCGACGAGACATTGACCTGAGCCGAAACAGAATCCTTTATCTGCTCGGAAAGCTCCGCGATTTTTTTCATCGAGTCTTCGGTTTTCTTGATTATTTTTTGAGTTTCAGCCGCATTTGAAGAATTCTTCGCGACAAGCTCCTGAATCCGGCCGGTCGCCTCAACGGTCTGAGCAGCAAGAGCCTTCACCTCCTTTGCAACAACGCTGAATCCTTTTCCAGCCTCGCCCGCATGGCTTGCCTCAATTGAAGCGTTAAGGGCAAGCACGTTTGTCGTCTCGGCGATGTCTGAAATCATATTCACCGCATCGATGATTTTTTTCGTGGTGTCAACAAGAACGTCAACAGAAATTTCAGCGTCTCCCATCATCTCGTTCGTTGATTTTACCGTGGCAGCAACGTTCTGAACGTTTCCTGAAATATTTTTAACGCTCGCCGTGAAATTTTCCATTGAAGAAGAAATTTTTCCGATGTTTTCAGAAATCTGCCTGGAAGTTTCCGAGACAACGTTTGTCTTGTCTGTCATTGTGTGCATTGCCGACTCAATCGCCTCTTTCTGGCGGCTTCTGTCCTTCATCAGGATTGCGCCGTAAAGAGAGCTTGAAAGCTGGTCGCGCAAAGTCGCGTAAGGCGCGCCCACATCAGGACCTTCCTGAAAAACAATGTAGCCAAGAAGAGTATCCTGAAAGTGAAGCGACTCCAGAACAAGCGAATAGAACGAATCCGACGGAAGATACTGGTCTGGAATAATGTCTTTTGTGTCGAATTCAACGCCTTCTTTCGGCAGACGGATTCTCTCGCCGTTTCTAACCGCCATTACGAGACGGCTTTTTTGCGGAGTTTCAGGATTTTCAAGCGAAAAATTGCAGTTCTCGTACAAAGCGACAAAAACGCCCGGAATTTTCAGTTTTTTAAGGCTTCCCTGCAAAATATCCATAAGGCTTGAGACATCGTAGCAAGCGAGAAGCTGCGCGCTCACTGCCCTTAAATCAGCCTCGAAACGAGAAGAAATCAGAGCTTTCTGCTTTAGTCCGCGGACATCGTACTCGTGGACAAGAACGCGGGCCTGCTGCAGAAGATTCTCCGCGATTTTCTCATAATTCGAGCCGCACACAGCTTTTTCGGTCTCGTGGTTCAAAATCGAAATGAAATGCTGCCAGAATGAAAAGTCATCTGAAAAATTCAGGAATTCGTTGAGCTTTTTCTTAAAGTCGCTTACAAATTTCGCGTTTTGCGCGTTCTGGGCAAGAATCGACTTTACGTAGCTTTTCAAAAGCGGATTTATATTTAATCTGAAAAATTCCTCGATTTTTTCATTGACTCCGCGGCAGCCAAAAATGCTTTCAAGAATCGCGTCTGAAATTCTCTGGACTAACGCCGCATCGTCAAGAGATGCCAGAACTTCTGAATTTGAGTGCCGGCTTGAATTCTCGTTTTTCTTGAAGAAGGATTTTTTCTCTTCTGTTTTTTGCTCGCTCTCGTCAGAATAAGCCGCAAGCTTCACATACTCGGACTGGCAGCCGCACGACTCGCCAAGCCTAAGCCGCGTCTTGTAGCGGAATTCCATCGGAACGTCTTTTCCGCGGAGCTTGTCAACGAGCATTTCAACAGCTTTTTCGCCGAGTCCAAAAAACGGCATCTCGACAGTCGTGACAGGCGGATTGCAAAAAGCCGCCTCCTCAGTTCCGTTGAAGCCGCAGACAACGACATCATCAGGAACAGAAAGACCTTTGTTAATCACAAATTCCTGCGCGCCGATTGCCACATTGTCTCCAACGCAGACAATCGCCTGAATGTCAAAATTCCTGCCGAAACGAAGCCCGCGGTCAAAAAACGACTTCACGCCTTTCTGACCGGAAGCCAAGTCCCAGCCTCCTGGCTCGGAAATCAAATCCTCATTGACCGGAATATTGTGATTTTTTAGAGACTCAAGATAAGCCTCGAAACGCTCTTTCGCATAAGTGTGGTTCGCAGGGCCGCGGATAAACGCGATTTTTCTAAGCCCGTGGACATCAATCAGATGGTTCATCAGCTCAATCATTCCAGTGCGGCAGTCGGCAAACAGGACAGGCTTTCCCGGGACTCTGAATGTAAGGCAGACGAGCTGGGTTCTCTTGAATTTGTCGTAAAAATCAATCATTCCGTCTGTAACTTCCGAGGAAGCCCAGCTTATCACGCCGCTAAAGACATCATCTTTTATCAGATAATAGATAACAGTGCCTGCGCCTTTGTTGAAGACAGGTCCTCTAAAAGTCACGACAGGCGTGCTGTTTTTCTTGCATGTTTCCACAATTCCCCGCCACATGCTAGTGCCAGTCGGATCAACAATAGAACGAGTCAAAAAAGCCACAGTGTTTCGTTTCATAAAAGCTCCAATGAAAACTTCGCAAAAGCAAAGCATTTCCGATTATAAAACAAAATCCTTAAATTCTGAATATTTTTTATGATATTGAAGCGATTTTTCTTCTATTTCCTAAATCTCGTTTTCTCATTAAGATAGAACAATGTTTCGTATTTATGTTGAACGCAAACCTGGCTTCCAGAGCGAAGCGCAGAGCATCTTATCTGAAATCAATGGATTTTTGGGCATTTCTTCCGTAAAAGGAGTGCGTTATTTTAACCGCTACGACATCGAGAACGTATCTGAGGACGTTTTCAAGGCTGCCGCTCAGCGCATTTTTTCCGAGCCGCAAAGCGACAGCGTTTCTTTTGAGGAAGTCAAGACAGCCGACGACGAGACTGTGATTGTCTGGGAATATCTTCCGGGACAGTACGACCAGCGCGCGGATTCAGCGCAGCAGTGCCTTTCGCTTTTGCGCGAGTCTTTGAAGAATTCCGCGAAAGTCGGAAATTTGCCTCCGCTTGTACGCTGCGCGAAAATGGTCATTTTGTCTGGAAAGGCAAGCGCGGACGAGATTCAGAAAATTCAGCATTATCTTATAAATCCTGTTGACTCGCGTCTCACAGACTCAAAAATTCCTGAGACTCTGGAAATAAAATCTGCCGAGCCGGGCGATGTTCCTGTTGTTGAAGGATTCAATACATTCAATAAGAAGCAGCTTGAGGAATATCTTTCAAAAATGGGCTTGGCAATGGACTTGCCGGACATTCAGTTTCTGCAGAAATACTTCAAGTCAATCGACCGCGACCCGACCGAGACTGAAATCCGCGTTCTCGACACTTACTGGTCTGACCACTGCCGCCACACAACGTTCAACACAGTTCTTAAAGACATAAAAATCGACAAGGGACCTTACGCAAAGCTTTTCAAGCAGTCTCTTGAAAACTACAAGGCTCTCCACACAGACCTTTACGCAAACCGCAAGGACAAGCCTCTCACCCTTATGGACATGGCGACAATCGGAGGAAAATATCTCCGAAAGCACGGAATGTTGGACGACATGGAAGCGAGCGAGGAAAACAACGCGTGCTCAATCTTCATCGATGTTCATTACACGACAGACAAGGACGGAAATCCTTATCCGAACGGAAAGGACGAAGTTGAGCAATGGCTTTTGCAGTTCAAGAACGAAACACACAACCACCCGACTGAAATCGAGCCTTTCGGAGGCGCGGCAACTTGTATCGGAGGCGCAATCAGAGACCCTCTTTCAGGAAGAAGCTGGGTTTACCAGTCAATGCGCGTTACAGGAGCAGGCGACCCGACAGTTCCAATGAGCGAGACTCTGCACGGAAAATTGCCTCAGCTTAAGCTCTGCCGCGAGGCCGCACAGGGATTCTCTTCCTACGGAAACCAGATTGGCTTGACAACGGGACAAGTCACAGAATTCTATCATCCGGGATTTGTTGCAAAGAGAATGGAGCTTGGAGCTGTAATTGCCGCAAGCCCTTATTCAACAGTAATGCGCGAGACTCCAGAGGCAGGCGACATCATCATCTTGCTTGGACGCGGAACAGGACGCGACGGAATCGGAGGAGCGACAGGCTCATCTAAAGTTCATACCGAAAAATCTGTAACAACTGCGGCGGCGGAAGTCCAGAAAGGAAACGCCGTTGAGGAAAGAAAAATCCAGCGTCTTTTCAGAAATCCAGAAGTAAGCCATATGATCCGCCGCTCGAACGACTTTGGCGCAGGCGGAGTTTCTGTAGCTGTCGGCGAGCTTGCACCTGGACTCGACATCAATCTTGATGCTGTTCCGAAAAAGTACAAAGGCTTGAACGGAACAGAACTTGCAATCTCTGAAAGCCAGGAGCGAATGGCAGTTGTTGTTCGTGCCGGCGATGTTGAGAAATTCATAAAATTCTGCAACGACGAGAATCTTAACGCGGTTGTTGTCGCAACTGTAACGGACAAGAACAAGCTCACAATGAAATGGCGCGGAAAAACAATCGTTGACATTGACCGCTCATTCTTGGACTCGGCTGGAGCGCCGCACTATGCAAAGGCAGAAATCGAAAGTCCTGCTGAAAACAGAAAATCTCCGCTTGTCCAGCCGCTTGAAAGCGTAAAAAAAACACTCGGAGAATGCGCATCAGCAACAGGAGAAAGCGGCGAGAGCGAGCCTACAAAAGAACAGATTAAAAACGCTTTTGTCGCAAATATCTCAGACCTTGCGTGCTGCTCTCAGCGCGGACTTCAGGAACGCTTTGACGGCTCAATCGGCTCTTCAACAGTCTTGTTCCCGTTCGGCGGAAAATATCAGAGAACTCCAGAATGTGCAATGTCCGCAAAAATTCCAGTGATTTCTCCACGCGAGACTTCAACTGTCAGCCTTATGTCTTACGGATACGACCCGCGCGTTGCCGAATGGTCTCCATGGCACGGCGCGCAGACTGCGGTTCTTTCTTCTCTTGCAAAAATCACTTGTATCGGCGGAAAAGCGACTACAAGCCGCATGAGCTATCAGGAATTCTTCGGACGCACAGTTGACGAGAAAACTTGGGGCTATCCGGCGGCGGCACTGCTCGGTTCTGTTGACGCGCAAAAATCAATGGGCTGCGCTTCTATCGGCGGAAAAGACTCAATGTCTGGAACTTTCGAGCATATGAACGTTCCTCACACACTCGTTTCCTTCGCAGTCGCTCATGACGAGGCAAAAAATGTTCAGTCTGGTTCATTCAAAAAGTCTGGGAGCTATATTTATCTTGTTCAAGTTCCATATTCTGCAGAACTTGCGCCGGACTGGGAAATCTTCAAGAAGAATTCTGACGCGCTTTACGAAGCGAACAAAAACGGAAAAGTTCTCGCGATGTATCCTGTCGGAGCGGGCGGAATCGCAGAGGCAATCACAAAGATGTCTTTCGGAAACAAGATTGGTGTTCAGCTCACGCAAATTCCGACTAGCGCGACAATTCTCGGCTTCCACAGAAACGCGAACGACACAATTGCCGATTTGTTCACTCCGCAGTACGGCTCTATAATAGTAGAAACTGATGATGACAAATTTGAGAACAACGGATTTGCAAACACAACAGTCCTGAAGATTGGAAACACGCAGAAATCTCCTGTAATCTCGTTCGAGATGAAAGGCGTTGATCCGCTTCCTCGCGCTGAAATCGCGCTTGAAGAGCTTTACAACGCTTGGGAAAAGCCGCTTGCAAAAGTCTTCCCGCCGGTTTCTGATGTCAAAAATCAGAACGTGCTTCCTGAATGGGCGACAAACGAGCACAACTCGCTTGAAAAGGCTCAGGAAAAAGCCTCGACATTCACTGTAATCGACAAGTCAAAGGCGAAGCCTCGCGTAATCGTGCCGGTTTTCCCGGGAACAAACTGCGAATACGATATGGCGCGCGCTTTCAACTTGGCTGGCGCAGAGTCAAAAATTCTCGTCTTCAAGAACAGAACTCCGAAAGACTTGGAGGAAAGCCTTGCCGCGTTCACTTCTGAAATCGAAAAATCCCAGATTGTGGCGTTCGCAGGCGGATTCTCCGCAGGAGACGAGCCGGACGGCTCCGGAAAATTCATCGCGAATGTAATCCGCGAGAATCACGTTGCAAATGCAATCACAAATCATCTTGAATCAAAGAAGAACCTGATTCTTGGAATTTGCAACGGCTTCCAGGCTTTAATAAAGACAGGTCTTGTTCCGTTCGGAAAAATTGTCGAGCCAGCGGCAGAAAACCCGACTTTGACTTACAACAATATCCACCGCCACATAAGCCGAGTTGTGCGCACAAGAATGGTAAGCGCGGCGTCTCCGTGGGCTTTGGACAAGAGCATTCTCGAGGCGAAATCGCATTACATTCCTGTAAGCCACGGCGAAGGAAGAATCATAATTTCTGAATCGCTTGCAAAAGAGCTTTTTGAGAAAGGACAAGTTTACAGCCAGTACTGCGACGAGAACGGCGTTCCAGCGATGACAGAGCCAGACAACCCGAACGGCTCAGCATTCGCAATCGAAGGTCTCACAAGCCCTGACGGTCTCGTTCTTGGAAAGATGGGACATTCAGAGCGGACTGTCGGAATCGGCGGCTTCAATCCGGACCTTATCAAAAACATCGCAGGAGAAGACGCAGGCTCTTCATCGTGCCAGAATCTCTTCGCGGCAGGCGTAAGATATTTCAGCTAAGGACAAAAAATAAAATGAAAAAGTTTCTAGCAATAGTTGCCGCTTTTTCAGCCGTGCTTGCGCTTTCTTCATGCTCGAAAAAAGCGCAGACGGACGAGTTTGGATGGTTTTCAAACTTTGACGACGCGAAAAAGGCAGCAAAAAACGAGAACAAGCATATAATCCTGTATTTTTCCGCTTTGGATCAGGACGCGAAAAACAGGAATTTGAACGACAGAATTTTCAGGACAAGCGAATTCAAGGAGAAATTTTCTCCAGAATACGTTTTCTGCAATCTCGATTTTTCAACAAGCCGACTTGACGATGTTTATCAGAACGAGGCGGCGGAAATTTCACAGGATTCAGAATCTTCAGATTCAAAATCTGAAACAGAAAATCCTGAGCCAAAATCTGACAACGCTTCAAAAAAACGCAGCGCGAAAGAGACGGCAAAGCTCCAGTCGCAGCTCAGCACGGATATGGCGCTCGCAAACGTTTACGCGGTTCAGGCTTTTCCAGAAGTCTATCTCGTTACAAAGCAAGGATATATGGTCTCGCCTGTTCTAATTGAAGAATCTTATGACATCGACGATTTCCAGAACGAGCTTTCAAAAACGGACGGGCGAAAGCAGAAAGTCTCCGAGCTTCTCACAAAAATCTCCACAGGAAAAAAAGATGAGGCTCTCAGCGCGATTGACGAGCTTTACACTTCGACTGACGACAACTACAAATTTCTTCTTGCAGAGATGAGCGAGAAATATATCAAGCTCGACAAGAAAAATGAAAGCGGAAAAACCGTTGACCACATTTTCGCGCTTGCAAACTCGCGCGCGCAGCAGGCTCTTTTTGAGCAGGACTACGACAAAGCCGAAAAAGAGCTTCTTTCTCCGCTCGGCTACAAGATTCTGACAGCGGAAGACCGCCAGCAGGTTTACTACAGCGCGGGATATTTTCTTGCGATGTCAGGCTCTTCAAACTACGACAAGATGACTGAATATTTCCAGAAATCTTATGACGAGGCGCCGCAAAGCGAGTACGCGGAAGCGATTCAAAGCGCGCTCGACGCTGTTTCCGAGCAAAAATCACAGTCTTACAACCAATAATTTTTCAGGAGGATTTTTTCCAATATGGATGGTGAACCACCCACTGCAAATTTACTTTTGCTAATCTTAATCGCAGTTGCCTGCATTGTTTTGTCATCGCTTTTCTCGGCGAGCGAAAGCGCATTTTTGGGGCTGAACAAGCTCAAAGTCCATTTTCTCCGGGAAAAAGGCGACAAAAGGGCAATCCGCACTGGAAAGCTCCTTGAAAAAAAAGAAGAGCTTTTGAATATGCTGCTTGTCGGAAACGAAATCGTAAACATCACGCTTTCAGTTGTCCTGACATCGATTTTCTTAAAGCTCTTCGGACCTGCCGGACTCGGAATCGCGACTTTCATTGCGACGATCGCGCTTCTTCTGTTCGGCGAAATCACGCCAAAAAGCATCACAACCCGCTATCCTGAAAGTTTCGCGTTCAGCGTTTCAGGATTCGTGTGGTTTTTCTTCTATTTTTTACGGCCTTTTGTCATTTTCTTCACCTTTATCTCCCGCTCTCTGCTTAAAATTTTCGGAATCGACACAAAGAAAAAGCAGGCGACCTTCACGGAAGAGGAAATCAAGACATTCATCGACGTTGGAGTTGAGGACGGAGTTCTCGAAAGCAACGAGAAAAAGATGATGAACCGTGTGTTCAAATTCAACGACCTTGAAGCCGTTGAAATCATGGTTCCGCGCACAAAAATCGTCGCGATTCATCCTGATATGAACATGAGAGACATCGTTCAGCTTTCAGAGCGGACGAGATTCTCGCGCTTTCCTGTCTACAAAAAAGACCTTGACGACATAATCGGCGTTCTTCACGTTAAAGACTTAGTTTATTTTCCGCATGACGAGGAATTTTCCGTTGAAAAAGTTATGCGCGAGCCGCTTTTTATTCCCGGAAAGACAAAAATGTCTTCGATTCAGTCGATTCTAAGCGAGAAAAAAGACGACTTTGCAATCGTTATCGACGAATATTCAGGAACGGACGGAATCTTGACCCAGCGGGACATTGCGCGAGAGATTTTTGGCGGAGTCGCAGCTCCGGAAACAGAAGCTCCGACCGATGTTCCGGAATCGGACTTTGAGAACACGGTTCTTGACGGCTCTGTCCGGCTTGCAGACTTGAGCGAGGAGCTTCACATCAAGCTGGAGTCGGAAGACAACGAGACAATCGCGGGCTACATAATCGAAAAGCTCGACAGGCTTCCAATGGCTGGCGATTATATAGAAGAATTCGGATACAGATTCACAGTTTCGGCTATGGACAAAAAACGGATTTCAAAAGTCATCTGCGCAAAGGCAGAATCTGACGATGAAGATGTTGCGGAGGAATCAAATGCAGCTGCTGACTAATGTTATTCTGCCTTCAATCGGCGTTATGATTCTCGTCGCAATCGTGGCTTTTTTCGCTTCAAGCGAGACGGCCTATCTTTCAATCACAAAAATCACGCTGAAGCAGATGCTAAAAGACGATGTTTCAGGCAAGAAAAATTCTCCGGCGCGGAGAGTCGCTTTTTTAAAGAAAAACACGGACAGGCTGCTCTCGCTCGTCCTGATTGGAATAAATTTTATCACGTCTTTTGCGTCAGGGCTTGCGGCAACAGTCGCGATAAATCTTTGCGGAGACGTTGGCGCGACATACGCCACAATCATAATGGCTTTCGTTCTGATTATCTTCGGCGAGATTTCTCCAAAAACAGTCGCGTCTGTAAAGCCGGTTCAAGTGGCGCAGGCTTATTCTCTGCCTCTAATAATTCTCGAGAAAATTCTTTTTCCTGTTGTCTGGTTCTTCGCGAAAGTCACAAACGGAATCACGATTTTGATGAACGGGCTTTTCAAGCACGACTCAACCGCAATCACCGAGGAGGAGCTTAAATCGCTTATCGACGTGGGCGAGACGGAAGGAACGCTCGAGCATGACGAGAAAAAAATGCTCTATAGAATCTTCGACTTTTCGGACATGACGGTCAAAGACATAATGCGGCACAGAAGCCTTGTAAAGACGATTCCGTCAAACGCGGACTACGAGACAGTCGTGAAAATCTTCCGCGAGACAAGATACTCGAGAATTCCTGTCTGCGGTCCCGACAAGGAGAACACGACAAACAACAGCTTTGAAAACGTGCTCGGAGTGATTTTATACAAGACGATTCTCACAAAAAGCCCGGACGCGAATTCAAAGCGGAGCTTCGCTGAAAGATGCATGCATCCCGCGCTTTTTATTCCCGAAACGCTTTCTGCGGCGGAGCTTCTCGTAAAGCTAAGAAAAGAGAAAGTGAGCTTTGCTATTGCGGTTGACGAGAACGGAAGCAACTCAGGAATCGTGACGACGGACGATGTTCTGCGCGCGGTTTTCGGACGGAGCGTAACTGCGGAAAACGCGGAAACTTCCCCAGAAGACAGAATCCAGCCGGTCTCGCCGACAGAATATCTCGTTCCCGGAGACATGAAACTTGACGACGTGAACGAGCTTCTAAAGTTGAATCTTGACAGCGACGACTATGACACTCTCGGAGGCTGGCTAATGGAGCAATTTGACGAGCTTCCAGAGGCGGGCGCGATTCTCACAAAGGATGAAATCGTCTACACGGTCGAGGACCAGTCACAAAGAAGAATCCAAAGCGTGATGATAAAGCTCCCAAAAGCGCCGATTGCAGAAACGAAATAAAAAAAACGTTCAGAAATTTTCAATTTTCTGATTTCTGATGATTTTGATTTCAGACTGCGGAAAACAATCTGCGGTCTGAAATCAAATATTTTGAAAAATGAAATTCGCTGGAATTCAAATCTGAAATTTTTCCTATCAGGCGAAAAAATCTCTTGATGAAATTTTAAATTCGTTTTGTCAAAATCTGAACCCCAAAATCGGATTTCATTTTTATCGCAAATCAAAATTCCAAATTTTAATAAAAAAATCTCATTTTGTAAGAAAACTCTTCCAAAACAAAAATTTGACAATTCGCTCTGAATGGATTTAGAATTGGAATATCAACTAATATTTTAGTATATCAATTTTTCATATAAAATTGGAGGAAAAATTCTATGAAAAAAACATTGTTGACTGCAACTTGCGCCTTGCTTGCTGCTGGGCTTGCGCTTACAGGCTGCAAAGAGAAAAAAGCCGAGAAAATGGTTTTGCGCTATGCTGAAAATCAGGCGCAGGATTACCCGACAACACAGGCTGCCTACAAATTCGCAGAGCTTGTTGAACAGAAAACAAACGGAAGAATTCATATTGATGTTTATCACGGCGGCCAGCTCGGAGACGAAAAGGCTGTAATCGAGCAGCTTCAGTTCGGAGCAATCGACTTCACACGCGTTTCAATCTCGCCTCTTTCTGAATTTGAGAAATCGCTCAACATTCTTCAGCTTCCATATCTCTACAAAGATGCAAGCCAGATGTGGCGCGTTCTTGACGGAGAAATCGGCGAAAGCTTCCTTAACTCTATGGACAAAAACAACTTGATTGGTCTTTCTTGGTTTGACGCTGGAGCTAGAAACTTCTACGACTCAAAACGCCCAATCACAAAGCTTGAAGATATGAAAGGCTTGAAAATCCGCGTTCAGGAATCTCAAATGATGATGGGAATGGTTTCTGCGCTCGGCGCGAACCCGACTCCAATGGCTTACGGCGAAGTTTACTCAGGACTTCAGACAGGAGTTATCGACGGAGCTGAGAACAACTGGCCTTCATACGACTCAGTTTCTCACTACGAAGTCGCAAAATACTACGTTCTTGATGAGCACACACGTGTTCCAGAAATGCAGCTTGTCTCAAAAATCACTTGGGACAAATTCTCTGACGAGGACAAAGCAATCATCAAAGAGTGCGCTTTGGAATCTGCAAAACTCGAGCGTGAGCTTTGGGCTGCTAAAGAAGGCGTTTCTGAAGAGAAAGTCCGCGCGGCAGGATGCACAATCACAGAGCTTGAGCCGGGAGAAAAAGAGAAATTCCAGGCAGCTATGCAGCCTCTCTACACACAGTTCGGAGCTGGCTATGAGGATGTAATCAAAGAGATTCAGGCTCAGTAACTTTTTGGCAAGGATTTTTCCTTGCCGGGCAAAAGGCAAAAACTTAGATTTTTGCCTTTTATTTTATTCAAGCAACTAATATTTTAGTATTTCACTTACTTGTAAAAATCGACGGGCTGGCTCGCAGCTCGGCAAAAAAATGCGCTTTCAACGCGCAAATTCTGCCTGATTTCAAAATGATAAAACAGGCAGAATCTTCTTGTTTTTGGCAAAATCCTTCAAAATTTAAAAAAGATTTTGCTTCGGAGGATTTTATATGAATTCAATCATTGAAAAGATAAAGAACTTCTTTAAATCCGCGCCATCAGAAATTTGCAAGCCTGAATACAAGCCTGCCGAAAAAGCGGTTTCCGCAGTAACGTTTGTTTTTGACTGCATTTACCGCGTTCTTCTTGAATTCTCAAAGCTTGTAATCCTTGTGATTGTAATAATCGTAAGTCTTGAAGTTTTCGGCCGTCTTCTCCTGCATAAGTCGCTTATGTGGTCTGAGGAAGTCGCGCTTCTATTGATGGTCTGGACAGCGTTTATCGCTATGGCAATCGGTGTTGAGAAAGGTCTTCACATCGCAATCACGCTTTTCTTCAATATGTTCCCGAAAAAAGTGCAGTTTGTAATTTCAAAATTCAACACGTGCGCAACAATTTTCTTCGGCTACATTCTCGTTTACTACGGAATCAAGCTCACTCAGATGACTTGGAACAGCACTTTGCCTGCGACGCAATGGCCGGCCGGAACTGCCTACAGCATGATGCCGGTGGCTGGTGTCTTCATCATCTATTTTGCGGTGACAGACTTGTTCGGGCTTAAAAAATACCGCCACTCAAAAATCGAGGGCGAGGCAGACGGAAAAACCGACCAGCAGATTATCGAGGATATGAGACAGAGCAAAATCGACGAGATGGCTTCCCAGCTGGCGGGAAATTCTTCTGGCAACGAAAACAATGGAGGTGAGACAAATGTATGACCCAACTATAGCTATCTGGCTTTTGCTTGGAACTTTTGTTCTTTTTATCTTGATAAAAATGCCGGTGACATTTGCGCTTGCCGTTTCATCGTGCATTACGCTTGTTTACGTTCACATTCCGCTGATGGCGTTCATTCAGCAGATGGGAAAAAGCATAAATTCGTTCAGCTTGATGGCGATTCCGTTCTTTATTCTTTCCGGCGAGATTATGGGCGCGGGCGGAATTTCAGACCGGCTTTTAAAGGCGGCGAACGCGATTGTCGGAAGATTCAGAGGCGGACTTTCATACGTGAACGTTCTTGCTTCGATGTTCTTCGGACATCTTTCAGGCTCGGCTGTAGCTGATGTCTCATCTCTCGGCTCAATTGAGATTCCAATGATGGTAAAAGGCGGCTATGACAGAGACTTTTCTGTCGCGGTTACTGTCGCCACATCTTGCCAGGGCGTTCTGATTCCTCCAAGCCACAATATGATTATCTATTCAGTTGCGGCAGGCGGAGTTTCTGTAGGCGCGCTTTTTATGGCTGGACTTTTGCCGGGAATCACGATTGGAATCCTGTTCCTTGTTGTCTGCGGAATTATGAGCATTATCCGCCACTATCCGAAAGGCGAAAAAATCGGGCTTAAACAGGCGATTAAAATCTGTATCGACGCGATTCTCGCGCTGTTCACAGCGGTCATTATTCTTGTCGGCGTTACAGCGGGCTGGTTCACAGCGACAGAGTCGGCGGCGATTGCCTGCATTTACGCGTTCATAATCTCAGTTTTCGTCTACAAAGAGCTTAAAATCTCGATGATGCCGAAACTCTTGATGAACACTGTAAAAACGCTCGCGATGGTTTTCTCTTTGATTGCGGCGGCTGGCGGATTCGGCTATCTTCTCGCGCTTTTGAAAGTTCCTACAATCATCACGACTGCTCTTCTTTCAATCAGCGAGAACAAGGTTGTGCTTTTGCTTCTCATCAACATTATGCTTCTGTTCTTGGGCTGCATTATGGACATGGCTCCGCTCATCTTGATTGTGACTCCGATTCTCGCTCCTGTTGTCCACGATGTTGCAGGAATGAGCCTCGTTCAGTTCGGCGTTATGCTCATCTTCAACCTTGCAATCGGACTTTGCACTCCGCCGGTCGGCTCGGCTTTGTTTGTCGGCTGCGGCGTCGGAAAAATCAGCATTGAAAAGACGACAAAGGCGATGATTCCGTTTTATCTGACGATGGTCGCAGGACTTTTGCTTGTAACATTCGTGCCGCAGGTTTCTTTGTTCCTGCCGAAGCTGCTCGGATATGCAGTGTAAGTAAATAAAAAATCGCTTTTATGTGATTTTTGAGAAACTGTGCCGCCTTCGGGCGGCATTTCACTTGATGATTCATAAAATCAGAAAAATTTCGAGGAAACGCTATGAAAATGACTTTGAGATGGTACGGGCCGGGATTTGATTCTGTAACGCTTGAGCAAATCAGGCAGATTCCGGGCGTAAAAGGCGTAATCACGACACTGTACGATGTTCCAGCTGGAGAGGAATGGACTCGCAAAAGAATAAAGAATCTAAAGGAAACTGTCGAAAAATCAGGACTTGAAATTTCAGGAATTGAAAGCGTAAACGTCCACGACGCAATAAAAATCGGAAGCCCTGACCGCGACAAATACATTGAAAACTATATAAAATCGCTTGCCGCGCTCGGCGAAGAAAATATCCACATGGTCTGCTACAACTTTATGCCGGTTTTTGACTGGACACGCACCGACCTTGAGAAAAAACGTCCCGACGGCTCGACTGTTCTCGCATACGACCAGAAAGTTGTGGACTCGATTGACCCGCAGACTTTTTTTGACAAGACAACGGACAATTCAAACGGCTTTGTAATGCCGGGCTGGGAGCCGGAGCGTCTTTCAAAAGTAAAGGAGCTTTTTGCAGCCTACAAAGATGTGACATCTGAAAAGATTTTTGAAAATCTCGTTTATTTTCTAAAGGCAATCGGTCCTGTCTGCGAGAAATACGATATGAAAATGGCGATTCATCCTGACGACCCAGCGTGGCCGGTTTTCGGGCTTCCGCGCATAATAACCGGAAAAGACTCAATCCTGAAAATGCTGCGCGCCGTTGACAAGGAATACAACGGGATCACGCTCTGCATGGGAAGTCTCGGAACAAATCCTAAAAACAATATTCCTGAAATAATGCGCGCCTGCAAAGGAAGAATCCACTTTGCGCACATCAGAAATCTTCATCATTTTGCGCCGGGAGTTTTTGAGGAGGCGGCTCATCTTTCATCTGACGGCAGCTTTGACATGTACGAGGCTGTGAAAACTCTTTACGAGACAGGATTTGACGGTCCTGTACGGCCAGACCACGGAAGAACAATCTGGGGCGAAAAATGCATGCCGGGCTACGGACTTTACGACCGCGCGCTTGGAGCAATGTACATTCAGGGACTTTTGGAAGCAATCGAAAAAAGCAAGAAATAAAATGAAAAACACAGACGTTTCGGTTTATGAGATTTTACGGGACAAAATCATAAATCTTGATTTTAAGCCCGGCCAGGAATTAAACATCAATTCTCTTGCGCAAAAAATGGGAGTTTCACGCTCGCCGATAAGAGACGCGCTTTTGCATCTTGAGCTGGACAATCTTGTTGAAATTTTTCCGCAAAAAGGAACGCGTGTTTCTTTTCTGGACAAAAAAATCATCAAGCAGGAACGTTTTATGAGGGCAACGCTGGAGCTTGGAGTTCTGAAAATCTTCATGGAAAATCTGAAAGACGACGCAAAACGAAAAATTGCCGCCACCAAGCTTCAGGCGATTCTTCTCGAGCAGAACGCGAGCTTTCTTGACGGAAACAAAAAGGCTTTTCTTCAGAAAGACAACGCTCTGCATCATTTTTTCTATTCTGAAAGCGGAAACGAATGGCTCTGGAATGTTCTTGTCTCGCACACTGGAAACGACTACAGAGTAAGAATTTTAAGCTACAACGCCGAAAAAATCGCGGACAACGTTGAAAAAGAGCACAGGCAGCTTGTCGAGGCAATCCGCGAGGGAGACGCAGAAAAAGCACTTAAAACCGACGAGGAGCATCTTCAAAAAATCTCCGAGGTTCTTGAAGACCTTGAAGCAAGCTACCCGGAATATTTCAGCAAGGAGACATAAAATCTCGCTGAAAATGCAAAAAAATTTTCTCAAAAGTTTTCGCTGCAAATTTTTCTAGGAGGAATCAAAATGAAGCTGAATCTATCAGAAATAAAAGACAAATCAAAATGGAACGGATATAAATTCCCGGAATTTGACTATGAAACGGTAAAAGAAAACACAAAAAACAAGCCGGAATGGATTCATTTTGGAGCCGGAAACATTTTCAGGATTTTTCCCGCCGCTCTTTGCCAGCGTCTCCTGAATGAAAATCTGATGAAAACCGGAATTATCGCAGGCGAGTGCCACGATCCGGAAATTGTGGACAAGCTTTTCCGCCCGCACGACAATCTCACGCTCGGAGTCACGCTCAAATCTGACGGCTCAATCGAAAAGGAGATTATCGCTTCTGTAACACAGGCCGTAAAAGTTATGCCGGAATTCAAGGAAGACTGGGCTTTGCTTGAAAACGCATTCAAAAATCCGAGCCTCAAAATGATTTCGTTCACAATCACTGAAAAAGGCTACGCGACAACGGCTCCAGACGGAAATCTGATGAAAGAATATGAGGAAGATTTCAAGAATCCGCCTGAAAAAGCGCAAATGTTCCTTTGCCGTCTCACAAATCTCCTTTTTGAAAGATTCAACGCCGGAAAACTTCCGCTCGCGCTCGTTTCAATGGACAACTGTTCGCACAACGGCGAAAAGCTCGGAAGCGCAATCTTCAAAATCGCGGAAAACTGGCAGAAAAACGGATTTGTTTCAAACGAATTTGTCGAATATCTAAAAGACGAGAGCAAAATCTCTTTTCCGTGGACGATGATTGACAAAATCACGCCGCGCCCGAATTCAAAAGTCGCCGAAATGCTCAAAAAAGACGGATTTGAGGAGACCGAGCTGATTGTAACTTCACGAAACACTTACTGCGCAACTTTCGTGAACGCGGAGGAAACTCAGTATCTCGTTGTTGAGGACAAATTTCCGAACGGAAGGCCGCCGCTTGAAAAAGCCGGAGTTTACTTTACAGACCGCGAAACCGTGAACAAAGTCGAGAAAATGAAAGTCTCAACGTGCCTGAATCCGCTCCATACCGCGCTCGCGCTTTCGGGCTGTCTGCTTGGCTTCAATCTGATTTGCGACGAGATGAAAGATTCAGACCTTAAAAAAATGGTTGAAATTCTCGGCTACAAAGAAGGCTTGCCTGTTGTTGTTGACCCGAAAATCATAAATCCTAAGAATTTCATCGACGAAGTGATAAAAAAGCGGCTTCCAAATCCTTTTATGCCGGACACGCCGCAGAGAATCGCGACCGACACCTCGCAGAAACTTTCAGTGCGTTTTGGAGAAACCGCGAAAGCCTATCTTGCGGACAAAAATCTTGATGCTTCCGGCCTGAAAATCGTTCCGCTTGTTTTCGCGCTCTGGCTCCGCTATCTTCTTGCGGTTGACGACAACGGAAACGCGTTCGAGCTTTCGCCTGAGCCGCTTCTTCCGACGCTGAAATCCGCGCTTGACGGAATTAGCCTTGGAGAAAATGACACGGAAAAAATCGAGATGAAAATCAAAAGTCTTCTTAAAAATGAAAAAATTTTCGGATTTGATGTCGCAGATTCTCCGCTTTACGAAAAAGTCAAAAATTATTTTATGAAGATGATTTCTGGCAAAGGAAAAGTCCGCGAGACAATCCACGAAGCCGTAAACTGACATAAAACAAACGAGATTTTAAATCAGAATGACCAGCGCTTTTCTGTCCGTTCTGATTCGAAATCCGAAAGCGAAACAACACAACGCGGACACTGAAAAAAAGCGGACACAACAAAAAAAGCTGGCGTGAAAAGCGGATTAAACTCCAATATCACGCCAGCTTTTTTCATCTTAAAAATTTTTCATCAGAACCGCGCAGCCGCAGCTGTTTATTCGGAAAACTCAACAATCGCGCAAAACAGATTCTTTCGCACAGCAAAAATATCTGTGCCGCTTCGCCCGCCGCAGCAACTTATTCCCACACAATCAGCTTTCATCAATGAACGGAAAACGTTCGCCGCGCCCCTAGTCTCTAACACAAAAAATCAAATCTTATATTCCAAAGAAATCCGTCACCTTTTTGTGGTATTTTTCCTCGTCAACAAGATACGCAATCGCATGCGGACAATCCGGCACAATGTAAAGGCTTTTTTTCGAGCGGCACATCTGAAAATTCGTGATTGACATTTCAATCGGAACAAAATCGTCTTCCGCTCCGTGGATAAAAATCACAGGAATTTTATTGTGCCTCAAAGCCGTAACCGTTGAAAATTCCTTCTCGTCAAAATCTGCAATGTGCTTTGTCATAAATTCGCCCGCCGCCATAATCAAGTGCGAAAGCGGAAGTTTCTTGTCCTTTCTTAGAACTTTCCAGATGATTTCCTCAGGCGAAGTAAATCCGCAGTCAGCCACAACGCCCTTCACATTTTCAGGCAAGTCAAAGCCGAGAGACATCACAACTGTGGCGCATCCCATAGAAATTCCCTCAAGATAAACTGGCTTCTCGCTTCCATACAATTTATTTGTCTCCAAAATCCAGTCGCGTAGGTCGTAGCGTTCTTTCACGCCAAAAGTTATGTATTTTCCCTCGCTTTTTCCGTGCGCGCGCTGAAAAGGCAAAACCACATTGTAGCCAAGCCCGTAATAAAAGCGCGCAAGCCCCGCAAATTCACGGAGCGGGTCAGAATGATAGCCGTGCATCAAGACAAAAGTTCCTTTCGGATTCTCCGCGTCGAGCTTGTACGCAACGAGATTCAAGCCGTCAAACGACTTTATGCTGATTTCAGAATATTTCTGCTCCAAAAACCAGTTCTTGTCCGCCGTGTGCTTTTCAACATATTCTTCTTTCTTAAAATGCTCCAAGTCCGAAGACATTTTTCCGCGCTCAAACGAAGGCTTGAACACAAAAAAATAAACCGAGCCAAAAAACAAAGCCGCAATCACAGCCGCCGTCGCAAGAAAAATTCCGGCAATTTTCGCCGCTTTCTTATTCAATTTCATAAAATCCTCTTTAAAGCCTGACTAATTTTGGCGTTCCGGCTTCGACGTCGCTATGTCCGGGGTTCGCTAACGCTCATTGCCTCCGGCAACTCACTTCGTTCGCCCCTACCAGCGCTAACGCATCTACTCAAGCTCGTAAGTTTCTCCGTATTTCACAATCTGAACATTCGGAAATCCGTTTTCCTTCAGATAATTCTGGAAAAATTCCTGCGCCGATTTCTCGCCGTGAACCATAAAAATCTTCTTCAGCCGGCTTGTGTCGATTGTCTTTAGCCATTTTGTCATTTCCGTGTAGTCCGCGTGCGCAGAAAAAGCGTTTATGCACTCAACATCAGCCTTCACCTCGTACTCGTCGCCAAAAATCTTGACTTTCTCTGCATGGTCGCGGATTTTCCGGCCAAGCGTGTTTTCAGCCATGTAGCCGACAATCAGAATCGTGTTGCGCGGGTCGGAAATATTGTTCGCAAGATGATGGACAACGCGTCCGCACTCGCACATTCCGTCAGCCGAAACGATAATCATCGGGCCTTCTTTCTTGTTCAGAGCCTTGGATTCTTCCACGCTGTTCACAAAGTTAAGAGAGCCGAATCCGAACGGATTTTTATGATGCTGCAAAAAAGCCTCGTGGACATCGTCGCTGTAACATTCCTGATGAACCTGAAAAATCGAAGTCGCGTTCACCGCCATCGGAGAATCCACATAAATCGGAATTTTCGGGATTTTCTTCTGGTCAACAAGAAGATGAAGATAGTAGACAATTTCCTGCGTTCTTTCAATCGCGAATGCCGGAATTATGATTTTTCCTTTTTTCTCCACCGCGCGGATAACGATTTTTCGAAGCTCGTCCATCGCGAGAACCGCGTCCTCGTGCTTTCTGTTTCCGTAAGTTGACTCAATCACAACGTAGTCAGGAGCCGGAACATTTGTCGCCGGGTCGCGTATAATCGGCTTCAGCTTTCTGCCCAAATCGCCTGTAAAGAGAATTCTAAGCTCGTCCTTTCCGTCCTGGGCTGGATTTCCGTTCTCTCCGCCTTTTCCTGAAAGTTTACGTTTCTCGTCCTTTTTCCAGCCGAAAAGCTTGTTCCAGATTGAAATTTTCTCCTCAGAGACTTTTTTGAGAGGATTTCCGTTCTCGTCGCGCTGGCCTTTTATCGTGATGTAGGCGAAAGCCGAGCCTAAAATGTGTCCCGCGTCAAAATATTCAAGCTCCACGTCAGGCGCAATGTACATTTTCCGGTTGTAGGAAAGCGTCACAATCTGGTTTGTCGCCTTTGTGCAGTCTTTTTCGTCGAACATCGGCCTCCAGCTGAAATTTCCGCCCTTTTTTGTCGCCTGCTTTCTAAGATATTCCGCATCGCGCGCCTGAATTCTCGCGCTGTCCATCATAATCAAGTCAGCCAAGTCTCGTGTCGCAGGAGTCGCGTAGACATTTCCGTGGTAGCCTTTTTTTATCAGAAGCGGAAGAAGCCCGACGTGGTCGTAATGCGCGTGTGTCAAAATCACCGACTCGATTTTATCGACAGGAATATGGAAAGTCCGGTTTTTCTCATCGGCTTCCGCGCGTTTTCCCTGAAACGCTCCGCAGTCAATCATAAAAGAACGCCCGTCAATTTCAAAAATGTGCTTAGAGCCGGTTACTTCCTGCGCCGCGCCAAGTGAATAAAGAGATACTGCCATAAGCTGCCTCCAAGATGCAAAAATGTCATTCCCGAAATCTAGCCGAGAATTCTTCTTAAATTAGAACCGCCTGAAAACCAGATTTCTGAAATCAAGATTCCTGAATCAAGATTCCTGAATCAAGATTCTTGAAAATTAATTTCTAAAATCAAAATCCCCGAATTCAAAAGATTCAAAATTCAAAAATTTTAACTTCAGGCTAATTCAATAAATTTTACGACTAAAACGCTGTTTTCTCAACATTAAAAAACTGTTATTGGATTTTTACACTCTGCTTGGTATAATAAATAAAATGTATACTCGCAACACGTCGGCCGCGCCGGATAAAATCGTTCACAACGGAAAAATAAATTTCGGCGCATTTGAGGGCTGCCCAGAAAAGCTGGATATACGCGGCGTAAGAGGACCTTTCACAGGCACGCCGCTTCCAACAGTCTTGACGAATCTCCGCATCCAAAGTTCTCTTATGTTTCTTTTCAACATCGGACCTTACATAGGAACTGTCGATTTTTTTGACCACAAGATTTTCGGATTCGCCGATGTCACTTTCTGGAACAAGGAAAACGGCAGAAAATACGCATACCGCTCGTTTATGGGACCGCGCAGAAGATTCATTCCGCACAATATGAAAAACGGATTCTGCGCAAGCTTCAACCGCCACAGATATATCAGAATAAGCTGGGACCACAAGCACGACAGGCTCTCAATGATTTTCAACCTTAAAGGCGATTCCTCGCGCCCTTCGGCAAACGCGGCTTTTATCGCGCATTATTCAAACCCGAACATCAATGAGATTTACAGCGTTGTTCCGTTTCCGTCAAAAAGACGGTGCATGGCGGCTTATCTTTCAACGCCGGTTATCCACGGCGCGCTAACTCTTGAAAAAACAGGAAGCTCCGAGTCCGCGACAATGGAAGACACAGAAGGCAGCGCGCTTTTCTGCGTGAACAGGGCTTACTATAACTTCCACACAAATTCAGAAGTTGCGGCGGCCGCAGGCGAGTCAGACGGAAAAAAATTCTCGTTTCAGATATTTACCTCGCAAGAAAACGCTGTAGATTCCGAGAATTTAAATGGAAACGTCCTTTGCGTGAACGGAGAATGCACTCTGCTTCCGCCGGTCAAAATCACGCATCCTTTCGGTCTGAACAAAAAATGGATTATTCAGGATTTCGAGAATATGGTCGATTTGACTTTCACGCCGAATTCAAGCGTCTACAGGGACATTTCATTTTTGATTCTCAGAACGCAGCTGAACACGATTTACGGCACGTTCGAGGGCGTAATAAAAACAAAAAACGACGAGAAAATTGTCCTGCATAATTTTGAGGGAATCGCAAAAAAGCAGATTCTCAGAATGTGACATTCAAGAATGTGAAATTTTTTAGTGAGACGGACAAAAATGCAACGTTCAGAAATTTCAGATTCCAAAACGAACATTTTGAAATTTGAAATTCTTTAGTGCGACGGACAAAATCGAGGCAAACAGATGGAAGAATACAAAGCACCAAAAAAGCCGGAAGCGAAATGGGAGCCGGGAACGCTCGACCAAACAAGAAGAAATATCGGGCCGATAGACCAGACCGAAGCCCAGAAAATGATGAAAAAGCTCGGCGGCGAAATTTTCACGGAAAAATCAGCTCCGATTGACTACTCAACTTTTCCTAAAGCAAAAGAATACTCGCGCAGAGTCGTAGGAAAAACAGCCTCGAGCGTCGCGTCAGAAATTTCAGGCGGAAAAAGCGAAGCGGAAAAAGATTCGCAAAAAGCAAGCAAATACGGCTACGCGGTCAAGGAAAAACGCGCGCGGAACATCTACAGCCTTCCAGAAATTCCGGGCAAGGAAAAAAGCCTCATGGACCGTCTGATGATGAGCGACGACTTTAAAATCAAGACGAACTACGGGCTTTTCAACTTTATGCGCCATTTCAAGAAAAACGGAATGGAGCTTGTAAGGCGAAGCTTTGTCGAATACGAAATTCAAAAGCACGTTGAGCATTTGCAGGCGTTCATCGCAAGCGTAAAGTCGCTGATTCAGATTGCGCCGGAAACGTACAAGTCAAAAATCATAACATCTCAGGAAGACAAATTCAGAATCCTTAAAACCGTCGGAAGCTGGAAAATGCACGAGATAAAAGCAATTGCGCTCTCGCTGCAGGACACTGCCGACACGACAACAGTCGCGATGATGATTCCTTTTGTAAAGGCGGTTTACCGCGACCTCATCAAGATTTATTATCTCGGAGAAACAAAAATCTCCAACATCTTCAAGGAAATTTACAGCGACCTCATAAAATATCCGAAATTCGACCAGCAAAAAGCCCTGACGTTCTGCAAAGGCGCAATAACAGAATGGTTCTACGCTTACAGCCAAATCATAAAAGGACTTTACCCGCTTTTGATGAGGATGTGCTCGAACAAATTCGACTATTTTCAGGATTTTTTTCTCACGCAGTCATCTAACATTCTGAATTTTCTGGAGCTTTCAAAATTCGACCTTCTTCTCCCGAACAAAAAGGCGGGCCGTCCTGAAGAACAGAAGCCGGAAGTAAAATCAGAGGAGCAGAAAAAAGAGGAAGCCGAAAAGGAAATCGAGCAGAAAAAAAAGAAGGAAGAAGAAAGCAGAAAAAACGGCTTGGTTGACGCAGGTCTAAAGCTTCTGGACACAATGTTCCCGGAAGCAGGATTCTTGAATCTCAGAAATTTCCCGGATATGTATCCGTATTTTCAGCCGCTCTACCAGTTCCGAGACGGCTACAATATGCTTGCCCCGGAAAATCCGCTTCAAGTCACAATCACTTTGCTTAGAATCACGGAAGACATTTTTCAGGGCTGCCGGAACATCGCCTTTACAGAGGAAAATCTCAACGCGGACGACAACGACAAGCTCTCGGCGATTCTCGGGGAATGGTCTTTGTACCGCGAGGTTCTCTTTGAGAAAAACTACGCCGACCAGATTAAGGACTTGGTGAACAACGAGTACAGCCAGGGAGACTTCAAGTCGTCGCTTTTCGGAAAGAAGATAATCACTTCGCTTTTGTGGCAGACAAAATACAATTTTCTGCCGCATTTCTCGTTTGACCAGCTTCTTCTTTAAAAGCCAAAAAACGACAGCCCTTACCGCCCGCTTTGCCTTAGAAGCACTTTCCTTCTGAATTTCTTCCGGGAAATCTCAAAGAGCATCGACAGCGCGACTCCGCAAAAAGGAATGGTTTTCGGAATGTCAAATCCGTGGGAAAAATACCGCTTCGATATTGCAAATCCGGTCTCAAAGCGGATGGACGTTCTTCTCGGAGCAAAAAAGCAGACGGACTCGGCAGCGACAAACGCGAATCTCATAAAATACGCGCTTTGCGTGATTGCGGTTCTTGACTGGTGGATAAACGACCAGAAAAGCCCGGCATACAGCTCAGACTCAACAAAAATCTACAGGATAAACGCGAACGACGGCGGACCTGCATTCAGCGCGCCTGAAAGAACCGACCAGAACAAGCTTTTCGCCGACCGTGTAAAACGCGACTACGAAAGGCAGCGTCAGCAGAGGGCGCAGGCCCTGGCAGAAAAAGCCGCAGCGCAGTAAAAAAGTCAAAAGAGAAAAAAATGGAAAAGGTAACAGAAGAAAGATTTATCGCGGTTGAGACAAAAATCGCGTATATGGACGATTTTATCCAAAAACTGCAGGAAGAAGCCGTTGAAGCGGCAAAGCAAATCACGATTTTAAGGGAAGAAAACAAAATTCTTTCAGGCAGAATAAGAGATTTGTCAGAAAATTTGGAGATTCCAAACAGGAAGCCGCCGCATTACTAAGTTTTGCAGCTGCTGGTGAATGTGGATTGCTTCGCTCGGACTCTGTCCGTGGCTCGCAATGGCAAGAGAGTTTTTCAGCAACGGCGTGCCGCGACTTACGATGAACGTTCGTTTTGCGATTACAGCACGTTGCATTTTGCAATGGCAACGTGTTGAGTTTTGCAACTACGACGCGCGTTTTGATTTCCAACAACAACGTTTGCCACAATTTGCAATGAATTGCAATGATTTTTTCGCTCGGAACAAAAGCGAAAAGGGGCAAATCCAAAACAAGCCGTCAGTTCTGAAGCTGTTTTAACGGTCAAATCCGCTTCACATCAAAATCTATATGCCGCATTTTGGACAGCTGCTGAAATCGAGCGGGCTGCGGCTCGCCTTAAATTCAGCGTGACGATATTTTTGCCCCTTTTCAGAATTTTCTTAAAATTTTAGCCGCGGTTCTTGATATATCCTACAATCGCCAAAATCCAGCCGATTACAATCACGAAAAGCCCGATTCCAGGTCCGGTCTGAGTCGCTTTCGCGAAACCTTTCACAAGGCTTTTTCCAAGTCCGCCGACATTAAGATAGCTGACAAGAACGTAAATTCCGCCAGCAACCGAGACAATAAGCGAAATCAGCTTTACAGGAACGCCTTTCACAGCCACAAAGCTGAAAACGATTCCGGCGACAGAACCGAGCAGCGCGAGAATCGCACCGATTTTCAAAGCTCCGCTTCCGCCCGAGGTAATCGCGTTGAATGCGCTTGAGCTGCCTCCAAAAATCTTGCTTGAAGTAAGCGGAAGAAAGCATCCGACTGCCGCAACAACCATTCCAATCAGGAAAAGATTAAGCGCGCGACTTTTTGATTTTGCCATTTTTGACACTCCTTAAAAACAATTTAGGAAATTTTTCAATTTCCGATTTTTTTGGCTGTTCCGCAACGAAGCGAGAAACAACGGTTGAAAAGGAAGTTTGCAACGCAAACTTGTAAATAAAAACTTTGGCGATATTTCAGGCAAAGTTTTTATCACTCTCCTTTAAATTGAAATTTGATTTAGATTATAAATCATCCTTGTGAATTTGCTAAAGAAATATTTACTGTTATAAATTTGATTTTTATATTTTTTAAGACGATAATCTATTGAAATGAGCGGATTCTGAGGGCTGAAAAAGCAAGCAGAATGCCCGTTTTCTGACAAAAATAACTTGTAATCTCCTGTTCAACGGAGCATGAGGCTGCTATGAAAATCTTCAAGTCATCTGGAAAAAAAACGAAATCTCAGAAAGCAAAAAAAAGCAAGCGGAAGTTCACAAACACGCTCGCGTTCAAGCTCGAAGTTTCAATTTTCTTTTTGCTGATTCTCTTTTTTGCGGCTCTCACGGTTGTTTTAGGATTCACAACAAGACGCGACAACCTTAAATCATACACAGACTTGAGCACAACAATTTCAGAACGCTCAATCTCGTCTCTTTCATACTGGCTCGAAAGCTATTTCAAGGACTTGAGGATTCTTACCCGTTGCGAGGCAGCTCTCGACGGCGATGTTGAGGGAATCGGGCAGTTTATGGTGGAAAACCAGCAGCTTATCGGCGAGGATTTTGACTTTGTCGCGGTGGCAGGAATTGACGGAATGGCGTACAGCTCAACCGGCCAGTCTTTCAGCTGCAAGCATTACCAGTATTACAAGGAAATCATCGAAGTCGGACAGTCGTCGTTCGTCTCGAATCCTCAAAAGTCAAACGAGACAGGCGAATATCTCTTCTATCTCGCAATGCCGATTACAGACAGAAACAACACTTTGTTCGGGCTTATCGTAGGCGCGCTTCCGCTTGACGTTCTCCACATTGAGACTTCAAGAATCGACGAAAGCATGAACGGCTACGTCTTCATTCTCGACGGCAACGGAACTGTAATCGCCCACAAAGACGAAGACGAAATCATGAAAAATTATTCCCATATGGACGACGAGACTTCCGGAATCATCGGAAACGCGGCGATGCACGAGAACATCGCAATGGGATTCGACGGCTCTCAGAAACTTGAAAACAAGAACAAGGACATCACCGAATACGTTTTCTACGGGCAGATTCCCGGAACTTCATGGACTTTCGCGCTCACAATTCCAGAAACCGAAGTTATGAAGTCTGCGAACAAGACGCAGGTGAACATTATCGGCTGCTGCCTGATAATCGTCTTGTTCCTTATGATTTTCATCGCGATTTATATGCCGCGCCTTTTAAAGCCGCTTCAGATTTTAAACGACTCAATCGACGACATAGCAAAAGGCGACGCTGACCTTACAAAACGTCTTGACATCAAGTCAAAAGATGAAATCGGCGGCGTTGTCCAGGGATTCAACACGTTCATCGAAAATCTCCGCACAATAATCAGCGAGATAAAAAATTCAAAGTCGGCTCTCCAAAAAGTTGACGAGGACATGCAGAACACAATGCGGCTCACAAATTCGTCAATCAGCCAGATATCCTCAAATATCGCGGACGTCACAACCCAAATTGACAGCCAGAGCATGAGCGTCTCCGACACAGTCTCTTCCGTGACACAGATTGCGCAGAACATCGAAAGCTTGGACAAGATGATTGAAAACCAGTCGAACGGCGTAAATCAGGCGAGCGCGGCAATCGAGCAGATGCTTGGAAACATAAATTCCGTATCAAAAAGCACCGAGCAGATGGCAAACGCGTTCAACGAGCTTGAATCCTACACAAAAAACGGAATCGAAAAGCAGAACATCGTTAACGCGCAGATTGAAGAAATCGAGGAGCAAAGCCGGATTCTTTTCAACGCGAACGCGACAATCAGCAAAATCGCAAGCGAGACAAATCTTCTTGCAATGAACGCCGCAATCGAAGCCGCGCACGCAGGCGACGCAGGCCGCGGATTCAGCGTTGTAGCGGACGAAATCAGAAATCTCTCAGAAAATTCCGCCAAGCAGTCAAAGGCAATCGGCGCTGAGCTGAAGAAGATTCAGGACTCAATCATAACCGTCGTGGCCTCATCAAGCGAGGCAAAGGAAGCGTTCGGCTACGTAAGCTCAAACATTCAGGCGACCGACCAGCTAATCGAGCAAATCAAAGCGGCAATGGAAGAAAGCGAAATCGGAAGCCGCCAGATTACAGACGCGCTTAAAATCGTGAACGACGCCACGTTTGAAGTCCGCTCGTCGTCTTCGCAGATGTCTTCGGGCAACAAGGCAATCCTCAATTCCGTCCACGAGCTTAACAACTCAACCGCCGCAATGAAGCAAAGCGTGCAGAAAATCTACTCGGACGCGGAGCTTATCGACAAAAACGGCAGCACGCTCGGCAACATTTCAGGCACAATGCAAAAGTCAATCCAGCAGATTGGAAGCCAGATTGACCTTTTCAAAGTCTGATTTTTCAGGACGGACTTTTCCAAAAGCAAAAAACGCCTTAAAACATCGCAAATCGCTCAAATACAATGCCCAGCTATCCGCGGTTGCATTGCTCGTTCCGCTCTGCTCCACTTCGCAACGTGCCTGCGCAAGCTCCGGCACGCCGCTGCTATCTGGCGTAGGCTCTTCTTCAAGCGGGGAAAGCGGCGCAGGCTGGCATTTCGCTTTTTTTCAGGCAAAAATCGCTCCAATCAAAAAAAACAGCTTTTCTTTCATTCTTTCAAAAATCTCGTTCATTGAAAATCAGACAACGCTTGAGTATACTTTTTCCACTATGCAAAAAGACTCACTTGTTTATATAAACAACTGCCGTGTCCAGAATCTGCACGGAACAATAATCAAAAATTTAAGCTGGCAAATGAACGCGGGCGAAGCGTGGCTTGTAATCGGACCGAACGGTGGCGGAAAAGCTGCTTTTTTAAACGCGCTTTCAGGCGAGAACCAAATCGTTCCCAACGACTCGACCGGCGCATATTCAAGCAAATTCGAAAATTCCTGCGAGACTGTCTCGCTTGAGCGCGCCGCGCGGCTTATCCAGGAAGAGCGCGACCTGGACGAAAGCGAATATATCGGAAAAATCGACGAGGGAAGAACCGGAAGGCGATTCATCTGCGAAGTCTTGGGCGGACCTGACGCAAAGCACAGAAGCCAGCCGCTTCCAAAAATCGCAGAGAGGCTTGAAACTCTGCCGGAAGTAAAGCTCTGCGGCGTTGAAAAAATCCTCGACCGCGGGCTTAAATTTATGTCCACAGGCGAAATCAGAAGAACGCTTCTTTGCCGCGCGCTTTTGAGCAAAAAGCATCTTCTTATTTTAAGCGACCCGTTCGCAGGCCTTGACGCGCAAAGCCGCACGATTCTCCTTGAATTTTTCCAGACAATAGTCGGAAAGCAAAAAAACGAGTCTCTCACGGAAACAAACATAATTCTCGGAATGGAACGCTATCACGAAATCCCCGAGACAATCACAAACGTGATTGAATTCACAGGAAACGAAGTCTCTTTCTGCGGAACTCATTCTGAATACAAAAAAATCATCGAAAAAAGAAAAGAAGAAAAGGCGAAAACACGAGACTCTGAAAAAACAGAATTCGTGAACGAGCTGAAAGACATTCAAAACGACACAAAAATTCTACAGAACCAGAATGAAGAAAACGCCATAAACGGAGAAGCTAGCGAAAACGGCGAGAAAAACGAAAAAATCGCGCTCGTAAAAATGAACAATGTGAATGTCGGCTGGGACGGACGGCAAGTCCTGAAAGATTTCAGCTGGACTGTACTCCCGGGCGAGCACTGGCTTATCCGCGGGCCGAATGGCTCTGGAAAAACGACTCTTCTCGAGCTTATCACAGGCGACAACAAGCAGGTTTTCGCGAATGATGTCTGGCTTTTCGGACGCAAGCGCGGAACTGGCGAGACAATCTGGGATATCAAGAAAAATCTCGGAATCGTAAGCTACCGCTGGCACGTCGAATACAGAATGGTCGGAAGCACGGACTTGGAAAGCGTGATAATCTCAGGCTTCCACGACTCAATCGGACTTTACGAGAAGAAAACCGACATCGAGATTTCAACGGCGGCAAAATGGCTGAAGCTCGCAGGCTTTGAAGGACGCGAGCATGAAAGCTTCAACAATCTGAGCTACGGCGAGCAGCGTGCAGTCCTGATTTTGCGCGCAGTTGTGAAAAGCCCGAAAATCCTGATTCTTGACGAGCCTTGCCACGGACTTGACGAGTCCTACAGGCAGAAAATTCTTGACTTGCTTGAGACAATCGCAGAAACAGGAAAAACAACAATGCTTCACGTGACGCACGACCCGACCGAGGCTCTGCCTTGCGAAAAGCACATTCTGGAGCTTCATCCGGGCGAAAATCCGATGTACAAAATCATCGAAAAATAATTTTCAATGATTTTCCACGCAACCGCGTTGCTTTTCATTTTTAAGGCAACGCGTGCCATGCTGATTTTTTTCAGAATCTCTTTGTAAAACAAAGTTTACACAACAACGCAAGCTAAAAACGGCACAAAAAAAATTCGGCAAAAATGCTTTAAAAACAAAAAAGCGTTTCAGGCAAAAGTGAAACGCTTTTTCTAAATGCAAATTGAATAAACAAAAAAACTTACGCGCCTTTTGTGAAAAGACCAGCGATAAGTCCTGCGATTTTTCCGATCGGGTCAAAATCAAGAAGAAGAACGTCAACTGCGAAGAATACGCCGAATCCGATTGCCGCGATTGCAAGAAGAAGAAGAATTCCAAGAAGCATCTGAACTGCGATTGGAAGCTTATCAAAACTTGATTTTTTATCTGTTGTTGAAGCTGAAGCCATACTTTTTACTCCTAAAAATGGAAATTACTTTCTAATAATAAAGGTTGATTTGGAAGCCGTCAAGTGTGAAAAAACGACATTTATTTGAACAACAAGGTCTTTTAAGATAGAATTGACTTTGCGTTAGGGATAGGAGCGGCGGCGAAGCCGTTCAAAAACGGCGTTCTGCTTGCCTGCGGCTCTTCATTTTTGAATGGAGCGAAAGCGGAACCGCGAATAGCCCGGCGGCGCGAAGCGGCGAAACGCCCTGTTTTGGAGGAAATATGCTTTTTACACCTGTTGAAATTCAGGAAACCGTGAATATGTTCATGCAGCAGAAGCTCGATGTGCGCTGCATTACGATGGGAATTTCGCTTTTGGACTGCGCGGACTCGGACGCAAAAACTGCAAACCAGAAAATCTATGAAAAAATAATGCGGAAAGCCGGAAATCTCGTGAAAGTCGGTCAGGACATTGAAAAGGAATTCGGAGTTCCAATCATAAACAAGCGCGTTTCTGTAACGCCAATCTCGCTCGTTGCCGGAGCAAGCGGAGCAAAATCCTACGTTGAATACTGCAGAACGCTCGACAAATGCGCGAAGGAGCTTGGAATAAACTTTATCGGCGGATTTTCGGCTCTCGTCCAGAAAGGAATAACTCCGGCGGACAGAATTCTGATTGAGTCGATTCCGGAAGCTCTTGCGACAACTGATTTTGTCTGCTCGTCTGTGAACTGCGGCTCAACAAAGTCTGGAATCAACATGGACGCTGTAAAGCTGATGGGAGAAATCATCAAGAAAACTTCCGAGGCAAGCAAAGACTGCGCTGTGAACGGCTGCTCAAAGCTCGTTGTTTTCTGCAACGCCCCTGAGGACAATCCGTTTATGGCTGGAGCTTTTCACGGGCCGGGAGAAGGCGACGCTGTTATAAATGTTGGAGTTTCAGGGCCGGGAGTAATTCTTGCGGCGGCAAAAGACTATAAAGGAAAGCCAATCAACGAGCTTGCCGAGGGAATCAAGAAGATGGCGTTTAAAATCACGCGTCTTGGCCAGCTTGTAGGAAGCGAGGCGGCGAAGCGTCTTGGAGTCGATTTTGGAATTCTCGACCTTTCTCTTGCTCCAACACCGGAAGTTGGCGACTCGGTTGCGCGTATTCTTGAGGAAATCGGCCTTGACGGAGCGGGCTGCCCGGGAACAACCGCGGCGCTTGCAATGCTCACCGACATGGTGAAAAAAGGCGGCGTAATGGCTTCAACAAGCGTTGGCGGACTTTCAGGCGCATTTATTCCAGTCTCAGAGGACGAGGGAATGATTAACGCGGTAAAGCAAGGCTCAATCTGTCTTGAAAAGCTCGAGGCGATGACAACGGTCTGCTCGGTTGGACTTGATATGATTGCGATTCCGGGAGACACTCCGGCAACGACAATCAGCGGAATCATGGCTGACGAATTTGCAATCGGAATGGTGAACTCAAAGACGACGGCAGTCCGATTGATTCCAGCACCGGGAAAAAAGGCAGGCGACTGGGTTGAGTTCGGCGGACTTTTGGGCGGCTGCCCTGTAATGCCTGTGAGCAAATTCGGCTGCGCGGACTTTATCAACCGCGGCGGAAGAATTCCGGCTCCGATTCATTCGTTCAGAAATTAAATTTATTGATTTTTGCAGATTGGCCGGAAAGTGCGGAATTGAAATTTCACGTTCCACGCGATAAAAAAAATTGGGGCTTCCAAACGTTTTTTTTCAATTAGATTTGCTCAAAAAAACGTGAAAATGCCACAGCAGAGCGAACTGCAATTTCTCGCACGGATTCGAAAAATCTATGATTTTTCTTTTTCAAACGGATTTTTTTGATTTTGGCGCGGTCAGGCATGTTTTTAGAAAACGCACGGGATTTTGGATTTTATCTAAATGACCGTGCGATTTTTTTTATTTTTCTGCGAGGCTGATGTGCTAATCGTTGCGAGCCACAGACAAAGTCCGGGCGAAGCAATCCGTTTTACGGCTGAAGATTTTATAGATTGCTTCGTCGCTTCAGCTCCTCGCAATGACGATGTTGCCGACTTTCAATTTTCAGCGGCTTTTCCGCACATTTTTCAACTTTCAGGACAATTCTTCGCACGCTTTCCCACTTTCGCTTGAATATCGAAATTTTCATCTTTATCAAAAAATCTTCTCTTGTTTTCATTTGTCAGGATTTAATCTAAAATAGTTTTTCTATGACTACAACAAAATCTCTTCCAACACAGAACCAGAATCCTTTACATTCGTTCTATAAAATTCTTTTTTCAATCGCGATTCCAATTATCCTGCAGAATCTTTTGCAGACTTTCATCAATATGCTCGACACGGTTATGTGCGGCAGGCTCGGCTCGGTCGAAATTGCGGCGGTGGGGCTTGGAAACCAGATTTTCTTTATGTTGAACATGGTCGTTTTCGGAGTTTCCTCTGGCTGCTCGATTTTTGTCTCGCAGTTCTGGGGACAGCAGGACCTGAAAGGAATCAGAAAGACTTTCGGAATTATGCTGATTTTCTGTCTTTTTGTCGCGCTCATGTTCGCGCTCGGCGGAATTTTCGTGCCGGAAAAACTTATCGGGCTTTACACAAACGACGAGGCGGTAATAAAAACAGCGGCGGGCTATCTTAGAATCGTCGCGTGGAGCTATCCGCTGATGGCGTTCTCGCTTGCCTGCCAGATGGCTTACCGAAGCACCGAGCACGTCGTTCTTCCGATGGCGACAACGGCAATCTCATTTGTGTTGAACGCGAGCGGAAACATGCTTTTTATTTTCGGATTCGAGCCGCTTGGAATTCCAAAAATGGGAGTCGCTGGTGCAGCTTTGGCGACTTTTATCTCCCGCACGGTGGAATTTTTCATAACTCTGTTTTACGGACGCGCAAAGCATTTTGAAACTTGGGGAACTCTGCGCGAGATGACGGCGTTCTCACGGCCTTTTATCCTGAAATTGATAAAAGTGGGTCTCCCGGTTCTTTTCAGCGAAACTTTATGGGGACTTGGAATCACAACACAGAATTCGATTTTCGCCCATACCGGAACTGACTCTTTCGCGGCGTTCAGCATCACAAACACAGTGAGCCAGCTTACTTGGGTCGTTTTTATCGGAATGGGAAACGCGGCGGCGATTATTCTCGGAAAAAAGATTGGAGCCGGCGACAAGACAGGCGCAAGAGCCTTTACACACCGGTTCTGCTGGTTCTTTCCGCTTTTGGGACTTGGAATCGGGCTTTTCCTGATTCCGCTTAGCTATATTTTGCCTTTGATTTTCAACGTTGACGCTTCAATCATAAAGATTGCGCAGCAAATGCTTCTCGTGCTTGTCTTTATGTATCCGAGCCGCGCTTTCAATATGCTTTTGATTGTTGGAATTTGCCGCTCTGGAGGCGACACGATTTTTGCCTCGCTGATTGACAACGGCTGGATGTGGATTTTCGCGCTTCCTTTGGGCTACGCCGCATCGTTCATCTGGGGACTTTCCGCATGGCAGATTCTTCTCTGCCTTGAAACCGAGCAGATTCTAAAGACTGTCTGCGGAGTCTGGAGAATCAAGTCCGGAAAATGGCTCCACAAAGTAACGTGATAAAAATATTAGGCTTCGGGCGACTTTTCAGTCCGAAGCTTTTTTTGTTTCTGGCGAAGAAGCAGAAGAATCAAAAGAAAAATCTTTTGTTCACTTTAGAAAACAGATTCTGCCGGAGACACATTTTCGATTCAAAAAAACACCGACATTCAAGCAAGCTAAAATTCGTCATTCAGCTTGCTGAAAATCGCAAAGTCGAATTTCGTGCTTTCAGGCAGGAGATTGAAGCTCGAAGCGAACATGACTGCGCAGTTCACCTCGTATTCTGCCCACTGCTGCGCCTCATCGGTCTTGTCAAAAGTTATCAGGCCTTTTATGTCCTCCCTCGTTCCGAGAATGCACTGGATTGTGGATTTTATTCCGCGAGCCTCCAAAATCTCTTTGAACTTCTTTGCGCCGTCAATGTCCTCTGGAAAATCGACGCGGACGAATCTCGCGTCCTTCAGCGCAATCTTAAAGTCGTCTGTCTGGGCATAAAGAGCGTTGCTGCCGGAATCACGCTTTTCTCCTGCGCAGTAGATTCTCTTCATGTCCTCGCCGTAATAAATCGAAATGCCGTTTAAATTGTAAGTCTCAACCATATGGCGCGTAACGTCTTTTATCGCCTTGAACGGAGCCTCGCTCAGGTTGTGCATAAACTGCGCCATGTATTTAAGCTCCTGAATCTCGCGTCCCTGATATTTCACGCCGGAAGTTGACTCGACGGATTTCTTGTAAAGCTCCAAGTGCAAATCGTTCCTGAAGAAGATATATCTGTTTCTGCCCTTGTCCTTTGCGCGGTAAAGGCAAAAGTCCGCCTTCTTGAAAAGCTCGTCGTAAGTGTCGCCGTCGTCAGGAAAAATAGAGCAGCCGATTGAGGGCGTGATTTTTATGTCGTCAAAAAGTCCGTCGAATTTCGCGCGCACATTGTTCAAAATCGCCTGAAGCGTTCCGCGGAGAACTTCCTCCTTGTCCATATGGTTCAGGAGAATCAGGAATTCGTCTCCGCCGTAGCGTCCTACCCTGCCCTTGTCGCCGACGATATTCCGCAAGACCTCGCCAGTCTGCTCCAGAACGCGGTCGCCCGCCAAATGCCCGTAAGCGTCGTTCACTGGCTTGAAATTGTCCAAATCGACCATCACAATTCCGATTTTCTCGCCTAAAGAAGGAGATTTCAGCCGCTTTATGATGTAATCCTGAATTGCCTTTTTGTTGTAGCATTTCGTGAGCGAGTCAAACTGAAGCTCCGTAACAAGGCTGTCTGTTTCCTGCGGAAGAAGATTTTTCGTGTCCGAAAGAATTTTTCCAATCTCAAAAACGTGTTCATTGCGGTCGATGAACTTCACGCCGAGAAAATTCAGCGGCTGCATAAGCTTTCCGTTAGTCCTGAACGCGCAGATCAAATTCTGGAAAAGCTTTGTGGGGCAGGCTTTCAAGTCAAGAACGAGCTTTTCAAGCGAGGAAATCTGGCTTTCAGGCACAAAATTCTCTTCAATCATCTGATTTTTCCAGTCGTCAATGTCTGAATAAAAATCGATAATCCGCTCGTTGTTGTGGTAATGATGGATTCTTATCTTGTTCGACAATTTCTCGTAAAGAAAAAAATAATCTTCCGTGATGCTGAGCGCGACATTTTTTCTGTCCTCCTCGGCAAAGGCAAGCTCCAGGCTCGAAAAAACGTCCTCAATGTCCACCACTTTTACGCACCGAACGCGCTTTCCGTTCAAAATCTCGTAGTCAAGCGAGACGCGGTTTAGGCGGTACTCGTCGGTATATTTCTTGAAATGGAAGATTTCGTACTGGCCAGCCCCGGGATTTTTCTCGTCAAGATTATCATCTTCCGCCCCACCGCGCAGAAAAGCCTCGAACTTTTTCTTTTCAGACGGAAGAACAAGCTCCCAGATTCTCGAGAAGCGATGCCCGACACGCTCAAAATAGATAAAATACTCGCGGTTTCCGTCGGTAATATCAAAGTTCTCGTTCAGATAAATTTTCTTGACTTCATAGCCCATATTTAGATTATACAGAGAATCATAAGAGTATTAAATTTTCATTTTGAAATCTCCCGACATTATCGGCGTTGCAAGGCTAGAGAAAGGATTTGCGAGATTTGAGATTTTCAAAACAGGGGAAAATTTTTCCGACAGGGGAAGAACGCAAGAATTTCTGAAACAGAAGCGTTTCTGAAACATAAGCGTTTCTGAAACAAAAGCGTTTCTGAAACAAAAATGTTTCAAGACAAGACGGCAGACAGTTTCAATTGTCAGACGGGCAAAATTGGCAAACGAAACGCCGTGATTTTCAAGAAAGAGATTTTCCGCAGATTCAAAATAAAAAAGATTTTCAGGACAAAGAGAAGAAAAAGAAAACAAGCGGAAAAGCTGGAAATGATTTTCCGGCAGAGGAAAGAAAAGAAAAAATCAATGTTGCCATCAACTCGACAGACTTTTTTCAATTCGTGGCGAAATGCCATTCACTCGCCAAGCTTTTTTCTGGCAATGGCGAAATGCCATTCACTCACCAACCCATTTTCGGCTAGTGGCAAAACGCCATTCGCTCGCCAGTTCATTTTCAGGCAATGGCAAAACGCCACGCGTTCGCCAACTCATTTTCTGTCCGTGGCAAAACGCCACGTGTCCGCCAATTCAATTTCTGCTCGTGGCACAAAAACATCTCGCACCATTTTCACAGTTCTTTAGTCTGCAAAAATGGCACAGCAGCTTTTCAAGCTTTTTCAATCGAAATCAAAAAAATCTACCGCAGCAGGACTTTCTCCAAGTCTTTTCTGCCGATTTTTTCAAGAGCCTCGCGCACAAGCCTTGCGTTCTCACGCTTGTTGAACTGCAAAAGCGCGCGCTGAAGATGACGCTCGTGTCCGCCGCGCGCAACATAGACTTTCTCAAAAGTTCCGTCGGGATTCTTCTTTCTCGGATTCAGCCCCGTCCAATACATGCAGGTCGAAAGCCCTCCCGGAGTCGGATAGAAATCCTGCACCTGGTCAGGAACAAAGCCGTCTTTTTTAAGACAAAGCGCGACTTCCACAGCCTCTTTCAGTCCAGCTCCCGGATGAGAGCAAATGTAATAAGGAACGAGATACTGCTTCTTGCCAAGCTCGCGGTTCAGGCTCGCGTACTCAGCGGCGAATTTCTCGTAAAGCTCGTGGTTCGACTTTCTCATCAGGCGAAGAACGTTGTTGTCAACATGCTCTGGCGCGACTTTCAGCTGCCCGGAGATATGATGCTCAATCAGCTCCCTAAAAAATGTCTTGTCCTTGTCCATCATCAGATAGTCAAAGCGGATTCCAGAGCGGATAAAGACTTTCTTGACACCCGGAAGAGCGCGGATTTTCCGCAGAAGCTCCACAAACTCGGTATGGTCAACCTCAACATTCTTGCACGGATTCGAGCCGAGGCAGTCCTTGTCCGGGCAGCAGCCCCTGATTTTCTGGTATTTGCAAGCGTCGTGCCTGAAATTCGCAGTCGGACCGCCGACATCGTGGATATATCCTTTAAAGTCCGGGTCTGCGATAATCTGTTTTGCCTCTTTCAAAAGGCTTTCCTGGCTTCTCGCCTGAATTCTCCGCCCCTGATGAAACGAGATTGCGCAGAACGAACACGCTCCAAAGCAGCCTCGAACGCTCGTAAGGCTGAATTTCACCTCGCTCAACGCCGGAATTCCTGTTTTTCCGTTCTCTGCAGGCTTGTCGTACATCGGATGCCAGCGGCGCGTGAAAGGCATTTCGTAGATTTTGTCGAATTCTTCAGTTGTGAGAGGAAGAGCCGGCGGCTCCTGAACAACAAATCGCGCGTCAACAGGCTCTGCAAGAACGTGTCCGTTGATTGCGTCGGTGTTTTCCTCCTGAATGAAATATGACTTTGCAAAAAGAGCCTTGCTTTCGTCTGTGTTCTTGCTGACTTCTGCGTAGCTTGGAAGCCGGATTGCCTTCTCAGGAATTTCTTCTTCCTTGCTCGTGTACCAGACTGTCCCGTGAACTCCGCGTATTTTTTTCGCAGGAATTCCTTCTTTTAATTTTGCAGCAATTTCAAGAATCGAGTGCTCGCCCATTCCGTACATTAAGATGTCGGCCTTTGAGTCAAGGAGAATCGAGCGTCTGATCGTGTTTGACCAGTAATCGTAATGGCTTGTGCGCCTTAGCGAAGCCTCGATTCCGCCAATGCAGATGTCAACGCCCTTGTACGCCTGCCGGATTGCAGAGCAGTAAGTCATTATCGCGCGGTCTGGGCGGTGTCCTGCGACTCCTCCGTGCGCGTAGACATCCTCGGAGCGAGGCTTGTTGTTCGCCGTGTAGTTTGAAACCATCGAGTCCATTGCGCCCGCGCTCACAAGAAAAGCGAGCTTCGGCCTGCCGAATTCCTTGAACGACTCGATGTTTTTCCAGTCAGGCTGCGCCAAAAGCCCGACCGTGTAGCCGTTCGCCTCCAAAAGACGGCACAAAAGAGCCGCCCCGAAAGAAGCGTGGTCAACATAGCCGTCGCCTGAAACAAAAACGAAATCAACCTCGCTGATTCCGCGCTCAATCAAATCTTGCCTGCAAACAGGGATAAATTCTTTTGCCATTTTATTAAGAAAAGTCTCTAAAATTAAAATTCAGTTTTTCAGTCAAATCTAAAAAATTCGTCTTTCGGATTCTAAAAAATTCTGCGGACTGATAAAAACAAAAAAACGCGAAGAATATTTTCCGCGTTTTCTTGGCAGCCGCAAAATCCTGAATTCAATTTTATCAAAAAAATGCCGAAAATAAAACAACCGCTGATTTTGTTTCAATCTTTAGACTCAGCAACTATCCGAGGTCTTTATGAGGAAGATTTTCATTCCAGCTTTAATATTCTGCATGCTCACCGCAGCCTTTGTCTCTTCGTGCTTCATTGAGGACGACGATCATTTTGACTCTGCAAAAACGCTTTCAGAAACGCCGATTGCGACAAATCCAGAAAACACAGATGTCATAAGCCTCACCACACAAACAACGGTCACATCTTCGGTTGCGAACATTTTCAGACAGGCTTGCGACAATGAAGACTTTGACGAGAACGGTGAGGACGCAGTGAATATAGCGCAGATAACATCTTCCGCGGATTTTTCGGAGATTGCGTTCACGGACAACTCCACAGACTCGTCGAAATTTTACCGCTACGCAGTCAGATATAAAGTCGGAACGGATTTCAAATTCACAAAATATTCAAAAGCAGTGGCTGGAGCCGGAAGTGGCGAATCGGAGCTGACTTCTTCAAGCTCGGCGGCAGTGCTTCTGTACGATGATTCTGACTACACGCTTTCAACAACTGAGGCAATCACTTCACCGTCGGGGTTTTCACAAGCGTATCTGATTTTGACTTCCGGAACAGAATCAACTCTTGTTGAAATTGAAGACGAAATTCAGTCAGGAACGCTCGCAAGCGGCGCAAAAACAGGCAGTCTTCAAAACAAGTTGCCGTCGTCATTTCTTGGTGCGGAAACAGCGGCAAAATATATGATTGCGGTAAAGAAAAAGACAAACGACGGCTCGACAACCTATTACTTTACGAATCCGCTTGCCGCCACTGTTCAAGTCGAAACAGACGGCTCAACAGAAACAGTCGAGACAATAACAGTTCCAACGGCGGGCGGCTCTTCCGCAAGCTCAGGAATTTACTACAATTAGCAAACGAGACTTCCGGCAAAACTAAAAAGCGATTTCAACAGAACTCGAATTTTGCTGAACTCGCTTTGATTCTAAACCTGCAAGCCATATCCAGTGCAGATGCTAAAAATCGCGTTCTTTTGACCACACAGGTTTCTGCTTACCATAAATTCAGCATGGCAAGCTTTTTCCCCCGCCCCGGAAACAAACCATCAAGTCAAAATACCTTGAATCAGAAGCTCGAGCGTCTCTTTCGTGTCGGAAGCGTCGGGCTTTCCAATCACGGCAAGCTCGAAAATCGCGGCCTCAATCAAGTCGTAGAACATTCCGCTCACTTTTTTTATGTCCATCTTCTTGAATTCGCCGCGTTTCTGCCCGCCAATAATAATCATATTCAAAAGATGCTTCGCGCGGAGAACACGGCGGTTCACAAGCTCTTCCGTGTTCTCGCCCGCTTTTTTCAGATTCATAAGATAGACAAGAAGAACGTTGAAAAGCTGGCGGTTCTCGTTGCACTCGTCCAGAATCCAAAGCATAATCCGGCGGAGGCACTCTTCAGCCGTAAGATTTTTCTCGTGGATAATCTCGATAAGCTTCTTTTCCATGCCCTCGGTCATCTGCTTGATGCTCCAGGCAAAGATTTCGCGCTTGTTCTTGAAGTAAATGTAGAGCGTTGTCCTTGTAATTCCGCATGAGTCGGCGATTTTCTGAAAAGTAACATCGCCGTAGCCTTCCTTTGTGAAAAGCTCCAGCGACTTCTTCAAAATCTCTTTTCTGCGCTTGTCGTGCTCAACAACAATCGCCATTAAAATCTGCCTCTTCCTTTTCTTTCGTCGCGGCGGATTTTTGCTTTTTCAGTTCCGTTGTAGATGTAGAATGTCGTGTCGAGATTTCCGGCTTTAAGGTCTTTAAGAAGACTTGCGTAGCGACCGATACATTCCTGAAATTTTCTGTGCGATGTGATTACGCCGATTTTCCAGCCTTTAAAGTCGTCAAAAAGAGAAGACATATCCTTGTAGAGTTTTTCAGCCTCGTCAGCGTCTCCGAGACGCTCGCCGTAAGGCGGATTGCAGATTATCGTTCCTTCGTCGTAAGGAGCTTTCAAGTCCTTGAATGAGGAAACTTCAAAAGTCGGGCGTTCAACTTTCGCGTCCGAGCCAATCATCTGGAGAGCGCGGCCGGCCATTACGCACGCATGCTCGGCATTTTTTCTTGCGCGGTCAACCGCCGCCGGGTCAATGTCTGTTCCGCTGATTCTGCACTCAACGTCGGTGCGGATTTTCTGCGCCTCTGCGATTTTTATTTCACGCGCGCGCTCAGCATTGAAAATCGGCAAATTCTCAAGAGCGAATCTTCTTCCGAATCCCGGAGCAACGTTGTGCGCGTAAAGGCAAGCCTCAATCGGCAAAGTTCCGGAGCCTGAGAACGGGTCGTGGAACGGCATCTTTCTTTTCCAGAGCATAAGCTGGAGCATTACAGCCGCCGTTGTCTCGCGCAATGGGGCAACTCCGCCGTCAGTCCTGTAGCCGCGCTTGTGAAGAGGAAGCCCGCTCAAATCAAGGCAAAGCTGAACCTCGTCCTCAACGATGAAGACTCTCACGTCGCTTTCGTCTCCAGTCTCCGGCATTGACGACATCCGCCAGACATCGCTGAGCTTTTTATAAATAGCCTTCAGGACAATTCCCTGAACAGCGTGCTCAGAATTGAGCTTTGACTTGTAAGTTCTCACCTTGTCAATCACGACTCTTGAATCTTTCTTGAAGAAATCCTGCCACGGAGCATTGTAAACGCCCTCGAAAAGCTCGTCGAAATCTTCCGCATGATAGCGCGCAACCTCAAGATAAACGCGGTCGGCTGTCCGCAGGCAAAGATTCGCGCGGAAAAGCGCATCGTCATCGCCAAAGAAAAAAACACGTCCAGGCGCGTTTCCGTTCAATTTATATCCAAGAAGCTTCAGTTCATTTCCAAGTATTTTTTCCGCGCCGACTGCGCAAAGGGCAACCAGATTGTTCATAAAATGCCACTCCTGTTTTCACATCGATTTTTAGCTGACATTTTATCAATTTTTGTCATTTTGGAAAATAGGAACAGAAAAGCAGAATCAAGAGCAATTTTTCAAGCGATAATTTTTTCAGAAGAAATTTTTTGCAAGACAATTTTTTTTCAACAACTGATTCTTAATTTTTTTGAATTTCAGCGACAAGGAAAAAAAGAAGAACACCGTCGCAAAAAGCACAGGCAACGAGGCAATCAATCAAATAAAACCTGCGGTAATTTTTTTGCAGCATCCGATTGCTTCGCCAGAATTCTGTCCGTGGCTCGAAATGACGGAAAGATTTAGATTTTCGCAAAGTCAGTTTTTCGAATTTTGCCGTTTTTTAGATTCAGATGATTTTCGCAATCTTATTTCAAAATTTCTTCCAATTAAAAAGATTTCTTCCGCTCAAAAAAATTTGTAGGTTAAAAAATCTTGAATTTGCACGAAAGCGAAACCGTAAAATAATGCTCAGCCGCTCCGCCGTCAACTTCCGAGCTTTTGTTGTTCACTGAAAAGTTTTTTTGAGAGAGGTTTTTCGTGTAGTCGTCGCCGCGCAAAGTCCGCATGTAAAAATACTCCGCGCCAAGGCAAAGCGACTGGCGCGCCGTGATTTTATATTCCGCACCGAGCGAAAAGTCAAAAGCCGCAAAAAATCCAGGAGTCACGTCAAGATAGCCGGCATTTGTCAGGTGATGCTCGTCAATGGACTCAGAATAAAGATAAGGCGAAATCTTGAATCCCGCAAAAAATGAAAAATCTTCTAGAAAGTTGAATTCAGAATCTGCTCCAATCCAAAAGACTGAAGACTGCCTTTCATACGAAATCACTTTTCCAGAAAATGAGCGTACAGACTGATTTTCCGTGTCATTCCATCTCGCATAATGTCCGTTTTTATCTGTTCCGTACCATGCGGTCCCGTTTTTTCCGTCGAATTTTATGTCTTTATACTGAAATCCTAAAAACGGCTTTATGGAAATTTCAAGCGATTTCAGCTCCGGCAGATTAAAAATGTATCCGAGCTTCAAATCATAAGAAAAATCATATTTCAGATAATTGTCACTTTCAGAATAATTCGTTTTATATTGATAATCTTCCGCGCCTGTTATTTTAACATTCAGCCAATCGGAATCTTTCATTCCGCCGACTTTTGACGGAATTCCGGCGCAAAAAGAAGTCTCGGCAAAAAAATTCCTAAAGCCGCCGTTCAGCTTTATTCCGGCGTAATATTCGTGATTGATTTCCCAGTTAAGCTCGCTCAGCTTGTCGTCGCTGTAATCCGAACTTTTAAGGAAGACAAGCTCGTCAAGCTGCCCTGATTTCAAGCCGAACAAAGGCTCGGCTTCAAGCGAAAAATCCCCTGCCTTAGCCGCAAACGCAGAAAAACAAACTGAAAAAAGCAGCAAAAACAAGGGGAATTTTCTCATTTTGACTCTTCCAGCGGGTCAACGTTAAAAATGTTCGCAAGCTGTTTTCTCGTCGCGTCCATATCCTTTGAATAAGGAGCTGTAAAAGTCATCTTCTCGCCTGTTTTCGGGTGCGAAAGCGTAAGCTTGTACGCGTGAAGGGCAAGACGGCTGAGCAAAGGACGCTCCTCGTCAGGATTTCCGTTCCATTTTCTTTTGATTTCGCTGAGCAGGACTGGATGCTGATTTCCGCTGTAAAGCGGGTCGCAGACAATCGAAATTCCAAGCGACTGCAGATGAACGCGAATCTGATGGGTTCTGCCGGTATGCGGCCGGGCTTCAATCCAGCTGTAAGGTCCGCAGCTTCCAAGATTCTTAAAATCCGTGATTGCGATTTTTCCGTATCTTGCATTGATTACGGTTCTATGGCGAGGGTCGCCGTCTATCAGAAGCTTTTTCTCAACGTGATTCTCGTCCCAGAGAGGATGTCCATAGACCAGAGCGTGATAAATTTTCTCGACTTCGCGGTTTTCAAACTGCATTGAAAGATTTCTGTGCGACTCAGGATTTTTCGCGTAAATCACACAGCCGGAAGTGTCCTTGTCGATTCTATGAACCGCAAAAAGCTTGCCGAATTCCTTTTCCGCAAGAAGGTCAAGGCGCGGCGCATCCTCATCATAGCGGTCAGCCGCAATCAAAAGTCCAGAACGCTTGTTCAAGACAACAATATCGTCATCATTGTAAATAACCGTGTAATCAGGCGTAATTTTCATTCCGAAAGTCTATCAAAAAAACGGGTTTTAGAGAATTGCGAAGATGATTTTAGGGAAAAGTCGCGCAGATTTCAAAGACGCCACTATAGATAACGCGAAATCTTAAAGAAAAACATAAAAACTGCTCATTAAAAAATAGCACTTCTTATTTTGACCTTATTTTATATAAAACAAACAGCATATTTTCAATTTTCAAGCAATATTTTATATATAAAAGTTAGATTTTAAACGAAATAAAAAAATATTCTGTAAAAATGTCAGAAAAATCTAAAAAATCAATATTTTTTAATTAAAAATACCTAATATTTTTAATTTCTGTCTTTTTATCAGCTCTTTAATCTTACGATAAGTTCAAATTTTTCATTAAAAAAGTGGAGGAAAATATGAAAAAAAGTAAAATTGGCAAGCTTGCCGCGCTTCTTGCTGCCGGCGCGCTGCTTTTCAACGGATTTTTTATGTCGTGCGCTGCTGGCGACGAAAATACGGGGGGGGGTACTTCTGAAAGCAATAGCTACGAGTCTCTTTCTGATGCAGCTATTGAGAGAACCGCTAAAAGCGAATCAGGGACAATTGCTGTAACAGCCGATGGGACAAGTATCTATTCTGGTTCTGATATTAATGAAGCCTGGGCTGCTGTAAAAAACATTTCATCAGGTGAAGTCATTGTTTCTCTTGCGTCAGGAACATACACAGTTACAGACGGAAGCCAGCTTTCATATAGCGGTGCCGCAAACATTAAAATCTGCGGTGAATCAGAAGTCGATTACGGAACTGATGTCCTTATCGAGGGAAATCCAGGAACTAATAGTCAAAAATCCCGGGAGCTTGTTTACCTAACATCTTCCAGCACAGGTTCTATAACACTGGAATATGTAACACTTTTAAATAATTTTGCATTTACGAGCAAATCTGACGTTCAGGCTGAAACAATTGCAACAGACGGAACAGGAAATCTTGCAGCTTATAACTGTTCTTTCTTGAGCGGACAGGACACAATCCGCACCGTTGCAAAAGCGTGGTTCTATAAATGCTATATTGAAGGCGATGTAGACTTCTTGTGGATGGAGACAAGCGGAACAGTTGCACTTTATGAAGAGTGTGTAATCCGTGCCATAAATGACCGCGTAAGCGCAGCTTATTTTACAGCTCCGCGAATGAACATTCAAAGCAAGGCTGGAAAAGGCTTGGTAATTTTTAATTCAGCACTTCAGGCTGAAAGCGGTCTTGACGTTTATCTTGGACGAAATCCGTGGGCAAGTTCTGCTTTGTCTTCATTCTACAACAACGTTGCCATTGTTGATTCTAAACTTTATCTTGGAGAAAGTTCTTCTCTAAATAGCAAAGTTTGGAAAGGCAACTGCAACGGAACTTCAAACAATCAATATGTGGGATTCAAGACAGATGATTATTATTCCGCATCTTCAAGCGGAATCGGCGCAGTTCTTAGCTCTTCTGTGGAAAGCGCAGAATATTGCGGACGAAAAAATATCTTGAATAGAATTTACAACACCGCTTCTCATAAATTTCAAAAAGATTCTGACAACGAATGGGACATAGACTCTGTGATAAGCGACAATGGCTGGACTGTAACTGATGACAGCTCATCAGCCTTGCTCGACGGAGAAACAGAATTGGAATCAACAGTTTACGACCTTTCTGTTTCTGACCCGGCTTCTACTTATACAGACCTGACAATTTCAGGCTTCTCTCATCATAGCTCAGGTTCAGTTTCAGGAGCTAGCGGCTCTTCAATAACCTTGCCTATTACAGGACCTTGCACAGTATATGTAACAGGATTCTATGCCGGATATGGAACAATTACTGCTGGAACTCAAGGCTATGCGATTTATGATTTCAACAACAGTTCTACTCAGGCGACTGTTGAGAAAGCCTATGTCGTTTATGACACCTCCGCAACTTCGGTGGTTGTTACCGCAAGGTCCACTTCTTATATAACAAAGATTGTAGTCGAGTATGATGACTCACTTTCTTACACTCCTGTAACATCAATTGCAGTTTCATCAGATTCTGATTCTTTCACAGTAGGCGTTCCAGTGCAATTATCCGCCGCAGTCTTGCCTGACTCTGCTACAAATGCAGATGTTATTTGGAGTTCTAGCGATGAATCTGTCGGAACAATAGACAAATACACAGGAACAGCGACGTTTGTTTCTGCCGGAAGCGTAATTTTCACAGCGACAGCCTGCGACGCCCCTGGAACAACAGGCACAATTTCTTGCGAGCCAGCCGAAGCAACTTGGGAAAGCGCAGAATGGTATGATTCTAAAGATTCTAGCTCTATTACAGCGAGCGGAAATGGAACTGGTCTTGGCGGCTCTGCCGGAACAAACAATTCTGTATTCACAATAGGAACAACTAGCGGTGTAACTCTTGGAAGCGTAAAATCCGTTGAGCTTATTGACGGCACAACTGCAAGCATTTCAACTGGAATCAAGATGAATTCTAGCGGCACTGTTACATTCTCTGTTACAAAGAATGCGAAAGTCACCGTTTATGCTGGCTACTGTTCTGACAACAATGTAACTGCTGACACATTGGCAATCAAAGCAAGCAACGGCGGCGAGGCAACAGCTTGGAGCACAAACCCATCTTCTGCTCCGACAGCAGATGCAACTTATGTCTGGAGTATAACATCTGGAACTTACACAATCTGCAGAGCAGGCTCTGCTTATGCTCCTGCGATTTATTATGTGAGAGTTGACATTGGCGAGTATGAAGAGGAAGTTTCTGATGTAACGCTTTCTATTTCAGATTTCGAGACTTCATCTGTAACTCTTGATTTGAACGGAACTGCCTCATCAACTCAGACAACATCTGCAACAGCAAGCAACGGTTCAACACCGACAGTTTCTTACGCTTCTAGTTCCACAAGCATTGCCGCAGTTGATTCCTCAACAGGCGAAGTTACAGCAGCTGGAATCGGCATTGCTACAATCACTGCGACAGCATCCCTTGACGGATGCACGAGCGTTACTGCAAGCTATTCTGTAACTGTAAAAGACACAAGCACGGTAGATTCTGCTTATTCTATAAACTTTACAGGCGTAAGCGGAGTTTCAGACATAGGCGAATATGATTTTGGAAAGTTCTCTTCAACTAATGGCAAATATCATAGTTCAAGTTATGGTTGGATATGGGCAGCAGACGGAACTCTTACAATTCCTGTAGCAGGCTCATCAACAATTACCATTTGCAACTCATATTCAAAAGCCGCTTCTGAAGTAACTGTTTCCTCAAGCGATTCAACAGGCAGCTTCGATGTCTCTTCTCTTTCTGCTTCCAGCGGCGACCACAAAAGTTCTCCTGAGGAATTGACATTAACATACACTGCTGGAGATGAGACTTCGGCAAACATTACATTTTCTTTCGGCGGAGAAATTTATCTTTCAAAAGTCATAGTTACAGAAGCCGATTACTCAGCAACAATTTCAAGCAACGAGCTTCTAGATTTAAGAACACTGCTAGCCTCTTGCTCGACGGGGGGGGCGGCTTCTAGCGGTTCAGAAGGAAAAGTTTCTTATAAAAGCATGTATTATAAAAATTCCACATACGGCGCGTATTTTTATAACAGCAGCACATTAAGCTTTACCGTTGGAGGAGCCTGCACAGTTTATGTTGCAAATGACCAATACAGCAGAACTTCCCTTACGGTAAGCGCAGTGAATTCAGAAGGCACAGAAATCGACACATCTTTGTTCAGCACAACCACTGTGGAAAAAACTTCTGCAACTCTTTCAGGCGACTCTTTGACAGATGAAAATTCATCTTCATTCCAGTACACAGGAACAGAGGAAGCGACAATCACATTGTCTGTAACAGGCAACAGCGGAACAGTATATGTTCCTGCAATCTATGTAAGCTTTGACTAAAAATTAAGCAAATGCTAGATTTTCCCCCGCAGTTTCATTTCTTGAAGCTGCGGGGATTTTTTACTTTTATTTTCCGCCGAAAACCACATTTCCGCCCGACCCACGTCTTTTCAGTCTCCTCCGCCTAATCTATAAAATCTCTCCAATTGCTGTTAAAAAATAATCATTTTGTGCTATAATTTTTTGTATGTATTCGGGAATATCTAAGAGAAGAGCATTTCTTGCAAACCGCAAAAATTCGGGGAGCCGCGTCACAATCGGATTTACAGGAATCGCGGATTTCCGCTCGTTTATCGGACAGGAGTATCTTGCCGGAATGCAAAAGGCCGCGAGCGACTACGACCTGAATTTCATCAATTTCGCGGGCGCAATCAAATACTCGCTTTTCGACGATATTAACTTCATCAAGCATTACTTGAAGACTTTCAAATTTATGCGCATGCCGCTTGTTGACGGGCTTGTAACATGGGCTTCGTCTCTCCGGGAATTTTTGGACAGCGACACAATCATAAAGACTTTTTCAAAGCTAAAGCCTCTTCCGATGGTTGACATCGGCTATCTCGACATTCCGGGAATTCCGTCGGTCAGAATCGACAACAGATATTCAATCGAGATTCTGATAAATCACCTTGTCGCACAGCACCATTACACGAAATTCGCTTTTGTCGGCTCTTTAAGCTCGTCTCCGCACAAGGACCGTCTCAGCTGCTACCACGAGCAGCTCGCAAAGCACGGAATTCAGGAGATTGAAGGCTCCGTTTTCATGGCAAAGGATATGGACTCGGCGAGCATTTCAGACTCAATGGAAGAATTTGTCCAGCGTTTTGTGAAGAACGGACACTGCGAGATTGACTGCATCGTAACTTCAAGCGACATTATCGCGGCTTCTGTGATTGAATCTCTAGACAAGCACGGAATTTCAGTTCCGATGGACGTTGCTGTAACAGGATTCAACAACCAGTACGCGGGAATTTCCGCGCGCTCGCCTGTAACAACGCTCGACCTTGAATATTTCAAGCGCGGATATTCCGCAGTGGAGCTTCTGATTGACAGAATCATGGAGCCAAGAAGAGATTTCGAGACGGTTTCAGTTCCGACATCGCTTCTTGTGCGACAGTCGTGCGGCTGCTTTGAAAAGGCGGTTGTAGAGGCAGGCGATTTCAGCATAAACGAAAAGTCGCTTCTTCCGGACTCGAGCGTCTCGGAGGAAGATTTCAGAACCGCGTTCTTCCAGAAAATCCGGGAAATTTTTCCGATGCTTCCTGAAAGCACGATTTCAAGCCTTATCGACGCGATTTTTATCGACATTTACGAGGAGCGAAAAACCAGCGCGATGCTTGTCTGGTGCCAGAAATTTCTTCAGGATATGAGAAAGGACGCAAGCCTTGTGAACACGGACTTGCAGCAGTATATCTCGCGCCTGCGGCGTCTCGTTCTTCCGATGGTGAAAGAAAACGACGCGCAATTTCTTAAAATCGAAAACATTTTTCATCAGCTTAGGACGCTAAGCTCGGTCTTCACCGAATACGACAAAGTCTCGCGCTACGACGGAATGTACTCAATGAACAATCTCTCGCAGATTGCGATAAATTTCGCCTCGGCAACTTCCGGCAAGCAGATTCAGGACGTTTTGCGTCTTCAGCTCGGCGAGATGGGCATTTCAGGAATCGTTCTCGCGCTCAGCGAGAATATGACCTCAGACATCGGAGCCGCGAGCGTGGAGCTTGTTCTGCCTGAAGTTCCGTTCATGTTCAAGGGAAAGCTTCCGCTAAAAGTTCAGGAGCCGATTCTGCTTCCAAAAACGCTTTTTCCGCAAAACCGGCGTTTCAACGTAATTCTCGAGACTCTGCACCACGGAGAAAAATATTTCGGCTACGCTTTTCTTGAAGTGGGAAGCCAGAATATTCCGCTATGCGACACTGTCGGGCTTCTTTTGAGCAACGCGCTGAACCAAGTCTACATTCACGAGGGAAGAACAAAGGACAAATCACTTTTTGTGAACAACGACCAGCTCATAAGCGTCCTGAACATTCCAAAGGAAGACGACGAGCGGCACTCAGGGCTTACCGCAACGCAGATTACAAACTATCTTCTCGACCATATCAACGAGATGACGAATCTTGACCAGATGTCTGACGACCTTTCCGTGAGCAAGAGTCATCTTGTGCGGCGAGCGAAAGAGCTTACAGGCTACACAATCCAGACGCTGCATGAAAAGCTAAAGATTGAGCAGGCGAAAAAGCTTCTCCAGATTGACTCGATAAAGCTAACTGAAATCGCGGCAAGGCTCGGCTTTCAGAACCAGAACTATTTCTCGAGCGTGTTCAAGAAAAACACCGGCCTAAGCCCGAGAAACTGGGCAAAAAATCACCATTAAGATTTTACGGAAACAAAGTTCAAATTCTGAAAAAAGCATGGGCAAAAACGCGCCATTCTGAACCAAAGCTTGTCATTTAGAATCAACGCACGTCATTCCGAATTTACTTCGGAATCTGTAATCGCAATTTTAAGCAGATTCTGAAATAAATTCAGCATGACAAATTAACATTTCAGACGAAAGCCTGTCATTCCGAACTTGCTTCGGAATCCGTAATCGCAATTTTAACGATGCTGAATCGAGTTCAGCATGACAAAGCACATCATTCCGAACTTGATTCGGAATCTATAAATTAATTTTTCACAAATTCTGAAACCAAGCGGCTTCGTGAACAAATTCGAATTCAGCATGGCGAGAAAATTCATTGCATGACAAATCTCAAAACAAACGCCCGGAACGCCTGATTTCAAGGGCTTCTCCGCTTCTGCGTCTTTGATGTCCTTGAATAAAAGGCAAGATTTTTCTAAGATTAAGGCGTATGAAAAATTCGGATTTAATAAAAGAATTTGTTGGTGAAAACGTTATAAACTCGCTTGGCGTTCTTCTTTCTTCTGACGATATAAACGAAATCAAAAAATCATCAAAAGTGATTGCTTCACAGTTCGGCACAGATTTTGACCCCGAAAATTCAGAAAAGCTCGTGCAGAGCTTCAAGAAAAATCTCTCGCTTTTAATCGAGAAAACATGGATTGAAGAGTCGGACGCAATGCAGAAAGAGGCGGTTCTCGTGCGCCTTGAAAAATACTGCGCGTTAATCGAACAGAACAAGTGGGCGGACGGCTTCGCCTCATTCAAGCAGATTCTTAACTCCGTGATTTACCTTATGTTCGGCGCAGTCTGCAAGTCAGACGAGTTCGAGGAATACGCGCTTAGAATCGACCCGGAATTCGGAATTTTCTGCTGGTACGCAAAAAATCTCCCAGACACAAACAGCTGGACAAACGAAAAAAACAAGGCAGTCCTTCTGATTGCGATGTATTTTCTTGCAAACTACTAACGGCAAGCCTATGGACATTGACTCAATATGCAAAAAACTCCGCGCCGCTTCTGAACAGCTTGCATTGCAGACTGCGGCGCAAAAAAACGCCGCGCTTGAAGCGGTAGCAATTTCAATAGAAGAAAACAGAACAAAAATCCTTGAGGCGAATGCGAAAGATGTCGAAAACGCGCGCGCAAAAGGAATGTCGGAAAGCCTTGTTGAGCGGCTCGCTCTCGACGACAAAAAAATCAGCTCGATTCTTGATTCAATCAAAACAATAATAAGCCAGACCGACCCGATTGGAGAAGAGACAGCAGGCTGGAAAACTCCGCAGGGAATGACAATCCGGCAAGTGCGGGTTCCGCTCGGCGTAATCGCTATTATCTATGAAAGCCGCCCGAACGTTACGGCGGACGCGTTCTGCCTTGCATACAAAAGCGGAAACGCGATTCTTCTCCGCGGCTCATCCTCCGCGATAAATTCAAACAGGGCGATTGAAAAAGCGATAAAAGACGGCTTGAATTCTTCAAACGCAAAAGGATTCGGAATTCCAGACGCGATTGAGCTTGCCCCTTGCGAAAGCCACGACGAAGTCGAGCAGATTCTGACCGCGACAGGAAAAATCGATGTCGCTCTTCCGCGCGGCGGCGCAAAGCTGATAAACATGGTTGTTGAAAAGGCGAAAATTCCTGTTATCCAGACAGGAGCGGGTGTCTGCCATCTTTACATCGATGAAAGCGCGGACGAGGAAATGGCTTTGAACATCGCATGGAATGCGAAAACACAGCGTCCAGGAGCCTGCAACGCGATTGAATGCATTCTCGTGAACGAGAAAACCGCGGCTTCATTTCTTCCAAAGCTCGCCTGCAAGTTTGCCGGAAAGGTGGAGCTTCGCTGCGACGAAAAATCATTCGAGATAATCGGAAATCTCAAAAACAAAGAGAACAAGAAACTTGAAAATCTGAATCTTAAAAAAGCGGCAGAAGAAGATTTCGGGTTTGAATTTCTTGACTTTATCTGCGCGGTAAAAGTTGTCTCTAGTCTTGACGAGGCGATTTCGTTCATCAACTCGCACAACACAAAACATTCAGAATGTATCGTCACAAACGACAGAAACCACGCGCGGCTTTTCCAGTCAAAAGTTGACGCAGCATGCGTCTACGTGAATTCAAGCACGCGCTTTACTGACGGCGGAGAATTCGGATTCGGGGCGGAGCTTGGAATCTCGACGCAAAAGCTCCACGCGCGCGGTCCGATTGGAATAAAAGCCCTCACAACGACAAAATATCTGATTGACGGCGACGGGCAAACGAGATAAAAATCATAAAAATCTTCAAAACTAAAAGTCAAAGAGAAAAATATGAGCAAGGCAACACAGACAAGCAAAATCGAGGAAGCGATTCATTCCTCACGGAAAATTGTAATAAAAATCGGCTCGAACACGCTTGCAAAGGCGGACGGCACGCAGAACACGGAATTCATGGCGAATTTCGCGCGACAATGCAAGAATCTTATTGACGCGGGCAAGCAGCTTGTGGTCGTCTCTTCCGGAGCGCAGGTTTCGGGAGTCTCAACGCTCAAAGAATGGGCAAGAAAAAAGGATTTGCATTTCAGGCAGGCTCTTTGCGCAATCGGCCAGGTTGAGCTTATGGCGCAGTGGAGAAAGGCTTTCAACGAGCAGGGAATCCACATCGGTCAGCTTCTTCTCACAAAAGAGGACTTTGAGGACAACAACCGCTCGCTGAACATCAGAAATACGCTTTTCACGCTCGCAGACGAGGACGTTGTTCCAATCATAAACGAGAACGACTCTGTTTCAACGCTCGAATTCTCAATCGGAGACAACGACAACCTCAGCGCGCTAACGGCGATTCTCTGGAGCGCGGACTTGCTGATTCTTTTCAGCGACATCGACGGAGTCTACACTGACAATCCGAAGACAAATCCTGACGCAAAGCTCGTGGAGACAGTCGCCTCAATCCCGGAGCTTCGCGCGAAAATCCACATAGGCGGCACAAACAGCTTCGGAACAGGCGGAATCGAGACAAAAATTCAGGCGGCGTAAAAAACGACTCCTTACGGAATTCCGCTTCTTCTCGCGAACGGCGGAAAGGAAAATATTCTTGACGACCTTACAAGCGGAAATGCGAAAGGAACGTTGTTTTTGGCGCAGTAAAAACGCGTTGAGTTTTAGCTCTCAGAGACTGCCTTCAATTCAGAAAGAGACTTTTGAAAAGTCGGCAGTTTCCTCAAAAGGAAAGATTATGGAAAAAATCGCTTTTATCGGAATGGGAAACATGGCTCAGGCTTTGACAGACGGATTTGTGAAGTCGGGCAAAATCAAGGCGGCAGACGTTTTCGCATACGCTCCGAACCAGAAAAAACTCGCGGAGAACGCAAAAAAATTCGGATTCACGCCTTGCGGCTCGCTTGAAGAGGCAGTTTCAAATGCCAACACAGTTTTTATGGCATGCAAGCCTTATCAGATTGAAGAAGTCCTGAAAGAAATAAAAGAGAATCTCAAAGGCAAAGCCCTGATTTCAATCGCGCTCGGCTGGAATTTCGAGAAATACCAGAAATATCTTGACCCAAGCACAAGAGTCCAGTTTGTAATGCCGAACACGCCAGCAATGGTCGGCGAAGGCGTTTTTCTCTTTGAAAAATCAAATTCGCTTGAACCAGATGAAAGAAAAGAAGTCTGGGAGCTTTTTTCCGCGCTTGGAACGGCAGAAGAGCTTCCCGACAATCTTATGGGAATCGGCGGAGCTATAAGCGGCTGCGGGCCTGCCTTTGTGGACTTGTTCCTTGAAGCGTACGCTGACGCGGCTGTAAAATACGGAATTCCGCGCGCAACAGCCTACAAGCTTGTAAGCCAGACCGTTCTCGGTTCTGCTAAGCTCCAGCTCGAAACAGGAACGCACCCGGCTGTTCTAAAGGACAATGTCTGCTCGCCAGCGGGAAGCACAATCCGCGGAGTTGCGGCTCTTGAAGAAGCCGGACTTAGAAACGCGTGCATAAAATCAATCGACAAAATAATGGAAAAATAAGGCAGAAAAATAACGACACCGCTCAAAAAAGCACGTCATTCTGAAAGCGTGGTCTCTTGACCACGCAGTTTTTTGCCCGCATTAAATTCAGCATGACAATATTTTTTAACCATTTCAAAGGCAAATTCTGCATGAAAAAACTGCCCAGAAACAATTTCAAGGCAGTTTACAAAATTCAAAAAACGGCGACAGTTTTCAGACCGCCGCCGTTCTACTTTTTTGTTTCAAAGAGATTTTCTAAAAGTTAGTTCTTTGCAGAAACTTTCACGATTCTTGAGCCGTTCGCATAGATTCTGTATGTTCCGGCTGGAGCATTGCTGTAAGTAATCTCAAACGGAGCTTCATCTCCAGAAAGATTGTCAGCAAAAAGAATCGGTGTCAAAGGAGCAGCTGCGTCCGCGATTGTCTCGTCGTCTTTTACAAGGCAGATAAGTCTTGAAGGAGATTTTCCGCCGTTTCCAGCGATAGAAAGAGTGATTGTCGCGGCATCGTCAATCTTCAAAAGATACTCGCACTTTCTCTTTTTCTTCAGATTTTCAAGACGGCAAGAATCAGCGTTGTTGTGGTAAATAGCAACGTAGTCTTCCTGCTTGAATTTCGCCTCGCCGTTGTCAAGCTGAAAAGAAGCACCTTTCGAGCCAGCTACAGCTTCAAGGACAACAGGCTTTCTGAAAGACATCCAGTCTGTTCCGATTTTTGACTTAGGGATTTTGTCCCATTTCCATTCTGCGTTCACAGAGCCTGCGCTTGCAGGAGAAGCTCCGCCGTCAGCAGTGAGAGGCTCGGCAAACATAAGTCCGCCAGCCAAAACAGCAGCACAAATCAAAGACAATTTTTTGAACATTTTTAATTCCTCCGTTTTTGAAAAAATCTTGATTTTTCTATAATGCTACATCACGGCGGAAAAATTAAAATGTGTTTTTTTTTGTAATTTTCTGATATTTCAAAATCATTTTTAAAGAAGAAACTTGCAAAAAAAACTAAAAAACAAACAGAAAATTCTCCGCACTCTTCAAAAAAGTTTTTTTATATTAAAATCATCCTATGGATTTTTTTGAGCTGAACGCTTTCTACACGCTTTCAAAAACGCTTCATTTTGCGCGCACGGCGGAAAAAGTGAATTTAAGCCCTTCCGCGCTAAGCCGGCTTGTGTCACGGCTCGAAGAGGAAGCCGGAACGCCGCTTGTTGACCGCACAAACCGAGACGTGAAGCTCACGCAGGCAGGAAAAAGATTCTCCGATTTCGCGAAAAGCTGCCTTGAGCAAAAGGAAGACGTGTTCAACTCGTTCAAAAGCCAGAACAACGAGATTGCAGGAACTCTAAGGCTTTACGCGTCTGTAACGGCTTGCTACTCGATAATTCCGACTTTTCTTAAAACGCTTTCTGAAAAATATCCGCTGATTCACATTGAGATTGAGACAGGAGACCCTGCCGGAGCGACAGCGGCGGTAAAGACAGGACGGGCGGACGTGGCGGTTGCGGCGATTCCATCAGACGAGGAAGGATATTCCGCGCAGATTGACGCGATTCCAGTTCACAGAACGCCGCTTGTGTTTGCGGCAAGCATAGGCTCGCCTTACGAGAACGTCTCGGGAAGCCCGCAGGACATTGTAAGCTCCGTTCCGCTGATTCTGCCGAAAACCGGGCTTGCGCGCGAGCGTTTTGAGCTTTGGATAAAGTCGCGGAACGTAAAGCCGATGATTGCGGCCGAAACCGAGGGAAACGAGGCGATTATGGCTCTGGTTCAGCTGGGGCTTGGAATCGGGCTGATTCCGCACATTGTCCTTACGCAAGGCCCGTACGCGAAAGGCTTCACTTGCCACGCGGCAGGAAACGCGCTCGGCTACTACGAAGTCGGATTCATTCAAAAGCGCGAGATTTCAGGCTCCGAATCCTACAAAAGAATGAGAAACGCAATCAACAAGATTCTGCACAGTCAAGAATAAGAATTGTCATCTAAAATTTTCAGAATATTATTATTTTTTTAGATGACGAATTTTGCGGATTCTGAATTGAAAAAAGTCTGCCGTCAAAAATTCATAAAAATCGGAAACTCAAAAAAAATTCTTCATTTTCTCAATCGAAAAAAATCCAGTCAAAAAAGTCAAAATTTGCATTTTTCACAGACAAAAATCGCCCTCACTTCATAATTATCAGAAAATTCTGTATATTAAATCTATGAATTTTGACGTTTCAATCACATTAAAGCCTAACGACGAGAAAAATCAGGAAATCATCAATTCCGAGCTTCTAAAGGCGATTCAAAAAAAAGACATAAAGACTTCAAAAGACGGATTCAAGTCTGTCTTCATAAAAAAATCGATTGACGCGCGCCACGGCCAGCTCAAAATGATTCTCCGCTACAAAATCTACATCGGAGAAGAGCCGAACGGCGACGGAGAGACGATTCCGGTCTGGAAACACGCCGACGGAAAGCGCACAGTTGTAATCGTCGGATCAGGGCCGGCAGGACTTTACGCGGCGTTCAAACTGCTCGAAAGCGGAATAAAGCCAATCCTGATTGAACGCGGCGCGGACGCAAGCGAGCGGAAAGGCGACATCACCGAGCTTGAAAAAGAAGGCAAGCTCAACAGCCAGTCAAACTACTGCTTTGGCGAAGGCGGAGCCGGAACTTTCTCGGACGGAAAGCTTTATACGCGCTCAAACAAGCGCGGAGACATCGGAAAAATCTACAGAATCTTCGTTGAATTCGGCGCGGACGGGAATATTCTCACAGACTCGCATCCTCACATCGGAACAGACAAGCTTCCGGGAATCATCGAGAAAATGCGCGGGAAAATAATCTCGCTGGGCGGAGAATTCCATTTCAACACGCTCTGCACAGACTTAATCGTCGAAAACAAAGACGGCGAAAAAATTGTGAAGGGAATCAAGACAAAAAATCTGAAGACAGGCGATGAAAAAGAAATGCTCGGAGACGCGGTGATTCTCGCAACTGGACATTCCGCGGTTGACATCTACAAGATGGTCGCAAAAGCCGCTCCAGATGCGCTCGAGGCAAAAACATTCGCGGTCGGTGTTCGCGTTGAGCATCCGCGCTCTTTAATCGACTCAATCCAGTTCCACGGAAAGCAGATGCCGCAGGCCGCAGAATACAGGCTTACAGCCCAGGAAGACGGACGAGGCGTTTACAGCTTCTGCATGTGTCCAGGCGGATACGTTGTTCCTTGCGCCACAGCCGAAAACCAGATTGTTATAAACGGAATGTCGGCTTCAGGCAGAAACAGCAAATGGAGCAACGCGGCAATCGTTGTTGAAAGACGGCCGGAAGACATTCCTTCTGAATTCAAGGAGCAGGCAAAAAAAGACGGCTGCCCAGCCCTTGCCGGACTTTACGCGCGCACTTGGCTTGAGGAAGAGACTTTCAGGCAGGGAAGCGGACAGTTCGCACCGGCGCAGCGTCTCGTCGATTTCTTAAATCACAAAGAATCAAGAAATCTTCCTGAGACAAGCTACAAGCCGGGAGTTGTTTCAAGCAGGCTCGACAAATGGCTTCCGGAAAGCATAAAAAAACGGCTTGAAGCAGGATTCAAGGATTTTGACAAAAATATGCACGGATTTATCTGCGACGAGGCTCTTCTGATTGCAAGCGAAACAAGGACAAGCACGCCGGTCAGAATCTTAAGAAACAAGGAGACGCTTGAGTGCGAACAGCTCAAAAATCTTTATCCTTGCGGAGAAGGCTCGGGATACTCAGGCGGAATCGGCTCGTCGGCGATGGACGGTGAAAAAGTCGCCTCAGCAATCACAGAAAAAATCTCCTGAAAAGATTTTATTTGACATAAATGCAGCTCAGGCAGAATTCGGCAGAAAAAGACAAAAGATTTTAGCAAAAGCGACAAATCTTTGATATTTCGCCAGCCAGCTTTCGGAATCTGCCTGCAAGCATTTTGAATCGGATAAAACAAAACCTGAAAACATTCAGCAGCTTGCAGAAATCATAAAGACGCAGAAAAAAACGAGAAACAAAAACGTTATGACAGAATCAGAACTAAAATTCACTTTGGAGACAGTCGGAAGATTCGACTTTACGCACGACGGAACCGACTACACGCTCCTGCTCGACACCGACGAAAAAGGAAAACAGCAAATCAGATTCTCGAGGAGCTTTCAGGAGACAAAATTCTCCTCATGGGGCGAGCTGATGAACCAGGCGAAAGTGAAAAACCATTACTTCAAGTACGTGCTGCGGGAACTGTAAGGGATAAATGGGGAATATTGTGGAAAACAGCAGCATTTCGGCATAAAAAGTATTTTTTCTAGCAACCACGCCCACAACATTTCTCTTCATACACATTTTCCATCTTATAATTTCCCAACCCACACTTTTTGAATTATAATCTTCTTAGCTTTTATGAAAAAAAATCTTGCTGCGTTTTTTGTGTTTTTTGCTGTGATTGCTGTTTTTCCGCTTTTTTCTGACGGCGGAAAAGATTTTCCTTGCCTTGTCAAAATGCTGCTTCAAAAGCCGATTCAGAAATTTTTCTATCCGAAAAAACTTTTGGAGTTTATGAAGTGCTATCCTGATGTCGATTTTGAGCCGCAGTTCGACATTGAGACTTTCGACTGGAAAATTTTTCTGACTGTAAATTCCTTTGAAAACCGGAACGAAATCAAAAAGAATCCGAAAAAAAGCGCGGTTCTGTACTGGGCGGACGGCAGGCTTCTTCCAAAAGAGGAGCTTTCGCGCAAATCTGAATACTGGCCGCTTCAATATCATTACGAGAACCGTCAGCGAGACCCAAAAACTTACACTCAGGCGGAAATCGACGAGATTTCGCATTTCGGCTCGGCTTCAAGCAGGCGGAACCAGGCCGGCACTCCGATGTTCTTTTTTGACTTTATCTATTCGGCAAAGTCGCGGGCGACAATCGAGGAGCACATAATAAGCACGACTTTTCTTGGAAAACGGACGAAAATCCACGAGAGAATTCTTCCGCAGGTAAAAAAAGTCGAGTCGGAGATTCTGGAAGAGGCGGAAGATAACAATGATGTGAAAACGTTTGTCGATGAGCTGAAATCCGCAGACGCTTACTACTGGCGCGTGATTTTGGGAACAAGCCGAAAATCGTTCCATTCATACGGAATTAGTATCGACGTGCTTCCTGCGAGGCTTCGCGGCAAGGCGATTTACTGGAGCTGGGAAAAAGACAAGCTCGGCGACAGATGGATGATGATTCCGCTGGAAAGGCGATGGAGTCCAAGCGACAAAGTCATAAAAATCTTCGAGAAAAACGGATTTATCTGGGGCGGAAACTGGGTGATTTTTGACAATATGCACTTTGAGCATCACCCGGAACTGACCGAGCCGCTGAAAAACGCAAGATAAATCAGATGATTTCGCGCCGCATCTTATTTCAATCAAAAATTTTAGCGGCAAAATCCGCCGCGCAATAAAGCAACTAAATCCGCCGCACGGTGCGATGCTAGCGGGCGTTGCGTCGCGCAATAATACAAAGAGAGAATTTTTTCGCTTTCACTTCTTGCTTTTCTCAAAAAATTCTCGTCAGGATAAAAATTACAGTCACAAAAGTCTGCCGCACGGATGCGGCAGCAAAGCAAAGAGAGAAAATTCTGTTTGCCTTTAGGTGAACAGAATTTTCTAGTGAGATGTAAAATTACAAGGAAGTAATTTTACATCTCAGCACAAGCATACGCATTGTGAAAATGAATGCTTTCCTCCGTCTCCGCCTCGACTGTGAATCCTTTAAAGCCCATTTTCTTTAGTCCGAGATAAACCTCGCGCACAACATCTTCAACAAAACGCGGATTGTCATACGCATGCTCTGTAACAAATTTCTCGTCGACGCGCTTTAGGACCGAATAAAGCGGAGTTGAGGCGCAGTCTTCTATCATCGAGATTACGTCCTCAATCCAGAAGAATTTCGAGTAGAGAATCTTCACTTTAACGAATCCGCGCTGGTTGTGCGCTCCGTATTCTGAAATCGCCTTTGAGCATGGGCAGAGAGTCGCAATCGGAACTTTTATCGACACAAAGAATTTTTTGGAAATTTCCCTAGAAACTTCCTGCGGAATTTTTTTCTCTGAACTTTCTGAATTTTTCCCGTTTTCTTCATCGCAATCTTTTTTCACGTTGCCGTCTTTCGCGTTCTCCTGCAGAACCGAGCTTTCTCCCTCGTAAGTGCAGGTATACTCCATCATTCCCGGAGACTTTGTGACAGGCGAGAGCTTTTCGACAAAATAAGGAAAAGTGATTCTTCCGAACGCGCGCTGAGCATCGAGCTTTGTGCGGATTTCCTCAAGCATATCGAGAAAATTGTTCATCGAGATGTCCTTGTGGTACTTGTGGAAAACCTGAATGAAGCGGCTCATGTGCGTGCCTTTGAAATTGTGCGGCAGATTCACGAAAAGATTCACCGAAGCCGTCGTGTTCTGCACGCTGTTCGCCTTGTCCAGCACCTGAAGAGGATATTTCACGTTTTTTACGCCGACTTTTTCAAGCGGAACTTCCCGCGTGTCGGCTGTGTTCTGAATGTCTACCATATCAATTTTAATTGATTCTGTTTTCCGCGGCTTCAAGCGTGTTGTACATCAGCATTGCGATTGTCATAGGACCGACTCCGCCCGGAACTGGCGTTATAAAGCTCGCTTTTTCCTTGATTGTGTCAAAGTCGCAGTCTCCAACCAGGCGGTAGCCTTTTTTCTTTGTTTCGTCTGGAATCCGGTTCACGCCGACGTCAATGACAACAGCTCCGTCCTTCACCATATCTGCCGTAACCGTGTGCGGATGTCCTGAAGCCACAACGAGAATGTCCGCCTGCCTTGTGATTTCCGCCATGTTTTTCGTTCCTGTGTGGCAAAGAGTTACAGTGCAGTTCACATCGCGGCGGGCAAGAAGAAGCGCGACTGGCTTTCCTACGATATTCGATCGTCCGACAACAACCGCGTGCTTTCCGCTTGTCTCGATTCCCATTTTTTTAAGCAGAACGATGATTCCGTGCGGAGTGCAAGGCAGAAAAGCCTTTTTTCCAATCACGAGATTTCCCACATTAACAGGATGGAAGCCATCAACATCTTTCTCAGGCGAGATTGCCATTATCACTTTGTCTTCATTTATATGCTTTGGAAGCGGCAGCTGCACCAGAATTCCGTGAACTGAATCGTCCTTGTTCAGTTTCTCAATCAATGAAAGAAGCTCTTCCTCGCTTGTGCTTTCTGGCAGCTCCACAGACTTGTCCATCATTCCGGCCTCGGCGAGTGCCTTGCGCTTTCCTGTAACGTAAGAAACTGACGCGGGATTTTCTCCGACGAGAACAACAGCAAGGCAAGGCGTGATTCCTTTTTCTTTAAGAGCCGCAACCTTTTCCGCGACTCCTCCGCGAACTTCAAGCGCAATCTGCTTTCCATCGATAATCTGAGCAGCCATTTTTTCCTCCAGTTTTTAACTCAAACTTTATTTTGCTTCGCGTTCATCTTGAAAATCAAAAATCTGAATCTGAAAATCCGAATGAACACGTTTTTTATAAAATCCACAGAATAGAATCCGTAACTTATTGCCGTGATTGTTTTTCTTTATAATGTTGAAAATATAGCTTATTTTCCGTAGAATTACTATCTATTTAATAATATCAAAGAGACACTATGAGACAAAAAGAAACTATGAAGCGTTTTCTCGCGCTTTTTTCCGCGGTTTTCCTGCTCGCTTCGTTTGCGTTTGCCGATGAGAACATGGACGCAAACTCAGGCGATGAAGACAAAAAAGAAATCCAGACAAAACAGAATTTTAAATACAATGAGCCGGGCGACCAGTTCATCAAGATTGACCTGATGGCGACAGCTCCGCTCAATTTTGGCGGCTCTTTTCCGCTTTACCGCTCAGGAAAAATGTCGCTTGGAGGCGCAGGCTCGCTTGGCTACCACAGATTCATCACAAGCTGGTTCGCGGTAGGCTTGAACGTGAAGTTCGGCTACAATCCGACTATTGGAGAGAACATCTTCACCTACATTCCAATCCTTTTGGATTTCACTTTCCAGCCAACATACGGCAGATTCGAGTTTCCTATCACTTTGTCAGGCGGAATCGCAATGGAAAACTATCTTAGCCAGACTTATTTTCCGGGACTCACGCTTGAAGGACAGGCTGGAGTCTACTACCGCGTTACGCCGAGCTGGTCTTTCGGGCTTGAAGGAAACGCGATGTATATGCCGCAGTGGTATTCGGACTCAAGCAAGAACGACTACGGCATTTTCGGCTCGTTCGGAATTTCCGCGCGCTATCACTTCTAGGAGAATCAGGAAAAATGAAAAAATCATTAAAGACATTTTTTGCCGCTTTTCTTTCTGTTCTCGCGTTTTCTCTTGTTTCCTGCAACGACGTTATCTTTGCCGACATCAGAAACGAAGTCAAGCTCAACGACCCGACCGTAAGCGGCTCGATTCAAGCGATTGTAAGATATGGAGATAATATTTATGCCGCCACAGGAAGAATTTATTATAGGCCAAGCAGCGATGACAGCTCAGACAAGTGGGAAAAGCTAGATAATATGCCTGACACAAACGCAAAAATCTATAATCTAGCGGCAGATGAAAAATATCTTTATGCGGTTTCGCTTTCTTTTACAGATGACGATGACGGATACAATGTTGGAGACGAGCGCGGACTTTGGAGATATGATGGCTCTAACTGGACTAGACTTCTGACAATTGATTATTCGAGCACATATTTTTTTATTTTCTGCACAAATACTCCTAAAGAAGCCAACAGAAAAGCATTTTTCAGATACGGAAGCAGCGTTTATGAGCTTTCCGCGATTGATTATGATACTGAACAAACAAGCACAGCCAATTGGACTGCTTTATCTACAACAACAAATACAGGAACACTTTCAGACGGCACGAATTATTCAACATTTTCTTATGACGGAACTGAATATTCGGTTGCGGCGGCTTACAGCGCGACTTTTCTTAATAATGTCGGCGTGATTCTTTCGCCTTACCGCGCGTCAACCTCAAATGAAACAGCTGACGATGAAGCGACTTGCGTCTACACTGCCGACAGCGACGATATTTATTATTCTACATACGGTTCTTCTTGGACTGCTATCGACACAGACAGCGACAGCATTATTTCAATGGGTTTCACTCAGGACTTTATGCTTCTCGGCACTGCGGACGGCATCCAGCACGTTACAATGGGTGCTGACAAAACTGATACAAACAAGCCAGGCTCTTCCATTCAGGATTTTGACAACAATGCGGCTTCGGCTCTTTCTTCCTATAATGAAGTTCCGGCGTTGCTTGTCGTGAATCCCGGCGCAAATGAGTATTCCACTGCGATTTTCGCGGCGGCTGAGTTCTCAGGCTCTTCTTCAAGCACTTCGGCAACGCTCGACAATGTTGGCTTGTGGGGCTACTATCCGTCAGAAGACGAATGGAACCGCGAGTAGCGGAAAACGGCAAATTATTTTTTAAGATACGGGCGGTTTTGCGGCTATGCTGCTGACTGCCCGATTTTTTTTGCTTTTTTAGAAATTACGGGCAAAAAGCAGCCTTTAATGGAATCGTAGGTGTGTGAGACCGCTTTGCGTTTTTATGAAAATGGATTGCTTCGCCCGGACTATGTCCGCGGCTCGCAATGACGCGCTTTTGTTCAATCTGCCACGCGTTGCCTAATTCATTTTTATCTCGTGGCAAAATACCATTCGCTCACCAGCTGGATTTCAGTTCGTGGCAAAATGCCACGTGTTTACCAAATTCATTTTCTGGCTGTGGCGGCTCTGCGTCAAAGTCCGTTTCGTGGTATAATCGCTTTGACGGACGCGAGTCTTGCACCCGAAACTTTTTTTCAGGCAAAATCAGGAAAATTATGGACGACTTATTTGACAACACAAAATCACAGAAGCAGCCGCTTGCAGCCCAAATGACAAAAAGAAAATGCCTCCGTTCATTTTCTTTTTTGCGAGTTTTTAATCCAAAAAACTCGGGCGTTCGGTTTGCCTTTCTTGCAAGCGCCATCCGTGGCGCAAATGCCGGGAAATATTTTTCCTGCTTTTCAAATTTCGAGGCGAGGTAATCAGGAAAACTATGGACGACTTATTTGACAACGCAAAATCACAGAAACAGCCGCTTGCAGCAAGGATGCGGCCTCGAAATTTGGACGAGTATATCGGGCAAGACCATATCGTCGGAAAAGGGCGGCTTTTGCGCCGTGCGATTGCGGCCGACCAGCTTTCCTCGGTGATTTTCTACGGCCCGCCGGGAACAGGAAAGACAACGCTTGCCCGCGTGATTGCGAATCACACAAAGTCAAATTTCATAACGCTGAACGCGGTTCTTACAGGAGTCGCGGACATTCGAGACGCGATAAAAAAGGCCGATGATTTTTACAAGCTCTACAACCGCCGCACGATTCTTTTTGTGGATGAGGTTCATAGATGGAACAAGGCCCAGCAGGACGCGCTTTTGCCGTGGGTTGAGAACGGCACGATAATTCTGATTGGCGCGACTACGGAAAATCCATTTTTTGAAGTGAACAAGGCGCTTGTAAGCCGAAGCCGTGTTTTCCAATTAAAGCCGCTCACAAAAGACGATTTGATGAAAGCCGCAAGAATGGCTCTTTCAGACGTGGAGCGAGGCTACGGACACTGGAATGTCGAGTTTGAGAAAGGCGCGCTGGAGCATCTCGTTGACACCGCGAATGGAGACTGCCGCTCGCTTTTGAACGCGCTGGAGCTTGCAGTTGAGACAACGCCCGAAAAATGGAACCCCACAGCGAGAATTCCGGTTCCGCCTTATGGAAGCACGATTTCAATCTCAAAAGAGACCGCTGAGGAGTCAATTCAGAAAAAAGTTGTTCTTTATGACCGCGACGGAGACTATCATTACGACATAATCTCGGCTTTCATAAAGTCCCTGCGCGGACGAGACCCTGACGCTGCGATGTACTGGCTTGCGCGCATGGTCAGGGCCGGCGAAGACCCGCATTTTATTTTCCGGCGCATGCTGATTTCCTCATGTGAGGACACAGGGCTTGCCGACCCGAACGCTGTTTCTGTTGTGAACAGCTGCGCCGAGGCTTTTGACCGCGTAGGGCTTCCGGAGGGAAGGTATTTTCTTGCGCACGCGGCTTTGTATCTTTCAACCTGCCCAAAGTCAAATTCTTCGATGGCGTTTTTTGACGCGCTTTCAAGCGTTGAAAAAGAGGACGCGGAAGTTCCGAATCATCTACGGGATTCTTCAAGAGACGCTGAGGGATTCGGGCATGGCGACGGATATTTGTATCCGCACGCTTACCGCGACCATTGGGTCTCGCAGCAGTATCTTCCAAGCGAGCTTGTCGGCCGCGTTTTTTACACTCCGACAACGCAGGGCTACGAGGCGAAAATCCGAGACGAGGTCTTGAGCCGCCGTGAAATGCAGATTTCGACGATTCTTGAAGGAATCGCGCCTGAAAAGCCTGCGTCTGGCGCAAGCTGCGGAATGCATCCTCTTCCTCATTTTGCCGACGACTACTCGAATCCGATTGGCGAATGGTGGATAAACCAGAATTTCAAACAGAACGAGACTGTAAAAACGGAGAATCTCACGTTCAGCCCGAAAGACGAGCGCAAGGAAGCTGCTTTGGACAAGGCTGACAAAATGTGGCGAAGCCGCCTTGACACAAACCGCGCCGAAGTTCTGCTTTCCGTTCGCGACGCGATGGTAAAGCTTGCGAAGCTTGAACGCCACACTCGCTCGCTTGTCTGGAACGCGGACGACGGGCTTTTGCTCTGGGACGTGAGCCGGAAAACGCCCGAGGGAATCACCTGCGGAATTTGCCGGAGCGAAAAAGGCCGCGAAATCATGGAGCAGTACGGACGCACGCTTGACGACCTTGACCGCCCGCTTCTTGTCACAAGGCCGAAAACCGAGGAGAATTTTCTTACGGCGGAGACTTTCCGGCAGATTCTCGAGGATTTTTCAAAAAAGGAGATTGTTTTTGACAGGATTTTTTTCCGCGACCCGTTTACAACTCAGGACTCTGCGGACGTTCTAGCGTACAGTTTAAGCCAGATTTCAAAGTCTGATTCTCTTCTGCCTGAAAATTTCAAGGCGGTGATTTCCCAGCGGATTCCGAAGAGCGGGCAGAGAATCGGCGACCTGATTTTAAGCCAAGTTCTGCTTAATTCTTCATCGGTTCTCGATGAAAATTTTGACGTTATGATGAAGAAAATGCAGCTTGCCGAAAACGAATTTTTCGGAGATGAAAGCAATCCGCTTTTTGCGTGGGATTCAGCTTCAATAAAGGAAAGCTTCAAAAAATACAATTTCGACATAAAAAGCGCGACAAAAGTTGTCGAGGAAAAACGGAGAATCACCGAGGCGGAGATTTCAAAATGGTTTGATGCGAAGTCATCAAGCTACGGCTCGGCTCTCTACAACGCGCTCGGCGGCGAGGACTTGGAGAAAATCAGGAATCTTCTGCTTGTTTCCGCGCAGAAAAATCTTTTCAGCTGGAAAACGGAAATTGAGTTCCTGACGGTAAGTGTGCTAAAATAAAGCGAGCGCGTTAGGGGCTGTAGAGGCGGCGAAGCCGTTCGCGGACATTATGGTTTTTCAGGAAAAAAATTTCTTGAAAATGTTCTTGCCTGAAAATCTTCGTTTTTGAAGACTTGGCATGGAAGTGATGGCCGAGAATGGAACCTCGAAAGACCCGACGGAAAAGCGGAGCTTTGCCGGAACGCCCAAAAAAGAAATCAAAAAAATAAAATAAACAACAGGAGACAAAAATGAATTTTATTTTCTTAGGACCACCGGGAGCTGGAAAAGGAACTTTGGCGAAGCAGGTTGCGGAAAGCTACAAAATTCCGCACATTTCAACAGGCGACATTTTCCGCGAGAACATCAAGAACCAGACAGAACTTGGAAAAAAGGCGAAGGCGATTATTGACGCTGGCGGCTTGGTCAGCGATGAAATCACAATCGGGCTTGTGAAGGACCGTCTTTCAAAAGACGACACAAAAGCTGGCTACATTCTTGACGGATTTCCGCGCACAATTCCTCAGGCTGAGGCTCTGGAGACTTTCGCGAAAATCGACGCGGCTGTGAACTTTGACATTGAGGACAGCGCGGTTGTGGAGCGTCTTGGCGGAAGAATCTGCTGCAAGGACTGCGGACAGATGTACCATGTGAAGAACAATCCTCCGAAAGTTGCCGGAAAATGCGACAAATGCGGCGGAGAGCTTTACACACGCGACGACGACAAGCCTGAGTCAATCAAGCACAGACTTGAAGTTTACCGCGAGTCCACAGCTCCGCTCATCGACTTCTACAAGGCGAAAGGAAATCTTGTTGACGTTGACGCGAAGCCGGCTCCGGAAAAAGTTCTTCAGGAATTCGAGGCGAAGTTCCCAAAAAACTAAATTTTAGAACTTTTAAAACGGAATGTCTGAAAAGTCTTGCGCGCTGAATGTGCGCGCGGATTTCTGAAAGCAAGGCAGATTCATGTAAAAACGGGAGCGCGCTGTTTTCAGAATGATTTTTTCTTTTTGGACATTTTGACAAGCTGAAGCCCGGACAGAATCAAAAAGCTTAAACGCTGCGGAAAGAAAATCCGCGTTTTTATGGCTTTTCGAAACGCTGCTCCGGGCTTTTTTGTTTTTATGGTAAAAACGCTTTTTAAGCAATTTCGGTCTTCGCAAATTCCGCAATTTCAAAAATTTCAAGTCAAAAGATTTTAAAAAAAATGAAATGTAAAATAAATGTCGCAGGCTTCAAAGTTTTCGTGCTTCTCTCTTTTTTGATTTTTTCTTTGCAAAACGCAGGCGCGCAAATTTTCGGCGAAAAAGAAAGCGGAGAAAATACGGGAAAATTTCATCTCAGCGTTGCGCCGCTTTTTTCATACACGAGCGGACATCTTGGCGAATATCTTTACTATTCAAAATTTGACGACGACTCAAAAAAGGCGAGCTATCTTTCATGGGACAAAAAGATTTTTCTTTACGGAGCTGAAATTGAGGCGAGCTGCAGCCGGTTTCATTTTGACACGTCGTTTTTGACTTCAATTCGGAATCTGAAATCTGGAATTATGTCCGATTCCGACTGGAAAAACACTTCCGACTATTCGATGAAGACGACTTATTCCGTCGGAGACAACAAGGCGGTCGAGAATTACAGCGTCGTTTCCGGCATTTATTATGATTTTGACGTGCTGGAAAACCTCTCGCTTTCTCCGATGATTTCTTTTCAGTACGATTATGACTTTTTCTCGCGCGAGGACGCGGAAGGCTGGTATTCCGACGGAAAGCACTGGTGGTACGATGAAAGCTCAGTTCACTATCCGCGCGTGAATCCAGAAACCGGCAAAAGGCAGTATCTCGCGCCAATCGACTATTACAGGCACTCGCTCTACACGTGGGCTGGCGTCAAGGCGCGCTATAAAATCTGCAAGAAAGCGGATTTCTCTTTTGATTTTCTTGCGTCTCCGTTCGCTTATTTTTACTCGATGGACACGCACTGGGCAAAAAACAGCGAGAAGCAATGGTACGCAAAACATTCCCGGCAGATTCAAAGCGCGTATTTTCCGGCATTGCCCGCATTGAAAATGAACGCAAAATTAAGCTTCGCGCTTTCAAAATTCTTCGACCTGAACATTTCCGCTTCGGGGCTTCTTTGTCTGAAAGCGAGCCGCGGAACTTGGTTCAGCGACTATTTTCAGGACGCAAAGCAAGATGACTTTTACGATTCCGGCCAGGACTCCGGCGCGGCAATGCAGTATTTTTCTTTAGGAATCGGAGTTAGGATTAAGGTGATTTAGAAACAGACGAAAGTTCAAAAAACTACGGAGATTTCAAATGCGGCTTGAGGTCTCCGTAAAAGCACAACAAGTGAATAAAAAAGGCGCTCCCGTTTGAGAACGCCTTTTTTGCAAGAATGTGCAGCTAAAGATTACTCTTCAACAACTTCTGCGTCTGCGTAATCTTTTGCAAGATACCAAGAGCCGTTAAGAGTCTGATATGCGTACACATTTGCGTAAACTCCAAGTGTGTACTGGCCTGGTTTTGCTGTGTAGCCTGTAATGTTTGTTCCAATTGTTTTTGTGGCAATCGGTGTTGCACTTGTATTTGCAGTCGGATCTTCAGCGTAGAAATCTACAACATAAGAACCTGCAGCATCTAAAGAACTATGTTTCGCAATGTTAGAACCGTATGATGAATTTTCATAAACAGGATAAATGTCCACATAAACAGTCAAAGTTCCATTGCTCAAAAAAGAAGAACCCAAACTTGTAAAATCAGAGACAACAATTTCTACAGGCGTTGTTTTTGCGATTCCCTCTGCATGAGAACTAACTGTTATAGCTTTGCCTGTAGAAGAATTATATGCTCCAAAATTTGTCGCCTGCAAATCTGTTACGTTGAAAAATTTTGAGATGTAATATTCCGGTGTTCCTTTGTTATTTCTGATTCCAACTGTGAAGAAATTCTGATAGCCAGAATCTGTTACAGCTGCGCCTTCCACACTTTTTGACTGTTTTAAGTCCCAAATGAATCCCATTACACCGTCATATGAGCTTGACGTCTGATTGTTGATTGTGATTTTTACAAGCTCACCAAGATGCTTAAAAGTTGTTGTATTATATCCGCGGCTTACTTCACCAGAATCATTTGTGTATGCAATGCTATAATTTTTGTTGCTTCCTGTAATCATCTCGTTCGGGTCATCATCATCTTCCGAACAAGACACAAAACCAAATGAAAGCGCGGCAAGGGCTACCCCCCCCCCAGAAAATTTTCGAAATCTTCATCTCTAATATCTCCTTAAAATTGCTTTTTACAAAGCTATTTATTTTCTTATAACAGATTATAAAACAAAAATTTCTTAGTCAATAAATATTGAAATAACTTTAACCTTTTCTTATTTGAAGTTTTTTGTTTTCTGTTTTGCCGATAATTTTTTTGTCATTTCTTACAATTTCGATTTTTGAATTTTGCTAATCTTTTTCCAATTTTTCCGCAATCTTTTTATTTTTTCCCCGCCAAAATTTTCCGTAAAACGCTATGGTATTTTTCTGCGAAAAATTTAAAATCTTAGCAGGAGATTCTCAGTAAAAATGAAAATTATGAAAAAACGCATACCGATTTTATATATCATAATCTCGCTGGTTTTTATTGTCTCATGCAGCGATTTTATTGAATCCGTGTTCTTTTCCGCAGAAATCGAGAGCGCGGAATGGGCGGACGGCAGCTACAACAGAATCTACGTTTATTTTTCGTCATGGCCAAGCAACCCGGAAGTTGACATTGATGTTTACGTGAACAAAAAATGGGATTCCAGCTACTATATAAAAAGTCAAGATTTTTGCGCATTTAAGGATTCCAAAAAAACTGAAATAACACTGAACAAGAAAGTTCCCAAAAATTCGCGTGTGGTAATCACTCCGACATTCGAAAATGACGACATTTTCGGCTCTGCCGAGCTTTGGCGGCACGAATATGACGACTAGCAAAAAAACTTCCAATATGAAAACTATGAAAACAAAATTCCCGAAACTGATTTTATTTCTGATTTCTCTTTTATCTCCACAGATTTTCTGTTCCTGCATAACGATTGGAAAGATTGACTCAATGTATATTGAAAATCCGGAAAATTATGAGGAGCAGATTACAGAAAGAAAATATTTTTCTCACGGATTTTTCAGCTTTTTATCAGCTCCAAAACCTGTCAGAGCGTTTAACTGGAACGAATATCCGCTTGAAATGTATGAGACTCAAAAGAGTGAATCCGGCTGGGACCTTAAGAAAAAAGAAAGTGTTTCCACAAAAGGAATTTTCAAGAAAAACGGCGAGCAGCTTTTTTGCACGGAAATTTCCTCAAATTCAGTCAAAAAGAAAACTCTCCGACAAGCACTATGGCCTTTTGGAGAAGCAGCAACGCTGGACATAGAAATAAAAATCGTAACAGGAAAGAAAACAATAATATTTATCTTATAAAAAACTCAAATTTTGAATCAAATGAGGAGGGCGAGTCGCTCGCTCTTGAAGACGACGCTTTGATTCCAGTAAAAGTTTTCAGAGTCAAGAAAAGTGTCGATTCAGACGGAAAAACGCACAACACAATAACGGGCACAGCAGGCTTTAGAATCCAAATTTTCGATGAAAATTACGCAATTTTGGACACTTACTCGGCAAAAACAAAAGTAAAGCTCAACAAGACTTTTTCAAAGCCGCTTTCAGAAGACGAAAAAGACTACATAACATCGCTTATTTTGCTTTTCTGGGACTATTACTTCGAATGTGATGGAATCACCGCAAAATCCACAAAGAAAATAAACGGCTGGGAAAACACAAAACAGCAATGGACTGAATCGAAAGCTTACTTGAAAAGTCTTTTTCCGTAGCGAGAAAGCCGATTTTCAGAATCGAAAAAATTCTGGAATTTGAAATAAATTTTTTAGTTCCCCAGTAAAAATGTGACGAAAAAAAGCAGCCGGAAAAATGAAGTCGCACTTCAAAAATCCGGCTGCTTTTTTGCTTTTCTGCTATCTTCTGTTTTAGCCTAAAAAATCAGAAATTAGTCAATTTTGCTCATGTCGTCGATTTCTTTGCTGTAGTCAACGCCAGGAACATCGAATCCGTTAATCATAAGGAAGTCGTGGCGGAGTCCTGCCAAGTCGCAGTATTCGTTCACAGTCTCTTCCGTTACTTTCGGCATAAACTCGTCAACCTGCGCCTGAACAGCCGGGTCAAGCTCCCAGTCGTCAACGCGGATTCTGTTCTCTGAGTCAACAGGAACTTTCTTGTCCGCTGTGTAAAGACGCTCGGCAAAAAGACGCTCCATCTGCTCGATGCAGCCCTCGTGAGTTCCCTTCGCCTTCATAATCTTGAACAGAACGCCAAGATACTGCGCGATAATCGGGATAACCGCTGAAGAGCGTGTTACAAGTCCCTTGTTCACAGAAACATAAGCCGCTCCGTTCAAATCTTTCAAAGAACTGTCGATGTTGTGCGCACGCGCTTCCAAGTCCTTTTTTGCAGCTCCGATTGTGCCGTCGCGATAAATCGGGTGGCTGTATTTCGGTCCGATATAGGAATAAGCCACGGTGCGGACTCCGTCAGCAAGGACATCAGCCTCTTTGAGCTGCTTAATCCATCTTTCCCAGTCTTCTCCGCCCATTACTTTCACAGTGTTCGGAACATCGTCGCCCTCGGCAGGCTTCGCTTCCTGAATCGTGATTTTTCCTGTCATCATATCGAGAGACGGGCCTGAGAAAGTTGTTCCAATCGGCTTGATTACAGAGCGGTACATAACTTTTGTGTCAGGGTCAGTGCGAACTGGAGAAGCAAGCGAGTAAACGATAAGGTCAAACTTGATTCCCTGATTTTTCGCCTCGTCAATGATTGTCTTCCGGCACTCGTCAGAGAAAGCGTCCATATTGAAAGTCTTTGACTTCAGTCCTGCTTTCTGAGCTTCCTTGTCAAAAGCCAAATTGTTGTAGAATCCCTGAGTTCCGGCCTTTTTCTCTGTCGGTTCATTTACAAAACAAACGCCGATTGTGTCTGCTCCAAACTCAAAAGCGGCGGCAATGCGGCTTGCAAGTCCGTATCCTGTTGAGCAGCCAAGAACAAGCACGTTTTTCGGAGCATATCCGCCCTCTTTCGCAGTCTTTGTTCCGCGTTTTTTCTTCTGTTCAACAACGTAAGCAATCTGATTTCTTGTATCCTGAGCGCATCCAATCGGGTGCGAGTTGATACAAATGTTCGAGCGAATCATTGGTTTAATAACAGCCATTGTTTTCTCCCATAAAAAGCCAAGATTAAAACTTCAGTTTTATGATTGACTTTTTAAGCACATTCAAAGTGCCGCATTTTAAATGCAACGAGAATGTGCAGTTAATAAAAAAGTTTGCAACGCAAACTTGTAAATAAAAACTTTGACGATATTTCAGGCAAAATTTTTATAAAGTCTCCTTTATTTTTGGGCGTTGCGGCTTGGTCTCGCAAACTCCACCGTCGCCGCCGGGCTATCCGCACTTCGCCGTCTTGCGCGGCTCATTCCTCCGCTTCGCTTGGCTTCGCTTCAGAACTGCTTCGCAGGCGCTACTATCCCTAACGCTTTTAAGCATAAATGATTATACTATCGTATCTGTTATGACAAAAATCGTCAATTTGTCAAAATAAAAATGCCGCAAGTTCCGCAGTTTTCCTCAAAATTCATTCCAAATGACACTCGCATTTGATTTCGTTATTATTTATAAAATGCAGAAAACAAAACTATTTCTCGCCGCTTTTATTTTTACAGCCAGCATTTTTGGCTCAGCGGCGCAAGCATCGGAAAATATTCCGGAAAATTTTGAAGAATTCATTCCAGAAGATTCCGCACAAATGCAATCGCAAAATCAAAACAACGAATCGGAATCAGAAATCTTAAATCAAAGTTCAGACAAAATTAAAAATCAGAATTCTGAAAACGAAAAACCGGAAATAAACCAGAATCTCAAAGTCACAAAAATAAATTTTCACGGCTTAAAAAAGGCAAAAAATTTTTACATCCAGTCCAAAGTCAAAAAATTTCTCGGCGTGAAAGCCGCGGATTTCGACCGGCATGGACTTGAGACAGCCTTGCAACTTGAAGGGCTTTTTGACGACATTCAGATTTCGATGAAGGAAATTTCAGAAACGGAGGCCAGCGTTGAAGTCTCGCTGAAAGAAAAAATCACTTTTATTCCGCTTCCGTTCGCAATGTATTCAAGCTCAGGCTTTGCAGGCGGTCTCATGGTGATGGACACGAACGCTTTCGGGCTGAAAAATATGTTTATGTTCGGCGGGCTTTACTCAAAATCTTCGATAATGGGAATGGCGATGTTTTCAAGGCCGCCCCAGCAGAACGGAATTCCGGGATTTTCGGCATTTCTTTCAACATCAAAAGACGAGAACACGCTTGTAAATCTTGACGATGATGAAGTCCTAAAATACGACTCGGTAAGTTTAAGCTCCAGAATCTCAGTTTCAGAGCAGATTGGAGAATTCAACACAGTTTCAATCGACGGATTTTTCAAGTCGGTTTCAGCAAGCAAAGTAAAAGATTTTCAGGAAGTTGACTCTCTGAACTCGGCAGGCGCGGGATTAAGCTGGCAAGCCTCAAAATCTGACTGGAACGGCTGGTTTATGTCGTCATGCGGAGCTGGATTTTCAGCAGGAGTCACGCTTTACTCGTCAAAGTCCGACTACAGATTCGGAAAGACAGTTTCCGCAAATCTCCGCGTGCAAAGGCCGATTTCGATTGCCGAGCGCCTGAGATTTTATTCCGCGGCTTCGGCATTTTACGGAAAAGACCAGCACATTTCATCTTGCAGCGGAGGCGGAGCGGGAGCGGTTACAATTCTGCCGGGAAAATTCCGCACATCGGAAATCGCAGGCGGAAACGCTGGCTTTGAATTCGCGCTTTTCAAAGGAAAAATCGGAACTTTGTCCGTCTACGGAGACTATCAGGCAGTTTCCGCAAGAGATCTTGACGACGAATTCTGCTTTATGCACGGTCCGAACGGCGGAATCAGAGTTTATCTCGCAAAAATCGCTTTTCCAGCCCTCGCTATGGGAGTTTCATACAACGTCACAAAAAACTCCGCCCAGTTCGTCGCCGCAATGGGAATCTCGATGTAGATTTTCAAGCGAACATTCTGGACGCACTTGCTTTACAGCCGGAAAACATTTTTATTTCAAACGACGCAATTTCCGTCATTGCAAGCCACGGAAAAAGTCCGGCAAAGCAATCTATTTTTTCTACGCTGAGATAAAAAAAGTTTTTAATTCATACTTGCGAACCGTCAATTTTCAACCGTGAATTTTATTCTAAAAATTCAAAAAACTTTCCAATCCGGGCCGGTTCCGCTCTGGAAAACTTTCACGCGGCATTTTTGCCTGCTCGCGTTCTCGGTAAAGAAAATCAGGTCTGTTCCGTACTCGCTCATAACGTCGTCAGGATGATAATTTGTCGTGAACGAGCTTTCGCTTCCGTCAAAAGTGCATCTTCCAAGCGCGCCGTGCATTTTTATCAAGTCTTCCGCCGCAGGATAGAATTTTTCCAGATGATTCTCATGGAATTTTTTCCGCACGAATTCCAGCTGAAGTTTCTCAACATTTTCACAATCATCGTGAACAAAATCTTTTTCGCCATTTCGAGCCACAGAATGAGCCGCAGGCGAAGCAAGCCATTTCGCAAAATCCTTGAAAAAGCGGCTCGGCTTTTCCTTTAACGGATACAAGACAGAATTCAGCCACGGAACAGAGCGTCCGTCATTATAAAAAAGATTCACCGCAGCCGAAAGTTTTCCGCATTTCTCCAAATCATCAGAAGAAAATTTCGGAGTCCTCAAAACGTGGTATGGCGGATTTTTCTCCCATTCAAGACCAAAACCAGAAGCCGCGTCGTGCAAGTCGGTTCCGGGAAGAACAGAAAGACAAAAAAGCTCAAGATTGTTCGGATAAAGCGAAAGCGCAAAGTCGATACTTTCGCAAAATCCCTCAAAATCGTCGCCTGGAAGCCCGTAAATCAGGTCAAAACCGAAAGTAACGCCTTCCTCGTTCAAGAATCCGATGTTTTTCACGAAAAGTTTCTTGTCGAGCGTTCTGTGGACGTTTTTCAAGACATTCGGATTCGCGCTCTGCAGGCCGATTTGAAGCGCGCAGCTCACACGGCTGAACGCGCGGGCAAGCTCCCTGTCGATGAATTCCGCGCGCGCCTCAAAATAATAAAAAGTTCCGGGAGTTTTTTTCTCAATCAGCCGAAGCATTTTTATCGCGCGTTCCTTGCTCGCGTTGTAAGTCGGGTCAAGGACGAAAACCTGCGGAATATTTTTTTTTGCAAAAAGCTCGATTTCCTTTTCAAGCCGCTCCATCGGAAAATAGGCGATTCTTTTCTCGCCCTTGCTTTCATAGCAGTACGAGCATTTGAACGGACAGCCGCGGGCAAGCTCCCAAAGCGCGCCGCCGTATTTTGAAGGGTCGATTGTTCCGTCAAGATAAGGCGACGGACACGTTTCAACAGGGCAAGGAACAGCGCGTCTTATTTTTGAAGATTCTGATGGCCCGCCGCCAGAAGAAGATTTTTTTTCATCGGAATATGAATTTTCTCCGCGGTTTTCTGATTCAGAATCAGGATTTTCAATAGAATTCTCCGGAATATAAATTCCTGAAATATCGTTCGGAATCTCTTTCGGCGAAATTCCCTTCTCAATTTCAGAAAGCAGCTGAACTGTCGCAAGCTCGCCCTGCCCGGCAGTTGTAAAGTCAAAAGCGTTTCCAAATGAGGTCGGGGCAGCCGTAACTTCAGGGCCGCCGGCAATGCAGACACATTCCGGCAAAAGCTTTTTCAACTCAAAAGCCGCCTGCGTCAAAATATTCCTGTTCCAGACATAAACGCTGAAGCACGCGAAATCCGCTTTTTCCGCGGCGATTTTCTGCGCAATAAATGAAGAAACCGCACGTTCTCCGCCGTTCTGCCTTGCAAGCACAATTTCAGGCTCCTCAAGCGAAAAATCCACAAGCTCCACGTCGTATTTTTCTTTTGTAAGCTGTGAATTTTTTATGGCAGAAGCAATGCAGGCTGCCCCAAGAGGAATTCCCTGCGGCGAAGTCTCAACGAGAAGTGTCGTGCAGATAAGTTTTTTCATATTTTTTCAAGTGAGCGCGGACAAAAGCGAGGCAGCCTTTCCTGCGCCGCTTCCGCTTGCTTTGTTCCGCTTTGCGTTAGGGATTGTAGAGGGCGCGAAGCGCGTGCGAAGCACTGAGCGCAAGCGGAACCTCGAAAAGCCCGGCGGCGAAGCCGCAACGCCCTATTTATTCTTGTTGATAATCCGCTCTTCGTACTTTCCAGTCTGAATGTCGATGAATCTGACAAAAAGCGAAACCTTGTTCTCCTCGTTCAAAGAAGACCAAATCATATTTGTGAACTCGTCAAGATTTCCCTTGATTTCAACTTTTTCAGGCTCGCCCTCAAAGCTCGGAAGAGGATTTCCGTTTTCCATGTAAGTGTGGATAAAATGCCCCTCGCCCGCCTGCGGATTGTCGTAAGTGAATGTAAAGCGAAGGCAGTTGTCGCCGTTTCCGTTGTCGCTTTTCAAAATAGAAATCGCATAATCGTATTTTCCGTTTTCAACGTTCAAGAGCGAAGAAATTCTCGGAGTGAAGCTCGGAGCGTCATGCTCGTATTTTCTGCAGCGAAGCGACTGCTCGAAAGTCCCGCCTTTTTTCATTCCGTCAAAAATCGTGTCTGTCTGGTCGCCGTTCGTCACGATTGTCTTGTTTCCAAGCTGGCGGACAGCCGCGTAAATAATCAGGCTCGGGTCGCCTGCAATCAAGCTCGGGTCAAAAGCCTTTGTGCGCACAACTTCGCTGCCGTTTTCTTCTTCTGTCACAAAAACGCGGTTTCGGCTTCCCGCGCTTCTTCCCATTGTCCAGTACGCGCTCACAGCGTATTTTCCGTCCGCGCTCAGTCCGGCAACGATTCCGCGTCCAGGATATTCATTTTCCTTCAAGACTTCGTTCAATTTCTCGATTTTCATATTTTCTCCAAATTTTTTATGGCAAATTTAATTTTTCTTCGCGGATTTTCCGCAAATTTTGATTCTTATCTTATTTTTTTATCTTATAAGACAAAGATTTTCACGATGATTTTTCAAAAAGACAAAATGCCTGAATTTTCAGGCGAATTCTATTCTTCTGTTTTTGGCTCAGACTGATTCTCTCCGCTTTCTGAGTTCTCGTCGTCATCTTCAACTGAATCAGGAACAACGGTAACCGGCCGGTTCCGCCACTGCAAAAATGCTGTTCCGCCGCCGAAAATCACAAGCGCGAGTCCGAAAAGCCGCACAAGAAATTTTCCTGCAACCTGGCTTGGAATCACAAAAAGCGCGAGAGCGAGCAAAACCGAAGTCAGAACCTCAATCATCGACTGGCGAATCATAATTCCGTTTCTGTGAAGCTTTGTAATTGTATAAATCTGCATTCCGCTTGAAACCAAAAGATAAACAGCCAAAGCGTAAGCCATAATTTTCCACGCGATATTCGCGACAGCCATCGGAAGAACAACAGAGACAGCCCCCACGACAATGCTCAAAATTCCGCGGATTGTGACAATCATATTGTACTGCGGGTCAAGAATCAGATTGCGCGAGGCCGCCAAGATAAAAATTCCGTCAATGACAGCCGCAATGCCAAGAATTATCACAAAAATCGAGATAAACGTTCCCGGAGAAATCAAAAGAGAAAGCCCTAAAATCACGGTTACCAAACCAAGAAATATTCTGTTTTTATCCATACGATAAATATAAGCAAGAAAGGCGAAAAATTCTACAGAAAATTTTTTTGAAAAAAAATAAAAAAAATCGAAAAATTTCATTTTGAGTTATTGACACAATTCGTCAAAAGATTTAATATCTAAACATATCAAATACATGGAGCGATGGCAGAGTGGCTGAATGCACCGGTCTTGAAAACCGGCATACCGCAAGGTATCTGGGGTTCAAATCCCTATCGCTCCGCTTTTTTTTGATAACGCCTGGAGGTGTGGTAGAGCGGTAATACAACGGATTGCTAATCCGTCAGTTCCTTTTCGGGCTGGGCAGGTTCAACTCCTGTCGCCTCCGTCAAAAGAAACAATCACTCTTCAAGTGTTGTTTTATGAGATTGTAGCTCAGCTGGATTAGAGCACCACCCTGCGGAGGTGGGGGTCGCACGTTCGAATCGTGTCAGTCTCAACATTAAATCCTGTCAGTTTTGACAGGATTTTTTTTATTTTCAACGCCTTTTCTTTGTTCTTCCATACTTTTCCAGCTTCATTTTTCGTTTTCTAAATCTTTATCAGATTTTTATCTGAAATTCTCGCCTTAAAGTCTTAAAAAGCTCGAGTGAAAATCATTAAAAAGTTTTCAAATCAAAAAATCTTTTAATTTCTGAAAAATCTTAAAAATTGCAGACGCGACTTTGGAACTATTTCCGAATCTCAAAAATTCTCTTCATTTGTCCCATATTTTCCGCAAAGTCTTCTATCCAAAATTTTCAATTCTCAAAATTATGGGTTAGAATTATAAAAAAGGGGATTTTATTATGAAAAAGACATTTTTGAGCTTAGTTTTGGCATTTCTGCCGTTTATCTGCTTCTCACAGGCGATAACTGAATATCCGAAAACAAACGACAAGAACATATACATTCTGAAAAACGACAGCTACACGGTCGGATTCGATGACACCTACGGGCTTCCAGTCTGGTCGATGTACAGGTACACACCGATTATGAAGATGGGCGTGAGCAACGTTGCCGAGGAATGGGTCACAGACACGAGAATAAAGCGCAACAAGACAACCGCGAAGGAATTCGACTCGCTGAATCTTTACAAGACGCAGATGTTTCCTCGCGAGCATGCGATGACTTACGCCGAGACACAGAAGACAACTTACATCACATCGAACATTCTTCCGATGGCAAAATCATTAAAGGAAGGAATTTGGGACAGAATCACAAAGGAGATTGAGCAGACAGCCGAGCAGGTTGGAGCTGTCTACGTTTACTCAGGGCCGGTCTTTGAGAAAGACTTCACGAAAAACAATTATCTTCTGAGCAACCGCGTCGTGCAGCCGAAATATTTTTACAGGCTCTACATTTACTTTAAGGACGGAAAACCGTTCCAGAAATGCTACAGGTTTGAAAACCATGCTCCGACAGACTACGAGAAAAAATGCGACTTGAACGATTTTTCTTACAATCTTTACGAGCTTGAAAACGACACGAACCTTGACTTTTTTGACCAACAGACTGACGCGTCTTTCAGGAAAGAAAAGATGGAATATCTTGAAAAACGCGTGAACTAATAATTTTCGCTCTGTATTGAGTTTTTGGATTATCTTTGATATATTATCTTTATTGGTCAGGAACTAACAAAGACACGTTTCAAAACCGAGTCAGGCCGGAAGGAGCAGCTCTATGATTTGTTGTCTTGTGTCTAGCAACCCTGACCTTTTTTTATTTCTGCAGCGACTCGATTCGCTCGAGAAGCGGCGGATGGTTATAGTTGAAAGCCGCGTAGATTTTCGGAACTTGAATCTCGCTCAAATTCTCCTTGTTCAGCTTTATAAGCGCGCTGATTAAAGGCTCGGCAGTTCCGCAGATTTCCTTTGAGAAAGAATCCGCCTGAAACTCGTCTCTCCGGCTGAAAAAATTCATGACTGGCTCAAGAAGATTTCCCCAGCTTCCAAAAGTCTTCTCGACAAGGAAAAGCCCCGCGACCATCATCTTGTAGAAAACCTCGTTTCCAAGCACGAATCCGAAACTTTCATAGAAAAAAGGCATTTTCAAGAGGAAACTTATTGCAAACAGAACCGCGAACACAAGCGGAATCATCACAAAAAGACGCTTAACAATATGATGGTTCTTGTAATGGCCAAGCTCGTGGCCAAGAACCGCCTCGATTTCCTCAGGCGTAAGCTGCTCAATCAAAGTGTCGTACAAGACAACGCGCTTTGACTTTCCGAATCCTGTGAAATACGCGTTTGAGTGCCCTGAGCGGCGGCTCGCGTCCATAACAAAAAGCCCGCTCGCCTTGAACCCGCATTTTTTAAGAAGCGACTCAAGCCTTGTCTTTAGCTCTCCGTCCTCTAGCGGCGTGAATTTATTGAAAAGCGGCGCGATAAAAAGCGGATAAACAACCGAAATTCCAAGCGAGAAAGCGATGTAGACCGCGCCGAGCAAAATCCACCAGAAGCCAGCACAATACTTAAAAAGAAGGCTCGCGGCAAGAACAAGCGGAGCAGACACGACAAGCGAAAGAAAAAGCCCTTTAAGCTCGTCTGCAATCCACATTCCGAAAGTCATCTTGCTGAAACCAAACTGCTTCTCGATTCCAAATTCGCTGTACAAATCGAACGGAACAGAAAGAAGAACGTCAGGAACCATAACGATAATCAGAAAAAGAAACGAGATTGCAAATCCGCTGTTGACAAAATACGCGACTGTCGAAAAAACCGCCGGATAAAACTCGGAAAAAACGAGATAAATATCCAGCGCGAGCGCGAAAACCGCCGAAGGAAGCCAAATTTTGTATTTCGCGTCCTCATAGCGGCAAGTTTTTTCAAGAACAGATTTTTCAACATGATTTTCAAGGACTTCTGGAATTTCAAGGCCATGCTTTTTCCGAAAGTTAAAGTCGATTTTTTCAAGAATGAAGTCAACCAGAAACGAGACCAAAGCTCCTGAAAGATAGATGATTATAAAAATGTTTGTAAGTTTCATTTAAAATCCTTTTGCGTTAGGGATTGAAATGGCGCCGCAGGCGTTTCGGCTCAAATGCCGAAATGGAGCGAAAGCGGAACCGTGAAAAGCCCGGCCGCGAAGCGGCAACGCCCAAGATTGTAAAATATTGATGCTGAAATCAAGCAGTTTTTTTCGTCTTGAATTCAGCATGGCAATTTTTTAGGGCGATTCCGCAACAGAACTTTTTAAGACAACCCCAGAACGTCAAATTTACAGGGCGCAGCCTCTAAAGTCGTCAAGAGTCTTATAGCCTTTTCGAATCATAAAGAGAGAAAGCCCAGCAATCATATCGCGCATTGAAAAAGGATTTCCGAAAGTCGCCGTTCCGACTTCCACAGCCTGCGCGCCTGCCATTATGAACTCGACAACGTCCTGCCAGCACGAGATTCCGCCAAGCCCCACAACAGGAATCTGCTGCTCAGCAGGAAGCTTTTTTATCGCCTTGCAAACATCGTAGACCATTCTAAGCGCAATCGGCTTTACAGCAGGACCGGAAAATCCCGCGTGAATATTTTCAAAAACAGGCCGCCCGGTCTCGATATTTATCGAAGTCGCCTGAAAGGTGTTCACAAGGCTCAAAGCGTCAGCCCCGGCCTCGCGCACTGCAAGCGCAACTCCGGCCAAGTCGGGCGCATTAGGGCTGAGCTTCACCATAAGAGGCTTTTTTGTCGCCCCGCGCACGGCTTTAACAACATTCGCCGCCGTCTCAGGATTCATTCCGAACGCCATTCCGCCGGCTTTCACGTTCGGGCAGCTGATGTTAAGCTCAATCATCGGGATTTCAGTCTTTTCGAGAAGCTCCGCGCCTTTCACATAAGTCTCAAGGCTAGAGCCTGAAAGATTCGCGATTGGAGTCGGGCCGATTCTCATCATCTGAGGAAGCTCGTTCTCGATAAAATGCTCGATTCCAGGATTTTCAAGGCCGATTGAGTTTATCAGTCCTGAAGGAGTCTCAACGAGACGCTCGCCCGGGTTTCCTGCCCTCGCCTCCAAAGTCAGGCCTTTCGAGCAGATTCCGCCTAGAGAAGAGACATCAAAAACAGTCGAGTATTCAGAGCCGTAGCCGAAAGTTCCGCTAGCGGCAATCACAGGATTCTTGAACTCAACGCCAGCGACTTTAACGCTCAAATCAGGCGACTCGTTTTCCACAAGAGGAGAACGGCGGGCAAGAGGCTTTGTGACAGCAGAGCAAGAAGGAGAAAAATCAAGAATCTTAGAGTCGAAAACAGGACCGTCCTTGCAGCAGCGCTTGTTTCCCTCGGAAGTCTTTATCGTGCATCCGAGACAAGCTCCAAGACCGCACGCCATCCGCTTTTCAAGGCTAAGCCAGCACTGGACTCCAGCCTCCTCGCTTATCTTTTTGATGTATGAAAGCATAGGAGCAGGACCGCAGGCATAAACAGCGTCGTATTTTGAAATGCTTTCCGCGTCGATTGCGGCCGTTATCATTCCTTTTATTCCGACAGAGCCGTCGTCAGTTGTGACAGTCAGATTCGCGGCTTCAACATATTCAAGGCCGTAGCTTCCAGACTTGAACGCCGCAAAAAAATCATAGGATTCAGGCTTTAAAGTCGAGGCAAAGCCCGCCACCGGCGCAACTCCGACTCCGCCGCCGAAAATCGCGACTTTTGAATTCTCTTTTGGAAGAGGCCAGTAGTTTCCAAGCGGGCCGATTACTTCAACCTCGTCTTTCTTGTCAAGATTGCAAAGCTCCTCTGTTCCTTTTCCTTTCCGCAGAATCAGAAATTCAAGAGAAAGAGAATCAGACTTTTCATCAAGAACAGAATGATAGATTGAAATCGGTCGGCCAAGCAGAAGCCCTGACTTCACCGAGCGCAAAAGATAGAACTGGCCGGCTTTAGGCGCGCTGGATTTTTTTAGCGAGAAAGACGAAATTTCAAGCGAAAGACGATAGACGCTTCCCTCAGGAACTGCGCCCTTGACCTCATTTATTTCAGAGACTTTTCCAGCCGTAAAAACAGGAATCGTCTCGCCCGAGCATGATTTTATTTCTGACATACGAACTCCCTAAAGCGAAGCCTTGGCGTTTAGCAAGTCTTCTTTTGAAGCCAAAGCCGCGCGAGCCGCGCTGTCGGCAATGTCCGCCATTGTAAGCGAAGCGGAATCGATTTTCTCTTTCAGCGAAGCGTCCTTTTTCCATGCGCAGATTATTCCGCGGCTTGAATTCACTGTTCCACCAGCCTTGTCCAAAAGTGTCGCCGCGATTCTGGCAGCTCCGCCCTGCGCTCCGTAGCCCGGAATCAAGAAGAAAATGTCAGGATAAGCGTCCCTGATTGCGCGGGCGTCGCTTTCCTCTGTGCAGCCCACAACAGCTCCAACAGGAGAGCAAGACTGATTCTGATAAATCGCCTTGAATTCAGCGGAAATCCGCTCAAGCTCGCTTCCAGTCTTGTCAAGAACGCGACAGCCGGCTTTCAGCTCCTGCTGCTCAATGTCAACCATTCCGGGATTTGAAGTCCTCAGAAGCACAAAAATTCCCTTCTCGCCGCTTGAAAGCCCCGAAACTTTTGCCATATCTGCCGGCTTGCAGTATTCGGTGAAAGGCTTCAAGGTGTCGAATCCCATGTAAGGATTTATCGTGATGATGTCAGTCTCAAAGTCAGAATTCTTTCCAAAATGGGCGCGCGCGTAAGCCTTCGCAGTGTCGGCAATGTCGCCTCTCTTGATGTCTGAAATCGCGACGAGACCAGAAGCCTTCACAGCCTTTATCGTCTCCTTGTAAGCGGCAAGGCCTTCAAGCCCCATCGCCTCGTAGTAAGCAATCTGGATTTTGCAGCAGCAAGCCGACTTGTCGGACGCAATGCGCTTTATGATTTCCTTGTTGTAGGCAAGAACCGCAGCCGCAGGCGACGGAAAGTCTCTTAAAATATTCTCCGGAATGTAAGACGGATCTGTATCAAGCCCGACACAAAGCGGGCCGTTCTTTTCACTAAGCTCTTTGAGCGTTTCCATATAATGTTTCATAGAAACGATTTTATCAGATTTTCCGACTTCTTTACAGATGAATAAAAAGGCGGATTCATTGCAGGGAACAGCCACCAAGCAGATGTTTTATGAAAATTGCGGCAAAAATCAAAGGAAGCATACCTAAGAGCTAAAGGAAGCCTTTCTAAGAGCTGAAGCAAGTATTCCTAAGACCTAAAGGAAGCATTACTTCAGTCCTTAGGAAGTATTACTTAGGGAGTTAGGAAGTATTCCTCAGCCTCTTAGGAAGCATAGCTTCAGTATGAAATTCCTCGTCTCCTAAAACTTCCAGATAAAAACACATTCTAAAGCAAAAGACGATTCAGTTTCCGAACAAGTCAGAATGAGAGCCTGTGCGAGTTTTCCTCCAAATAACCTGTACTTGTGTATACATAATGAGAATATTTTGCTATGATTTTATCATTGGAAATGCCTGATTAGAAAAGGCGGCGTCTCCCGAACTCAACCGGCACTGCCGGAATTTTGAAAGAGGGAGGCTTGCGTATGACTTTCGACAGAATTGTTGCAGTTGTCTCTTGCGTGGCGACTGTAATCTGCACAGTTGTAACGCTGCTCTCTTATCTAAAAGATAAAGACGAGTAAAAAGTAAAGCCGCCCTAAAAGTTCTCAAAGCTAGGACGGCTTTATAGCAAAAACTAGTGGAGACGACCGACTTAATCGGGCATTTCCTTTTGCTTAATTTATCACGATTCACTTTTTGCGTCAAATTGCAGGCAATTACCGATTTTGACAAATAATATGATATTGCATGAACTTTATTTTATAGTTTCAATCTGCAGCCCTTCGATTCTTTCCAAATGTCGCGCGTTGTTTGTTAGAAGAATGGCATTGTTTTCAAAGCGGAACAGCCAATAAAAAGGCCGTCGTCTTCAATAAGAAGCCCCTTCTGTTTTAATTTCGCATATTCTTCAGCAGCTCTGTCCAAGTCGTTTTGCGACAAAGGGACTATTCCGAATAATTTTGAATGATATTCAAACAGCGAAAGCTTGTTCGCCGATTTATTGACAAGCAGTCCCCGCTTTACTTCATAATAGGCAATCGAGGGAATTCGAATCTCGTTTCCGTCCTTTATTATCTCAGACAGCCGGCTGATTACCGAAGGAATATTTTTAAGAACATAGCTGAGAATATTCGCATCCAGGAAATATGTCATAAATTTATATCCTTTACGGCTATTTCTGCGCTTATTGAGTCCTCTACAGGCTTCAGTTCTTCATCTGTGTAAAGATTTGCGAGCATATTCAGAGAATTAAGTTTCTTTTGAATTTCGGAGCGGTCTTGAGGCTTTTTCGTTGACTCCTTTATGGAATTTGCAAGAGCCGCCATCAAATTTATCTGCTCTTCATAGGGCATAGAAATCCTCCCTTCTTATAATATAGCACAGTTTTACCGGTTTTTCGTCAATTTCTCGTACATCTCGAACAGCCGTGCCACAATCTGCCGTTCGCTGCGCTCACTATCGAGTTTTTACGAAAAACTCGCGCACATTTTTTGGTATAATTTAAACAGTTTTGCCACAATTTCAGATTCTGTCGCATCTTGCGGAAATCCATACGCTTGAAGGACGGCACGGTCGTTTTCCTGATGCGCCTTGCGTAAATCTAGTGGCATGGTAAGCCCATCATAAAGATCTGCAAGGGAACAATCAGGATATTTTGCACGCACATCAAGGATTGCCTGCGCATTACGTCCGATTTTTTGTTTCTGTCCAGAATCCGGAGATGGCCATGGAAAATTATTATAAACAATATCGTTCGAATATCTGTAATCGCTTTTCAGGCGGCCACACACAACGCGCATCCACGCCATGTGAACGCTAGAAGTCAAAATTCCAAATTCATAGAGAGTCGCATTTGGAATAATCTGCGTCGCATCGCTTGCTATGACATCTGAAGAAAGATAACCGATTGGAACATACAAGCGTTTTTCAGATGACACTCGTGGAATCAGCAAATAATTTCCATTTTGCGGCTGACGGTTTTCTGTAAAAAGATAAGGATAAGCAGCCCAGCTTCTTGTGGAAGCCTTTGAACTTTCAAGCCGAAATTTTCTTACAGCTTCGAGCCGTCTCATCACAAGAGGCATCTTCCTAAGCTCAACAGGATTTGCATTCACAAGCCATAGGCAATAACGTTTTTTATTGTTTATAAATTCATCCGCGCCTACAAATTCATGGATATATTTTTTTGCCTCCGGCTCTTTTTTCAAGAACAGCTCATATTCATTTGCCTCAACAATCAAATTTCCGCCGTCAGTCGGCTGGCTGCCTTTATTGATTTTCGAAACATTACACAATGGAAATTTTCTTTTTTCAATAAATACATTCTCTGAATCAATAAGATAAGGACTTATATTCTTTGCAATAATTTTCTCCCCGTTTTCTGTTATTATGATTTTATCACGAAGTGAATCAGAATCCGAAAAGCCAACAATCACGCAATGGACATGAGCCTTTTGATTTGATTCTGAATCCCATCGAAAAGTCCGATATGCAAAATCAATATGCAGTTTTCTTTTTTCAAGAATAGTTTTCCATATTCCAGAAACTTGCTCGCCTTGAGTTATTGAATTAGTTGACACAAAGGCACAGCGAGTTCTTGTTCCTTGTATTACAGCCGCAGCCTTTAAATACCAGCCTGCAACATAATCAATATTTTTTCCGATTGAATTATCAACAGCCAGCAAATCCTGCTTTTGATTTTCAGTCCTGAAAGAATACCCCACAAAAGGCGGATTTCCCATTATGTAGTCAAATTCAACAGGAGTCACAACAGGCTGTCTTAAATCTTCAATATTCTTGAATTCAACTTCCTTTGTTATTATATTCACCTCGCCGACTTTTTTTGATGGAATCTCGCAGACAGACATCTGACCTGCCGCAGAGTCAATCTTATAGATGTTCGCCTTGTCCGCGTAAATTGCATTCGTTTTTTCAGAAGCTGGACGGAATGTTTTCCAGTCCATGCGCAGCGCATTTCCCTCAAAAATATATGCGTTGGTTTTTAACGGAAGAAAGTCAAAATGAACATCGACAATTTTAGAAGTTTCCTCCATCATCTGCTCTTCGGCAATCCACAGCGCAGTTTTCGCAACGCTTACCGCAAAATCATTTATTTCAATTCCGTAAAACTGGCTAATATTAACCTTTATGAATTCGTCAAAGCCTAAAAGTTTTCTTCCTTTATTTCTAATCGAAATGACTTTATTCTCAAGATGACGCAGGCTAAGATAAGTTTCAGTAAGAAAATTTCCGCTTCCGCATGCCGGATCTAAAAATCTAAGCTTTCCAAGCTTGTCCTGAAATGCGTCAAGTTTTTCATTCAGCTTGGATTCTGTTTTTATCCGGCAGATTTCCTCAAATTCTCCCTTTAATTCGTCGAGAAACAGCGGATCAATCACTTTGTGGATATTTTCGATTGACGTGTAGTGCATTCCGCCGGTGCGGCGAGTTTCAGGGTTCAAGGTTGACTCAAAAATCGCGCCGAAAATCGTAGGGCTTATCTCGCTCCAGTCAAACTCGCTTGAAGCATGGCGCACAAAAAGCTCCTTTATCTCATCTGTGAGCTGCGGAATTGTCCTGTCTTCCTCGGTAAAAAGCCCGCCGTTCACATAAGGAAACTGCGCGAGATTTTCTTCAAGATACGGGTCGCGCTCTTCAATCTTTGTATCAAGCACCTGAAAAAGGCTAAGCAAGGCGCGGCGGAGGTCTTTCGCGTCAAAGCTCCTTAAATAGTCTCCGAAAATCAACTTGTGACCGAAAATTCCCGCGTCCTCGGCATACAAGCAGAACACAATGCGGACGCAAAGCATATTCAGGCTGCGCAGAGTCTGCGCGCTTGGATTTTTTGCGTCCTTGTATTGAAGCAGAATCGCGTCGTAAATCTCGCCGATAATGTCGCCTGCTTTTTTTGAGATTTCAAGCTCGCGCCTTAGATGCTCGTTTTCCGTTTTTGAATCTGAGGCAGTCACATCAGTCAAAAATGAAAGGCGGTAATATTCCTTTTCAAGATTTTCAAGAAGAATTTCCTCTGGCTCGCCGGCAGGATTTTCCATGTCGTATACGAGAAAAGACTTAAAGTTGCAAGTTACAACCCAGCGCGGATGCCTTGAAACAGGAAGCTCCGTTATGTAGCGTTTTGCCTGCTGGAACGGATTTAAAAGCGAGCCGTCCGACTGTCTGACAGGCGCGCGCAAATCCTTGTCAATGCTTTTCTGTTCTATTAAGACTTTCGCGGACGGAATATAGCCGTCGATAAAGCTCGTGTGGTCAAGCTTAACCTGGTCTTCAAAGCTGATGAATTCGGCGAAATTCTGCACGCCGAACACATTGCAAAGCAAGTCAAGCCAAAATTTCTGGCTTTCGCCCTTTTCGTAGCCCTTGCCTTTCCATTCCTGGGCAAATTTCTTTGCCGCTTTCTGCTGCTGGGATTGTGTCATAACGGAATTATAGCATTTAAACTGACGCAAGACAGGAAAATATAGCATGTCAGATGATGTGCCAAGTGCTTGTCAGGGGTACTGCCGTGTGCATGTCAGGGGGTCTGCCCAAGACACGGCAGGGGGCGTTGCAAGCGCAAGTTTTTATGCCTGCAAGAGATTTTTCGGCTCAGAGATTTCAAAAAGCCAGGCGCAGACACGAGATTTTAAGACAAGACGATATTTCGTTTCGATTTCTCCAAGTCATCTGTACTTGCGTATACATCACGAGAATATTTTGCTATGATTTTATCATTGGAAATGCCTGATTAGAAAGGCGGCGTCTCCCGAACTCAACCGGCTCTGCCGGAATTTGATTATGGGAGGCTTGCAAAGATGACGACTTACGAAATTCTTTCGTTGGCTATTAACTTAGCCGCTCTGATTCTTGCAGCTCTCACTTACCTTAAAAAATAAGCAGAGTTTAAAAATATAGCCGCCCAAGTTTGAACCACTGCGGACGGCTATTATCACCAAAGTGGAGACGACCGACTTAATCGGGCATTTCCTTTTATTTAATTTACCACGCTTTGCTTTTTGCGTCAAATTGCGCGCGTTTATTTTCCGTAGTTACGCTTTACTTTCTGTGTTGTCGTCATCTCAAGCGGCTTTTCAAGGATTGTGATTTTCGAGATTCTCTCGTAAGGGCGGAGCGTCTTGTTCACTTTTGCGACATCTTCCCCGATTTTCGCCTTCACAAGCTCGTTCTGGAAATTTTCTTCGCGTGCAATTCCGAGAGACTTGTAAAGCTCGTCAGAAACGTAAATCAAAGCCTCGATTTCTTCCGCCTTTGAATTCTTTTCTTTCACGTAGCCCTGAACCGTAATCTGCGCAATGTCGCTTTCAAGCTGGAACGCGTTCTCAATCTCCTCCGGATAGACGTTTTTTCCGCCGTCAGTAACAATCAGGTTTTTCGCGCGTCCTGAAAGAATCAGATAGCCTTCCTTGTCCAGCCGTCCCAAGTCTCCAGTCCTGAAAAATCCGTCGCCGGTGAACGATTTTTTTGTCTCGTCAGGAAGATTGTAATATCCTTTGAAAACCATCGGACCTTTCACCGCCACCTCGCCAACTCCGTCAGAAGAAGGATTCAGGATTTTCATCTGCATATGAGGGAAAAAATACTGCCCGACGCTCTGAATCTTAAAATGCTCAATCGGATTCAACGTGAGAATCGGGCTTGTCTCGGTGAGCCCGTAGCCTTGCACAAAGTCGATTCCCATCTGGTTGTAGATTTTGAACACGCTTTCTGCAAGAGGACCGCCGCCGCAAATCGCGATTCTAAGCGAATAAATGTTCGCTTGTTCCAGAACGCTCTTGAAAAGTTTTTTTCCGATGTTCTTCTTGAAGACTTTTTTTGAGACGTAGGAAAGCGCAAGCATAAGATGAACAATAAAATTCACGAGAGTGCCTTTCGCCTTTATTCCCTTCATAATTCCTGCCAGAAGCTTATTGAACAAAAGCGGAACTCCAAGCAGCATTGTGATTTTTCCTTCTTTCAGCTCTTTCATAAGACGCGAGACCGCCATGCTTTTTCCGTAGACAATTTCCGCGCCGACCGAAAGTGCCTCAATCATAACAGCCTGCATCGTGTACGCGTGATGAATCGGAAGAAGCGCGTAGAAAACATCTTTCTCAGTGATTTTCATTCTCGTCTGCGCAATGTAGCAGTCAGAAACGAGATTCTTGTGCGTGAGCATTACGCCTTTCGGATTTCCGGTTGTGCCAGATGTGAAAAGAATCACCGCAAGGTCATCTTCTTCAGGCATTTCAAGCGCGCCAGCGTCAAGCGAAGAAAGATTGTAAACATAGTTTTCAGAGAATTTCGGGCTTAAAGAATAGACTTTGCAGATTCCGTTTTCATTATGATTCAGATTGTCTGAGTTTTCACTTTCGTTATAATTTTGATTGTCAGAATTTTTGCTTTCATTTTCGCTGCGATTTTGATTATCTGACTTTTCATCTTGATTGAGCTTGCTGGAATCGCCTTTTGCAAGTCTGTCTTCCCTGTCCTTGAAATAGCTGTATTTCTCCTCGTCAACAAAAAAGAATTTAGGCTTTGCCACATTCAAAAGATTTTCAACTTCCGCCTCGCGAAGCCCCCAGTCAATCGGAACTGCGACCGCTCCAGCAAAAAGTGACGCAAAAAAGACAACCGTCCATTCAGGCGAATTTTTCCCGGTGAGAGCCACGCGGTCGCCTTTTTTTATTCCGTTTCCGTTGAGCCACGCCGCAAGCTGCAGAATCTTCCGTTCCGCCTGCGCGTAGATAATCGTGTTCTTTGAATTTCCGAAGCCCTCAAAATCCGTAAGGCACGGCCGGGCTGAAAATCGCTTTGCGGAAATCGCGAACATCTCGGGCAAGGTCGGCCACTCGCCCTTAAAATAAATTCCCTTGTATTTTTTCAAAAAATCCCACGGCGTAGAATTCAAAATCTTTTTCACTTTTGCGGCTCTCCTTTATTTTTGATATTATTCTTTTTGTTTTATGCGGTTAAGAAATTTGTCTGCCTAAAAAATGCCGTCATGCCGGACTCAAACGCGTTGCGTTCAATTTGCAGATTCCGAAACGAGTTCGGAATGACAAGCCTTGTTCATCTCACGGATTCCGAAACCAAGCGAGTTCAATAGAACTCGAGTTCGGAATGACGAATCTCGCTTTATTTGCGGATTCAAAATCTAAACAAGCAAAAAACAGCTTTTTCGGCAGCTATTTTTCAGTATAACAGACAAATTGCGACATTTCCGTTGTGAAATTTTAATTTAGAAGTTTTATTTAAGGATTTTTGATTTTTAGATACCGATAATATTTTTATGGCAATGATAAAAGACAAATCTGTGATAATTTTCATAATTCTCGCGTTTTTTTTGATGTCGATTCCGCGGGTCTGCGCGCAAAATGCACAAAGCACACAAACCGCTTCGATGAGCGCGGGCGAGGCCGCAATCACACGGCAGAAAATGGTTGACTACAGCAAAAAATATGTGGGCTGCCCTTACGTTCTCGGCGCGACCGGCCCTGAATCTTTCGACTGCTCAGGATTCGTTTTCTCAGTATCGCGTGAGTCAATCGGCGTTCAGCTTCCGCGCACAACAAAGGCAATCTACAAATTCTGCAAGGATATTGACGACAGCGCGCGCGAGGCAGGCGACCTTGTTTTCTTCAAGACGACTTCAAGCGGCGAAGTCTCGCACGTGGGAATCTACATGGGAAACAGCCAGTTTATCCACTGCGTGAGCGACGGCCCGAACACAGGCGTTATCGTCTCGTCATTGAAAGAATCCTACTGGAAATCAAAATATCTCTGCACAAAACGCTATCTTCCGTCGTCAAATTCAGAGCTTCTCGCAGACTCGTCAAAGTCTAACGATTTGAAATCGCAAGATTCCGAATCTAAAGATTCCGATTCTGAAAAAAAAACTTCGTCAGCGTCCGGTTCATCTAGCCAGCGAAATTCATCATCTTCAAAATCGTCAAGCTCAAAATTCGCAGGAAACGGCTTTCTTCGAAAGCTCGTCGCCGACGCGAGCATAAATCTCGACTGGAATTTCTTCACGCCGGACTATTTCAGGCTCACTTGGCGCGGCCTCGACGCAATGGCCCATGTCCGCTACGAGGGAAAAAATTTCCGTCCTGGAGTCGGAACTTACATCCGCTACGACGCAGGCACAGAAAATCTTCAAATTCCGTTTATTTTCAGCCTCACGCTAAGCGACTACGTCCGCGCTTTCGCAGGTCCGGTCTTTTCAATCGGAAAGCCGACCTTGCCAGGAAACTCAGACGAGAAAATCAAGAATTCGTTCTTCCCGGGAATTCTCGGAATCTGCTGGAACACGCCTTCAATAAAAGCCGGAAAAACTGAAATCTCGTTCGTTCAGGACATTCACTATACGGTTTTCAACAAGAACGACAGCTCCGCGCTTTCGCCAAGAAAAAGCATTCCGTCGGGACTCGTTTTTGCAACAGGCGTCCGCGTAACACTTCCGCTCAAAAATTTGTTATAATCAAAAACAGCTCCGCAATCTAAAATTTCTGGAGCTGGAAAATCAGATTTCAAGGATTTCAAATCAACGATTTTCAAAAATCTTTTTATTTTTCAGGACGGACTTTTTGCAAAGCAATTCAGCGCGGACTTTTCCATGCAGGCTGCGGAAATTCAATGCCCAGCTGCTCCGGGTTCGCTCGCGCTCATTGTTGCTGCTTTCGCAGCTAACAACTACCGCCCTCCGCATCTGGCGTAGGCTCTTCTAAGCTGCGCCGGGCAAAACAAGGCAGACACAATGAAAAAAATTAAAATTATTCTAGCAGCGTTTTTTTCTGTATTCGCTTTCTCATTTATTTTCGCTTCGTGCAGCCCGAAAATCTCGCTCGCGGCAAAAGACTTGGATTCCGTCGAAATAAAATTCTCGACAGCTTTTCCAGAGGCAACGGCGAAAGCCCTTAGGCAAATGACTGGAGCTGGAGACGAGATTCCGATTTTCGCCGAGGCAGACATTCAAAATCTTCTTTCGCAGGCGGAAACTCAAAACGCGAAAGTCTCAATTCCGGCTGCGAACGAGCTTTTTTCAAGCGGAACAATCAAGAATGTGTCAGAGAATGTGCTTTCAAAATGCAAAATCATCGGAAAAACCGCGAATTCGCTTTCTTTCTCGCTCGGCGCGGAGCAGTTCCAAGCTTTCTACAGCCTTTTGAGCGAGGAATTCAAGTCTTATTTTGACTTGATGATGATTCCGAGCCTTATCGGAGAAAAAATGACTGCGGCCGAGTACGAGCAGCTTCTTTCTTCGATGTACGGCCCGACTTTCGCAAAGGACGTTGTCTCAGGCACGCTTGAAATCTCGCTCTCGTCGCCTGACGGCAAAAAAACTCTGAAAGACACAATCTCGCTCGGAGACATTCTCACGCTAAGCGAGACAAAAACGTGGAAAATCAGCTGGTAAAAATCTGCGGCAACAAAGCAAAAAATTGTCATTCCGAATTTAAGGCGAGCAGAACTCTGCTCGATTTCGGAATCTGCAAATTAAACACCGTGCGCAATGACCGTAAAGAACAAAATATAAATATAGATGCTGAATCGAGTCCAGCATGACGAATTTTCCCGTCATTCCGAATTTGTTTCGGAATCTATAATTAAACGCCGCTCGTCATTGCGAGGAGCGAAGCGACGAAGCAATCTACTGCAAAAAAACGCGTCGCTCGCCGCCCCGCAACAAAAAAGACTTTGCGCATGCTCTGAATCAGGCGTTAGCCCTTTCATCAATCGTTTTCAAAATCTCGTCCAGAATCACGTCGGCAACCTGATTTTTTGTCATAACGGGAAGCTCTTTCACAGAATCTCTTGTGATTAAAGTCACAATGTTTGTGTCGCCGCCGAATCCCGCGCCTTTCACTTTGAGATTGTTCGCCACGACCATATCAAGATTCTTTTTCTCGAGCTTCGCCTTCGAGTTTTCAACCATATTCTGCGTCTCCATGCTGAAACCGCATAAAAACTGATTTTTCTTGTGTGCACCCAAGTATTTTAAGATGTCGTCAGTGCGTTCAAGCGGAATCGCCGAGTCTCCGTCAAATTTCTTGATTTTCTCGCTGCTCACGTTTTTCGGCCGGTAGTCGGCAACTGCCGCGGCTTTTATCACAATGTTCGAGCTATCATATTCGCTTTTCACCGCCTCGAACATTTCCTTCGCGCTCACAACGCTGACTTTTTTCACGAACAAAGGAGACTCAAGATTTGTCGGGCCTGAGACAAGAACAACTTCCGCACCTCGGTTCGCCGCCCTTTCCGCAATCGCGTAGCCCATTTTTCCAGAAGAATGGTTTGTGATGAATCTTACCGGGTCGAGAGCTTCCTGCGTCGGGCCGGCTGTAACAACAATTTTCTTGCCTGAAAGGTCTTTTTTCTGTCCGATTTCAAAAATTATTCGCTTCAAAATCGCCTCATGCTCTGCCATTTTTCCTTTTCCGCTGTCTCCGCACGCAAGATAGCCAACCGCAGGCTCGATGATTTTATATCCGTATTTTTCGCAGAGAGAAAGATTGTCCTGAGTCACAGGATTCTCGTACATCTGAGTGTTCATCGCGGGAGCAAGCAGCTTCGGGCTTTTGCAGGCGAGAAACGTCGTTGAAAGCATATCGTCCGCAATTCCGTGGACAAACTTCGCAATCACGTTGGCATCTGCAGGCGCGACAACAAAAATATCAGCGGCTTTCGCAAGCGAGACGTGCTCAACGTTGAATTCAAAATTGCGGTCAAAAGTGTCAACAAGGCATTTATGAGATGTCAAAGTCTCAAAAGTTATCGGATTTATAAAATTCACCGCGTTTTTCGTCATTATCACGTGAACGTCCGCATGGTTTTTCACAAGAAGGCTCGCGAGCATAGCGGATTTGTACGCGGCAATGCTTCCGCTTACGCCAAGAACAACTGTTTTTCCTTTAAGCATAATCACACCTCTTTTAGAAGATTCTCAACTTTTTCCGTGAAGATTTTCGGGCAGAAAAACTGCGACTCGCCTGTATCAAGCCTCACGCACATCTGGCTGACGCTTCCTTTCGTTGCAAGCACGCCGGTTTTCGCGTTGAAAAGCTCGAAATTCATTTTTATCATATTTTTGTACTCGACGAGAACAGCTTTCGCGCGGCACACATCGCCGAATCGGAGCGGCTTCAAGTATTTTATCTGGACTTCCGCGACAGGAAAAGCGAAGCCTGACTTTTCCATCTCGTCGTAGCTGTAGCCGATTTTGTCCAGCAAGGCGCATCTTGCGCGCTCAAAATAATTTATGTAGTTTCCGTGCCAGACGATTTTCATCGGGTCACAGTCATTAAAGTCAACTTTGAATTCAATTTCAGCTTCAAGACTCATTTTTTTGTCCGTAAAGATTTTGATTTCAGCGGATTTTCCGCAGCGATTTTCCGTTGCTTTTGTCTCTTAGACATTCCGCCGAATCAGCAGTTCGCCGTCTACCGACATTTCGTTAAATTAAACGTTCGACAATTATCGATATCTATCGACATTCGTCTTTTTAATCGCTCAATATCCGCCGTTTTGGTTTTGGCAACTTTCACGCTTGGCAGTCCAGCAAATTCTCTTTTATTTGCTTTTCAGCTTGAAAACGCCGTCCCAGTCGGTCGCAGGCGGATTCTCCTTGAAATGCCTGATTCTGTCGATAAAGACGACCGAAGGCATATCGTTGTATTTCTGGGCGCAAAGAGAAAAGCAATCCTCGCTCTCGTCCCATTTCTGCTCGCGGTAAAGGGCAAGGCCTTTCTCGAAAATCTCCTTGATTTCAGAAAGCTTTTCCGCCGCAAATTTCGCCTCCTGCAAAATCTCGTAGATTCTGACCGGCTTTGTCTTTCCTTTCACCGTGATAAAGTCAAGCTCGCGGCAGATGAAAGTGTCCTTGAGCTTTTCAAAGACAGTCTCGGTTATAATCGCTTTTGAGCCGTAAACCTTGTTCGCGCCTTCAAGCCGAGCCGCAAGATTCACAGCGTCGCCGATTGAAGTGAAGTCCTTACGCGTCTTTGAGCCGACCGAGCCGAAAATCACTTTTCCGGAATTTATTCCGATTCCGATTGAGACAAAAGTTGTGCCGTCCGCAACAGAAAGCTCCTGCTGCTCCTTCATCGCCGAGCGGATTTCCATCGCAGCCTTGCACGCGTTGTATTCCTTTCTCGCGCCTGAAAAAAACGCCATCATCTCGTCGCCCGCGTATTTGTCGATGTCTCCGCCGTTCTTCAGGATTATTTCAGTTTCGATATCAAGATAATGGTTCAAAAGTTCCACGACTTTTCTCGGAGACATTCCCTCGCAAAGAGACGTGAAATTTCTGATGTCGGTGAAAAGAAAGCACAGGTCGCGTGAAACCGTGCTGCGCTTGCTTTCCTTTTCCGCGTGCCTGAGCGTTGACATTGAAATATACGGAACAATTCCCTTTATCAGGCTCACCATATTCCCGATTTCGGTTGAAAGCCCTTTTATCTCGTCCTTTGTTCTTATTATGTCGCTGAATTCAATCTCGCCCGCCCCGCTTCTGTCTTTTCCGTCGCCTTTCGAAAGCAGAGCCTCAATCTGCCTTGAAGTTTTTCTTACGTTCGCGCGGAGATACAAAAGAGGATTTATCAGTTTGTCCGAGACAAAAAACGACACGACAATAGAAAGATAGATGAAAACCACAATCGCGGAAAAAACAAAGACTTTCGTCTTAAAATACTGCCTCATCAAGACTTCCTGACGGTAAGTCACAATCGAGAATCCGACAAGCTTGCGTCCGTCTTTTCTTGCGAAAGTTACAGGATAGATATACTTGCATGTTTTTCCGTCCTTGTCGTAGACGAAGGAATTTCTGTAGCTTCCGCTCTGGTACATTCTGATATATTCGCGCGCCTGCGAGTCTGAAATTGACTTTTCCTTAGATGCGATTTTTGAAGGCTGGCCTGTCGTGTAGGCAAAAACGTCAAAGCGCGGAAGCTCCGTCTGGGAATTTATTTTTTCAAGATAGACATTTGAATTTGCCCCGGTGATTATGATGTCAATCCGCTCGTAAGGAGTTCCGGAATAGCTGTTCGTGCTTTTCTGCGCGTCAAAGTAAGCCGAGATTTTCTCGTATTTTCCTTCCGCAGAGTCGTAAACCGCCGCCGTCTGCTCCGCCTGAGTTTTTCCAACGTCGCTTACAGCCTCGGTAATCATCGTCTTGTACGCTTTCAGAATCGTAAAAGTAAAAAGCGCGAGAACCGCCGAAATCGAAAGAACCAGAGTCAGAATGATTTTTGTCTTTATTGAAGACTTTGAATTCCTGCTTTCCGCCTGAATCGCCTTGTATTCAGAATATCGCCCATCAGAATTGCGCTCGTAGTGAAGAGCGTAAAAAGCCATGAACGCGTGAAGAGCGAAGCACGAAAAAAACGCCGCGTAAACGCGCCACGGCAAAAGCGAAAACCATCTTGCGGCGTTCGCGTTCGCAACGAGAAGAACAACCGCGCAGTAAAGATAAATTGTAAGGCTAACGAAGGTCAGAATATAGAGAATTTTCTTTAGGTTGTCCTTTATGAAAAGCGAGAGAATCAGAAAAAGCGAATTCAGCGGAAGAAAATAAACCAGAAAAAGCGGCCAGTAAAAAACCGTCTCGCGGACAGAGGCGGTTCCGTCCTCAAAAGGAAGAAAAATCGGATACAAAAGGTCAGGAGACGACTCAGAATCAAAAAGATTCAGCGAATCCATTCCGGCTGGAAAAGCGAAAAGAACGGCGAGAAAAACCGCCGGCGCAAGGTGGAGAACGTATTTAAAAATAATATTTTTATTTGAAGAAAAAAACGAGCAGATATTGGAAAGCAAAAGGCTTGATTTATTTTTCAGGCCCGCAAAAAAAACAGGAAATTTCATCGCGCTATTCTATCAAATTTTCAAAAGTTATGTTTGCGGCGAAATTCCGATTTCTATTACCATAAAGGCGATTATGTGCTAGAATCGCTTCATATGCTAAAGGGACGAAATTTAATAAAACCAAACGATTTGACAGTTTCTGAAATTGACGAGATTTGCTCATTGGCTGAGCAGATTATTGTTGATCCTGTTTCTTTTCAAGATGTGTGTCGCGGGAAAATTCTTGCGACACTTTTTTTTGAGCCAAGCACAAGAACACGGCTTAGCTTTGAGGCTGCGATGCTCCACTTGGGCGGAAGCGTGGAAGGCTTTTCCGACGCTTCGAATTCATCAACAGTAAAGGGAGAAACATTGTCGGACACAATCCGCGTTGTCTCTTCCTATGTTGACGTGATTGCAATGCGCTCGCCAAAGGAAGGCGCGGCTCTTCTTGCAAGCCAATACTCAAACTGCCCTGTAATCAACGCAGGAGACGGCGGACATTACCATCCGACCCAGACTTTGACCGACCTGCTCACAATCCGCGCGCTTCAAGGCGGCTTTGAAGGTCACACAATCGGTTTTTGCGGAGACCTCAAATTCGGAAGAACAGTCCACTCGCTCGCAGAGGCGATGTCGAGATACAAGAACAACAAATTTATCTTCATCAGCCCGAAAGAGCTTCAAGTTCCTGAATATGTGACGCAAAATCTTGAGGCTGCGGGAATCGAATACACAACTGCGGAGCGTCTTGAAAACGTAATCGGCGACCTCGACATTCTCTATATGACACGCGTCCAGAAAGAAAGATTCTTCAACGAGCAGGATTACATCAGGCTCAAGGACAGCTACATTCTCGACAAGCAGAAAATGTCTCTCGCAAAGAAGGATATGATTGTCCTGCATCCGCTTCCTCGCGTGAACGAAATCAGCCCTGAAGTTGACTCTGACCCGCGGGCAGCGTACTTCAAGCAGGTAAAATACGGAATGTACGTGAGAATGGCTTTGATGGCAAAGCTCACAGGCGCGCTTTAACAAAGGCGATTTCTAACAGGAGAAAAAAATGCTGAACGTAGACACAATTAAAAACGGACTTGTTATCGACCATATAAAAGCGGGCTTCGGTCCTCAGATTTTCCATTATCTCGGGCTGGACAAGGCAAATTTCAGCTGCGCGCTGATAATGAACGTTCCGTCAAAAAAGAACGGCAGAAAAGACATCATCAAAATCGACAATATTATCGACATCGACTATTCAGTTTTGGGATTCATCGACCCGAACATCTCGATTGCGGTCATAAAAGACGAGAAAATCGTGCGGAAAATCAAGATGGAGCTTCCAGACCGCGTTGAGAACGTAATCAAGTGCAAAAATCCGCGCTGCATAACAATCACGGAGCATTATGTGCCGTCGGTCTTTACGCTCGCAAACCGCGAAAAAGCCCAGTACCGCTGCATGTACTGCGACGCGCCGTTCTCGGCAGGCTCAATTGAACTTTAACAGATTTTTGTTCAACCGGTTTCCCACAAAAAAAAGAACCGGACAAAAATCAGATTCAAACGAAAAAACTGAAAGTTAGACGATAAAAACTGGAGAAAAAATGAATTCATCGCAAATCCTCGTAATCTACAATGCGCAGCTCATCGACTCAAAAATCGACTCGCCTGGAGCTGTTCTCGTTGCAAACGGAAAAATCCGTTCTGTCTGGCTTGGAAATTTCTCGACAAGAGACGACGCGGAAAAAATTCTGAAAAGCGAAAGCGCGGGCGCGGCTCAAAATTCTGAAATCACGTTCTATGACGCGAAAAAGCTCGTTTTGATGCCGTCGTTTGTCGATATGCACGCGCATTTTCGCTATCCGGGACAGACTGAAAAAGAGGACTTGGACTCAGGACTTCATGCGGCGGTTGCAGGCGGATTTGGAACGCTTGTCCTTATGCCGAACACAAAGCCGGTGATTTCCACAAGGCAGGCGGGCGAAAGCGTGATGAACGAAGCTAAAGAGAAAAATCTCGCGAGAATTTTCCAGACAATCAGCATAACAAAAAATTTCGACGGAAAAGACACTTCCGGAATCGACGAGATTTCAGCGGAAAATTTTCCAGTAATCTCCGAGGACGGACACGATGTTGCTTCCAGCTTCACAATGCTTCAGGGAATGAAAAAAGCGGGCGAGAAAGGAATCATCGTAAGCTGCCACTGCGAGGACGTTGACCTTGCCGAAGCCGCAAAGCCTTACCGCCAGCGCGCTCTCAGCTTTATGAAGCAATACAATATTCCAGCCGGAAAAATCTGGGCAAAAACGCCGGACGTGCCGTCATCAGTAAACTTTGAAATCGACGGAAATTTTTCCACCGCAAACCAGATTCTCGCGTTGGCAGAAGACGCGGCAACTGAGCGAAACATTGAAATTGCAAAGCACGCGAAAGCACACGTCCACATCTGCCACTGCTCGACAAAAATCAGCATGGACGCAGTAAGACGCGCGAAAGCAGACATAAAGGCCGGAATCACGCCGGAAGGCTTCGACTGCACTGTTGAAGTAACTCCTCATCATCTTTCAATGGCTGGAACTGACTTTCCACACACACGGGCTTTGGTGAATCCTCCGCTAAGAAGCGACGAAGACCGCCGGGCTTTGATTGAGGCTCTCCGCGACGGAACTGCAGACTGCATCGCAACAGACCACGCTCCGCACACGCAGGACGACAAGGCGGCAGGAAGCCCGGGATTCACAGGACTTGAAACCGCATTCGCAACCTGCAACACAGTTCTCGTAAAAAAAGAAGGTTTCTCCTTGAACCGGCTTTCAGAGCTTATGAGCGACAATCCAGCAAAACTTCTAAAAATCGAGTCGGGAAGATTTCTCGCAGGCTACAACGCGGACTTTGTTCTCGTTGACGCGAACGAGGAATGGGTCGTGAATCCAAAAAGCTTCTACAGCAAAGGAAAATCAACTCCGCTTGAAGGACAGAAGCTCACAGGAAAAGTTCATGCGACATTTTTCGGCGGAAAGCTCGTATTCGGACGGTAAAAAATGCAGAACGAAAAATTCCTTAAAATTCTTGCGCGGCAATATCCGAATGAGCGCGCCGTAATCACCGAAATCGTGAATTTGCAGTCGATTATGGCTCTTCCAAAAGGAACGGAGCATTTTTTAAGCGACATTCACGGAGAATACCAGCAGTTCAGCCACGTTCTAAGAAACGGCTCAGGCTCAATCAAGACAAAAATCGAGGAAGTTTTCGGAAACACGGAAACTCAGGCAAACAAGCGCGCGCTTGCGACTCTGATTTATTATCCGAAAGAAAAGCTTGAAATTGTCCGCCAGAGCGAAAAAGACATCAACGACTGGTACAACGTTACTCTTCACCGCCTTGTGCTTATGCTGCGCCGCGTCTCGTCAAAATACACTCGCTCAAAAGTGCGGAAGGCAATGCCGCAGGATTTTTCTTATCTGATTGAAGAGCTTATCACAGAGAAAGAGGAAGTGAACGACAAGCAGGCTTACTACAACGAGATTCTGCAGACTGTAATCAGAATCGGGGCGGCTGAGCCTTTAATCGAGGCTCTCTGCAACACAATCCAGCGTCTTGTAATCGACCATCTTCACATAATCGGAGATATTTTTGACAGAGGACCGGGACCGCACTTAATCCTCGACACACTTTTGAACTACCATTCCGTCGATATTCAATGGGGAAACCACGATGTTGTCTGGATGGGCGCGGCTGCAGGAAGCAAGGAGTGCATCGCGAACGTTGTGCGTCTCTGCGCGCGATACAACAATCTTGACGTTCTCGAGGAAGGATACGGAATCAACCTCACTCCGCTCGTGACGTTCTGCATGAAATATTACGGCCACATGGACAGGCAGGCTGTTCACAAGGCAATCTCGATAATCCAGTTCAAGCTCGAAGACCAAATCATCAGAAAAAATCCCGAATTCGAGATGGAAAACCGACTGATTCTCGACAAGATTGACTGGCAGAACAAGACCGCAAAAATCGACGGAAAAATCTGGAATCTGAACATAAAAAATCCCGAGACCGACTGCCCGACAATCGACCCGGAGCATCCAAATCAGCTGAACGAGGACGAAATCATCGTGATGAACCGGCTCTGCTACTCGTTCACGCACTGCGAAAAGCTCAAAAACCACGTTGAATTTCTCTACCGAAAAGGAAATCTCTACAAAGTCTTCAACGGAAATCTTCTTTATCACGGCTGCCTTCCTTTAGACTCGAACGGAAAATTCCTTAAAGTCAAGATTTTCGGAAAAGAACTTTGCGGAAAGGCACTTTATGACGAACTTGAAGTCTGGGCAAGGCGCGGATATTTTGCAAAGCCCGGCTCAAAGGAAAAAGAAAAAGGCGAGAATATTCTCTGGTACTTGTGGACAGGCCCGAAATCTCCGCTTTTCGGCAAGGACAAGATGGCGAGCTTCGAGAATATGTTCATCGATGACAAGGCCGCGAGCAAGGAGCATAAAAACCATTATTATGATGAAGTGGAAGACGCGGAAACTGTCGAGTCGGTTCTGAAGGAATTTGGCCTGAATCCTAAAACCGGGCACATCATAAACGGGCACGTTCCTCAGGAAGTCAAAAAAGGCGACTCTCCAATAAAATGCGGAGGAAAACTCCTGATTATCGACGGCGGATTTGCCGCGGCTTACCACGAAAAAACAGGAATCGCGGGATACACGCTTGTCTGCAACTCATACGGGCTTCGGCTCGTTGTGCATGAAAAATTCACGAGCTGCGAGCAGGTTATCGCGACAGATTCAGACATCGTAAGCGACACAATCCAAGTCGAGCGTTTTCCGACAAGAAAATACGTTGCCGACACCGACCGCGGAAACGAGCTTAAAGAGCAGATTGAAGAACTTGAGGAGCTTTTAAAAGCGTACAGGAAAGGCTTTATAAGCTGAACAGCGAATCAAAACTCGGGCGGCAAAAATCCGCCACCTGAAGTTTTTCGCGTTTTTCCAATCCAAAGAAAAGTTGCTTTTGGAACAATTTTAGAGAACTCAAAACCGTCAAAGTCTCGCGCGGCTTCAATTCTTAACGGCAGGCTCCGTTAAAGTCCGATTCTCACGCCAACAAATCCGCCAACGCCGGCATATCTAAGGCTCGCCGCAAAATCGGTGCTTGCAAGAGAAATTTTTGCAAGAATCTCGACAAGACGAAGATTCAGCATAAAGCCCAACTGCTGCGTGAAAATTCTGTATTCATAGCCAGTTCCGACGCTAATCCCCAAAATATTGAAAAGCGACAGTTCCGCAGTCAAATCGTATTCCGGCCAGAAAATTCTGTCTGATGAGTAAGGATCGCGCACAACAATATTCGCTTTCGGGCGGAGCGTAATCAAGCTGCCGAACGGCCTGTAAGAAGCCTGCAAGCCTAGTTTCAGCGGACGGAAAACTTTCTTGTCCGCGTCTGAATATTCAAGGTCGTCCTTGTTGAAATCCCAGTCATGCGCCTCCAAGTCGTTAAGAATTCCAAGCGCGTTGTCCTCATAAAAATAGGCGTTCAAGCTCGTTGACATCTTGTATTTCAGCTTTCCCGGCAGAACAGGGATTCTTCCGAAAAGCGAAGCGTTAAGTCCGTGAATAATATTTTTCTCGACCTCAAAAGAGATGTCAAATCCGGCGTTCTGAAGAAGGTTCGTTGCTTCAATGTCGCTTTTGAAATTTTCAGAATTCTCATCAGAATCGTCATCTCCGATAAATTTTTCCATGTCAAAAGCCGTGTAAACATTGAGCGGTGCTTTCGCCTCAATGGAAATCTTTCCGTCTGAAGAAGTCTCAAAGTGCGCTTTCGCCGTCGTAGGCTCAAGATAAGCGAGCGGAACATAAATGCTTGGAGAAACCGTAAGCCCGATATTGCGGATTAAAGTCTGGAAAGAAAATCCCGCGTCAAAAAACGCGTCTCCGTAGACGTTAAGCTCAAAAGTCTCGTTCTCGTCAAGCTCTGTTCCTTTTGCAAGAAGCCTGAAAAATTCCTTGTCGAGATTTGAAAATCCGTTCACTTCCGCGCCCGCAAAAAAGCCGAGCCGAAAATGGCTGTTCGCGTTTATGTTGATGAAAGATTTTTCCTTTAAGTGCGCCGCAAACGAAAGCCCGTTTTCCGGCATCGACTCGTACCACTCGCGTATGTCAATCACCAAGTCTTTGACCATAAAATCGCCGAGCTTGAAATGGCTGTTCGCAAGCGCAAATTCCGTGTCAGAGCCAATCTCGAAAATTCTGTGCGGCTTGTAAAGCTCCGCGCCTGAAAAACCTAGAAACACGAAAACAAAAGCAAAAATATTGAGGATTATCTTTTTCATTTGTCAGACTTGCTCCATATTTCCACAGTTCCGTCAGTAACAACTTCAACATAGCCACTGAGTCCGAATTTTGAATTCCTTGAAATTTTCTTCTGCTCGCCGTCCGCCACAATTTCCACTGGCACAACAGGATTAAAAGGATAGCTGTCGAAAATGCGCTGGATTTCCTCGCCTGAAAGTCCTAACTTGATATAGCTCCCGCTGTTTTCAAACGAAATCGGCTTTTTAATATCGCTCGCATCATCATTAAGATTTGCAGAAATCTCAAGATTCGTGGAATTTTCCGCCTTGTAATAAACCGAGACGGACTTTATCAAGTCAAGATATTTCCGCTTGTCATCGTCCGCCCAGTCGTCCGCGCTTTCCCGGTCAAAAAGGTCTTTGTTCTCAGGCTCGTCCTCATCGTTTATGATTCTGACAAGCTCGCGCACATCTTTTATCGTTATCGCTTTATCATTATGGTCGCTTTCATTTTCCGGAAAATCATATTTGTCGTGCAAAGTGAACTCAAGAGGAATCTGAACCAGAAGGAAAATCTGGATTGACTTCAAGCCCTGAAGTTTTTCCACATCGTCGCCCGTCAAAGTGATTGTGTCCGTCGCGTTTTTTAGCCCGCTCAGCTCGTACTCAATTTTAAGATTATCAGGCATCGCATTCAAAAGCGCGCAAACCGAGCCTGAGGCAGTCTTAGCGGAATATTCTTCATTCACCAAAAATGAGGAATCTGTGATTGTGAAAGTCTCGTTGTCCGAAAGAGAGTCAAGGTCAACCACACTTTCCTTCAATTTTATTCCGTCCGCGCTGTTGAGAAGCTCCGCGCTTCCGCCGTCGTAAACAGCCTTGATTTTGCAGGTTGAATACGAAACGTCTTTTAGAGCCGAAATTTCAGGCATAAGCGCGAAAACGTAGCCCTCGACTCCTGAAAACTCCACGTTTTTTATCAGATTGCTCGCCTCGCCAAGAGAATCGCTGAGCAAGGTTGAAAAGCTCAGGCCTGTGTCAACCGAGCCGCTCGTGCCTGCGCTCGAGTCCAAAGCCGAAATGTCAAGAATCATCGTTCCCATTTTTTCGATTGAGCAGCTTCCAGAAACTTCAATTTCCGGGTCGGAAGCTCCGTCATCAAAAATAACTGTCGCGTTCTCAAAGCTGATTGAGACCTGCCCGCTGAAAGAAATCTTGTCTGCGTCGGAGCTTGGCTTTACAGTTTTTCCTGAAATGTCCGCGCTCTTGTTGAAAAGATAGTTCGCGTCTGTTGAGGGAACGTCCTTGAACTCGTCCTCGCCTATGTTGAATCCGTCCGCGCCGGACTGTGAAACGGTTATGCCGCTAACAACAGCGTTTATTCCGCTCCAGCCGTCAGGAATTTTGCTTGAAATTCCAAGCGAACCTTTTTCAACGCTCGCGGAAACAAGGCTGTCGTTCATTCCTGTAAATTCAAACTCGTCAGAAAATCCGACAGTTCCGTCCGGAGTCGAGCTGTCGTTGTCCAAGTCTCCAATCTCGTCTGAAGTCATGTTAAGCCCAGTGACTTTTGAGATTTTAAGGTTCTGCGTTTTCATTGAAATTGTGTATTCGAGTTTGTTTCCAGCAGTTCCGCCGCTCATCGAGCCTGCAATTTTAAGGCGCATATTTGGAACAAGGGATTTTCCGCTCAGGTCAAGATAAAGCGGAGAATTTTCGTTGCCGTGTGAAATCTCGCTAATGTTGCTTGAAGAAATCACGCTGCCGTCTGTGCCGCAAAGAACAACTTTCGCATTCAATTTAAAATCGGAAGAGACATTTTCAAGAGCTTTCACATAAATCGCAAACTCGCCTGAATAAACCTGCATCGTCTTGAAGTCCGGGCTTGTGATGTCAAAGCTGATTCCGCCGTTGTCTGGAATTTCCGCAGATTCTCCAAGCTCATAAATCGGGTATTTTATTTCTTTAATAGAAAGAGCGTCTGAAATCTTGCTGTTCAGATTCGAGACAGGAATTTTTGACGAGAATTCAATATTGTTAGAGCCGTCAGCTGAAATTCCGAGAGGAATCTCCTGAATCGGATATTTTATCAGATACTGGAGAACGTCATCTTCATGCCCAGTCGGATTGTAATCGTAGACTTTTACTTCCGCAGCGTCCTCGTCAAGATTCTCGTTGAAAGTTTTTCTAAGCTCCGCCGCGCTTATCTTGTCTTTCACAAGAATCTCGCCGTTTCCAAGAGGAAATTTGTATGCCGCATTCGCCGCCACAGAAACTTTCTCTGGAATTTCAAAATTCCGCAAATCGTCGCAGGAGAAAAAAGAAAAAGCCGCAACTGTGGCAAACGCCGAAAAAAATAGCCGGTTAAGTCTTAGCATAACTTATATTATAAGACTTAGCCGGCAAAAAATCTTGTGTTTCTAATAGATTTTTACTTTTTAGAGGCTTCCCTCAAGATAATTCAAGAGAATCTGCTTCCAGTCAAAGCTGCTTGCAGTCAAGGCTGTAACATTCGTGTATCTTGAAGCGTTCGCAGAGCGGAGCTGAGCCGGAAGCCCTGAAACAGCAGTCATCGAAGCGGAATTTTTCGCATAGAAATAGCTCCATGTTCCATCGTTCAAAGTGAAAGTCTGTGAAGAGCCGTTTGAAGACTCAGTTGAAGTCTGTCCGAAAGATTTCACCGCGAAAGTGTTGCTTGCAAGCCCGTTCACAGGATTTGCAGAAGAAGTTGTCACAAGGATTGTAAGTCCCTTGTTGATTGCAACGTCGCTTCTAACGCCGGAAGTTACCGCATGGTCAGAATAAAGAATGTAGTAAACGTAGTTTCCGTTCACAGTCTTGTACCATACATTTTTTCCGGCTCCTGTAAGAGCGTTGATTGCCGCCTGCTTTACAGTCGAGCCTGAGCCGCTTGAATTTGAAGATGAAGAAGACGCGCCGGAAGATGTGGCGCAGCCAGCCAATGCAAAAGCAAGAACTGCCGCAAAAGCAGCCAAAATTGATTTTTTCATTGTATTTTCTCCTTTTTTATCGCTTGAAAATTACTTTTTCAAAAGCGCCGCAAACGGATTATAAGACATTCCGTCGCCGCTTCCGCGCTCAAATCTGCGGTCGCCTCTGTTTTCGCGGCGAGGTCTGTCGCCATGCGCAAATTCAGCTTTTTTCTCGCCGTTTCCGCCTTTCTTAACAATCACAACGCGTTTTCTGCCGTCCGCTCCAGTTTTTGAAGCAGGCTTTTTGCCTTCGTTTGTCTGTCCAAGTCTTGTGTTGGCGTCTGATTTCAATGAAAGCGAGATGCGTTTTCTGTCCTTGTCCAAAGCGATAATCGTGAATTCTTTAACGTCGCCGACTTTCACAATGTCCATCGGGTCTGAAACGAAGTTGTCGCTAAGCTCTGAAACGTGAATCAGCGCAGTCTCGTGAAGTCCGATGTCAACGAACGCGCCGAAGTCAACAACGTTCTTGATTTTTCCAGTGACTTTCATTCCGACTGTCAAATCCTCAAAATTCACAACGCCTTTCTGCATAATCGGAGCCGGATAGCCGTCGCGAGGGTCGCGGTTCGGTTTCTGAAGCTCGTCGATGATGTCGTTCAAAGTTGTCTCGCCAACGTTGTATTTCTCGCAGAGAGATTTTTTCAAATCCGCAGGAACTTCCTTTTTCTGCTGAACATAGGAAAGAACTTCGCGCGCGACATCGTAATTTTCAGGATGAACCCAAGTGTTGTCGAGCGGGTCCGAGCTTTCCGCAATCTTCAGGAAGCCCGCGCACTGCTCGAACGCTTTAGGACCAAGTCCCGGAACTTTCTTAAGCTCCTCGCGGCTCTTGATTTTTCCGTTCTCGTCGCGGTATTTCACGATTTTTTTCGCTGTTGACATATTGATTCCAGAAACATACTTCAAAAGCATATATGAAGCGGTGTTCAAGTTCACGCCGACATTGTTCACAACAGAGCCGACAACCTCGTCAAGCTGCTCGGCAAGCTTTTTCTGGTTCACATCGTGCTGGTAAAGTCCGACGCCGATTGATTTCGGGTCGATTTTAACAAGCTCGGCGAGCGGGTCTTGCAAGCGTCTTCCCATTGATATTGCTCCGCGGATTGTAAGGTCAAGCTCCGGGAATTCCTCTGTAGCGACAGGGCTTGCAGAATAGACAGAAGCTCCGCTTTCATCAACGACAGTGTATTTGACATCTGCGTCGGCATAGTTCTCGCTGATTACTTTTGAGACCAGAGCCTGAACTTCTGGAGAGCCAGTTCCGTTTCCGACTGCAACAACCTGAATATCGTACTTGTCAATAGCCTCGTTCAGGAGATTGTAAGCCTCGTCCGCTTTCTGAACCTGATAAATCTTGAAATATCCAAGATATTTTCCAGTCTCATCCAAAGCGGCGCATTTTGTTCCAGTTCTGATTCCAGGGTCGATTCCAAGAACGCGGCTTCCCTTGATTGGCTGGGTCATAAGAAGATTCTTCAAGTTCTCGCTGAAAAGCTCGATTCCGTGTCCGTCGGCATCGTCTGTCTCGTCGCTTCTGATTTCACGCACAACAGCAGGAGAAAGAAGGCGGACAAGTCCATCCTCAATCGCGTCCTTGTGATAGTTGTTCGAGATTTTGACTTTTTTCTGCAGAAGAGCTACAGCGTCATCAACAGGAACATCGATTGTAACGCTCAAAGCTCCTTCGCGCTCTCCGCGGTTTATCGCAAGAATTCTGTGCGGCTTCACCTGATTGAGCGGCTCGGAATAATCCCAGTACATCTTGTAAGTTGAAGTCTTCTCGGCAGTCTCAGCGTCCTGGCCTTCAGGCACAACACCTTTTGTCACGATTGTTCCCTCTGCCATGTAAAGGTCATGGACATCAGAGCGGTTTGTCGTGTCCTGAGAAGTGCGCTCGGCGATAATGTCCTTCGCGCCTTCAATCGCGTCTTTAGCTGTCAAAACATTGAGTTTCTCGTCAGCATTGTCAGTCTTGATGAATTTCTCAGCCTCAGCCTCAACCGCAGCGTCGTCGTTTTCTCCGGCGATAAAGTCAGCAAGCGGCTCAAGTCCTTTCTCAGCTGCAACCATTCCGCGTGTCTTCTTCTTCTTCTTGAACGGAGCCCACAAATCCTCAAGCTCTGTCAAAGTTTTCGCGCCCATTGCGGCGTTGTAAAGGCTTTCAGTAAGTTTTCCCTGAGAAAAAATGCCTTTTATGATTTCAAAGCGGCGTTCCTCAAGATTTTTATATGATTTGAACAAATGGTCGCAGTCTGTAACCTGAACCTCGTTCAAGTTGCCGTGCTTTTCCTTTCGGTAACGTGAAATAAAAGGGATTGTGCAGCCCTCGTCAACAAGGCTGATTACCGCGCTCACCTGATCCACACGGATATTAAGCTCTGCGGCGATTTTTTTCATAATTTCCACTTCGTTGACAACGAGTGCGTCGATAGATTCTTGTGTAAATTCCATATCGAAATATTTTAATGAAAATAAAAGCCGTGGGCAATTAAAAAACACGGCGCAAAGCTAAAGCCCCGAAAGCTCCGCCCCTGTAAAATGAATCACAAATCCAAGCGCGCGTGCGGCTGTGAGCATAACGTCAAGGTCAGAATACTGCCAGATTCTGATGTCGTTTCCAGAGCCTGTCATGTCGGCGCGCAAAAGCCCGTAGAATTCATCATTGTATGAGATTTCAAAAACGCAGGTGGAAGTTATGTTCTGCTTTGCAAGCACGTCAAAAAGGTCAACACGGCGAATCTGAAGAAGAGACTTGATATCGTTGACGCAGTACATTTTCGAGCCACGGTTAATCTCGTTTCTGATGATTCCGCTTGGAACCGGAACAAAATTTTTCGTCCGCGACATCTGATGAATCTTCTCAAAGACGATTCTCTCGTTCGCCTGAATGCAGATATGGTCAATCTCAAAATAAGAGCTTAGAAAATCAAGGAGATTCTGGATTCCGTCAGAAAGATTCTCATTCTCAAGATACTTGAAAACCGACGCAATCAGATTTGAAGATCTCATCGCCTTTTCCTTTGACGACTTTATTGCGATATTCGCGTGCTTTTCAGGAACATAAATCACAAAGCAGTTGCGTCCTTTCGTTTTTCCGCGGTAAAGCGCCTTCTGGCAGGCCTCGTTCAGCTTTTCAAAGCTCGGCGCATTCTCAGGGAACCGCGCAAGCCCGACCGTCGCCGTCAAGCTTATTCCCTTTATGTTCATCTCCGAAAGCGAAAGCTCGTTTATATTGGAAAGAAGCTCGTGGCAGAAAGTCCAGGTCTCGTCGTAGGAAAACTTGCCTTTCATAACCAAAGCGAAATGGTCGCCATCGATATGCCCAACAACGCCCTTTCCGCTCGACTTCACAAAAAGAAGATGCGCCACCTTGTAAAGAATCTTGTCGCCATTCTCAAATCCGTAAGTGTCGTTTATGTACTTGAAATTGTCGATGTCAACAACAAGAAACGAAAACGGAACATTCTCCGCAACAAGAAACTGCGCGTAATCAAAAATATCATTTTTGGAATAAACCCGGGTAAGCTCGTCCAGCTTTATTCCCGCCCTAGAAAAAAAATCGTCCACATTATGATTATACAGCAGGAGAAAAGAATTGTAAAAAAAACAGAATTGAAATAACAAAGAAATCCCCAATTTCATTTCCTAAGCACATCGACTGTGTGGGAGCTTGCACCGAGCAGCTCAGAACGCTCGCAAGTCGCAAGCTGGTAGTCTATAAAATGCTGAAAATCTTCTTCTGAAAGCGCGTTGATTTCGCGGCGGAGATAGTCAGCAGCGCCGTCAGGCGCAAAAATCTTCACGCGCTCAAGTCCGGCTTTTTTGTTCAGTCTTTCCATATCTTCGAGCCGCGTGTAGCTGTACAAATCTTTTTCTGCGTTCGTTACCGTGTGGAAATCTTTTGAAAGTCCGCATTTTTCAAGAACCTCACCTATTTTTCCCTCGCGGAAGCAGTAAGTCAAAACCGCGTACTCGTTCATCACGTAGGCGACAAGGATAAATCCGCCTTTTTTTGTTACGCGCTTCGCTTCTTCCAGAGCTTTAAGTTTTTCACTCTCAGAATGAAGATGATACATCGGGCCGAAAAGAAGCGTTATATCAAAAGTCTCATCGCTCAAAAAATGCAGGTCAAGGGCGTTTCCCTGCCAAGTTTTCACGTTCTCGTGCTTCGCCCGCAAAATATCAAGATTATGCTGGACAAGCTCCACAGCCGTAACATCGAAGCCTTCACGTGAAAGCGCGACTGAATATCTTCCAGTTCCGGCTCCAATATCAAGAATCTTTATATCCGATTTTTCCGCGTTTTTATCATTTTTACCGGAAGATTCATCACAAGGATTTTTTGTATTTTCTGGAGCGTTTTCCCCTGCATTACGAGCATCAGCATTACAATCCGTTCCGTCATCAGCCGTTTGATTTGCAGATTTATTTTCCCGCAGCAGCGTATTTATACATTCGTGGATATATTTCATCGAGACCGTAAATTCGACAATTCCGTGCCGGGTCGTGAGCCTGTGGTCTTCCTTAAATTTATTGTAGTATTTTTCAAGAAGTGTCATAAAAAGGATTCTAGCATAATTCAAAGCCGTCTTGAATCCGATTCCGCGAAAAATCAGAATCTCAAATTTTTTTTCAGGAATCTCTTTCAGAATTGAATTTCCGTTTTTTGCAAGTTCCGTGATTCTACAATCAATTTTATATTCCGCTGCTGAAAATTCTGCAATTTTTCAATCTTTAATGAAATTTTCCGCAAGTTTCGGATTTCTGAAAATCTCGCTCAGCCGTTTCGTTGTCCGCCAGCTATCCGTTAATAGTGCATTAAAATCGATTTTGCTCTAAAATCTTCCATATGAATAAATCATCAAAATACGAAAGAGCCGAAAATCCCGACGAAAACAAAAAAAACAGCATATCAGCCGACAGATTCACCGGCTCAAAAAAAACAAAGACAAACCAGAAATCTGTAAAGCCGAGCACACAATATAAACGCGAGCACAAAGCCGACTACGGAAAAGAGAAAATCGACATTCTTTTTGAAGACGAATACATCTGCGTGATAAACAAGCCCACAGGACTTTTAAGCTGCCCTTACCCAGGAAGCCGCTCACGCACTGCGCAAAGCGTTCTTGAAGACATTATGCGGAAAAACGGAACTTTCTCCGCAAAGCACCGGCCGTTCGTTGTTCACCGGCTTGACCGCGACACAAGCGGCGTTATGATGTTCGCGCTCACGGAAGCCGCTCAGAAAAAAATCATGGACACTTGGCATCAGATGGTTACAGAGCGCCTTTACCGCGCAGTTGCAGAAAATCCTAAAAATCCGAGGCATTATCTGCCGTTCTCGGGGCTTATAGACGACCCGCTCGCTTTCAACGCGCGCAACGTGGGATTTGTTCCGAAAGAAGGCGACAAGCCGCGCCACGATGAGAGATTCGCAAAAAAGCACAATGAAAATTCCCTTTACGAAAAAAATATAGAAGGCTACGGAGAAAACCGGCATTTCAAGACAGTTCCGGCACGGACAAATTTCACGACGATTCTGAAAGGCCCGACCCACACGCTTTTCGAGCTTTCGCTTGACACAGGAAAGAAAAACCAGATTCGCGCGCATTTGGCTTCAAAAGGCTATCCGCTTGCAGGAGACGAGAATTTCAGGGCGAACACAGACCATTTTCACAGGCTTTGCCTGCACGCACGCACGCTAGAATTTACGCATCCTTTCACTGGCGAAAAACTCCGGTTTGAAGTTGCAGAGCCGGAGGAATGGAAAAAATATGTTGAAAAAGGCGACAAGCATCCTGAAATTCCAATCTGGAAGCAGGAAAAAAGCGAGAAAGAGCACGTTCGCTTTCATAAGCACGCGAATGTTGAATCTTTTGACGGCGGAAAAGTGGAGCTTGGAAAAAAACGCCTGAGCGCGAAAGACAAGGCGCACATGGACTTTATCCAGCAGGGAAAATTCAAGGGGAGATAAACGCTTATCTGTTTTTCGCAGTTCTGAAGATTCCTAAAATAACATTCCAGAATGACATTTCCAAAATATTATTCTGCCAGTTCTGAAAGCGCGCTGATTAAGTCCTGCGGAGTCATTGAGTAGTCGCACTTGATTCTCTGCGAGGCGAACGCGTGCGCAAGGCTTCCCGTAACTGCCGCGTCAATCGAGCGTCGGCCTTGAGCAAGCAAAGCCGCAATCATTCCGCTAAGAACATCGCCGCTTCCGCCTTTCGCAAGGCAAGGCTTTCCGTGAGGATTTACGAGAATCTTGTATTTGTAGCCGTCGAAATATCCAATCACAACATTCGAGCCTTTCAGAAGCAAAGTCTTCTTCGGAAATTTCCGGCAGAATTTTTCAACTAGGGCAAGCCTGTCAATCAAGATTTCTTCAATGGAATATTCGCCGATTCCGCAGTTTTTCAAAAGCTCCTGAAATTCTTTCGGATGCGGAGTCAGGACAACGCCTTTCTCTTTCTTTTTCAGAAAATCCTTTAGACCGCCTGCATAAAAAGCGTCAGCGTCAATCACGCATTTTACATTCGGATGTGAAAGAAGATAGTCAAAATAAACCTGCGATTTCTCGTCCTCGCGGCCAAGCCCCATTCCAAAAGCGACTGATTTTACATTCTCAGGAATTTCAGACGAGCTCATAATCTCGCTTGGAATGTTGAGCTTTTTTTTCTCGCCTGTTTTCTGAATCAAAGTTGAAAGCCCCGCCCCGAAATGCAAAGCCGCACTAGCCGCAAGAACAGCCGCTCCAGCCTTGTCTCCGAGAGCGACAGCAACATGGCCGAAAGTTCCCTTGTTCACATTGAATTTTTCGCGGTGAGGCAAAACCATGTCGCTTTTTTCAAGCACAAAGCCTGCAACAAGATTGCTGTTGCTTGAATTCTCGTAAAGTCTACGGTTCACGCCAAGCTCGCCGCAGGCAATTTCTCCGATAAAATCCTTCGCAAAGTCACTGAAAAGGCATGTTTTTAGCGCGCCCATCGTAACGGTCAAGTCAGCGACAAACGCTCCGTCGGCGACCGTTCCGTCCTCCCGGAGTCCTGTCGGAACATCGCACGCGATTTTTAAGCACTCGCAGCTGTTCATATCGCTCATCGCGTCGTAAGTTTTCTCGTCCAAGTCGCCGTGAAATCCGCTTCCAAAAACGCAGTCCACGATTATGTCATTGAAGCGCAAATCATAAAAGCTCAGGTCGTCGCGCTTTACAAAACGAACGCCGCATTTTTCCGCACGCTCCGCTTGAATCTTGCAAAGCTCGCTTTTCGGCTCAAAAAACTGGATTACTGAAACGTCGTAGTCAAAGCGCAAATGGCGCGACAAAGTGTAGCCGTCAGCTCCGTTGTTTCCGCCGCCGCACAAAATCGTTATTTTCTGCGGAGTTCGCCTGTCTTTTGAAATTGGAAAAGGATTTCTAACATATTTTTCAAGCGCGATTGCCGCATTTTCCATCATTATTTCCTCGGTGAGTCCGTAGGAAACGCGGCAGCTTGCATCAAGTTTCCGTGTGTCGTTGTAGAGCTTAAGCATACTTGAATTCTAATACATTTTGAGAATTTTGCACGAATTTATTTTTTCAGGAGATGGCAGGACTGCAGAAACAGCGGCAAACAGAAAGCAACACAAAATCTCTGTCAGCCGCCGCAACTTTCGTGATTTGCAAAAAGAAATTTTATTTCACGCGGAGAAAAACTGTCGCGTTCACGAATCTGTAGCCGTTCAAGTCGGCAGACATATTCTCGGAAGTCAATGTCATCTCGACTGTCTCTTTTACTTTGTATGAGATTTTCCAGTCGTCTGAATGAAGAGAATCGAATTTCTCCTTTCCGCCGATTCTCTCGCTGTATGCCGTTATATGAAAGCTGATTTCGTTTTTTGTTGACTCGAACGAGCCTTTCCAGAGCTTTATGTCGTCGCCCTTGTCCATTCTGACGTTCATTGTGCCGTCGGAATTGCAGAGAATTGTCGTTTCAGCCTCGCCGTTCTGGAAAATCCATTTTCCCTCGCAGGCGTTTTTCCTGTTCGACTGGATTTTCTTGTCCAGTTTGTCGGCGTTCCGCTTCAAAAAATCTCCGAAAGATTTCGCAGTCTCGCGCGCTGTCTCAAGAATCGGGTCGGTCTCGCTGTCAGAAAATTCCTGATTTTCCGATTCGGTTTTATTTGCGGATTTATCCGCGGTTTTATCCGCAATCTCAGATTCAGAATCTGTTTTTGATGAATTTTCCACGGCAAAAACAGATGAAAAGTTAAAAATCAAAAAAAGAGATATAATCGCGCCAAAAAATTTGTTCTTTTTCATAAAATTATATTCTTGAAAGTGTCCGCGTTTGTCAATTATCGGAACTTTTGTTCTATTTTAGTCCGTTTTCTTCCGCAAATTTTCTATTTATCCTGAATGGCACTTTGCATATAATCGTTTCAAGAGGATAAAAAAATGGCAGAAAACGATGTTTCTGTAAGAGACGCCACGCTAAAAGACGCTGGACGAATTCTTGAAATCTACGCATATTACGTTGAAAAAACAGCAATCACTTTTGAATACGAAGTTCCGTCGCTTGAAGACTTCAAAAGCAGAATGAAAAAAACGATGGAAAAATATCCTTATCTCGTGATTGAAAAAGACGGAAAAATTGAAGGCTACGCCTACGCAGGAGCTTTCAACACAAGGGCTGCCTACGACTGGGCAAGCGAGATGACGATTTATCTTTCACACGATGCAAGAAAATGCGGACTCGGGCGGAAACTTTACGAAGAGCTTGAATTCCAGCTAAAAAAAATGGGAATCTTGAATCTTTACGCGTGCATCGGCTATCCAAAGGAGGACGACGAGCATCTAACGAAAAACAGCGCGGAATTCCACTCGCATTTGGGCTACAAGCTCGCAGGAACTTTCCACAACTGCGGCTACAAGTTTCAAAAATGGTACGATATGATTTGGATGGAAAAAATCATCGGCGACCACAAAGAAAACATGAGCGCAATTGTGAACTACAACAAGCTGAAATCCTAGATGACTTTCTTTTCAAGCCAGCGTTTTCCGTGGAATCTCGCCCCGAAGAAAACAGCGCGGAAGAGCCAGTCGATGTACATTCCGAACCACACACCGTAAAGAGCGATTCCAGTGTTGTCAGGGAATTTTTTCAGGAGATAAGAAGAAATCACCCAGCTGAACAAAACGCGGAAAAGCCACATGCTTATGTTCGAGACAATCATCGTGTATTTTGCATCGCCTGCGCCACGCAAGATGTTCGGCATCACAAATGAAAGCGGCCAAATAAAAACATTCGCGACCATGCACGAGCGCACAATGCCGACAGCAAGTTTCTGAGCCTCGCCGCTAAGGTTGAAAAGGCTCACAACGAGAGGAGACGCAATAAACACAGCGCAGCACGCGGCAAACATTCCGATGTAAGCAACTCTCATCATCTTGAATCCGTAAGTCTTCGCCTGCTTTTTCTCGCCCGCTCCAATGCACTGGCCGACAATCGTAACACTCGCAAGCCCAATCGCGTTTCCCGGAATGTTCGAGAAGCTTGCAATCGTGTTTGAAATCGCGTTCGCCGCAATCGCAACAAGCCCGAATCCGGACATAAACGAATAGACGAGAGTTTTTCCGATGTGGAACATGCTGTTCTCAATTCCGCTCGGAATCGCGACTTTCAGGATTTTTTTGATTAAAGAAAAGTCAACCTCGATTTTCCAGAGCTTCTCAAAATGAACCGGCCATTTTTTCTGGCTTAAAAGCCCCAGGACAACAAGCGCCGCAACTGTCCTGCTCACCAAAGTTGAAATTCCGGCTCCTGCAACGCCGAGCTTAGCCCCGTAAATCAAAGCCGCGTTTCCGCCGATGTTCAGAAGATTCATCAGAAGGCTTGTCTTCAGGCTGATTTTGCTGTTTCCCATCGAGCGGAACAAAGCCGCGCAGCTGTTGTAAATTCCAAGCATAGGAAACGAGAAAAGAATCCACATAAAATATGAAAGAGCGTTTGTCATAACTCTCTCGTCCGCGCCGCCGAAAATCAGCGTCAGAATCTGCCGTCTAAGAGGAAAGCAGACCGCGATAAAAAGAAGCCCGAACGCAACGCAAATATTCAAAAGCTGCTTTGCCGATTTTCCAGCCGCGGCGTTGTCCTTGTTTCCAAGATACTGGCTTGCAACAACCGCGCCGCCTGTCGCAAACGCCGCAAAAAGCTGCAGGGCAAGCTGTCCAAGCTGGTCAACAAGCGAGACGCCCGAGACTCCAGCCTCGCCGATTGAAGACACCATAACAGTGTCGCATGCGCCGATTGTCATCGCAAGAAACTGCTCTGCAATCAGCGGCCAAATAAGCCGGTTAAGATATTTTCTATTGAAAAGCGGCTTTGTGTTCTGTTCCATAAAATCCATTCCCGAAAAAAATGCCCGCCTGCGCCAAGCAAGTGAGCATCAAAATTAAAGTTTTTAGATTAAGAATCATTTCTTGAAAAACTTGCAAAGCATGTAAATCTAGTTCGATTTTTTGCAAATCTGAGGAATCGTGTCGTCTGTCAAAAGCGTAACATCCATTCGGTTATAAGGAATATTGATGTCAGCCTCGTTGAAAGCCTTCAGCGTGTTGATTGCCACATCGCTTTTTGTCTGGAGAAAATCTTCTCTCTTGCACCAGACGATAATATTTATATTCATTCCGCTGTCGCCCTGAGTTGTCCAGACCGCTTTCGGAGCATAGTCAGGATTGTCGAGAATTACAGTCGGACAGCGCGCAGGCACAGATTTTGCAACTTCGAGAGCCTTGTCGTAATCGCAGTCGTAATCAACCCAAGTCTCAAAAACGTAGCGGCGGTAAGGAAAAGCCGAATAGTTGATTAGCTTTGTGTCGATAATCGTCGAGTTCGGAATTCTGATGAGCTGATTGTCCAAAGTGCGCACTTTCATTGAAATCACGCCGATTGTCTCCACAGTTCCAGAAACTCCGTCAACCTCGATAAAGTCTCCGATTTTCATCGCCTTGTCCGTGACAACGAAAATTCCTGAAATCAGGTTGCTTACAGTCGTCTGGGCAGCGAAGCCGATTGCAACTCCGGCGATTCCCGCAGCTCCCCAGATTGCGCTTAGCTTCACTCCGAAAAGTCCGAGAACGTACATCGTAATCAGAACGTAGAAGCAGTATCCGATTGCCTTTGTAATCATCTTGACGGTCTTTTTCTCAAGATTTCTTGAAGCGACTTTTTTGACAAAATGGCGGATAATCCTGTAAACGCCCCAGAAAATCAGAATCGCAATCACGCTTGTCACAACGTGCGCAAGATTAGCGAAAGTCAGATATGAAGCGAATTCGTCCACGTGGAACATATTCTTGATTTCATTCGCAGTTCCAGCGGCAATTTCCGCCGCATGCTCAACAACGCCCGCGCTTTCCGCAGAAGCAGCCTCAGCTCCAGCTGTTTGAAGAAGAAACATAAAACACCTCTTTTATATCAAAAATCTTTTTTGTTTGCCTTGTTTTCATCAGATAATTTCAATCGATTTTAGTGAAATTCCGGCTCATGCACAAATCGCTTATCAGACATTCCGCGCATTTCGGATTTCTAGCCGTGCAGACATATCTTCCATGAAGCAAAATCCAGTGGTGAGCGTACTCAAGATACCCGTCAGGAATATTCTCCAGAAGCGACTGCTCAACCTGCTCTGGAGTTGTTCCCTCGGCAAGCCCGATTTTCGGACACACGCGAAGAAGATGAGTGTCAACCGGCATCGTGTGTTTTCCAAAGACAACGTTCAGAACGACATTCGCGGTTTTCCGCCCGACTCCGGGAAGCGTCATAAGCTCCTCGCGCGTCTCTGGAACTTTTCCGCCGAAATCTTCTATCAGCTTCCGGCTCAAAGCGATTATATTTTTTGACTTGTTTTTCCAAAGTCCAATCGGCTTTATAAATTCAACGAGCTTTTCCTGGCCAAGCTCCAGCATTTTTTCAGGCGTGTCGGCAGCTTCGTAAAGCGGCTTAGTGTAAAGATTCACGGACTTGTCGGTCGCCTGCGCGCTTAGCACAACCGAAACCAAAAGCGTGTAAGGATTCTTGAATTCCAACTCGCTCTTAGGATTCGGATTCTGCTTCTTGAAACGCTCCATTATCTCGATAATTTTTTCTCTTGGAAGAATCATTTTCTTATTTTTATTTTTCAGATTTTGACTTTTGACTCAAATTTACAGAATTTTCCGGTTTCAGTTCAGCAGATGATTTCTCTGCGATTTTCGTTTCAGATTCAGAATTTGAAGAACCAATATTTTTTACAGGCGAGACAACGAGAAAAGCCGCCAAGCCACACGGAAGAACAACAAGCGGAAAGCAGATATTCCCGATTTTGTACCATGCCAAAAAAGCCGCCGCAACTCCAAGATGAAAAGCGACTAAAGTCGCTCCGTAAAAAATCGCCTTCAGCTTAAACTCGCGTTTTCCGTTGAAATAAGTCTCCGTGAACGCGCTCACGCACTGCCTTAAATTGTTCGTCGAAAAAATCGTTGAGCAATTGTAGCCGTATCCGCCTGAAAACGAGCACCACTGAAAAGAAAGCGCGAAAAACGTCGGATAAAGATAGAAAAGCTCAGGAAGATTGTCAGGCATGCGCCACATGACAAAGCCCGTCGCCACGTCCACAAAAAGCGCGAGCAGCTTTATGTTCAGCTTTGTGTGATGGCTCAGATAAGTCACAAGAAATGTCGCAAGCACATAAAGCGCGACTCCAGCCGCGTGCTGGCAAAGGGCAATCCAGTCCTGCCCGATTACCGAGTGAACGCACTCAATCAGGTTTGAAGTCTGCGCCGAGCCAAGCAAGCCAATCACATTCACAATCGGAAAAACTCCCAAAAAGCCGCCGCAAAACGCGATTATATAATGGATATGCGCCTGCCGTTTCGACTGCGGCGTGATTCTAGGGGCAATTTCTGCAACTTTTGTCATCTTTTTCTTCTGTTTGGCGTTCTCCGACATCCTGCCGCGATTTTACTGCTTTTTTCCGCCGTCCGTGGCGGAAATTTCCCAACAAGAAATCAAAGAACAATCTTTTTTTTCAGGTCGCTATGTGCGATTTTTCCTTGAAAAAATCGCACCTTCGCTCACGCTCATTGCGGAGCGGCCGCTGCAAGCAAAAACAGGCAGTCGCCGCTCCGCAACTTCGGGGCTTCCAGCGCTAACGCAAAACCTCTTTTTTAAGCTCTTCAACCTTGTCAGTCTTTTCCCACGGAAAGCCTTCTCTTCCAAAGTGTCCGTAAGAAGCTGTCTTCTGATAAATCGGCTGCTTCAAGTTCAGCGTCTTGATGATTCCAGCCGGAGTGCAGTCAAAAATCCTCTCGACTGCAGCTTCAATCTTGCCTCGCTCAACTTTTTCAGTTCCGAATGTCTCAACCAGAATAGAAACAGGGAACGGAACTCCAATCGCGTAGGCAAGCTCAATTTCCGCCCTGTCAGCAAGCCCTGCCGCGACAATGTTTTTTGCAATGTAGCGCGCCATGTAGGCAGCCGAGCGGTCAACCTTGCTCGGGTCTTTTCCAGAGAAGCAGCCGCCGCCGTGCCGTCCCATTCCGCCGTAAGTGTCAACGATGATTTTGCGTCCTGTAAGTCCTGAGTCTCCGTCAGGTCCGCCGATTACAAATTTTCCGGTCGGATTGATGAAGAATTTCGTGTTCTCGTCCAAAAGACCTGTCGGCTCAAGAACAGGCTTTATAATCTGGTTGATTATTGTATCTTTGATTGTGCTGTATTCCACCTCAGGATTATGCTGATGAGAGACAACAACCGTGTCGATTCTCAAAGGCTTGTGGTTCTCGTCGTATTCAACTGTAACCTGCGACTTTGCGTCCGGGCGAAGCCAGCCTATTTTTCCGCTGTGGCGAAGCTCGTGCGCCTTTAGCAAAATCTGATGAGAATAATAAATCGGAGCCGGCATCAAAACTGGCGTGTCATTGCAGGCAAAGCCGAACATCATTCCCTGGTCGCCCGCGCCCTGCTGGCCTTCGTACTCGTCAAGGCCTTTTCCCACAACGCCCTGGTTTATGTCCGCAGACTGGGCATGAAGCCGGTTCATAAAAAGGCAGTTGTTTCCGTCCAAGCCGACATCTTTTGAAGTGTAGCCGATGTCAACCGCGACCTTTCGCGCAATCCGCTCGATATTCGCATTGAATTCCTTCGGATTTTCAACTTTGTAGTTTTGAAATCCAATCTCGCCGCCCACAAGCAAAAAGTCAGTTGTTGAGAAAGTCTCGCATGCAACGTGGACATCTTTGTCGAGAGAAAGGCAGTAGTCAAGAACAGCGTCTGAAACCTGATCGCAAAGCTTGTCAGGATGCCCCTCGCCCACGGACTCGGAAGTAAAAAGATAATGATTTTTGTTGATTTTGTTGTCGAAAGAACTCATTTAAGAGCCTCCATTTTAGCAAGATTTTGCTGGTTCCATACGGAACAGCCTCCGCTCTGCAAGTTAGGCTAAATCGGCGGAAAATATTGTAAAATCCTGATAATCATACTTCTTTTTGCATTTGTCGGCAACAATCATTAAAAAAATCTATTTTTTAAGCCTTTTTTAAGAAATTTTTAATTAAAAAGTTTGTCATAAGAACTTAAAAATGATAAAATCAGTCATCATAGAAAAAATATGGAGATATACTATGGCTTTAAAAAAATCTTATTCCAAGGACAAGAAGACTTGCAACGTTACATTCTCGGTAACTCCAGAAGCAGCTCAGGGCGCGCACTCTATCACTATTGCTGGAGATTTTAACAGCTGGAGCTCTACAGAAACACCTCTCAAAAAAGGAAAGGATGGAACATTCTCTGTAAAAATCGCACTTCCTGCCGGAAAAGAATATCAGTTCAGATACCTTCTTGACGGAAGCCGATGGGAAAATGACTGGGCCGCTGACAAATACATTCCAGCTCCGTTCAGCTCAACAGACAACTCTGTTGTAATCTGCTAAGACAGACAAAACTAGAGCCAAAAACAAAAGCTGCCAAGCGAGAATATCGCACAAGGCAGCTTTTTTCGTTTTAAATCGAAGATTCAAAAAATTGGAATCTTAAATCCTCGATTTCCACAAACAAAATAGAAATTTTCGCAGGAAAAATCGGAAGCAAAAAATTTTGCTCCTAAAAACCGCGCGATTCCGGCAAGTCCAGACAAAAAAAACGAGACTGATTTCACAAAAATGCAAAGCCAGCCTCGTTTTCATCTGAAACTTCATCACGGAATATGGATAACTTCGCGCGGCTTCGAGCCGTTCTGCGGGCCTACGATTCCGCGCTCTTCCATTTCCTCGACAAGGCGTGCGGCACGGTTATAGCCGATTTTAAGCCTGCGCTGAATATAGCTCGCGCTCGCTTTTCCGGCCTGAACTACAATCTGCAGCGCCTGGTCATAAAGCGGGTCTTCTCCGTCGCTGAACAAGCCCGGCCCGGAAGATTCCTCCTCCTCGTCCTCAACAAAAATCTCATCGTCAATATAATCTGGCTCGCCGTACTGCTTAACATCATTCACAACGCGCTCAACCTCGTCATCTCCGACAAGAGTTCCCTGAATACGCGTAGGGAACGGATCCGTCGCGCTTGAATAAAGCATATCACCTTTTCCAAGAAGTTTTTCCGCTCCGATTCCGTCAATGATAATCTGTGAATCCTGACGGCTCGCAACCATAAACGCAATCCGGCTTGGAATGTTCGCCTTAATCAAGCCTGTGATAACATTCACAGACGGACGCTGAGTCGCAAGCACAAGATGAATTCCGACAGCACGGCTCATCGCCGCAAGACGCGCAACCGCAGACTCAAGCTCTTTTCCAGTTGTCGCCATCAAATCAGCAAACTCGTCGATAATCACAACGATGTAAGGAAGTTTTTCCGTCGCAATATGCTTCTCAACAATTTTTTTGTTGTAGGAAACAATGTCGCGCACGCCCATTCCGTCAAGGCAGGCATAACGCCGCTCCATCTCGCAAAGGCAATACTGCAAGGCCTGCAAAGCGCGCTTAGGCTCGGTGATTACAGGAGTCAGAAGGTGAGGAATGTCGTTGTAAAGCTTAAGCTCGACAACTTTCGGGTCAATCAGGACAAGCTTGACCTGCTCAGGCGAACGCTTGTACAAAATAGAAAGAATCATCGAGTTCACGCAGACAGATTTTCCAGAGCCGGTAGAGCCTGCGATAAGCAAGTGAGGCGTTTTTGTCAAATCGATAACGTGAGGCTCTCCTGAAATGTCCTTTCCGAGAATCACAGGAATCTGCATCTTCTTGAATTCAGGCAAGTCCATCTCGATAATCTCGCGGAAACTCACAACCGCACGCTTCTTGTTCGGAACTTCAATTCCGACCGCGTGCTTTCCTGGAATCGGCGCGACAATTCGCACAGAGCTTGCCGCCAGAGAAAGCGCGATATTGTCCTGCAGAGAGACGATTCTGCTGAGCTTTACGCCCGGGGCAGGCAAAAGCTCGAACATCGTAACGACAGGGCCTTTCCTGATTCCTGTAACCTGCGCGTCAATTCCAAATTCCTTCAATGTTTTTGTAAGATACTCGCCCGAGCGTTTCGTCTCGTCGTCGATAATCCAATACTGACCGTTCTCGTACTTGTTCAAAAGCTCCGAAGAGATGCTGTAGCTTGCGATTCTGCGCTTTTTCGCGCGCTCGTAAGGGTCATCGTCCGCCGTGATTCCGGCTTTTCTGTCTTCCTCGCTGATTTTCGATGCGGCAACAAGCGAGTCAGCCTTTTTCAAAAGCGAGCCGAACTTTTTCTCCGGCTGACTTTCGTTTTGATGAGAAGCGGAAAAAGCAGCGTTTTCAGGATTTTCTGCAATTTCTGCGTTTGCAATGCTTTCTGAATTTTCAGAAGATTCACCGTTTTCAAATCTCGCTTCGGAAACATTCGATTCGTCGATTCCGTCATCTTCGATTTCAAAATTTTCGTTCTCGAGATTTTCATTTTCAGATTCGTCTGTATCGTCGGATTCATTTTCGATTTCAATTCCAACAGGCTCTTCAAAATCAGACTCGCCGACAAAATCCGATGATTCTAAATCGGTAGATTTGAAATCGTCAGACTTGAAATCGGAATTCTCGTTGTCATCAAATTCCTCGTTTTCTGAAATCTCGTCTGAATCATAAGAATCGTTTTCGTCTTCCGGCTGATTCCCGTCATCTGCAAAAAAATCGCTTTCAGAATTTTCAGATTCTGAACCTTCAAACTCATCGTCAGCAAAGTCAGGAATTTCAAACTCGTCATTTTCAGAAACAGGATTTTGCTTTTCAAGCTCCGGCTCGGCTGTTTCAAAATCGTTAGATTTGAAATCGTCAGATTTGAAGCCGCTAGATTCTGCCTCATCGCCGGTAAAATCTGAATCGCTTACAGCCGGCTCTTCAAAACTTTCTGATTCAAAATCGTCAGATTTTAAATCGCTTTCATTTTCAGGATCCTGCACATCAGCATTTTCTTTTTCATTTGGAACAGAATTTTCAAAATCGTCGGAATTTTCTTCATTTTCTTCCGAAGAATCGTCGTCAATTCCTGCAACGCGGTTCAAAGAGCGGTCTTCGTCGTCCTCGTCATCAAAAAAATCATCCGGAAGCTCTTCCATTTTCGGCTCAGAAGATTTTTTCTCTTTGATTACAGGATTTTCAGCCGCGTCCTCGTCCATTTCATCAAAAATATCGTTGATTTCCTCGTAGTCGGCTGTGTTTGTCTCAGGCTCGATTTCAGGATTTTTTTCAACATTTTCTGAATTTTCGGCAATTTCAGAATTATCGCGTTTTTCCGCAAAGGCAGAATCTGATTCCGAATTTTCCGCCGCGGGATTTTCCGAAAGTTTTTCAGGAACTGAATTTTCAAAATCCGCGTTTTCTTCCACGGTCGCGTCTTCCGAAATTACATTTTCTGAAATTGAGTTTCTTGAAACTATATTTTCCGAAAGATTTGCGTCATCTAAATCAAAATCAGCTTTAGTTTCATTTTCGTGCCCGTCAAAAGCAAAATCACTTTCTGAAAGCGGAACTGGCGCGTCCGGCACAAAATCATTTTCCACAACCTCTGGCTCAGGGAGAGCCGGCTCTGAAACCGCAGGCTCTTCAAAATCGCCGTCAGAAACAGTAATTTGCTCCTCGACAAAAGTTTCTTCATCAACGGCAGGCTCATTTTCAACCACAAACGGAATCTCATCGCTTTCGTCTTCCAAAGTTTTTTCAGATTCAGCGTTTTCAGCAAGATTTTCTTCCGTCTCCGATTTTTTAGAATCTTCATCGTCAAAATTCTGCGGCTGTGGCTCCGGCAATTCAAAAGCGGATTTTTTCTCGGCTTCCGATTCAGGCACAGTTTCTTCTGAAACTTCAAGAGATTCAATATTTTTCGGATTTTCAGCTTTCTCTTCGTTTTGATTCAGTTTTTCGTCGGATTCAGAAAGTTCCTGCTCAAATTTCTTTTTTTCTTCCTCGGATTTTCCGACCGCAATCAAGTCTTTCAAAAGCTTTTTCTGCTCGTTGAAGATTTTGTCGTTTTTCAAGTCAAACGGCGCGCCATCAGAAGACTCATCTTCAGTTTTCTCATCAAAATTTTCTGACTTTTCTTCAATAGTATTTTTATCAGTTTCTTTTTGACTCAAATCATCTGAAACAGGATTTTCCGCATTTTTCTCATTTTTTTGATTCTGATTTTCAGGCTCGGAATTTTTCTCATCTTCCAAGAACGGATAATTTTTTGAATCTTCATCTGAATTCTTGCCCGATTCTGTTTCAGAAATAAAATCTTCCGGATTTTCATCAAAATCAGAAACTAGATTCTCGGAATCAAGATTCCTAAAATCAGAGTTCTCATCGGAATCGTCAAAAACAGATTCCTCATTTTTATGCTTTTTAAGCGACGACGCGACAACTTCGCCGAGAATCGCGAGCAGAATAAATTCAGCGGCAATCAGCATTGCGCCAATCAAGACAACCGCGCCGATTTTCACAGCCATAACGCTTCCATTTTCAGAAGCGGAAATCATTCTGATTATATGCTCGAGAGCATCAAGCGTGAAAAACGGAACGACAGAGCCTGCAAGCACAACTCCGTTTCTCGCCGACCATTTTGAATTGAAGCACTGCAAGCCCGCGGCAATCAAAAACACCGGGATGCAGACAGAGCAAAATCCGTACACGCCCGTGAAAATTTTTCCGAATTTATAAAAAAGAGAGCTGCTGGCAGGCGACATTCCGCCAAAATCAACCGCCGCAGAAAGCAGCGACACAGAAAAAAGGGCCGCAAGAACAAAAATCCCGATTCCGGCTGCAACCGAATATTTATTGCTGTTTTTCATCTATTCAAGTCTCCCACCTTGCTTAGATTTTTAAAGTCAAAATCTCGTTTCTTCAATTATCGGATTTTGAGGGGAAAATTTAAGTTTCAGGGAAGCTAAAAAAGCCGAGGGAAACGGCAGAAAGAATAGAAAAAACGTCTGTCAAGAAACGCGATAAAACGGATTGCTTCGCTGGGGCTCAGTCCCTAGCCGCAATTATGGAAAATTTTCATTTCAATTTTTCGGCAATATTTTTTCATTTTTAGGATTTCATTTTTCAACTTCACGACTTTCTGAAAATTCCGCTTGTGTTTAAACGCCAGCGAATTTTCGCTATAATTTTTGATTGTGTCTACGGGAAATAATTTCAAATGCAAATTCTGCAAAATCTGCAACGGAAGAGGCTGCACAGGCGAGCTTCCAGGAATGGGCGGAGTCAGAAAAAATGAAAATTTCATATTGAACTGCCTCGGCTGGGAAAAGCTCCGCAGAGAAAATCCCGAAGTACAGAAAAAAATCGAAAATCTTCTTGAAAAAAATCCCGAGGAACGGATTCCGAACATCTCGATTGCCCCGATGACTGGCGCGGTTGAAAATATCGGTTTTCCAGACGAAGAATCCTACTATTCAGAAATAATTCAGGCGGTTCATAAAGTCGGAATCGGGCTTAGCATTGGAGACGGATTCCCCGACGAAAAGCTGAAATTCGGAATCGCCGCGCTGAAAAAAATCAAAAATGAGACGCAGACATCGGTTTTCATAAAGCCGTACTCAAACTGGAAGATTTTAGAAAGGCTTGAATGGGCTTCCGGCTGCGCGAAAATCGCGGGAATCGACATTGACTCATACAATATTTTGACAATGCGGAACAAAGTCCAGCTTGAAAAGAAAAGCGCGGTCCAGCTCAAAGAGATAAAGTCAACAATAAAAATTCCATTCGCAATAAAAGGAATTTTCACAGAAAGCGACATCGAGCTTGTAAAGGAAGTGAAGCCGGACATCGCGTATATTTCAAACCACGGCGGCAGAATCGAGACACGAAAAGGCTCGACTGCGGAATTTCTTCTTGAAAATGGAAAAGAAATCAGAAACAGCTGCGGAGAAATCTGGGTTGACGGCGGAGTGAGAAACTCGCTTGACGTTGCAACAGCAATGGCTTTGGGAGCAAGCTGCGTTCTTGCAGGCCGGCCTTTCGCAACCGCGCTGTGCAAGGGCGGCGCGGAAGAAATGTGCAGAAAAGCCCTCGAGCTTAGCCTGCTCGCCTACAGCCGGCAAACACGCTGATTATAATCACGGATTATAACCGCTGCCGGCGTACAATCTTACAATCACTGGTAAAGATAAAGGCTCTTCGCGGAAGTTTTTCCAAGCGCGGAATAAACGCTTGCCTCTGGATTTTTCACGAAGCTTGAAACGCCCGAAAGCAAGTCCGCGAACGACATCTCGTACTTATATTTGAATTCCACAAATTCAAGATTCGATTTTGATTTTGCTCCGTTTTTTGTTTTTCCGTAAAAATCAGACTTTATAGATTCTTTCGCTTCCTCAAGCGGGCAAACAGCGTCAACCAAGCCGTTGTCTTTCGCCTGCAAAGCCGTGTAGACTCTTCCGTCGGCGAGCTTTTTAACGTCGGAAATTTCCATTTTGCGGCTTTCTGCCACAATTCCAGTGAACTGCTCATAAGCCTCGTCCGCAATCGACTGGAAAATCGCGCGCTGCTCGTCTGTCAGAACAGAGTTGTAGTTTCCCATGTTCTTGTTTTTTCCGGCAGTTATCGTTGTCATCTTGATTCCGACTTTTCCTAAAAGCTCGGTCGCGTCCACACTTTGCCCCGCAATCACGCCGATTGAGCCTGTCAAAGTGTTTCTGTTCGCAAAGATTTTGTCCGCCGCGCAGCCGATGTAGTATCCGCCGCTTGCCGCAAGCGAGCCAAAATAAGCGTAAACCGGCAGCCCGGTCGATTTCTTGTATTTTTTTAGCGCGAGATAAGCCTCGTCAGATTCATAAACCGTTCCGCCGGGAGAATCAATCACGAGCAGGATTCCGGCGTTCTTTGGGTCGCTTCCAGACTTTTTAATCTGGCGCAAAAGCCATTTCTGGTTGTAAGTTCTGTTTTCCTCGGAAATCATCCCTGTGATGTAAATCGCAGAGATATAGTCAGATTTTGCTTTCACAGTTTTTTCGCCGGAAGAAGAGCCGAATGCGTAATCCATTATCTTCAGGAAAGAAGAGCCGCCGTTTTCTGCTTCGGAGTCAGAATCAAAATATTCATAATCATAATCTTCTGAATCAAAATTTTCTGAATCTGAATCTTCGTTCCCTAAAATCTCTGTTCCGTTCACTTTTAGAGAAACTTTTTTGCTGCTTTTAGTCTTCTCAGAAAAAAATCCAGCCGCGAAAGCTGCCGCCGCAATTGCGACAATCACGGCAAAAACATATTTTCCGTTCTTTTTCATTTTTTCACCTCGTAAAAATCGTCAGGATAATCAAAAATCAGCGGGCTTGAGTTTTCTGCTTTCAAAGCTCATCAGCTTCAAGTCAAAATAAGCGTTCGTCATCGCTGTTGAAAAATACGGGCAAAGCCAGATGAATCCGATTCCGCAAGTGGCGACGCAAAGCAAGAACCAGCCGAAAAAGCTCATAAAAAGGCAGAAAAGCTCGGCCTTGTGTCCGGAAGTCATTATCTTGCTGATGTTCATCGCCTTTTTTACACCGATTTCAGGATTTTCCGCAATAACATAGAACATCATCGAGTAGCTTATCGCCTTTACAATTCCCGGAATCAAAAAAAGAAGCGACCAGAGCCAAGTCCAAAGGCAAAACCAGAGAGTTCCAAGAAGAGATGAAATCCAGCAGTCGAATCCGTCTGTAAAATCAGAAAAAGCGATTTTTTTTCTATCTGAATCCGCGTCCGAAACAGGAACTGCGCCGGAGCCTGCGATTTTAAGATAAACGTGTATTTGCGCCACGCAGACAATTCCGCACACGCAGACCGTCAAAATCTCCGCAAGAAAGCTAAGCTCTGAAAGCGTGTTGAAGCACGCTGCGACAACAATTCCGATTAAAGTTATAATGCAAGGCGTTTTCCAGCGTTTCTTTAGCTGCAAAAGCGCGTCGGCTTTGTATTTTTTTCCGTTGAACATCTGCGGCCTCCTGCCGTGCCAAGATTGGAATCCCGTTCCAAAATCTCATATTTCGGACAATTTTACCATATTTTCAATTATTCACAAAATGCGGCAAAGACACTAAACTTTATTTCATTATGACAATCACACTTAAAAATTCTAGCTACGAAGTAGTATTGAACACGCACGGAGCTGAAATCAACGCGTTCCGCTCTGTAAAAGACGGCACAAAATACGTTTTTGAAGGACCTGAGTCTGTATGGAAATTCCACGCGCCAGTTCTTTTTCCTCACGTCGGAAGAATCAAGGACGGATTTTACACTTATGGCGGCAAGGAATATCATCTCGTGAACAACGGAATGAGCCGCGACCTCGAGCATAAAATCATCGAGCAGACAGAGACAAGCGCGACTTTCGAGCTTACAGAAAGCGAAGCCACAGCCGACAAATTTCCGTGGAAATTCAGCCTCAAAACACATTATGAGCTTAAAGACAACGGCCTGATTTTCACAACGACCGTAACAAACAAAGACTCGACAACAATGCTTTTCTCGCTCGGAAGCCACACCGCATTCTGCTGCCCGCGAAACACAGACCCTGCCGGCACAACAAATTCCGACTATCAGTATGAATTCGAGAAAAAAGAGCCTCTGACGCAGGTTCTCCTTAATGACGAGGCGCAGCTTGCGACAGACGACGACGGAACAGCACCTACAACAAAGCCTTACGGCGAAAAAGAAGCAGGAATTATCCCAATCAACGAGAAAGGATTTGGAAACGGACACTTCTTCACGGCGTTCAGCTCAAACTGGGTGGGACTTCGCAACAAGAAAGACGGCTCGCTTGTGAAAGTGAACTGCCTCGGCTATCCTTATCTTATGGTTTGGCAGGGCGGAAACGGCGACAAGGGAACTGACGGAAACGGATTCAACTGCATTGAGCCGTGGTACGGAACTGCCGACGCTGAAAACACAAACCACGAATGGGAAGAAAAAGCCGCGCTCATCTCGCTTGAGCCGGGAAAATCTTTCACAGCCGACCAGTCAATCACAATCGAAAAGTAAAGCAAATAGAAGACAATCAAGAAGCCCTGAATTAAAAAGCGCGAAGAATGATTCAAAACGCTGGGGTTCAGGGCTTTTTTTAAACAAAAAGAATTCAATCCTTAAACAAAAAATTTAATGTCATTAAATGAAACGAATTTAGACTTTAAACGAAACGTTTAATGACATTAAACGAAACGAATTTAGTCTATAAACGAAAAATTTAATGACTTTAAACAAAACGTTTTAAGTCATTGAAGAGAAAATTCAGCGGTGGCAAGAGAAATTATCACAATCAGACACAACGAATATTAAATTACGAAAGCCGTCATAATCAGGAACAACGAATGTTGAATTGCGAAAATCTCGTCATACAAAATTACGAAAGCCGCCATGCTGGATTTAAGGCGAGCAGGAAACTGCGTGGTTAGAAGCCCAGAATTTCAGCCTCTTTTTTCATAGATTCCGAATCAAAGCGAGAACTAAGGTTCTCGAGTTCGGAATGACACTGTTTTTCCTTTACCTCAAAAATTTCTTCTCAAATTCTTCCGAGGGAAGCGGTCTTGAAAAAAGATAGCCCTGAAAAATCGTGCAGCCAATACCAAGCAGAAAATTCTTCTGCTCCAAAGTCTCGATTCCGACCGTCGCCACATCGATTTTAAGCTCTTTCACCATTTCGATTATCGAGCTTAGAATAATCCCCGCCCTGTCGGAAAAATCGTCGTTGGAGAAAAAATCCGCCGAAATCTTGATTGCGTCAATGCTGAAATCTTTGAGCATATTCAGCGAGGAATATCCCGAGCCGAAATTGTCGATTGCAATCTTGAAGCCCGAGCTTCTTATCTTCTCAAAGTAATGCGAGCCGCCCTCGTAGTCGTCAATCAGAGCGACCTCTTTCATCTCAAGAATAACCGAATCCGGCGCGACATTGTATTTTTCCACAACGCTTTTCAAAAAAGACAGCGTGTCAAAATAATATTCATCCTTGCTGTTCACGTTGAACGCGATGCTCTCGATTTTATATCCTTTTGACTTCCATTCAGCGATTTTTGACACAGCTTTCTCGCAGATATATTTGTCGAGCTTGTAAATGAGTCCTGTTCTGTCCAAAACTTCAATGAATTCTGCCGGCTTCATTATTCCGCGCTCAGGATTGTTCCAGCGCACAAGAGCCTCTGCGGACTTCACATCGCCTTTTGAGTCAACAATCGGCTGCAAGTACATTTCAAACTGCCCGGACTCAAGCGCATCCTCAAAATTGTTTATGATATTTTTTTCCGCAAGAAGCCTGTCCATCAGATTCGAGCTGTAAAAAGCGAACATTTTCTGGTAGTCGTTCCTGATTGAGTCCATCGCGAGCTTTGCCTTGTCGTACATAATCTGAACTTTCTCGTTTATGTCCTGAACTTCATACACGCCCACAGAAATGAAAAGGTTGCACGAGCTGGAATCCGCAATCTGCGCAAGATTCTCGATTTCGCGCATAAAAATATCCTGATTGAAATTCTCCTTTTCCATAAAGATTGCGAATTTGTCATCGTTAAGGCGCGCGTTTATGTTTGTTGAATGGGCAAATTTTTCCATCATAGAAGCCTGACGCAAAAGAATCTCGTCGCCTGCCATCTCGCCGAAATTGTCGTTTATCAGCTTGAAGTCCTTTATGTTCGAGCAAATCATCAGAGGATGCCTGAAAACGCCTTTTTTCAGCTGGCTTTCAATCCTCTCAAAAAATCCGTCGCGGTTGTAAAGCCCCGTAAGCTCGTCGTGCGTCGCCGCAAACCTTTCTTCCTGATAGCGAAGCTTCTCGTCAGTCTTGTCGCTCACTTTTATGTAAGAGCCGACGTTAAGGCCGTCAATCAAAAGCTCCTGGTACTCAACCTTGAAATACCGCAGATTTTTTTCCGCATCGGAAACGGAAGCCACGGCAGATTTTGAGGAATTTTTTGAAACATTGAAAGATGATTTTTTTTCCGCGTTTTTATTTTTATCAGAATAAATTCCGCCAGATTCAGATTTCACGCTCACCGCAATCTCGCTTTCAGGATTCTCAAGATAATAATCCTTGAAATCAACCGGGCTCATATTTATAAATCCCGTGTCCGGGTCAAAAAGCCTTTTCGCAGCCACATTCTGATAAATCACTCTGCCGTCAAAGTCAAAATGGACAATCGCGTCCGAAACAGCCTCGGAAACAGTTCCCATAACATTCCCGACAAGAAGATTCGGAAAAGTGTATATCGAACAGACCGCAATGCACGAAGCGAAAACTCCGTAAAGAACGACAGAATAATCAACCGGAAGATTTTCCGTGTAGCTGTGGAAATTCGCGAGAATCACAGCCAAATAAGAGACAAGAAAAAAAACGTATTTCTTTTTGTAGAATTTCGGAGCGGAAACCGCGTTTATCACAAGAGCCGCAAATCCGCTAAGAACCATCACATAGCAAAATCCAAGATGAACATACTGCATCGGAGAAAAATCTAGCCACCAGAAGCGAAGCTCGCGCACAGTCATCGATGGAAGCAGCTCAAAGTTATGCTTTGTTACCGTGTTTATCATCATCGAGACGGAATCGGCCAAGGCAAGCGGAAAGAAAATCTTGTTCGCCTTTTTCCGCCACGGAAGCAGCGATGTTCCGACCGTAAACAAGTTGAAAAGCGCGAAAGTCATCCAGTCCGTGCAGACATAGTAAATCTCGTTGAAAACCATCGCCGAAAGATAATTTCTGCAGAGCAAGAATCCGCTGTAGCTTAAAACCGCGGCAACCGCAACCACAATCGGAAAAACCAGAAATTTCTTGTTCTCGACTTTCGACCTTGAAATCTGCGCGAGAATAAAAATCATATAGAAAACAGTCAGCAAAGAGACCAAAGAATAAGCGTAGAACAATTTCATCTATATTTCTCCGTTTTCCGTCCTGATAAAATTCTTCTCGAAAGCGGAAACTGTGACAGGCTTTGAATACAAATATCCCTGAAAATAGTCGCAGCCCGCGTTCCTCAAAAATTCCGCCGACTCCTCGTCCTCAACGCCTTCCGAAATCACAGTCATCTTCAGCTTTTTCGCCATCTTTATGATTTTGCTTAGAATCAGCTTGCTTTTCTCGGAATTTTTCGGCTCCTTCAAAAAGAACATATCGATTTTAAGAATGTCAACGGCGATGTTTCTGAGCATATTCAGCGACGAGTAGCCCGAGCCAAAATCGTCCATCTCGATTGAAAATCCGTAGTTCTGCAGCCTGCTCAAAACCTGCATATGAAGATTTATGTCGTGCATAAAGACGGTCTCGGTGATTTCAAGCTTGAGCTTTTCAGGCCCGATTCCGTATTTTTCAACAAGCCCCGTAAAGACTTTGTACAGGTCAAGATGATAAAAATCCTTCACAGAAATATTCACCGCAATGTGCATCGGAATATTGCGCCTTTTCCATTCAGAAAGCTTTTTAGCGGCGGCTTCCCAGATAAAGCAGTCGAGCTTATAAAGAAGCCCTGCCTTTTCAAGCACAGGCACAAACGAGCCGGGGCTCAAAACGCCTTTTTCAGGGTGAATCCAGCGCACAAGTGCCTCCGCGCCCGCGACCTCGCCGCTTATGCTTGAAACCTGCGGCTGCAAGTACATCTCAAACTGGTTTTTCTTCAACGCCTGCGCAAAGCTCGTAACGACATTTTTCTCTTCAACGAGATTTTCCATCAATGACGCGCTGTAAAAGGTGAGAGTTTTTTCAAGCTCGCTGTTTTTCTGGATTGCAAGATTCGCCTTGTCAAACATAAAATTTGCGCTCTCATACGGGTCGGAAATTTCATAGGCGCCAATCTTAAACTGAATTTTATAGTTGTACTCGTCCAAAAAACGCGTTATCTCCTCGATTTTTTCTGAAAATTCCGACGGACTGAAGAATTCTTTCCGGATAAGAAGAGCGAAACGGTCGCCTGAAATTCTTCCAAGAATAGAGTCTCCAAGGCAGTTTTCCTGAAGAACCTCGACTTCCTTTTTCAAGAGCGCGTCTCCGTTTGAAAGCCCGAACAAATCGTTCACAAGCTTGAAATTCACAATGTCTGTGCAGACGAGATAACGCGGAATGTCCGGCTGCTTTTTCAGCAGTTTTTCACATTCAAGAAAGAAATTCGAGCGGTTGTAAACGCCGGTGAGCAAATCGTGCGTGGAGCGGTATTTCTCTCGGTTCACAAGATTCAGCTCCTTTGTGATGTCCTCAATAAAGATAAAATATCCGACAACAAGCTGATTCGAGTCGCGGAGAATATAAAATTCCTCGGAAAGGCAAGTTTTCTTTCCATCCTTAAAGATTTCCTTGTCTCTAAAAGCGAATTCCTTCTTTTCATCGATAAACACAAGAAGCTCTTTTTCCGCATCGGACTTTTCCTCAAAAAAATTGCCCGCAGACTTGTTCGCATAGATGCACTTCTTGTTCAAGTCGAAACACAAGACTCCGTTGCTCATATTTTCCGTGACAAGCCCCAGGATTTTCTCCTCGACTTTTCTCGGCTGCGAATAAAAACTGTAGTAAGTCGCAAGAACCGCAAACGCTCCGTAAAGAAAGACCGAAATGTCAAAATTGTCGTCAAGCGAAAGCCAGAAAGCGTTCAGAACAATCACAAGAAGAAAAACCAGAAACATCGAAAGATAGCTTGAGCGGTAAAATTTCTTCGTCATCGTGATTTTTTTTATAAAAAGATAGAAAATCAGCGCGACAAGAAAATAGCAGAACGCAAGATGAATAAAAAATCCGAGATGATACTGATAATTCCAGCAGAAAAATTTTCCGTTCGGGGCAAAAGGAACAATCGAGAACGCAAGCCCCGAAAAAACATTCGTCAAAAGCGACAGGGAATCAAAAATCAGCGCGACCGCCCAGATATTCCTGAACACAACCAGATTTTTTGACTTGAAAGACGTCTGCGTAAAGACAAAAAGATAATCGACAAAAAATATCAGAAGCCAGTGGACGCTCGCATAGTAAAGCCCGCTAAAGAACAGCGAGATTTTTTCCCCGAAATCAAAAAGCGTCAAAAGCTGGAGGATAAAGACGACCGTTCCTGCGCAGTCAACATTGAAAAGCGAGCTTTTAAGCTCCGAGTCCCGGCGGCGCAAAACAAGGCAGCATGACACCATGGCGGCGATTATAAAAAATGAAGCAATGAAAAATAATAATCTCGTCATGTTTTTTCAGCAAATCGCCTCCAGATAAAATTATAAGTTAAATCTTTCAAAAAGCGAAACTAAAAAATTTTTATATTATTTTAATCATTTCACAGATTTCAAAGAAAGAATTCTGTCTTCCGGGCATTTCTCAAAATACATTCGGATTCTTTCGCGCGCGTCATCGTTGCCGGAAATATTTATCATCTGGCTTTGAAAATAATGGCCGAAGCTGAAATTCAGACAATAGAACGCAAAAAAACGCTGGAGACGCGTTTTCCAGAATTCAGGCGGCTGGCATTTTTCCACCTCATCGATAAAGTCAAGTGCGAGCTTTTCCGCGTCGAATTCAAAATTTCCAGCGTTTTCTGAAATCTCATTTTTTTCAGAAGATTTCAGTTTTTCCGAATTTTCATCGGCTTCAAAAAAATCTTTTAGCTCCCGAAAAATCCACGGCTTTTGAACCGCCGCGGTCGCAATCATAACGCCGGAAACTTTCGGCGCGGTTTTCAGCGCAAGGGAAAGGCTTTCAAAATCTTTCACGTCTCCGTTCAAGACAACCGGAAATCCCGAAAATCTTTCGCAAAGCCGCGCGACCGCGCTCCAGTCAGAATGCCTTGAATGCTTCTGCTTTTGGCGGCGCGCATGCAAAGTTATCATATCAACGCCCTCGTCAATCAGCATTTTGCAGAAATCAAAAAAACGCTCTTCCGTGTATTTTTCATCTCCGAGACGGAGCTTTACAGAAAGCCGCTTGGGCTTCGCTCCGTCTTTCGCCGCGTTCTCAATTTCAGACTTCACCGAGCGGACCATAAGCGCGGTTTCTTCAATTGGCTTTAGCATCCATGCGATTCCAGCCCCGGTTTTTGCAATCTGCGGAGCTGAGCAGCCCATGTTCAAGTCGATTCCTTTTCCGTTTCTTTCGGCAAGAACACGGACCGCGCCTGCCATTTTTTCCGCGCTCTTGTCGGTGAGCTGCCAGACAAGCTTTTCAGGCTCAGGACCTTCAAGAAGATAATACTTCTCCCACGGGCCGTTGTTCAGCAAGGAAGAGGCATTTATCATCTCGTTGAAATACTCGTCGCAGCCGCCGAAACGCCCGACAAGATTTCTGAACGCCTCATGCGTTATTGCGTCCATCGGAGCGAGAAGAAGATTAAGCTTTTTCATTGGGATTCGTCCGTGAGCTTCTGGAAATTCTGCATGGCGCGCTTTTATCCGCGGATAAGCCCTTCAATCTGGGAAACAGCCGCGTCCAAGAATTCGGAAGACAAATTCTCGATGTCGCCCTCGTCAACCGCCTTTGAAATATCCTCCGCAATCGGAATCCGTGCAAGAACTGGAATTCCATAATCCTTCGCAATTCCGTTGATGTTGCTTTCGCCGTAGACCTTGATTTCTCTTCCGCAGTCAGGGCATTTCACGTAGCTCATATTCTCCACAAGACCGAGAATCGGGATTTTCATCATCTCTGCCATCTTCACAGCTTTTTCCACAATAACGCGCACAAGCTGCTGAGGAGACGAGACAACAATGATTCCGTCAACTGGAAGACTCTGGAAAACCGTGAGCGGAACATCTCCAGTTCCCGGAGGCATATCAACAAACATATAATCAACATCGTCCCATGCAACGTCTGTCCAGAACTGCTTCACCGCGCCCGCAATCACAGGGCCGCGCCACAGAACCGGGTCAGTCTCATGCTCAAGAAGGAAATTCATGCTCATAAGCTGAATTCCGGACTTTGTCTTTACCGGGTAAATCGTTCCGTTTTTATCTCCGAGAGCCTTCTCCTCGCCAACCCCGAAAGAAGTCGGAATTGAAGGGCCTGTAATATCAGCATCAAGAACCGCGACATTGTAGCCGTGCTTCTGCATTTTTGAAGCAAGAAGAGCCGTCACAAGAGACTTTCCGACGCCGCCCTTTCCCGAAACAACACCAATCACTTTCTTAACGCAGCTGCCTTTTCTAAGCTGAACCCGCAAATCTTTTGACTTGCAGCTTGAGCCGCATGTAGAGCAGTCGTGAGTGCAATTTTCCGCCATATTCGTACCTCAATTTAAAGATAATCAATTCACTGCCATAAGTCAAAGAGAATGTCGGCCTCTCAAATGCGGATAATTTTTATCCGAAACTAAAGATATGAAGCAAAATCGTTACAAGGCCGTCCTGATTGGAGCCGGAAGAATCGGATTCTCTCTCGGACTCGACAAAAAGCGCGAGCAGCCGGCAAGCCACACAATGGCTCTATTAAAAAACAGGAGAATCAATTTAGCAGCCGCCGCAGACAAAAATTCTGAAAACCTAAAAAAATGGAAAAAATACGCTAAAAAACACAATTCAGACGCGCTCACGTTCTCTTCAAGCGAAGAGCTTTACAAAAATTTTCCGGAAACCGACATCATAACAGTCGCGGTGAACGAGGAAAGCCATCTTGAGGAATGTATAAAGGCAATCGCGCAAAAGCCCAAACTTGTGATTCTTGAAAAGCCGGTCGCGCTCAATATGGAGGAAGCAAAAAAAATTCTCGTGGCTTCAAAAAAACAAAAAGTTCCTGTAATGGTGAACCACGAGCGGCGTTTTTCAAAGGACTACATTCTCGCAAAAAAACTTCTTCCAAAAATCGGAGAAATCCAGACAGTTTTGGCAGAGCTTGACTCAGGTCTTCGTGTTTACGCGCCGGAATTTGAGAAAGACGGAAGCTATTCATTGATTCACGACGGAACTCATCTCGTTGACATCGTGAATTTTCTGCTTTCGGACTATCTAAAAGACGAGAAACTTGAAAATCCGGCAGTTACAGGAATCTTCAAAGACGAGAAAAATACCGTGCGGAATTTCACAGCGAACTATAAGACAGAAAAAATTCCAGAAATCCAGATAAAGATGAGCGGAAGAAGCAAATTCTTTGAATTCAGAATCGAGATTTTAGGAACGCTCGGAAAAATCGTCGTCGGAAACGGAATCCACGAATTTTACTTAAGGAAGGAATCAAAACTTTACTCAGGATTTTATTCTCTGACGCGGCAGAAGGCAAAATTTCCAAAAAAAACGGAATATTTCAGCGGAATGGTTCAGAACGCGGCGGATTTTTTAGACGGAAAATCCGCAATTCTCTCGCCGCTTGAAGACGCGGTTGAAGACCTGCGGATTCTCGAAGAAATAAAGGAAGTCTTAAAAAGCAGACTTTAGCAACAGTACCGTCATTGCAAGCCACGACAAAAGCTCGGACTTCGTCCGGGCGAAGTTCGGCTTTAGTCCGCACGAAGCAATCAATCGTCTTTCAAAAAGCGAAATGCCTCATCAAGACAATTTCTCGTTCGGACTGCTTCGCCGCTCACGCTTTTCTCAATGACATCAACTCCAATAAACAGAATACGTTTACTCGACAGCCGAAGTCTTCGCCTTGCCGTTCGAGAAATATTTCTCGTAGGCTTCCTGCATTTTCGCCTGGCTTGCCAAATATTCCGCGGAAATCTCGTACTGCTCAGCAGTCTTGTTCAGAGCGTCAACTTCTGTTTTATAAGGAAGAAAAACCTGAATATAGACTGTTCCGTCCTTTCCCTGATAGAAATTCGTTCTTCTCGCGCCTGTCAAAGTCGCGTTTGAAATCTGAAGAGCGTTGTCCTCAAAGCCTTTGATTGTGTCAGTCTTCGAGCCTGAAACCATCGACTGCGTTACATCTTTCACAATCGTCGTGACTTTTCTTGAAAGGCTGCTGTAGGCATTCGCCTCCGCCATCTTAAGCGAAGTGTCAAAATCCGCCATTAAAGCCTGGCCTGTTCCGTAAATTCCGTCCTTTGACTCAGGCTCAAGAATGTACCACGAAGGAACATCGCTGCTTGCAGAAGCAACATTTTTTGTAGAGCCGCAGCTCACAACAAGACCGAACGCAAGGTACATTCCCAAAACAGCAAGAATTTTTTTCATAAAAATCTCCTTGTAAAAAGCCAGCTAGATTTTTTGATTTTCTGCTTGGCTTTTAAGCCGCCCCGCAATAAAACGGGAAACGGCAGTTTATAAAAAAGTTTGCGACGCAAACTTAAAAATAAAAACTTTGGCGATATTTCAGCCAAAATTTTTATTGAATCTCCTGAAAACAAAATAAAATCAGCCTCTCAATCGCCGCTGCTTTCAAGATAAGCTCCCACAGCAAGACCTACAATATAGCTTGGAACCGCGAAAACAACCGAGGTCACAGCTCCAATCCGGCTTCCAATCAGCGAGGCTTTCTTTGAAACCTGCGCCGCCGATTTTCCGACGCTCGCCTGAACTTTTATCGTCTCGGAAGTCGAGGAAATAACTTTTGTCTCGTCGTTCCAGTCAATCTCTTCTATTAAATCCTGCTTCGCGATTTCCGCCTTGTGAAGAATCTTCCGGTATTTTCTGTACTTGTACAAATCAGAATTCTGATATTCTTCCTGAAAATCAAGATAATCCTGCCTTGCCTTTTTTGTGTTCGGAAACGCGAACGAAAAATTTGCGTCCTCATCTCCATTTCTTATTGAGCTGTAAGAAAACGCTCCGAGAAGCAGATTCAGCGCGGAATATCCCGCCACACGACCAGTCTCGCGGACTGTGCAGCCCAAGACCACAAAAGGATAGCCGAACGTGTAGTAAGCGAGGAGCTTTCCGTCAAACGAGTTCTTCGACTTTATGTTCTCGCTTTTTCTGACATAATGAATCGAGCCGTTTTCAGGAGAATCAGAGATTATGTCAACATCGACCGTGTTGTAAGTTGAGACGCACGAAGAAAACAGCGCGAGAATTAAAAAAGCAGCCCCGATTTCCCTGATTTTTATCTTCATTATTGTCTCTCTCCGGCAAAAATCATCTATATTGCTTATAGATTTTATAGATAAAAATATAGCACGGATTTCAAAGTTACAAAATATAAATCAGTTGTGAACTGAATTGCAAGTTGCATTGCGTTCAGTTTCTGTGCCAAGTTTTCTGTGAACTACATCGTGTTCAATTTCTGCGAACGAGAAAGACATCTAAAAACGATTCCCAAAAATGCAAAAAACCGCGGAAGCCGCTCTGTAGAGTTTTATGCGAAATCAAACTAAAATGCTTTTCTATGAACGTTTTGATTCTTCAGCCGCCGCTAATGCAGCTTAACACGGCTTATCCGAGCGGAGCTTATCTTTCCGCATTTTTCAAGAGCCAGAACTGCCCGACAAAATGGCTGGACTTGAACATAAAACTTTTCTACGAGATTTTCTCAAAATCAGGTCTTGAAAAACTTTTTTCTCTCGCTTCAAAAAACGCGCTGAATATCGCGGAAAAGTCTGAAAAATCAGGAGACGAGGCAACGGCTTTCAATCTAAGGCGATACGTCTCGGAAAAAAATCTCTGGATAAGCTGGATAGACAAAATCACAGCGATTCTTCGCGGACAAGGCTTTGAAAACGCGCACAGATTCTGCTTTGGGGCGCACGTTCCGCGCGGAAACAGAATGGAGAACTATCTTTCAAACCTTAATCACGACCTTACAACCGACGACGCCCGCGCTCTTGCAAGTTTCGCCCTTGCCGACCTTGCAGATTTTATCACAATCGCTTTTGACAAGAATTTCTCGCTCGTGCGCTACGCCGAAAGCCTCACAATCAGCGAGTCGTCTTTTAGCGAAATTGAGAAAGGCGCGGAAAGCCCGGTTCTAAAGCATTTTTACATTCCGCTTCTTGAAAAACTTTTTTTGGATAAAAACGAGGCAGACTGTTTTTCAAACATTCAAAACGGAGAAAAAACGCTGGTTCTAGTTTCAGTTCCTTTTCCGGGAACTTTCGCGGCGGCTCTTGCGACAGGAAAATTCTTCAAGACGCATTTCGCGGAAAAAACTTATATATCTTTCGGCGGCGGATTTTTGAACACGGAGCTTCGGGAGACAAAAGAGCCAGCCCTTGCAAAATACACAGACGCTCTCTGCTTTGACCGCGGATACGCAAGCTACAATATGCTTCTCGAAAATCTTGAAAGCCATTTTAGAAAATCTGAAACTTTCGGAAAAAATGAAGATTCAAGCCAAAAAGATTTAAAATTTCCGCCGATTTACAAGCTCCGGCAGTTCTCGCCATCAAAAACAGAAAATTCAGAGCAAAAAATAAAGATAACAGACGAGGCGAGTCCGACAAAAGAAGACCTTATCTTTGAGAAAAACGTGACATCAACTTTAATTCCAGATTTTTCAGACATCGACTTCTCGCTTTATCCGCGCCTGATTGACGACACAAACCCGATGCACCGTCTCTGGTCTGACGGCGCATGGATCAAGATTTACATGGCGCACGGCTGCTACTGGCACAAATGCGCGTTCTGCGACGTCACGCTCGACTATGTCTGTGGCTTCCAGCCGACAAACGTGAAGAAACTTTACGAGGAAATCCACAGGCAATGCGAGGAAAAAAACATCTGGGGAATTCATTTTGTTGACGAGGCAATGCCGCCCGTCCTTATGGTTCAGTTCGCAAAGGAGAACATAAAGCGAGGCTCGCCTATTACTTGGTGGGGAAATATCCGCTTTGAAAAATACTTCACGCGCGATGTCGCGGACTTGCTCGCCTACGGCGGTCTTATCGGAGTGAGCGCAGGTCTTGAAAGCGCGACAGGAAACGGGCTGAACGCAATTCACAAGGGAACTGACCTTGACTCGATTGTCGCCGCGTGCTGCGCGTTCAAGGAAGCCGGCGTTCTGGTCCACGCGTATATGATTTACGGCTACTGGTGGGAAAAGCCGCAGGACTTAATAAATTCGATGGAAACTCTGCGCCAGTTCTACGAGAACGGACTTTTGGACTCGAGCTTCTGGCACAAATTCGTCCTGACGCGGCACTCAAGAGTCTTCAATGAATGGAAACAGGGGCTTATAAAAGACTTGAAGCCGATTTTTAATGAAACAGTTTCGGACAAAACAATTTCAGAAAAAATGGTTCTCAAAGACAAGGAAACGCCGCTTTTCGCTAAGAACGGGCTTCATTTTGAGGGCGAGAAATCATCGGAAAAGTACGGACCTGCTCTCGACTACTCGCTTGACGAATGGATGCACGGCCGCGACCTGAAAAAGCCGATCCAGAAATGGTTCAATTTTCAAGTTCCGCGCCCGACAGTTCCGCCGGACTTCATCGCGAATCTGATTGAAAAATACGAGGAAAACAGGGATAAAAGATTTTCATCAGCGCAAAATCCGTCAGAATCAGAAAAATCTGAAAAACCAAAAGAGAAATTCTGGCTCGGCGGCGAAAAAATCAGCGTCTCAAAAGGAAAAAGCCTCTGGTTCTACATGGGAGAAGCCCACGAGGAAAAAGACAGCGCGGCGGAGTCAAGATTCCGGGGAAAAGGGCTTTGCGAGATTGAATGAAACGGAAAAATGCATTTTTTTCAAAGAAACACGCATATGCTCCGCCGCTAAAGATCCTGCGGAATTTCAGACAAAATGAATACTTCCTAACTCCTGAAGCAATACTTCCTAAGCCCCTAAGGAATACTTGCTTCAGTCCGTAGAAAGGCTTCCTTCAGCTCTTAGGAATACTTCCTTCAGTTCTCAGGAAGGCTTTCTTTAAGGCTAAGGTATGCTTCCTTCAGAATTTCAGGAAAGTTCTCAAAAAAATTAAAGATTACCGATTACACGCCAGATTTGATTCAAAAATTCCAGCCGATGCCATTTTCTGCCATTTTGCTTAAAAGGCAGTCTGCTCAGCAGTTCCGTTAATATTCAGATTTCTGCTTCTTCCTGAAATTCCAGTGGAACGAGAATCCGACTTCAGACGATTTCATATTCTTGTAGATTCCGTCGAACCAAGTCCGCCCTTCCTGCCTGAACGCGTGCTTGGCGTTGTAGAAAAGCGTGAACGAGACAGGATGAGTCTCCGTGCGGAACTCGAATCCATAGTTAAGAAACTGCACTGTGCTCATCTTAGTCCCGAAAACGACAAGAGGCGAATAGGAAACGTAGCCGTGCTGTGAAAAGATTCTTGAAAAATTGTACGAGCCTTGAATTCCGCCCGAAAAAGAATTGTAGACAAACGTGTCGCCTGAAATTCCGTTCTGCTCGTCGTCATAGGAGACTTCAAAATAAGAGTAGGAGCCGAACAGCGCGAGCGTCGCCTTTCTTGTCTGCCACATCGGAAAAAGCTTCTGGACATCAAGCCCGACAGAGCGCAAATTTCCGCTAAGTCCAATCTCGTGGATAAAATCCGGCTGCTCAGTCCACAAAAACTGCTGCTTCTGGCTGAATCCAAACGAAAGCTGCGCGCTTGTAAGAAGAATGTCCTCAAAAAATGAATGGAACAGAATTCCGCGCGCGGACAAGACCTGCTTTGTATAAGTCGCGTTTCCGTCCGCGCTCGCAATCAGCGCATTCTCAATGTTCTGAGAGCCTTCCGTCGTCTCTAAAGTCCATCTTACACCGTCAATCGGAATAAGAGACTTTATCTCCATTGAAAACGCGCAAAAAGACAGAAGAAAAGAGAGAACAAAAGCTGCATTTTTCTTTAAGCGTCTGTTCAAGTCTCTTCTCCTTGCATCTTTGATTTTTTAGATTCGCGCAAGCCCCGCCTTTCTAGCCTCGTCCGCAACGGCTTTCGCGACAACTTTTGCGACACGCTCGTCAAACGCGTCAGGAATGATTTTTTCAGGGCAAAGCTCGGAATCAGAGACAAGGGAAGCAAGTCCGCGGCTCGCCGCAATCTTCATCTCCTCAGTGATTTTCGTCGCCCGGCAGTCCAAAGCTCCGCGGAAAAGCCCCGGGAAAGCAAGGATATTGTTAATCTGGTTCGGATAGTCAGAGCGTCCAGTTCCGATAATGTAAGCTCCAGCGGCTTTCGCCTTCTCATAAGTGATTTCAGGCTCCGGATTCGCCATCGCGAAGATTATCGATTTTGGAGCCATAGACTTTACCATCTCTTCTGTGACGAGATTCGGCGCGGAAACTCCAACGAAAATATCAGCTCCGACAAAAGCCTCTTTCATCGTCATGCGGCGGTTGTCAGGATTTGTGATTTCCGTAAGCTCCTTCGTCAAAAAGTCGTATTTGTCATAGTCGTCTTTGATTACAATTCCATTGATGTTGAATCCGTAGATTTTTCCAATTCCGAAAGCGTGAAGCATGCGGATAATCGAAGAGCCGGCCGCTCCAGTTCCAGAAACGACAAGAGTGCAGTCCTCAGGCCTTTTTCCGGCGACTTTAAGCGCGTTCATTACGGCGGCTGTGACAACAATCGCAGTTCCGTGCTGGTCATCGTGGAAAACAGGAATGTCAAGCTCTTTTATAAGCGTGCGCTCAATTTCGACACAGCGCGGAGCTGAAATGTCCTCAAGATTGATTCCTCCGAAAGTCGGCGCAATCTGCTTGCAGAATTCAATGATTTTCTGCGGGTCTTTTGTGTCGATGCAAAGCGGAACAGCGTCAACTCCGGCAAAACGCTTGAACAATGCGCATTTTCCTTCCATTACAGGAAGCCCTGCGGCAGGTCCGATGTCTCCAAGACCAAGAACGGCAGTTCCGTCAGAAACAACCGCGATTGTGTTTCCTTTCCAAGTGTATTTATAAACGTCATCAGGATTTTTATGAATCTGGCGGCAAGGCTCTGCAACGCCCGGCGTGTAAGCGAGCGACAAGTCATCTCTTGTGTTCAAAGGCATTTTAAGCTCAGCTGAAATCTTGCCTTTCCATTCACCGTGTTTTTCAAGTGCTTTTTCGTAAATTGTTGCCATAATGCTCCAAAGTATAACGATTTTTGACCTATTGAGATAGACTTTTCCGCCTAGAAAGTTGTATAATCGAAAAATAAACCGTCTAATCTAAAAGGAGCTTTAGAAAATGAAATATTTAGACAAATTGAAGAAAGAAAGATCGGTTGACCGCGTAATCTTCCTTGCTGGCATGGTTCTCGCGTTTGTCGGTTTTCTTATTCCAACAGTTTATGTAAAAATGGCAGTCGCAGAGCCTGTTGACAACACAATCGAGTCTGAGGTTGAGGAAGATGACAATCAGGGTTCAGCAGTAGGCGATGACGATTTCTACGATTCACTTATCAACGGAACTGCTGCTTCTGATGATGAGGATGAAGAGGACGATGTTGTAGTTGACGACGAGGCTGTAATCATTCTTAAAGAGACAGAAACAAATTTCGTTCTTGACAAGAACTACGACAAAATTTTGGACAAGCACGGCGAGCCAAAGAAAGTGACAAAAACAAACTATTCTTACGTTGCTCCATACGAGGTTGAAGGACATCATATCCGCAACATAGTTCTTAACATCTTCGGACTTGCAGCCGCATTCAACGTTGCACCTTACGCATACAACGCCACATTCCTTGTAATTATGTGGCTCTGCTCAATCGCAGGAATCGTTCTTTTCTTTATCACAAAGACAATCGTAGGCGACATCGTGACAGTTCTTCTCGGACTAGGATTCGCAATCGCTTCTGCAATAACAGTTCCTGTCACATTCAGCGTTTTCCCAATCGTAGGATATATGACAATCGGCGGATACATGGTTCTCGTCGGCTGGATTCTCGCGATTGCAGGCTCAGTTTTGGGAGCTGCCCACATTCAGCACCCAAGCCAGGTGAAAGCCGCTGAGTAAGCAAAATAAATAAAACATTCAGAATCTGATTTCTAATGAAAAGACCGTTCCGATAAAAAGAACGGTCTTTGTTTTTTAAAGCGAGATTATTGAAGAGAAATAAAAAAAATCCCGGTCTGGCAATTTTCGTTGCACAAATCGGGATTTTTATTTTCAAGATATTTCTCTATCTCGTAAGTTTTCTGTAAACAGTCTTGTGCGGAATGTCGTCTGAAATTCCAAGCACGTTTTTGCGCCATTCAACGTAGTCTGACCAGCCACCCTCGACAAAATTCACGTTCGAGTTGTTCTCAAAAGCGAGGATATGTGTCGCGATTCGGTCAAGGAAATAGCGGTCGTGGCTGATTACAAGCACAACGCCTGCAAAGTCGTTTATCGCCTCTTCAAGAGAGCGCGTTGTGGCAATATCAAGGTCGTTTGTAGGCTCGTCAAGAAGAAGAACGTTTCCGGCTTCCTTGAACATCATTCCCATATTAAGGCGATTTTTCTCGCCGCCCGAAAGCACGCCGACTTTCTTGTTCTGCTCTGCGGAGCTGAAATTGAACCATGAGCAGTAAGCGTGGGCGTTTATCTCTCGCACAGCGCCGTTCACCGCGCGTCCTTTCTCGTCAACCGCGCCGAGCTTTACAAGGTCGCTTCCGCCGCTCAAAGTTTCATAAACTGTTTTTTCCATGTCGAGCTTGCTTCTCATCTGGTCAACATAAACGAGCTTTACAGTGTTTCCGACTTTTATCTCGCCTGCGTCCGGCTTTTCCTCGCCCATTGTGCCGTCTGTAAGCTCCACTTTCTGCCCTGCCGCAGTCGCAATCATCTTGAAGAGCGTTGTTTTTCCGGCTCCGTTCGGTCCGACAATTCCGACAACCGCTCCTGCCGGAATATGGAAGTCAAGATTCTCGAACAGGAGCTTGTCGCCGAATGATTTTGTGAGCTTTTCCGCGTCAATAACAACGCTTCCAAGACGCGGACCTGCAGGAATTGAAATCTGCGTGTCCTTCAGCTTGATTCTCTTTGATTCCTCTGCAAGAAGCTGCTCGTACTTTGTGATATGCTCCTTGTGCTTCGCCTGACGGCCTTTCGCGCCCGCGTGAATCCATTCCAATTCCTCTTTCATCTCGCGCTGGCGTGTTGAAGCCTGCTTTTCCTCAAGCTCAAGACGCTTTTCCTTTGCCTCAAGCCAAGCCGAGTAGTTTCCCTTGAACGGATAGCCCTCGCCCCTGTCCATCTCCAAAATCCAGCCCGCAACATTGTCAAGAAAATAGCGGTCGTGAGTAATAGCGATAATCGTGCCTTTGTACTCGTGCAGGTGACGCTCAAGCCATGCGATTGTTTCCGCGTCAAGATGGTTTGTAGGCTCGTCAAGAAGAAGAATGTCCGGCTTTTGAAGAAGAAGCCGGCAAAGCGCGACTCGTCTTCTCTCGCCGCCTGAAAGCACGTCAACTTTCTGGTCAGCCGGAGGACATCGCAGAGCGTCCATCGCAAGCTCCAGATTCGCCTCAAGATTCCATGCGTCAGCAGCGTCGAGCTTCTCCTGAATTTCCGCCTGACGCGCGCAGAGCTTGTCAAAATCAGCGTCCGGGTCTCCGAAAGCCTCGTTCACCTTGTCAAATTCCGCAAGCAAATCCGTAATCGGCTTCACGCCCTCTTTCACAACTTCCATTACAGTTTTTCCAGGCTCAAGATAAGGCTCTTGCTCAAGATAGCCCATCGAATATCCAGGAAGAAGATGAGTTTCGCCCGTGTAGTCCTTGTCAATTCCGGCGAAAATCTTGAAGAGAGAAGATTTTCCGGCTCCGTTCTCGCCGATAACTCCGATTTTCGCTCCGTAGTAGTAAGAAATCGAAATGTCTTTTAATACTACTTTTGTTCCATAAGCACGCGAAACGTGATCCATCGTGTAAATGATTTTCTTTTCATCAATTGTTTTAGCCATAAGCCCTATTCTAGCAGAAAATCCGGCTTTTTGATATGTTTAAACGCACAGTGTTTTAAATAGTCTTAAAATCAGACAAAAGGTTGCGGTATGATTACAGTGATATTGCTTTCAATTCTTGCGCTTTCTATCATTATCTTTTGTTTCTGTTTCTTCAGAGCGTTCAAATTCATAAAAATTCTGGAAGAAAAGAATTCCTTCCTCAGACATAAAATCGAGGACCAGCGCACAAAAATCCAGAAAAAAAACAGAGACTACATAAAGATGCAGGAATCCGTAATCGAGGGAATGGCGACCTTGATTGAATACAGGGACGTGAACACCGGGAACCACATTCAGAACACGAAATTCTACGCGCAGCTCATAACAGACTATCTTTTTGACCACAATCTCCATAAAGATGAAGTCACGCCAGAGTTCAAAGATATGATTGGAAACGCGGCGGCAATGCACGACATCGGAAAAATTTCAATCACGGACAGAATCTTGAACAAGCCTTCCAAGCTCGACGAGACCGAATACGAGACAATGAAAACGCACACAGTAATCGGAGCGGCGCTCGTGCGGCAGATTTTCGGAAAAAACCTGAACAAGGAAGTTCTCCGCCTTTTTATCGACACGATTCAGTATCACCATGAAAAATGGGACGGGACCGGCTATCCGCTCGGGCTTAAAGGCGACGAAATTCCTTTGAGCGCGCGGATTACAGCAATCGCGGATGTCTTTGACGCGCTTGTCTCACTGCGTGTCTACAAGGAAAAAGTTCCGGCAGATGAAGCCTTCGAGATGCTGGAAAAAAGCAAGGGAACGCACTTTGACCCTGAGCTTACAGAAATCTTTCTGAGCTTAAAGCCGCAGATTCTAAAGCACTTGGATGAAGAAAGCAACCCGAAAAAAATCGCATAAAATTTTACCAGAAAAGCTGGACGACATTCGTTGTTCCTGACTGGAAAAAGTTTAAAAAACGTCGTTGCCAGCAAAAAAACACGCATCGTTGAGACAGATTTGTTTCAGTATCTGCTCTGAAATAAATACATAGATTACAAACGAGTTCGGAATGACAAAAACGCAAAAAACACGAGACATTGAGAGCCACGAACAGATTTCCGAGCGAAGCAATCAGCTGCAATTCGGCTCGTCGTCTTGAAAAGTTTTTTTTTCTTTTGTATACTAGCAAAATCTTTTCTGGGACTCCGGACTGAAGGAGGTGAAATTAAATGGCAACAATCGTAGTTGATGACAGCGAGAACCTTGAGAAAGCAATCAAACGCTTCAAGAGAATGGTTGAAAAAGAAGGAATTATCCGCGAGTACAAAAGACGCGAATTCTTTGTAAAGCCTTCTGCAGAGCTCCACCAGAAGAAAACGACACTTGAGCGCAAACTTCTGAACAAAAGACGCAAGTCAGAGCGCAAAGATTACTAGTCTTTACTAGAACTAAAAAAAGGCTGCCTTTTTAGGCAGCCTTTCTCATTTTAAAGTCCTCTTCCCTCGTCAATTCCCATCATAATGTTCATGCACTGGACGGCAGCTCCGCTCGCGCCTTTTCCAAGATTGTCGAACCTGCTGGTCAGAATAAGCCTTTCATCGTTTCCGCACACAAAAATCTGCATATTGTTCGTTCCGGCAAGAGTGTTGGCAGGAATGAAATTCTCGGTCAAAGTTCCTTCGCCCATAAATTCCGCGCATTTAACAAAGCGGCTCGAGTTGTATTGTTCCTTGAATATTTCAGTAAGCTCTTTTCCATTCATCTTTCTTTTCATCAGCCTTGTGTGAAGAGCGACCGTGACAGTCATTCCCTCAAAATAGTCGCAGACGTACGGGTCAAAAACCGGCTTGTATTCAAGTCCGCTTATCTTCATCATCTCTGGAAGATGCTTGTGCTCCTGCGTTAGCGCGTACAGGCGAGGCGAAGAAAGCTCAGGATTGCGGTTCGGGGCTTCATACTGGGCAATCGCCTTTTTTCCAGCCCCGGAATATCCAGAGACAGCATGGCAGACAACCGGATAGTCAGGCGCAATAATTCCGTTTTTCACGAGCGGATAGACAAGCGAGATAAAGCCCGAAGCGTAGCAGCCAGGAACTGCGACACGGCTTGACTTCTCGATTTTTGCCCGGTGCTCAGGCGAAAGCTCAGGAAAGCCGTAAGCCCATTCAGGATTTGTTCTGTGCGCAGTTGAAGCGTCAAGAATCCGCGTGCGAGGATTTGTGCAGAGCTTTACAGCCTCAACAGCGGCGGCGTCAGGCAGGCACAAAAAAGTGAAGTCGGACGCGTTAATCATTTTTGCGCGTTCCTCCGGGTCTTTTCGCTTTTCCTCGTCAATCAGAAGAATCTCGATGTCGCTTCGCTTAGCAAACCGCTCGTATATTTTAAGCCCGGTCGTTCCCTCTTTTCCGTCAATAAAAACTTTGTAAGCCATTTTATTTTCTCCTATCCTAAATCATATGACAAAAATCGCGCGGAGCGTTTCTGCGCTTCCGCCGGATATTTTTATCAGACATTTTATAATAGAATTTTTCAGGATTTATGAGTATCTTTATTGAAGAAATATTTGAATTTGATTTTTGCAGGAGGATTTTATGGAAGTCACTGTTACAACACAAAATTTTGAAGATGAAGTTCTAAAATCAGAAAAGCCGGTTCTCGTTGACTTTTGGGCTTCGTGGTGCGGTCCTTGCAAAATGCTTTCTCCGATTGTAAGCGAAATCGCAAAGGAAAAGGACGCAGAGCTGAAAGTCGGCAAAGTGAATGTTGACAGCGAAGGCGAACTTGCGCAAAAGTTTGGAATCATGAGCATTCCGACTCTTATTCTGTTCAAGAACGGAAGAGCCGAGAAAACTTCTGTGGGATTTCTTCCAAAAGAGCAGATTCTCGCGAATTTCGGACTTTAACAAATCTCAAAGCAAAAATTTTTGCAGCTTTTTGCAGCGCGGTCATTGAGCCTGACAAAATGACTTTTACTTTAACGGCGGTTTTCAAGGCTCGGCCGCCGCTTTCCTAAAATGAATATTCTCTCGATTTCAGGCATTTCAAAAATGGGGCGGGAAAAACCGCTTTTTCAAGACGTTACATTCGGGCTTAACGAAGGCGACAAAGCCGCAATCATCGGCCGGAACGGAACTGGAAAATCAACGCTTCTAAACGTGATTGCAGGCGTTCTCCAGCCGGACAGCGGACAGATTGTAATAAACAAGAGCGCGGGCGTAAGTTATTTAAGCCAGAATCCTGAATTCGACGGAAACAACACAATCCGCGAGCATATCTTCAAATCACAAAGTCCAAAGCTTAAAATCATCACAGAATATGACGAAATCTGCGAGAAAATGGAAGCCGGACTTTCTTCATCGCAGCAGAAAAAATTCAACGAGCTTACGCAGAAAATGGAAGCCGGAAATCTCTGGAACTACGAGTCGCAAATCCGCTCGATACTCGGAGTGCTTGGAATCCACGATTTAAGCCGGAAAATGTCTGAGCTGAGCGGCGGCATGCTGAAAAAAGTCTCGGTTGCGCAGGTTCTCGTTGAGGACACAAAACTTCTTCTGCTGGACGAGCCTACAAACCATCTCGACATCGAGACAATCTACTGGCTTCAAAATTATCTTGCAGAGACAAAACGCTCCGTCCTTATGGTCACGCACGACAGATATTTTCTTGACGCGGTCTGCAACAATATCTACGAGCTTGCGCGCGGAAAAATCAAGCTTTACGAGGGAAACTACTCGACATATCTTGAAAAAAAGGAGATTGAGGCGGAAGTCGAGGCGAACACAGAAAGGAGAATCGAGTCAGTTTTGAGATTCGAGCGGGACTGGCTCAGACGCGGCCCATGCGCGCGCGGAACAAAGGCAAAGGCGAGAATCCAGCGCGATATGCAGCTTATAAACCGCGAGAAATTCGCAAAAGACAAGGGATTTCAGTTTGAAGTGGCAGGAAGAAGGCTCGGCGGAAAGATTCTGGAGCTTCACTCAATCAGCAAGAATTTCAAGAAGACAAACGAGACATCGCCTGTCCTGAAAGATTTCAGCTACACATTCTCGAAAGGCGAGAAAATCGGAATTTTCGGCGGCAACGGAACTGGAAAATCAACGCTTCTGAACATAATAACAGGCGCGCTCCAGCCGGATTCCGGCACCGTCGTAAAAGGCGAGAACACGCATTTCGGCTACTACCAGCAAAACCCAGAGTTCAAGGATTTGAGCATGACAGTCCTTGAGTACATCGAGGAAGCTGCGGACGTAATAAAGATGAACGACGGCAAAACTTTAAGCGCGTCTCTTTTCCTAAAGGAATTCGACTTTGAAGGAAAAATCCAGCACTCAATGCTCAGCACTTTAAGCGGCGGCGAGCGGAAGCGAGTCTTTCTTGTGCGTCTCTTGATTTCAAATCCGAATTTTCTTGTTCTTGACGAGCCTACAAACGACTTTGACATCTTCACGATGAACGTTCTCGAGCAGTTTCTGCTGAACTATCAGGGCTGCCTTCTTATTGTGAGCCACGACCGCTATTTTATGGACAAAGTCGCCGACACGCTTTTTATCATGGAAGACGACGGCAATGTTTCAGGATTTGTCGGAAAATGCTCGGAATATATCGAATACAAGGAAGAAAAAGCAAAAGAAGAGCTTAACAATAAAAAAGAAGTATCCAGCGCGAGCAAAAACGCAAAACCGGCTTCCGCTGACAACGCTGCAAAAAACAGCACGGCGACGATTTCACAAACAGCTTCAAATTCAGCAAAAAAACGGAAACGCTCGTTCAAGGAACAAAAAGAATTCGAGCAGCTTGAAGAGACGATTATGGAGCTTGAAGAAAAGAAGTCCGCGCTTGAATCACAGATGGCTTCAAGCGACTACTCAGCCGTGCAGAAAGCAAGCTCTGAATACAAAAAAGTCGATGAGTCGCTTGCAAAATCCTATGCCAGATGGGAAGAGCTTGCAGATTTGGAAGGATAATTTTTAACAGCTTTGCAAAAACCGCAGCAGGAGATTTTTTCCATTTATTTTTGCGCAAATGCGACAAGACAAAAATCTCCGCGCAAGCCAAAATTTCGGCTTGAAAACATTAAAATTTTCTTTAATTTTGCAATATCACGTGTTAAAATTATCAATACAATGGACTTGATTCATACATCAGCAGGAAAACCTCTTGAAACTGGAACAATGGTCACAGCAAAAGGGGTTTATTTTAGTGTCTACAGCAGAAACGCGACAGCAATCTTTCTTGAGCTTTTCGATTCTCCAGAGTCAGAAAAGCCGGCGCACACTATCGAGCTAACACCTGAAAAAAACAAGACCGGAGATATGTGGCACGTCTTTGTTGAAGGCTTGAAGCCCGGCGCGCTTTATCTTTACCGTGCGGACGGTCCGAACGACATTTCTAAAGGATTTCGCTTCAACAAAAATCAGTATCTCTTTGACCCTTTCGCAAAAGCATTCACAGACGGCTCTGTGTTCAGATATTTAAAGCCCGGACGGCAATGGGACTTGTCAAAATCTCCAAAATGCGTGGTTATCGACGAGGACGACTACGACTGGGGAGACGACCGCCCGTTAAGAATTCCGCTAGAACGCTCCGTAATTTACGAGATGCACGTGAAAGGCTTCACAGCCTCGCCTACTTCAAAAGTCTCAGAGCCGGGAACTTACAAAGGCATAATTGAGAAAATTCCTTATCTCCAGTCGCTTGGAATCAGCGCAGTGGAGCTTCTTCCAGTAATGGAATTTGACGAGTACGAGAATATGAACACAAATCCCCGCACAGGCTCGCGCCTTAAAAATTACTGGGGATACAGCACAATCGGATTTTTCGCCCCGAAAACAAAATATTCAAGCGACAAAGCTCCGGGCGGCGCAGTCCGTGAATTCAAGGACATGGTTAAAGCATTCCACAACGCGGGAATCGAAGTGATTCTCGATGTTGTCTTCAACCACACGGCGGAAGGAAACGAAAAAGGCGTGACGCTGAATTTCCGCGGCTTTGACAACTCAATCTTCTATCATCTTTCAAAAGACGACAAGCAGTATTACCAGAACTACTCGGGCTGCGGAAATTCAATAAACGCGAATCATCCTGTCGCGCAGAATTTTATCCTGAACTGCCTGCGCTACTGGGTCATAAAAATGCACGTTGACGGATTCCGCTTTGACTTGGCGACCGAGCTTACAAGAGACGAGAGCGGATTTGTCTCAGACTCTACGCCGCTCACAAGAAGAATCGCAGAAGACCCGGTTCTTTCAAACACAAAAATAATCGCAGAGCCGTGGGACGCGGACGGCGGCTATCAGATTGGAAATTTTCCGGGCGGAAGATGGTGCGAATGGAACGACCATTACAGGGACGGAATCAGAAAATTCATCCGCGGAGACGAGCACACTTCCACAGAAGCCGCAACGAGAATCGCAGGCTCAAGCGACCTTTACGCTTTGAGCGGACGCGGACCAATTCATTCAGTCAACTACATCGACGCGCACGACGGATTCACGCTGAACGACCTTGTCACGTACAACTTCAAGCACAATGACGACAACGGCGAGGAAAACAGGGACGGAAGCGACAACAACCTTAGCTACAACTACGGCTGCGAAGGCCCGGTAATAAATCCTAAAATCGAATGCAAGAGAATCAGGCAAATCAAGAACTTCTTCACAACCTTGCTTGTCTCTCAGGGCGTTCCGATGTTTGTAGCAGGCGACGAGACAAGAAGAACGCAAAACGGAAACAACAATGCGTACTGCCAGGACAACGAGGAAAGCTGGTTCAACTGGCAAAATGTGGAGGACAACGCGACGCTCTACGAATTTGTGCAGACGCTGATTGCAATGCGCGCGAAGCATCCAGTCTTCAACAGAAGGCATTTCTTCGGCGGAAATTCCACAAGCCAGTTCAACAATCCGCCTGACATAAGCTGGTTCGACCAGAATGCGATGGTTCCTGACTGGGAAAAGCTAAGCCGTTTTCTCGCGTTCAGGCTCGGCGGCAGGGCGGCAGGTCTCCAGAAAGAAGACAACGACTTTTACATCGCGATGAACATGGACATTCACGACTTGACGCTCACAATTCCGGGAGCTTCAGCTGGGAACAAATGGTTCCGTCTCGTGGACACTTCAATCGAGAACAGAAAGGCGGCCCTTCTTTCAAGCCAGGCGGAAGAGCTTCCAAGCCAGAAACATTACGTTATTCTGGCAAATTCAATACTTATACTAATATCAAAACCAATAGAAAAGCTGGAAAATCTTCAGGAGGAGAAAATATGAAGTTTGACGCAGAGAAATTCCGGGAAAACCTTGCGGCCCGGCTAAGACGCCAATATGGAAAGGACATCTCTCAGGCAAGCAGCCATGATTTGTTTGACGCAGTTTCAGCATCTGTGCAGGAGATTATTCTGCCAGCGTGGATGGCGACCCGCAACGAATACGAAAAGAAGCCTACGAAAAAGGTCTATTATCTTTCTGCGGAATTTCTGATGGGAAGAGCTTTGAGCAACAATCTTATCAATCTTGGAATCAAAGAAGAAGTAAAGAAAGTTCTCGGCGAGATGAACATCAACTATGACCAGATTGAGGACGAGGAGCCTGACGCAGGACTTGGAAACGGCGGACTCGGACGGCTTGCGGCCTGCTTCCTTGACTCGCTTGCGACCCTCGACTATCCGGGACACGGCTACGGAATCCGCTATGAATACGGAATGTTCGAGCAGAGAATCCAGAACGGCTATCAGGTTGAATATCCTGACAACTGGCTTAAGCACCGCGACCCGTGGGAAGTCAAAAGAAGCGACCTTTCTGTAACCGTGAAATTCGGCGGAGAAATCAAGTACGGAAAAACTCCGGACGGACAGGACAGATTCTATCTTGAAAACGCAGAGGAAGTGACGGCGACTCCTTACGATATGCCGATTGTCGGATTCGACACAAACACAGTGAACACGCTCCGTCTCTGGCAGGCTTCGTCTCCGAACGGATTCGACCTACAGCTTTTCAACGACATGAGATACAACGAGGCTGTCTACAGGCAGAACAACGCTGAAAATATCACGCGTGTTCTTTATCCGAACGACAACGGTCCGCAGGGAAAAACGCTCCGCTTGAAGCAGCAGTATTTCTTCTGCTCCGCGTCTCTACAAGACTTGGTTCACCATTTTGTGGCTGATCACGGAACAGACTTCTCGAAATTCCCTGACTACCATGTAATTCAGCTGAACGACACCCACCCAGTTGTCGCAATTCCTGAGCTTATGAGAATTCTCATGGACGAATACGGAATGGGCTGGAACGATTCATGGGCAATCGTGCAGAAGACATTCGCCTACACAAACCACACGATTCTTGCCGAGGCTCTTGAAAAATGGGACGTTTCAATCTTCCAGGAGCTTCTGCCTAGAATTTATCAGATTGTGGAGGAAATCAACCGCCGCTTCCTGATTGAGCTTCGCGCGAAATATCCGAACGACTACGCAAAGCAGACGAGAATGAGCATTATCCACGACGGAAGAGTCTATATGGCCTGGCTTGCGATTCATGCGGGATTCAGCGTGAACGGCGTCGCGGCTCTCCACACAGAGCTTCTTAAAAACGTGGAGCTTCACGACTGGTTCGAGCTTTATCCTGAGAAATTCAACAACAAGACAAACGGAATCACCCAGCGCAGATGGCTTTTGGACTCAAACCCGGAGCTTGCGGAATTCATCACAAAGAGAATCGGACACGGCTGGGAAAAGGATTTGACAAAGCTCAAAGGGCTTGAAAAATACATCGACGACGAGAAATCGCTCGACGAGCTTATTTCAATCAAGCGGCACAACAAGGACGCTCTTGTGGAATATCTAAAGCACAAGCAGAACGAATTCCTAGACCCTGACTCGATTTTTGATGTTCAGGTAAAGCGTCTCCACGAATACAAGCGGCAGCTTTTGAACATTCTGCACATAATGTATCTCTACAACAAGATTATCGAAGACCCAAGCTACAACGCTCCAAACAGGACTTTCATCTTCGGCGCAAAGTCGGCTTCCGGCTACAGGCGCGCAAAGTCAATAATCAAGCTGATTAACACGGTCGCAGAGCGCGTGAACAACGACCGGCGGGTCGGAGGAAAGCTTCGCGTTGTGTTCATCGAAAACTACCGTGTTTCTGTCGCGGAAAAAATCTTCCCAGCGGCTGATGTGTCGGAGCAGATTTCAACAGCCGGAAAAGAGGCTTCCGGAACTTCAAACATGAAATTCATGGTGAACGGCGCGCTTACGCTCGGAACGCTCGACGGCGCGAACATCGAGATTTTCCAGGAGGCAGGAAAGGAAAACAACTTTGTGTTCGGCCTGACAACTGAGGAAATCCAGAAAATGGAAAGCGAGCACTCGTATAATCCGCAGCAGTATCTTGAGCGAAATCCGGCTCTGGCAAAAGTTGTCGAGCAGCTTGTTGACGGAACTTACGACCCAAGCCACCAGCTTTTCAAGGAGCTTCACGACTCGCTTGTCTACGGAGTTGAAGGCCAGCGTCCTGATGTCTACTATGTTCTCGCGGACTTCGAGCTTTACTGCAAGGCTCAGGAAAAAGTCGCGGAAGCATACAAAGACAAGAAAAACTGGGCAAGAAAGACTTTAATCAACATCGCAAACAGCGGAAAGTTCTCTTCCGACCGCACGATTGAAGAATATGTAAGAGACATCTGGCACGTCCAGAAAGTGAATGTTCCAGAGGAAGACGTTGAAAGAATCTAAAAAATTTTAAAAAGACTTGCAAAAAAATCAGCTGAAATCTGCTAAGAAGCAACTTTGGCTTTTTCGGATTTCAGCATTTTTTTCATCAGGATTTTAGATTTTATCAGAGACTGCCTCAACTGCAAAAAAATTGCCTTAAAAAAGAAAGCCGGGACTTTCCAAAAACGCAGAAAACGCTAAGGAAATTTCCCGGCTTTTTTTATTTTAGAAAAACGGAAACGGCTCAAAATTCTAAAGCCGCCTGAAAAACATTGCCATGCAAAACGCCGCCATTCTGAACTCGAGCAGATTCTGCAAGTTTTGAATTTCAGAATAATTTTTCAAAATCTTCAGAAAGACGTTCTAAAACGGCTTCATCACAACTTTGTTTTTTCATCAGATTCCGAATCAAGTTCGGAATGACAACAAAATTACCTCAACACAGCAATATTTTTTCCCGGCTACAAAAATCTAATCGTTAATCTTCCATCTTCTTATACGCGTCAAACTCTCGGAGCATCTCAGGGTCTTTGTTCTTGTCAAGAAGAGAGACTGCGACAGTCAAAATCAGGCAGACAAGGAAGCCCGGAATGATTTCATAAAGGTCAAAAAGTCCGCCGTGCATCTGATGCCAAAGAACAACCGCAATTCCGCCGCCGATGATTCCGGCAATTGCGCCTTTCGCGGTCGCTTTTTTCCAGAAAAGGGCGAGAAGAATCAGCGGCCCGAATGTAGAGCCGAATCCAGCCCAGGCATACGAGACAAGCCCGAAAATCGAGCTGTTCGGATTAAGCGAAAGAAAAAGCGCGACAAGCGAAATCAGGAAAATCACAAATCGGCTCACGTTCAAAACTTCCTTCTCGCTCGCGTTCTTCTTGAAAATTCCCTTGTACAAGTCCTGGCTAACAGCGGAAGAAGCCGCCAGAAGCTGGGAGTCAGCAGTTGACATTGAAGCCGCAAGAATCGCGCAAAGGAAAATTCCCGCGATAAACGCAGGATACATCGACTGCATCGTCTCAGAGAAAACAGTCTCCGCGTCTCCAAAATGCGAGATTCCCTCAACAACGACATTCTCTCCGCCGGTTCCAAGAAGAATTCCGTGCCTCAAGAGGAAAGAAGTTCCGAGAGTTCCAATCAGGAATGTTCCGATATAAGAGACGACCATCCAGACAGTTCCGATTCTGCGCGCCTTCTTTATCTCGCCGTTCGAGCGGATTCCCATAAAGCGCACGATGATATGCGGCATTCCAAAATATCCGAGTCCCCAAGCAAGGGCCGAGACAATGCTCATTCCGCTGTAAGAAGAATTCGCGGCAAAAGCTGCCTTCATCTTCTCGCCGAACTCGCCCGCAACCGCACGCGCGTCAAATGACTGAACCGCGCTTATCGCCTCGGCAGGTCCGCCCAAAGCAATAACTGCAACCGCGCCCGAAAGCACAAAAGCGCAGAAAATCAGCGCGCCCTGAACAAAGTCCGTACTGCAAACCGCAGTGTATCCGCCCGTAATCGTGTAGCAAAGAATAACAACAAGGCCGATTGCCAGGCCCGCGTGATAAGGAAGCCCGAAGACTGAGTTGAAAAGCTTCGCGCAAGCGACAAATCCAGAAGCCGTGTAAATCGTAAAAAAGAAAACGATAAAAATCACGCACAAGACAGAAAGAATATGAGTCTTGTCCTTGAACCTGTTCTGGAAAAATTCAGGAATCGTGATTGAGTCGCCAAAAGCAATAGAGCATTTTCTCAAAGGCTTGGCAACAATCAGCCAGTTCAAGTAAGTTCCGATTACAAGCCCCATCGCAGTCCAGAAAGTCTCCTTGATTCCGCCAAGATAGCAAAGTCCAGGCAAGCCCATCAAAAGCCATGCGGAAGAATCGGAAGCCTCCGCAGAAAGAGCCGTAACCCACGGACCGACCTTCCGTCCGCCCAGGAAAAAGTCCGACGCGTTAGTATTTTTGCTCGCGCTTCTAAGCCCGATATAAACCATAAAGCCAAGATAAAGCACGAAAGCAATGATTTTCGCAAGTGTAGAAGAATCCACTTTTTTACCTCCAAATTTTTACGAAGATTTTAAATTAAAAAAGGACTCTCCACAATAAACTATTGTATAAATATGCAAGAAAATGAATATTTTTAGCAAAGGGGGAGAAGCCTCTCCCCTAGTTCGCACTCCGTTGCTCACATACCCCACTCTGCGGGGCAAACTCTTCTACCCTTTCCGCCCCGCAACGCCCCAGGAAAAATGCCGTCAGAATTATTCTAATTCCATATAAAATATGATTATTACGATAAAAATACGCTGACAGATTTTCTATATATGCTTGTTCTTAATTGAAATTCGTTTTTATCATCATTAAAATTAAATCCATCATTTTCAAAAAGGAGTAATAAAATGAAAAGATTTATCGCCGCTCTTGCAGCAGCAGCAATTTCTCTTTCTGCATTTGCTCTCGAGGCTAACATTGCCAACAACGAAAAAGTCGAGAACGTTGCGGCAATCACAGAAATCGAGAATCCAAAAGGAAAGAAAATCTTCGTTGTGGGAGACTCAACACTCAGCTCTTTCAGCGATGCTTACTATATGCCGCGCTACGGCTACGGAACTCGTCTTCAGGACTATCTTGACTCAAAAAAAGTCGAGGTCATCAACCTTGCAATGTCAGGACGCTCTTCAAAGAGCTTCACAACTGAGGCAAACTATCAGACTCTCAAGAACAACATCAAGAAAGGCGATTTTCTGATTATCGGATTTGGCCACAACGACGAGAAAGCCGAGGAAGCCCGCTACACAAATCCTAACGGCTCAAAGGAAGAGGCAGGCTCTTTCAAGAATTCACTTTATGAAAACTATGTAAAGCTCGCTTTGGACAAAAAAGCGACACCGATTCTCTGCACTCCGATTGTGCGCCGCGCGCCTGGAAAAGCGTATGAAGGCTCATTTGTTCACGTTACAGGCGATGTTGCAGGATTCCCGGGCGGAGACTATCCGAAAGCAATCAGAGAGCTTGGCGCAGAAACAAAAACTCTCGTAATCGATTTGACAAAAATCACAAAGGAACGCTACGAGCAGCTCGGCGATGAGGAGACAGCGAAATTCCACGCGCAGCTTTCACACAAGCCAGCCTCAGTTGACAACACACACTTGAACTATTACGGAGCAGCAGTTGTCGCTTACGATGTTGTCCAGGAAGCAGCAAAAGGAAACAAGCAGTTTGCAAAGCTCGTGAACAAAAAAGCGATTGCCCCGACAGCGGACTTGCTCGTTTTCGCAAAGAATCCTGAATATGTGATTCCAAAATACTCAGAATTCAATCCTGCTGAGGACGCTTCCCAAATCTTCACAACAACAGCTCCATGGTACGGAACAGTATTCGGAGACTGCGGCGGAACTGAAAAAATCGCTGACCCGGAGTGCTTTGAAATCATTGAGGACGGAAACAAAGTCACAATGCATTCAGGCTCTACAAACGGAAGCAAATCAGTCGGAAAAATCGCTGCGGCTTCAGACGGAGTCGCTTTCTACTTCCAGAAAATCGACATCACAAAGGACTTCACTTTGACAGCCACAGCAAAAGTCCTGAACGTGGCAAAGAACAATCAGGTCGCGTTCGGCCTTATGGTCCGCGACGATGTCTACATCGACAAATTCGACAACTCAGTCAATTCTGACTACATCGCAGTCGGCGGGTTCAAATTCGCGGCTCCGACAGCTTCAAGCTACTCAAGAATCGACACAGCAATCACTCCAACCGACTCAGCTCAGCCAATCGCGAACGGAACTGTCGTTGACCTTTCAATCACAAAGAAAGGAAATGTCTACACTGTAAAATGCGGCTCAAATCCTGAAGTCTCATACACAGCGGACTTGAAGAATGTTGACGCGGCAAACGTTTACGCAGGACTTTACACAGCACGCGCGGCTTATGTCGAGTTCTCAAACGTGAAATTGACATTGAACTAAAAACAAGGCGAGCAGCTTAAAAAACACTGCCGTTCATAGTTCAAAAATCACTTAATGATGAAATTAGATGCTGAAATAAATTCAGCATGACGGCAGACTTCAAACATAAAAGAACATTAAAATCCCGTGCCGGAAAATCAATTTCTGGCACGGGATTTTTTTTGCCAAAAAAAGATAAAAAAACACGCTCTTTCTGCCCGATAAAGTCCTCTCAAAAAACACGAGAGATTCTGATTTTCAAGCGGCAGTTTTTTTATTTTTCCGAAATTTTCCACCTCCGCAGCCTTAATTGAAACGCGTTTCTATTTATGTTATTATTTAATGTATTTTTGCACAGAAACGCTTCTCGCGCGGAAAGTGCTAATCCATTTTGGGGGCTTTATGAAGGTCGTTGTTATTGGCGCTCAGTGGGGCGACGAAGGAAAAGGTAAAATCGTAGATTATCTTGCAGAAGATGCTAAGTATGTTGTGCGCTACGCAGGCGGACCGAATGCCGGACACACAATCGTTGTAGACGGAAAGCAGTTTGCTCTTCATCAGGTTCCAAGCGGAATTCTTTATCCGAACAAGTCGGTTTTTCTCGGAGCCGGAATGGTTATTGACCCGGAGGCTCTCTTCAACGAGCTTCAGATGCTCAAGGACAACGGAATCGCCTGGGAAGGACGCGTCTTCATTTCTGACCGCGCTCACATAATTCTTCCACGCTACCGCAAAATGGACAAGGAACGCGACGCAGCGAGAAAACGCCCGATTGGAACAACAGGACGCGGAATCGGAATCGCTTATTCAGAAAAAGCTCAAAGAGACGGAATCCGACTTGCCGACCTTGACTGGAAGCAGAAAATCGCCGATTTGGAAGCAGAAGACCTTGAATATATCAACAAATACAAAGACCAGCTGATTAAAATGCGCGTTGACTTGACCGAGAAAATGCACGAATTCAAGAAAGACAACATTCTTTTTGAAGGCGCACAGGGCGCAATGCTCGACATTGACTCTGGAACTTATCCTTATGTCTCTTCCGGAGCTTCTTGCGCGGCTGGAGCTGCGACAGGCTGCGGAATCGGCCCTCACGACTTGGACAAAATCTTAGGTGTTTTCAAGGCTTATGAGACCCGCGTCGGAAACGGCCCGATGCCTACAGAATTCAACGACGCGGACGAGGCAGAAAGCGAGCTTTGCAGAAAAGTGCGCGACACAGGACGCGAGTACGGAGTAACAACAGGAAGAGCCAGAAGATGCGGCTACCTTGACCTTGTGGCTTTGCGCTTTGCCTGCCGTTTAAATTCAATCGACTCTCTCGTTCTCACTCATCTCGACATCTACGACCCGATGGAGCAGATTGAAGCGTGCGTCGCATACGACATCAACGGAAAAATCGTCACAGATTTCCCGGCTGGAGTCGAGGACATGGAAAACGCTAAGCCAGTCCTCAAAAAATTCAAGGGCTGGAAAACATCTCTTAAAAAAGTGCGCGACTACGATTCTCTTCCAAAAGAAGCGCGCGACTACGTTGAGTTCATTGAATACTTCTGCGAGACAAAAGTAGGAATCATTTCTGTCGGATACGAGCGCGACGAGACTTTTGTCCGCGACAATCCGTGGAAATAGAATAGAACAAAAACTTAAAGGCGGAGATTTTCATAAAGTCTCCGCTTTTTTTATAAACTCCGGCAATTTCACTTTTGCAGCTTTTCACAGTATAATAAGACTATGCGACACAATATCAGGACAAGGCTATCATTTTTGCTTTTCGCCGCGCTGTTCACAGTTTTTCAGGCAATGTCGCTTTATAGCCAGAACAAATTCAAGTCCAGCCTGCTCCAAAATTCAAGCGGAACAGAAATAAATCAGGGAGACAACTTTCCGCCGGTTCAAGTCGCAAAATTTGAAAACAGCAGCGAGACATCTTTTCCGCAAAACTCCGAAGCTGAAATTCTCTACGCGTCAAATTTTCCATTTTCAATAAAGATTCTGCCGCCAAAAGAATTCAAAACGTCTAAAAAGACAGACAAGAAAACCTCACATTTAACGCGCTATCTGCGCTCCGTAATCAAAAAGCAGACGCTACAATAATTTTCTCCAATTTTTTCAAAATTTATCTTCTTTAAAAGACAAAACGTTGAAAAATCGTGTCCGCTAAAAAAACGCGGGCAAGACAAGGAGCATTTTATGGGCAAAAACAATTTGTGGATTTCATCAGATTCTGTGACAACAGAGCTAAAAGGAAGCTCCAGCAAGGAAATAATCGAAGAGCTTGTCTCGCTTCTTGAAAAAAGCGGCAAAGTGAATGACAGAAATCAGGTTGTCTCGGACATTCTAAAAAGGGAAGCCGCCGCAAGCACATTCATAAGAAAGGAAATTTCAGTTCCGCACGCGACATCAAAAGGAGTCTCGTCAATCTGCGCCGCAGCGGGAATTTCAAGAAAAAAGGAAATTTACGTTCTGACAGTCTGGCCAGACTGCACTCCGCACAACTTAAAATGCATCGCAGCCCTTATGAATTTTCTTAACGAGAACGGAGAGCTTGAAAAGATTCTCTCCGCAAAAGACAACTCAGAGTTTTACCAGCTTTTTGAAAAAGGAATAAAGCAAAGGCTATAAAACCCATTTTTCAATGAAGTCCGCCACGCCGTCCTCGTTGTTGGTCTTTTCAGTGACGAAGCCGGCGAGCTTTTTTATCTGCTCGTTGCCGTTCTTCATTGCGACTCCGTAGCCGCACTTTGTTATCATGCTCTCGTCGTTCATGCTGTCTCCGAACGCCATTGTCGTTCCTGCGTCAATTCCGATGTATTTTGAAAGCCACAAAATAGACTCGCCTTTCCCACATCTCGGAGGAAGAATTTCAAGAAAGTAAGGCTTGCTTGTGAAAATCACCGCCTTGTCGCCAAGATTTGCCTTAAGCTTTTCCTGCAAAACCAGAAGCTTTTCAGGCTCGCCCGGAATCAGCATCTTGTAGAAATCCTTGTTTAAAAGCTCATCATAGTTTTCTGCTTCTTTTCCTTTCAAGCCGCACATCGTAACGTCGCGAAGCGTCCATTCCGTCTCCCTGCTGTAAAAAACAGTGTCCTCGGAATAAACTTCAGTCTCAAATCCCATTTTTTTCGCTTCAGAATGGACATAATGAAGAATCTCCGGCTGGACAGTTCTCTTGTAAATCTGAAGACGCTTGTGCATATCAAAAATCGAGCAGCCGTTTATCGAGATGACGTATTTTCCAGCCTCAAGAGCCGCGATGTTAAGACGGCTTACAAAAGGCTTTATTCCGTCCTCGGCGCGCCCCGAGCATAAGACAACATAAATTCCGCGCTGGGCGCATCGCCTTAAAACTTCAACATTTCTGCCGCTTATTTTTCTCTCGTCGTTCAAAAGAGTGTCGTCCAAGTCGAACGCCATTAAGTTTACTTTGAGTTTTTCCATAATTTTATTATATCACTTTTTATGATAAAATCTTCCTTGTGTGTGACTCAAAACTAAATCCAACGCAAGGCAGCGGAAGAACAAAACTGATAACTTTCTTTTCCGCGCTCTGCCTTTTTCTTTCAGCAGTTGAATATGCGATTCCAAAGCCGCTTCCGTTTCTGCGTCTCGGACTTGCGAATCTTCCGGTAATTCTTTCGCTTTCGGTTCTCACAAAAAAGGAAATCGCGCTTGTCGTTTTTTTCAAGATTGTCGCTCAGGGCGTGATTTCAGGAACTCTTTTCTCCTACATTTTTGTCTTTTCGGCGGCTGGCTCGTTCTCGTCCGCGCTCGCGATGATTCTCGTCTACACAGTTTTCAAGTCAAAAATCAGCTCGGTCGGAATCAGCCTTGCAGGAGCTTTGGCAAACAACTGCGCCCAGCTTTTAGTCGCAAGATTTTTTCTTTTCGGAAAAAACGCGAAATACATCGCGCCGGTTCTTCTTGTCACAGGATTTGCGACAGGCGCAGTTCTTGGAATTTTCACCGAGATTTTCAGGCAAAAAAGCAGATGGCTAAAGCTCGTTGAAGAAAAAAACGCAGGCGAAAGCTTTAAGAATGAGGATTTATGATTTCGGCTATTGTTCTCTGGGGATTTGTGATTCTGTTTTTCATTCTCGCCTCAATAAAAAGAAAAAAGGTGAGAATTCTTCCGTCGGTTTTTATAACGCTCACAATTGTTTTTTTCGCGCTTTTGTCCCAGCATGGAAAAGTCTTATTAACGTTCGGTAGTTTTAGAATAACTTCCGACTCGCTATTTTTAGGATTAAGAAGAAGCGGAATTTTAGTCGGAATGGTTTTTCTGTCGCAAATAATAATCAGCCCAAAACTGAAACTGCCAGGAAAAGCTGGAAAATTTCTAAAGCAAGTCTTCTTCTGGCTAGAAGAACTAACGAATGTTAGGCTAAAATTCAGACCAAAACACATAATCGAGACTTTGGACAACAGGCTTTGTGAAATCTGGCTAAAGGAAGAAGAATCAAATGAAAAATGAAATCGAAAAGCTTCCGATTACGCCGTTTCTAAAAGAAATCTGCGAGAAACTGAAAAATTCGCCGTTGCGCGCTTTGATTCTGACCGCGGAAACTGGAGCCGGAAAATCAACAGCAGTTCCAGTCTCTCTTCTTGAAAATTTCAAGGGAAAAATCCTTATGCTCGAGCCGCGCCGCCTTGCAGCCACAGCAATTGCGGACAGAGTTTCAAACATTCTCGGCGAGGCAACAGGAAAGACAGCGGGCTATAGGCTTCATCTTGAGTCAAAGACAAGCAAGGAAACACGGCTTGAAGTCGTAACGGAAGCGATTCTGATAAGAATGTTGCAGTCAGATCCGCTTCTGGAGAAAATCAGCGTGATTGTTCTGGACGAATTCCACGAGCGTTCAGTTTATTCAGACCTCGCGCTCGCTTTTCTAAAGGAGACAATGCAGCTTCGCGACGACCTTTTTATAATCGTGATGAGCGCGACTATAAACTGCCAATCGGTAGCTGAATATTTAGGGAACGGCAAAAATCCTGCAAGCATAATGAAAATTCCGGGCAGACTTTTTCCTGTCGAAATCGAGTACAGAGACAATGAAAGCGTTGCAAAAGCAGTAAAATCTGCCGTTGAAGATTTGAAACTGACTAACGAAAGTTCGTTATCATCAAAAAACAATTTTTCAAAGTCTATTCTTGTTTTTCTGCCGGGAATTTATGAAATCAGGAAAGTAAAATCAGAGCTTGAAGATGAAAATATTCAGGCAGAAATCTTAGTTCTCCACAGCTCGGTTTCGCTTTTGGAACAAAGAAAAGCACTTTCTCCGTCAAAAGACTCAAAAATCAGAGTGATTCTCTCCTCAGCAATCGCAGAGACATCGCTTACAGTTCCAGACGTGTCGGTTGTGATTGACTCAGGATTCTCGCGGACTAAAAAAATCGACCTGAACACAGGAATGGAAAAACTCGTGACAGAACGGGAGTCTCTTTTCAGCGCAGACCAGCGCGCAGGACGGGCAGGACGCGTAAAAGCAGGAAAATGCATACGCTTGTGGAACAAAAACGAGCCTCGGATTCTGCAAAATCCGCCTGAAATTTTACGCGCGGACTTGTCAGAGCCAGTTCTCGAATGTGCCGCATGGGGAGTCACTGAAAAATCAAAGCTCAGCTGGCTTACAGAACCTTTGGACTCGGCCTGGGAAAACGCAAAATCGCTTCTTAAAAATCTCGGCTGCCTTAGCAAAGAAAATGCGAAAATAACAGAAAAAGGGAAAGCCGTTCTTTCGCTCGGCTTAGCTCCGCGCCTTGCCTGCGCCGCGCTTGCGGCAGGAGCAAAAAATATCTCATCTGTAACACAGTTTTCAGAATACAAGGACGCGGGTGAAAACCAGAAAAGACAGTTCGAGCAGGACTTGGCAAGAAGACTTTCGCGCGCTTATCAAAATCTAAAAATAAAGGAAAAAGCCGCTTCAAAAAATCCTGTGCTTGCAGGATTTCCAGACAGGCTTGCAAAGCTAGATTCAGCGGAGAAAGACTTCGCGGAATATCAGTTTCCGTCGGGAAGAAAGGCGATTCTTAGCCGTGAGAATTTAAGGCAGAAAAGACTTTCATCATTTCCAGAATGGCTAATCGGAGTTGACGTTGCAGCAAGCTCCGCGGCCGGAACAGCTGGAAAAATCCGAGCGTTCGAGACAATAGCAAAAGACGATGTGGAAAATTTTCTTGAAGAACATTCGGTTTCCCGCTCAAAAAATGAAGTTTACATTTCTGAACAAACCTTGGCGGCAAAAACTTTCACGGCAATTTTTTTTGGAAAAATCAAACTGTCAGAGAAAAAAGAGACGCCGGAAATTGAAAAATCCGCGTTTGCAATCTGTGATTTTATAGAAGAAAACGAGATTTTTAAGCTACCTTTCGATAGTCAAATTGCAAATTCTTTGCTCGAGGACAAGACAAAAAATTTCCTGCTCCGCGCTGAGTTTTTTATCGCGCACTCAAAATCAAAAGAAATTTCAGATAAAGACGACAAAAGCTCTCTCGCCTATAAATACTTGAATCTAAACAAACTAACGAACGATTGGCTTTTACCGTTCATAAATTCCTCAAAAATCGACTCAAAAACAATTTACGAAGGACTTTACTGGTTCTTAGACGGAACAAAAATAGACGAGAAAGTTCCTTTGAATATTACACTACCGAACGGTCGTAAAACAAAAATAATTTACACAAGAATAAAATCGCCTGTAGACTCTAATTTAGGAGAATCTTTAATCCAGCCGTCCATAGAAATCATAATCCAGCGGATTTTCGGCTGCTTTGAAACTCCCAAAATTCTTGGCGAGCCAGTGCTCCTAAAACTGCTTTCTCCGGCTTCGCGTCCGCTGCAAATAACCGACGACTTGACGCATTTTTGGACAGGCACCTGGTCTGAAATCTGCAAGGAAATGAAAGGAAGATACCCGAAACACAACTGGGACTACCGAACGGTAGAAAAAGACTAAAAAATTTGCATTAAAAAGCAACTGGATAAACGCAAATGCCCGCCCATTTTAGATTTATTTCAAAATCCGTAAAAATCTAAAACAAATACAGCTGCAAGTCCCGAAAACTTTCCTGCTTGGCTTCGCTTACAATGTCGTCGGCTCTTGATTCTCCAATCAAAAATGAAGACTTTGGATTGTGCCGGGCAAAATTCTTTCTCACAAGATTCTCGTCATAATTCGCGTAACAGTATTTGCAAAGATGCGGACAGCAGTTGTAATAGGCAATGTCCCGCATTGGAAGGCACTCGCAGTGTTTTCTAAGATTTTGAACACCGCATTTTAACAAACGTTCGTTAGTAACATTTTCAACAATTTCTTTTGAAACACACGCGCCTTTTTTCACTCCGTATGGAGAAAGGTCCAGTTTTTCCGCGCAGGACTCAACTTCAATTCCATATTCAAAGGCTATTCTTGAAAAACTTCCAGCAATGAATTTCTGGTCATCTTCGCTCACTTCCTTTAGCTCTGGAAAATTTCTCTTGGTCTTTGAGTACAAGTCAACAAAACTGATAATGCAGCGGCTTGTATACGGCGAAAGCGCGACGCACATCTTCTTGAACTCGCGGATATGTGCCGCCACAGTGTAAGCTGAATCGACAAAAATCGGGTCGTACCTCCAGCAGACTTTCTCCTTTCCGATTTTTTGTGAAAGCTCTGCAAACGACTCAATCACCTTGCTTTTTTCGGGAACATTCGGCTCGATTTCCTTTTTGTAAGGCGTAATCGTAACAAAAAAATAAATTCCAAAATCTTTAAGCTCGTCCAAGTGCTGAATAATCGGCGCAGGATTTTTTGTGCAGAAGACAATGCAGTCAACAACCTTCGGGTCAAGGCGGTAGCGCGTAACTTTCTGAGGAACATAAGGATTTCTAACATCAACAAAGCCCGCGCGGACACGGTTCAAAAACCATTCAGAATAGAAAGCCGGAATGTCAGTCCGCCCGGAAGCAAAGATAATCATAGAAAAATTATAGAAGAAAATGAAAATGTAGGAAATTGCGGCAATTCTCCCCATAAGAAAACTATGTATCCAATTTTCCAAGGGGAGAAATGCAGCGCAAGGATTATCAGACGGCTTTTGCCGCCACCGCCACAACATCGCTCACAGTTTCAAGCAAGTCCTTTCTCACAGTTGTGCTGCTAAGATAACGCGTCCTAAGAACAACTCTGAAAAAGCCTTCATCAAGCGTCGGAACAAAAAAGTTAAGCTCTGTCGGCTTATTGCGGAAAAGCTGGGATGCAGGCACTTGCTTCCAGAGCGTTTCATCTGTTTCAATGCCGCCGCTTTCATCGCACGGAGCAAAGAACACTCCGCTCTCCTCTCCGCCAATTTTCAGACGCGCGCCAGTAATTTTTGCAGGCTGCCCGGCGGCAAGTTTTGACTTGTCTTCCGCCTCGGACAATGTTTCGATGCCCGTTATTTCCGGCGAGCTGTCGGCAAACACAACCTTGTCAAGCGAAAGAGACCCGATTGCCTTTTCCGTAAGCGCAGTCGGCGTGAACTTTATGCAGAACTCCGCATTGGCGGCGGCTTCCGACTTTGTCTGCGCGCTGCATTTCGCGGCAATATACAAAGTCCCCAAATCAAGCACATTCACAGCCTTTCCCTGCTCCAAAAGCTTTAAAATCTTCTTTTGTATCAGAATCGCCGCGAACTGGAGCATAAAAGGATCCATTCCCTTGTTGTCCTCTGCAATTTCAGAAAGAATGTTTCTGAAGCTCGCCACGTTTCTTGTTACAGTCGCGCAAAAAAGCTTCTTCTCGGAAAAGCCGTTTTTCCTAAGCGTCATGCTCACCTTAGATGAGCTGTTCTCCAGTGTGGAGATATTTTCAACAGATATTGACATAGTTACTCTACCTTCTGCCTGATTTTCGCCGGCAGCGCGTTTTAAATTTTTTAAGTTTTGCTTTTGCATAGATGAATTTTAACGCTTGCAAAAAACACGGACAGAAAGTAGGATAACTAATCAACGATTTAGAAATATCTTGTTTCTATCCGCAAGGGCTTGAAATCAATGGCAGTTGTTTTCAGGCTCTTTTTTTTGCAAGCTGTATGCAATTCCAATGTGCATTCGCTTCCTCCTTTTTCATTCGGCTGTCATCAGGCGGTTTTTCTGGCCTGCAGCTCATTCAAAGTCTCAAGCAGGATTTTTCCGGCATATTTTATGGAAGAGCACATAAACGACATAAGCGGACTCACAAGATACTCCATCGCAATATCCTCGTCGCTTCTGTTTTCCAGAAGATTCTCAGGAGACAGCACAAGGCTCATAATACAGTCAGTCTGGCTCTCATGACGGCGCATCTCGTCGCTGTCATTGCGACAAAGCTCCGTCTTAAAGTCAACCACTTCAAGAGAACGCAGAAAACGCATTATTATTGACTGAATACAGTGTGTAACCTCGTGCGTCACCGTAATCTTTGAAAGAGCGTCGCCGTCAAGGGCTTTCTCATACACGTCGCTTCTTAGCACAATGCAGTTTGATTCCGGGCTGTAAAAAGCCGCAAGAAATTTTCCGTGTCTCCATTCCGCCTTATCAACAATCTGATAGTTGAACGAGCTGTCAACCAGCGGAATAACATTTTCCATAACGTGAACAGGATTAAAACTGCCGTCAAAGCCGCAGCCGCTTAAAATACGCGACCAGAATGCGGCGAGCCTGATTCCGCTGTCTGTAAGAACTATCGCCTCCGCGCCTTTTCCAGCATTTTTGCTGTTATTTTGTGTTTCATTTTCATTCGCCTGCTCTTTCTGCATTGTTCTCTCCCGAAGGCTTTGCCTGAAATTTCTCCAGCAGTTCCTTCATCATCAAAATCTGCTTCTCGGATAGTTTTGAAAAATCCCGCGCGAACATAACCGCAGTTTCAACATAATCCGCGTTGTCTTTCTTGTCCTCAAAATTCACATCGACAGCCCCCTTAACCTGCGCCTTTAGCTCTTCAAGCATCATTTGCTTTTCCTTTGAAAGCCCGTAGGTTTTCGCAAGAGATGGAATAAGATTCTCAGGAATATCCCTCTGCCCGTTTTCTATAGAAGAAAGATAAGCAGAACTTACCCCGAGCTTTTTTGCCATTGTTCCGAGAACTTCAGAAGCGTCTATCCTCATTTTTCTTAGTTCCTTTCCAAAAGCAGTTACTCCCATTTTCTTTACCTTCTTTTACTAAAAATCTCTCTTTTCCGCGGCGAGCATTTCCGCAGAACTTTTTTAGCATCTAAATAAAAAATAACAGTGTTCTGTAAAATCGTCAACAAAATTTTATAAAATATTTTACAATTTTGTGAAACTTTAATTAAAAAATTCTCTACTATAGGCAGACAGGAAACTGAACGCCGACGAAACAAATTCACACATTAAACAAAATGAATTCAGTCCTTAAACAAAAAATTTAATGCTCTTAAACGAAACGTTTAAAGCTTTTAAACGAAAAATTTAAAGTCATTAAACAAAACGTTTAAAGCCTTTAAACGAAAAATTTAATGACTCTAAACAAAACGTTTAAAGCTTATAAATGAAACGTTTAAGACCGGTGCTGTTCCAATGAAAAAAAACGGCAAAAAAGCAAAAATTGTGCTATAGTATTTCACCTATGACAATCAACGAAATACTCTCGGACATAAGAAAAAACGCGAAGAACACGGCCCAGAAAGGCAATAAGTTTGAAAATGTAATACTGAACTATTTTTTGACCGAGCCGGTTTTTGCAAATCAGATAGACCACGCGTGGCTTTGGAGCGACTTTCCTTGCCGCTCAGAATTTGGCGGGCATGATATTGGAGTTGATATTGTCTTTCATACCAGCACAGACGAATACTGGGCTGTCCAGTGCAAGTGCTACGACACCGGAACTGCAATCAGCAAGTCCGCGGTGGATTCCTTTATTGCGACAAGCGCAAAGTCATTCAGCGACGGAAGCACCATAAAACGCTTTAGCCGCCGCTACTGGGTGGATTCTCTTTCTTTCGCGCTGAACAAAAATGCCGAGCTTGCAATGCAAAACCAGACGCCGCCCGTGCAGAGAATCGGGCTGGACGCTTTAAGCTCTTCCGGCGTGGACTGGCAGAAAATCTACAACGGCAAGAGCGGAAAAGACGCGCTGCAAAAACGAAAAGAACTAAGGGAGCACCAAAAAGAAGCAATCGAAAAGGCGACGCAATATTACTGCTCTAATGAGCGCGGCAAGATGATTATGGCATGCGGCAGCGGAAAAACGTTCACCTCCCTGCGGCTTGCAGAAACCATGACCAACGGCAAAGGAAAAATTCTTTTTCTAGTGCCGAGCATTTCTCTTCTTTCTCAGACTCTTATGGCGTGGACGAGCGACGCAAACGAGAAAATCACTCCAGTCTGCATTTGCTCGGACTCAAAAGTCTCTTCAAAAAAGACGGCGGACGACAAGGGCTTTCTTTCCACAGAGCAGCTGGCGGAGCCTGCCACAACAGAGGTGGAAAAAATCCGCGTCTTAATAAAACAGCACCAAATCTTAAACCCGGACGGCATGCTTGTAGTATTCAGCACATACCAGTCAATCGATGTGGTTTCCAACGCGCAAAAGACAATCGGAAGCGATTTTGTTTTTGACCTGATTATCTCGGACGAAGCGCACAGAACCACCGGCGTAACGCTCGAAAACGAAGAGGAAAGCGCGTTTGTCCGCGTTCACAGCAACAGCTTTATCAAGGCAAAAAAACGCCTTTACATGACAGCGACCCCGCGGCTTTACAGAACGGAAGACCAGGAAAGCGCAAAAGAAAAGAACGCTTATCTTTGCTCAATGGACGATGAATCCCTTTACGGAAAAGAATTCTACCGTCTTTCCTTTGCCGACGCCGTAAAAAAAGACCTTCTGTGCGACTACAAAGTGATTGTCCTTACAATGAACAGGAAAAACCAGCAAAGCTTTCCGCGGAATGAAAACGCGGAAAACGCGGAAAACGCGGAAAACGGCGAAGACAAGGAGAGTGCCGGCATTTACAGCCAGCATTTAGACGAATGGCAGAAACTTGCGGGAGCAGCAGCCGCATTAAGCAAGATTTCCCTGAATGACGACAAGACTCTCTACAACGACGACCCTGCCCTTATGCACCGTGCGGTGGCATTTTGCCAAAGCATAAAGGACTCCAATAAAATCAGGAACACTTTCAACGCCCTGAACACGGAATACATCGACAAGCTCACTCCAGCTAACGGAGAGCATAAATACGTTCAAATTGAGTGCCGCCACGTAGACGGAAGCATGGACAGCGAAGAGCGCAACGCGGATATCCAGTGGCTAAAAGACACACCAGAAGACTCCAACGACTGCCGAATCTTGTGCAACGTCAGATGCCTGAGCGAAGGCGTGGACGTTCCTTCTCTTGACGCGGCAATCTTTTTAAGCCCGCGGAAGTCCCAAGTGGAGATTGTCCAGTCTGTAGGACGTGTAATGCGCAAAAGCGAGGGCAAAAAGTTCGGCTATCTGATTATTCCTGTAATAGTTGACCCGGCAAAAGAAGCTGACAAGGCGCTGGAAAAAAACAAGGATTTTCAGATTGTGTGGTCAGTCGCCTGCGCGCTCAGAAGCCACGACGACCGCTTCAATCTTTTTGTGAACAATCCGGATTTCAATCCGGATTTGGATTCAGAAAAATCGTCAGCAGGAGGCTCCAAGTCTTCCGCAAACAGAAAAGGCCCGATTATCCTGGACGGCGAAAAGTTTGACTTTCCTGAGTCCGACCTAGAAACAAAGTTTTACGCCCGCATGGTTCAAAAAGTAGGCGACAGGCGATACTGGGTGCAGTGGGCGCAAGACATCGCCGAGATTGCGGAGCGGCACATAAGGCAGATTGCGCAAAAAATAGAAACCGACAAAATCGCAAAGGATTCATTTGCAAAATTCTTGGAGGGACTCCGCAAAAACATAAATTCTTCTGTAACAATGCAGTCCGCAATAGAAATGCTCGCCCAGCACATAATCACAAAGCCTGTGTTCGAGTCGCTTTTTGAGGGCAGCGAATTTATCGCGAGCAATCCTATTTCAAAAAGCATGCAGAATATTCTGGACATAATAAACATAAAATCTGCAAGCCAGGAGGAAGAGGACACATTAAACCGCTTTTATGACTCTGTAAAAGACAGGGCTTCGGGCGTAAAAACCGCGGAAGGCAGGCAAAAAATCATTCTCGAGCTTTACGACAGCTTCTTTAAGAACGCGTTTCCTAAAATGGTGGAGCAGCTTGGAATCGTCTACACGCCGGTGGAGGTTGTGGACTTTATCATCAGCAGCGTGTCCTATGTTCTGCAGAAAGAATTCAAAAGGAATATTTCCGACAAGAACGTGAACATAATCGACCCTTTTACCGGAACAGGAACTTTCATAGTGCGCCTTTTGCAGAGCGGCCTTATAAAGCCGGAGGACTTTAGGCGGAAGTACGAAAGCGAGATAAGGGCAAACGAGATTGTGCTTCTGGCGTATTACATTGCCTCAATAAACATAGAAAACGAATTCCACAGCATTTTAAGCAGCGAGATTTTCTTCAGCAGGGAAGACAAAAAATACACGCCGTTTGCGGGAATCTGCCTTACAGACACATTCCAGCTTTCAGAGAACAAGCCCGGGCAAGCGCTTTTCAGCGAGATGTTCCCGGTAAACTCGCGCCGCGTGCAGGAGCAGATGGAAACGCCAATCCACATAGTAATAGGAAACCCGCCCTATTCTATAGGACAGAAAAGCGCGAACGACAACGCGCAGAACCTGAAATACGAAAAGCTCGACAAAAAAATTGAAGAGACTTATGTGGCAAACAGCGGCGCGGCATTGAACAAATCATGCTACGACTCATATATACGCGCGTTCAGATGGGCAACCGACAGGCTTGACCCGGAATGTGGAGGAATCATAGGCTTTGTGACAAACGGCGCATGGCTCGACAACAACGGGCTGGACGGATTCAGGAAGTGCCTTGAAAAAGACTTCGCAAAAATCTATGTGTTCAACCTGAGGGGAAACGCAAGAACCAGCGGAGAGCTTAGACGAAAAGAAGCAGGAAACGTTTTTAAGGAGGGAAGCCGCAACCCGATTGCAATCACAATTCTTGTCAAGCGCAAGGGAGAAAACAAAGACAAAGGGCAAAAGGCGGAGATTTTTTACCGAGACATAGGCGACTACCTGACCCGCGAGCAGAAGCTAAAGATTCTTAAGAACACGAAGTCTATAGAAAACCTGGAGATGACACAGCTGCGCCCGAACAAGGACGGCGACTGGATAAGCATGCGGAACGACGAGTTCGCGGAATATATCCCTGTAAATCCGGAAAAGAAATTTGACGAAGCCTCCAAATCTGTGTTTAACACTTTTGCCATAGGAGTCGCAACAAACCGCGACACTTGGGTTTATGGATTTTCCAGAGAAAAAGTAAAAGGCAACGTAAGCCGCATGATTGATTTTTACAACGGCGAGCGCAAAAACTATCATGAAAAGACAAAAAACCTGCAAAAGCAAGACTGGCCAAAAGTGGAAAATATAGTCTCTTCTGATGCAAAGAAAATCAGCTGGACCCGTGCATTGCGCAGATATGCAGAAAAAAACATTGAAATAAAATTCAATGAAGAAAATTTTGTTCAGGGAACTTACAGGCCTTTCTGCTGGCAAAATCTTTATTACGCTGATGAACTTATAGAATCTCCTGGATTATGGAAACAGCTTTTCCCGACAAAAAGTTATTCAAATCTTATAATTTGCGTAAGCGGAGCAGGCTCTTCAAAAGATTTTACTTCAATGATAACGGATAAAATTCCGTGTCTTGATTATGTTGAAAAATCTCAATGCTTTCCTCTCTACTACTACACGGAAAAGCAAGATTTCCAGCCTGACCTGTTCGGCACAGCAGGCGAAGACCGCTATGCTCGCCGCTCGGCCATCACAGACTGGATTCTAAAGCAGGCACAAGGCATTTACGGAAAAAGCGTGGAAAAAGAGGACATCTTCTATTATGTCTACGGCTTTCTGCACTCAAAAGCATACAGAGCGACATTCGCAGCCGACCTTAAGAAAATGCTTCCGCGGATTCCTCTTTTAGACAAGAAAGAGGAATTCTGGGCGTTCTCAAAGGCGGGGCGCGCGCTTTCGGAGCTTCATCTGCATTACGAACAAGCAGCGGCAGCACAGGGGCTGGACATAAAATTCAGAGGAGAGATTAAAAACGAGTACGAGTATTTTGCTGTGGAAAAACTGCGCTTTGCCGCAAAGGGCAAAAAAGACACGATAATCTACAACAGCCATATAACAATCAGCAACATTCCGCTAAAGGCCTACGAGTACGTGGTAAACGGCAGAAGCGCAATCGAGTGGCTTTTTGACCGCTATCAGGTTACAGCGGACAAGGCTTCCGGAATAAGAAACGACTGCAATGACTGGGCAAGAGAGCACAAGAATCCGCGGTATATCTACAATCTGCTTCTAAGCATAATAAACGTAAGCTTAAAGACAGTGGACATTGTAAACAGCCTGCCGCAAATCAGCTTTGAAAGCGGGCAAGACAAAAAAGAAAGCAAGGACTTTTCATATATGGGCATGAATGAAAACTTCGGCACTTTAAAAGTCGCGGAAAAGAACTAGCGGCAAAAAAAACGCCGCACGGAGAAACTTTCCGTGCGGCAAGATTTTTGCAAAAATACAGCATAAAAATGCTGTATTTTATGCAATAAAAAAAGCGGCGGTTTTGGCAAACCAAAACCGCCGCTAATTTTTTTCTTCTTTATTTCACAATCAGAGTGTTCATCGCCTTGATAAAGTCAACGGGGCTTGAAAGCTCCGCTCCGCTTACAAGAAGCGCCTGGTCAAGAAGGATTTCAGACACATTCGCGATGTAGGCCTCGTCGCTTGAATTCTCGAGCGTTTTTACAATCGCGTGGTCGGCGTTCACCTCGAGAATCGGCTTTACTCCCGGCCCTTCCTGTCCCATCGCGCGCATCATGCGCTCCATCTGGAAGCCAGGGTCGCTTTCGTCAACAACGATGCATGACGGACTGTCGCTCAGTCTTTTTGAAAGAACAACGTCCTTAACGCGGTCTCCTAGAGCCTTCTTGATTTTCTCCTGAACAGGCTTGAACGCTTCCTCCTTTTTCTTGGCCTCGTTCTTGTCGATTCCAAGCTCCTCGTCAGAGCCTGCTCGGTTCACGCCTTTAAGCTCGTAGTCCTTGTATTTCATCAGGCTTGGAATAACAATGTCGTCAATGTCGTCCGCCATGATAAGGACTTCAAAGCCCTTTTTCTTATACGCTTCAAGCAACGGGCTTGCGCGCAGGTTTTTCTCGTTGTTTCCAGTGATATAGTAAATCGCCTTCTGCTCAGGCTTCATTCTTGAGACATAGTCTTTGAAGCTTGTCCATTTTCCCTCGCCGTCTCCGCTCGCGTCAGTTGACTTGAATCTTACGATTTCGGAAATCTCCTCGCGGTTCACATAGTCGGCGTAAAGTCCTTCCTTCATCGGGCGGTTGAACTGCTCGACAAACTTGTTCCATTTTTCAATCGTCTTTTTCTCTTCGTCTGTCGGGTTCTCTGACTTTCTCGCCTTGTCCGCCTCCTCGCCGAGCTTCTTGAATTCTCCGAGCAGTTTCTTTACAGATGCGTTCTTGATGTTGTCCAAGATTCTGTTCTGCTGCAGAATTTCGCGGCTCACATTCAAAGGCAAGTCCTCAGAGTCGATGATTCCGCGCACAAAACGCAGATAAGCCGGCAAAAGCTCGCGGTCGTCGTCTGTGATGAAAACGCGCTTCACATAAAGCTTAACGCCGCTCTTATAGTCTGCCTGATACATATCGAACGGAGCCTGCTGAGGAACATAGAACAAAGTTGTATATTCCTGAGTTCCTTCCGCGTGCGTGTGAACGTAAAAAAGCGGATCCTGGCTGTCGTGGCTGATTGTCTTGTAGAAGTCGTTGTAGTCTTCTGGCTTTAGCTCAGATTTCGGGCGTTTCCAAAGCGCGGAAGCCGAGTTCACCTTGTCAACTTTATTCTCGCTTCCTGTAACATTTCCCTTGTCATCGTACTTGTTCTGCGTGTAATGAAGATAAATCGGGAACGCGATATGGTCGGAATAACGCTTGATAAGCTCCTCAATCTTCCATCTTGAAGCAAAATCCTTGCTGTCGTCATTCAGAATCATCTCGATTGCAGAGCCGTGTGTCTCAGGCTTGTCGAATCCGAATTTCTTCGCCTCGTCAGAGTCAGCCGCGATTTCTTCTATTGTATAAGAATTTGTTCCGTCGCTTGACCATTTATAAATCTTGTCGGTTGCGGCTTTTCTTGTGTAGACGTTGATTTCCTTGGCAGCCATGAAAGCTGAATAGAAACCGACGCCGAACTGTCCGATAAGGTTTGACTCGCCCGCGTTTTTTTCCTTTGAAATTTTGTCGATGAAAGCCTTTGTTCCAGAACGTGCGATTGTTCCAAGATTGTTGTTAAGGTCTTCCTCGTTCATTCCGATTCCTGAATCCTGAACTGTGAGGATTTTCGCCACCTCGTTAAAGCTGATGTCGATTCTCGGCTCTGTCTTTAGATTCTTGTAAGCATCGTCCGACACCATAAGATAGTTAAGCTTGTCCAATGCATCCGAAGCGTTCGAGACAATCTCGCGCAGGAAAATATCCTTGTTTGAATACATCGAGTGGATAATCAATTTGAGAAGCTGGTTCACTTCTGTCTGAAACTGATACTTTGCCATTTATTTATCTCCTGTCTTTAATTTTTCGATTGAAAACCGCCCGTGCAAATTTTTTGACGGCAGCGTACATATCAAAATATAAAATTTTCCATTGTTCGGCAAATTTTTGTTCTTCTAAACAAAGCGTCATTCTGAACTTTCCGATTGTCCGTTTCAAATTGTTGCGTCGCAATTCCGACTTTACAACGCCGTCATTCTGAACTCGAGCAGTTTACTGCTCGCTCAGATTCAGAATCTAAATGCCGTCATTCTGAACTTGTTTCAGAATCTATAAATACAGATGCTGAAATAAATTCAGCATGACAGCCGGTTAGATCAAGAATCCTGCATGACAGCCGATTGAACAACGAATTCAGAATGGCAATCTGACTCATTTTCTTGACAAATTTTTTAGACAAATATATCATCATTCATATGAATAATATTTCATATGAAAATTCATTTATATAAAACTAACAGGAGAAAAATATGGAAGACGAAGCAAAAAACATGATTTTTGACTCTCTCCCCGACGAGGACACGCTTGCCGACATCTCCGAGCTTTTCAAGATTTTCGGAGACTCAACAAGGATAAAAATTCTGTTCTGCCTCCTGAACAACTCGCTTTCGGTCAACGAAATGGTCGAGATTCTCGGAATTCAGCAGTCGGCAATCTCGCACCAGCTCAGGATTTTAAAGGAGAATCATCTTGTGAAATTCGAGCGCGCAGGAAAATGCAATGTGTACTCGCTTAGCGACGACCACGTTGTCTCAATTCTGAATATGGGACTCGAGCATATTTCAGAATAACCGAGGCAAAAATCGCTTGAAAGAAAAAAACTTGCGGAAAACAAAATGAACTTAAAAACGCTAAAAAATTTATGCGATTAAAACGTTCTAAAACGCAGAATCAAAAAATCAGGAGGAAAATATGAAGAAAGAAAACTTTCCAGAATCAGAAGAAATTAAATGTGAAAAGCATAAAGAACATGATGAGCACTGCGGCTGCGGCCATTCTCATTCGGACGAGATAAAATGCTCTTGCTGCTATGACGACGATAACGAAGACGAGGAGGAAGAAGAACACTCGCTTAAAAAAATCATTGTGTCGGCGGTCTTGTTTTTGCTCGGGCTTTTCACGGCGCATTTTGACTTTTTCGCGGAAAAATTCTCAGCTTCAGAAAATCTCGTTAAACTTATGCCTTATGCTTCGGCGGCTTTCTGCTTTGTGGCGTTCATTCTCGCGGGCCTTGATGTAATAAAAGGCGCAATCAAGAACATCAGAAAAGGAAATATTTTCGGCGAGCAGCTTTTGATGTCTGTGGCGGCAATCGGAGCGATTTTTGTAGGCGAATTTCCGGAAGCCGTCGCGGTTATGCTTTTCTATCAGATTGGAGAATTCTTTCAGGATTACGCGGTTGACAAGTCGCGCGACTCAATCAAGTCTCTTATGGACATCCGCCCAGACCACGCGAATGTAGTCAGAGACGGAAAAACAGTGAGCGTAAGCCCGGAAGATGTCAAAATCGGCGAGATAATCGAGGTTCGCCCGGGAGAAAGAGTTCCGCTTGACGGCTTTATTATTGAAGGAAAATCGTTCGTTGAAACTTCCGCCTTGACTGGCGAAAGCGTTCCGCGCGAGGTTTCAGCCGAAGAAAAATCAGAAATCTTGTCAGGATTTGTGAACGAGACAAGCCCGATAAAAATTCAGGTTACAAAAGAATACGGCGAAAGCGCGGTTGTTAGAATTTTGAATCTCACAGAAAAAGCAAGCGCGGTAAAGGCAAGAAGCGAGAAATTCATATCGAAATTCGCGAAAGTCTACACGCCGATTGTCTGCATTCTCGCAGTGGCAGTCGCTTTAATTCCGCCGCTCGCGCTTAAACTGTTCGCGCCTGAGCTTTACAGGAATTTCGGATTTTCAGTCTGGTTTTACCGCGCGCTCACATTCCTTGTTGTCTCATGCCCTTGCGCCCTTGTAATCTCAATTCCGCTCTCGTTCTTCTGCGGAATCGGAAAAGCGTCAGTCGCAGGCGTTCTCGTGAAAGGCTCAAATTTCATCGAGGCTCTCGCAAAAGTAAAGATTGCGGTTTTTGACAAGACAGGAAGTTTGACAAAAGGAACTTTCAACGTTACTGAAATCTGCCCGGAAGAAGGATTCACGAAAGAGGAGCTTTTAGCAGTCGCGACCCACGCAGAAAGCTATTCAGACCATCCGATTTCAAAATCGCTTAAAAAAGCGCACAGCTGCCCTCTCTGCGGAAAGCTTGAAATTCTCGACGCGGAAGTTGTCTCTGGAAAAGGAATAAGGGCGACTGTCGGAAACCAGAAAATTCTGGCAGGAAACGCGAAGCTCATGCAGAGCGAGAATGTCGTAAATTTCCACGACATTCAAAAAGAGACAGCCGGAACTGTGATTCACGTTTCAGTTGACTCAAAATACGCTGGCTATATCATCATAAGCGACACGGAAAAGGAAGACTCAAAAGAGACGATTTCAAGACTGAAAAAGCTCGACGTTAAAGAGACCGTAATGCTCACAGGCGATGCAAAACAGGCCGCAGAAATTGTCGGAAAAAAACTTGGAATCGACAAAGTCTATGCGGATTTGCTCCCGGAAGACAAAGTCTCAAAGGTTGACGAGCTGATTTCAAAGCTCGGAAAAAAAGGCGGCGAGAGAAAAAGCAAGCTGATGTTTGTCGGCGACGGAATAAACGACAGCCCGGTTCTTGCGCGCGCTGATGTGGGAGTCGCGATGGGCGGACTTGGAAGCGATGCCGCAATCGAGGCTGCCGATGTCGTGATTATGGACGACAAGCCAAGCCGCCTTGTTGACGCAATCAAAATCGCAAGAAAGACAATGGGCGTTGTTTACCAGAACATTGTCTTCTCAATCGGAGTAAAGGCTCTGATAATGATTTTGAACGCAGCCGGAATCGGAAACCTTTGGCTCGCAGTTTTCGGAGATGTGGGCGTCTGCTTTATCGCAGTTCTGAATGCGGCGCGCCTTTCAAAAGGCAAAAAGAAAGCCTGATTTTGACATAAAATATTAAAAATTTTCAGAAAATAAAAAAATCCCTTTCAAGCTTTTTGAAAGGGATTTTTTTTAAATCTTTTTCTTGAAGATTTTGATAAAATCAGCCAGACGAACTAAATCATTAAAAACGTTAATTTTTATCTGATTTTTGATTTCCACAAAAATCGTCATTCCTCAAAGTCAAAAATTTCCGCGCTGTCAGAAAGAAAAATCCAGAATTTGCTGTACGCGCTCAGCCAGTCTCCTTTTTCTTCCCAAAGTCCGTTCCGCAAAAGAATGTAAAGCCACTGCCCGCCGTTTTCCCTTTTTCCCGCGCTCATCACAACGCATTTCAAGCCGTTCTCGTGGTTCAAAGTCTTGAAAGAATACGAAGATGAAAAGTCAGGATTCTCATAAAGCTCCACCTCGCCCATAAGAGTGAAAGAAGAAAGCTCTTTAACCGCAGGATGGCAAAAAACAGACTGGGCAAGGCAGAAAAACAGAATAAAAGCGGCGGATTTTCTTATCAAAATTATTGAAGGCTGAATTTTTTTATCAGCATTGTGTATTTGCCGTTGTCAAAATTCTCGTCTTTGGTCTCGGAAACAAGGCTGCTTCCTGTATATCCGTAGTCAGAAAGAATTCCCGAAAGCTCCTCGTCAATGCTGTTGTTTCCGAATGTCTCGTCAAAAGCGTCTGTGTTAAGAGCGAAAAGCCTGATTTCCACGGAATTTGTGTCGGTGTTCAAAGTCCATTCGATTGTGTAAACATTGTCGATATCCTCCTCGCTAGAAAATTCCTCCGCGTTCAAGCCGAAAAACAATCCAGCGAAAAGGATAACAACTGCTAACATTTTTTTCATTTGTAAAACTCTCCTTGCAAGTTTTGCATATTTTAAAATTTTTTGACATTAAATGCTATAATATTACAAAACTTGTCGGATTTTTACAAATTTCAGATTATTTTATCATCGCGTGATATTCCTGCAAAGACTTTACTCCGCCCTCGCCGCCGTTTCCGTTCTTTACAGCCTCGATTCCCTGAACCGCGGCGTAAGCTCCGGCCAAAGTCGTGATGTAAGGAACTTTGTATTTAAGGCACGCCTTGCGGATTGTCTTTCTGTCCTCAGCGTAATTGCGTTTTGCCTTAGGCGTGTTGATTACAAGGCAGACTTCCTTGTTCATTATGATGTCAACAACGTCAGGTCTGCCGGCTCCAATCTTGTTCACTTCCTCGCACTTGATTCCATTTTCGCGGTAGAATTCAGCAGTTCCCTGCGTGCAGACAAGAGTGAATCCCATGCTTGAAAGTGCTTTTCCGATGTAAAGAACCTGAGTTTTGAGCGTTGTCTTGTCGCTAAGAGAAATCAGGACTTTCTTGTTTTCCCACGGAGACGGAGCGTGCGGCAGTTCAGAGCCTGCGGCTTCCTGCGCCTTGTAGAAAGCAAGAGGGAAATTGTCTGAAAGCCCCAGAACCTCGCCGGTCGAGCGCATTTCAGGTCCGAGAATCGGGTCAACGCCTGAGAATCTCGCCCACGGAAGAACAGCCTCTTTCGCGCCGAAATACGGAATAACCTTGTCTTTAAGCCCGAGAGATTTCAGAGACTCGCCGAGCATCATTCTTGTGGCAAGGCGCGCCATCTGAGTGTCGCAAACTTTAGAAACAAGCGGAACAGTTCGGCTTGCGCGCGGATTTGCTTCGATAACGTAAACTTTTCCGTCTTCGATGGCGTATTGCATGTTCATAAGACCGCAGACGTGAAGCGACTCAGCGATTTTCTTTGTGTATTCCTTGATTGTCTCAAGATTTGCAAGAGGAATCGAGACCGGAGGAATAACGCAAGCAGAATCTCCAGAATGAATTCCAGCAAGCTCGATATGCTCCATTACAGCCGGAATATAGACATGCTCGGAATCAGCAAGAGCGTCAGCCTCGCACTCAAGCGCGTTTTTAAGGAAGCGGTCGATAAGAAGCGGGCGGTCAGGTGTAACGCCGACAGCCTTTTCAACGTACTCTCGCAAAGTCTTTTCATCATAAATAACTTCCATTCCGCGTCCGCCAAGAACGAACGACGGACGAATCATAATCGGATAGCCGATTTTGTCCGCAATCGCCTTGGCCTCGTCAAAGTTGACTGCCATTCCGCTTTCAGGCATTGGAATTTCGAGCTTTTCCATCATATGGCGGAACAAGTCTCTGTCCTCGGCAATATCGATAGAGTCGATTGAAGTTCCGAGAATATTAACGCCGTTCTCCTGAAGCTCGCGCGCAATGTTGAGCGGTGTCTGTCCTCCAAACTGAACGATAACGCCGAACGGCTTTTCCTTCTCGTAAATCTGGAGAACATCCTCTGTTGTTACAGGCTCGAAATAAAGCTTGTCGGAAGTGTCATAGTCGGTTGAAACGGTTTCAGGGTTGCAGTTCACGATGATTGTCTCGTAGCCAAGCTCTTTTAGCTGCATTGCGGCGTGGCAGCAGCAGTAGTCGAACTCGATTCCCTGCCCGATTCTGTTTGGTCCGCCGCCGAGAATCATGATTTTTTTCTTGTTGTCTGTGGCTGTAGATTTGTCAACCGCGTTGTAAGTCGAGTAATAATAGCATGCGTCTTTTACGCCGCTTACAGGAACTCTAAGCCATGCTTCCTTTATTCCAAGCTCGTTGCGCCGTTTTCTGATGTCTTTTTCCGCGACTTTTAGGATTTTTGAAAGATACTTGTCGCTGAATCCGTCTTTTTTTGCCTGAATCAAAAGATTGTCTTCCGGAACGCGGCCAGGATTCTTGAGCATTTCTTCCTCAAGGTCAACCATCTCTTTCATCTCTTTGAGGAAATATTCTTTCACATAAGTGATTTTTGAAAGAGTCTCAAGCGGAACGCCTTTTCTGATTGCCTCGTAAAGCTGGAAATATCTTTCAGAAGAAGAAGTCTTGAGCATTTCGCAAAGCTCATCGGCAGATTTCTTGTTGAAATCCTTTGCAAAGCCAAGCCCAGCGCGTCCGTTTTCAAGACCGCGGATTGCCTTCTGGAAAGTCTCCTTGAAATTCTTTCCAATCGCCATGACCTCGCCCACGGCTTTCATTGAAGTTCCAAGCTCGTCCTTTGCTCCGCGGAATTTCTCGAATGCCCAGCGCGCAAATTTAAGGACAACGTAGTCTCCGTCAGGCGCGCCGCCCAAAGTGTATTTTTCAAGAGTTCCGTCGCGCCAGTAAGGAATTTCGTCTAGTGTGAGTCCTGCAGCGAGTTTTGCCGAGATAAGCGCGATTGGAAATCCTGTCGCCTTTGAAGCGAGAGCCGACGAGCGCGAAGTTCTAGGGTTGATTTCGATGATTACGATTCTTCCAGTTTTAGGATTATGCGCAAACTGAACGTTTGTTCCGCCGATTACGCCGATATTTTCAACGATTTTAAATGCCATTTCTTGAAGCTTCTGTTCAAGAGCCTTGTC
>JAXDVS010000043.1:0-7665 GCA_034088785.1 Treponema sp.
TATTCCAATTCTGCATATCTTGAAATAAGAAATAAATATTAGACATATTGTTTTGGGTAATTTATATTTTTTGTGAAGTTGGAGCGCGTTAGGCTATGGAGCACTGGCGAAGGTTGTTTGAACAACCGAAGCCAAAGACCGCAGACGTGCGATTTGCACGGCGAGGTAGAGAGCGACGGCTAAAAGCCGAAAAAACAGTCCGGCGGACTGTTTTTAGCGAGTCTCCGAGCAGCTATGCTGCGAAGGCGGTGAGCGTGAGCGAAGTGCGGAACAGCCGACCCGATATTTTTCCGCCGAAGAAAATTTTTGTTTGGCAAGTTGATTCCGCCACGGACGGCGGACTAGGGAAAACAAAATTTCGAGAAGCATAGCTTCTCGTGCGACAGGATGTCGGGAAACGCCAATATAAAACTGAAGAATTTGGAGTTTGATATGAGGAAATTTGTTTGTGGAATTTCCGCCACTTGCCTTTTGTGCGGGGCTGTTTTTGCGGAGTCGAAGATGGTTTTGGTGCGCGGCGGAACTTTTTTGATGGGAAGTCCTGCTTCGGAGCGGATGCGCGATGCGGACGAGGCGCAACATTCGGTTACAGTGGACGATTTTTATTGCGACGCGTTTGAGGTTCGGCAGTCGGATTACGAAAAATTGATGGGAAAAAATCCGAGCTGGAACAAGGGCGCGAATCTGCCGGTTGAGAATGTGTCGTTTTATGACGCGCTTGAATATTGCAACAAAAAATCTGCTGCTGAGGGGCTTGCTGCGGTTTACAAGATTGACGGAAAGAACGCGAAGTTCCCCGATGTTTCTGTGGACTTGGCGGCGGACGGCTACCGGCTTTTGACTGAGGCGGAATGGGAATACGCTTGCCGCGCCGGAACTACGACTATTTTCAGCACAGGCAACTGGAACAATCCGAAGGACGCGAATTATGAAGGAAGCTATCCTTATTTAATAGAAGAAAATTACGTTCGGCACACGAATCCGAATGTTCAGTCGGGCTTGAACCGCGGAAAAACGATTGCAGTGGACTCGCTCGCGCCGAACTCGTTCGGGCTTTACAATATGCACGGAAATGTTAGCGAGTGGGTTTTTGACTATTACGGCGGTTATGACGAGGCTGTTTCTGCTTCGGAAGTTGCTGGAAATTCTGGGGCGGCTGGAATTGGACGTGCTGGCAGAAAAAATGCTTCGGGCGTTGGCGGAAAATCTGTTTTGAATCCTCTTGGTGCGGCAACTGGAGTTTATCGCGTGAATCGGGGCGGCGGTTTCAACGATTTTGGAAAGCATTTAAGGAGCGCGTACCGTTCGGCTTCAAATCCTCTTACAAAAGACAGAAATCTTGGATTCAGAATCGCGCGGAACGCCGAGAAACGAAACGGCGTTTTTGAGACAAAATACGATGAGAAAGTCGCTTCAATTTCTGTTCCGAAAAATCCGCGTGTGCTCGTTGCGTATTTTTCTTATTCTGGAAACACCGAAAGCGCGGCTGAATATATTTCAAAAAGCCTGAAATCAAAATTCGGCGAGGAAAAAGTTGACCTTGTTGAGATTGAAATGCAGAATCCGTACCGCGGCGGAATCTACGATGTAAGCCAGCGCGACTTGATGAACGGAACTCGACCTCTGCTAAAGACAAAAATCGCCGCTGCAAAAATGGCGGAATATGATGTTGTTCTGCTCGGCTATCCGACTTGGTGGGCAACGCTTCCAATGCCGGTTTGCACGTTCCTTGAAAGCTACGATTTTTCTGGAAAAACCGTGATTTCATTTTCAAGCCACGGCGGAACAATGTACGGCGACAGCGTTAGCGACCTTTCAAAGCACTTGCCGAAAAGCTACGTGGGGCTTCCGTTCGAGTTCTTCTATTCCGGCGGGCGCGATTTGAACGCAAGAATCGACGAATGGCTGAAAGAAAGCGGACTGTGATTTGTTTTAGCTTTTAAACAAAGTAACTACGTTTGCCGAATAAAGTAACTATATTTTGAAATTTAGTTACTTTATTTTAAAATATAGTTACTAAATTCGCCTGACAAAACGGGTGCGTTTTGCAATATAATTTGAATATGAAAATACGAAAAATTGTGAAAATCATCATCGACATTCTGATGTTTGCGGACTTTATTTTTTTGATGAGCCACGAGGTTGTGCGGAATCTTTCGGCGCATGGAATTTTCGGGGCGGCTCTTTTTGCGCTGTTTATTCTGCACCATGTTTTGAACGGCGGATTTTACCGTTCTGCGCTTCGCGGAAAATACAATTCCGTGCGGATTTTGCTTAGCGCGACCGTCTGGATTTTTTTCGTTATGATGATTTTGATGACGTTCAGCTCGATTATGATGAGCGGCGCAATTTTCACGTTTTCTTCTATTAATATGACTTCATGGAGCCGCCCGCTGCACACTTTTTCATGCTCGTGGGGATTTTTGGTGATGGGCTTTCACTTGGGGCTTCATCTTCATTCAAAACTGAAAAAACTTGAGGCGGTAGCAAATGGCGGAAAATCTGCAAACGGAAAATCCTCTGTCGTTGCCGGGTTTGATTCTGCGATGTTTACGAAGCAGGGGCAATCCGCAATTTCTGCAAAGTTTGTAATTCTGCAGATTCTGTGGCTCTTGATTTTCGCGCTTGGAATTTTCTGCATTGTTCATAGCCAGCTTTATGTTTATCTTTTCTGGATGAACGCATGGAAACTTTCCGCGCCGAATATTTTTGTGTGCGTCGGAGAATATTTGGGAATGACCGCTGGAATGATTGTGCTTGCGCATTTTGCAATGAATTTTTTGCAATTACGGCTTGTTCGTTGAAAAAAAACATGCCATTCCAAACTCGGATTTTTGTGAAAACCGCTTAGTTTCGGAATTTGTTTGTTAGGTTTGTTGCAGATGCTGAAATAAATTCAGCATGACAACGCTTTTTCGATCGTCCCAACAGTTTTTTTCAAATTCTTCTAAATCAAAATTGAAACCGCGCCTGGCAAGGCTTCCCAGCGAACTTTTTTTACATTTCCTCTGAATTCTCCGTCGGTGTGAAGAACTGACTGCTTGTCGGAGTCGATTTCGAGCTTTTTGCAGTCTTTGAGGAAAAATCCCGGAAGATTTTTTTGAAGTCCGAGAATCAAAAATGGAAAAAAGAAGAAAGTCATAATTTTCGGAACGCCGTGCGCCATGCAGATTGAAATTTTTCCGTCGTCTGCCTTTGCTTTCGGATTCATCGGCACGCCGCCCCCCTCGGTTTTCAGGTTCATATTCGCAAGAAAAATCATTTTTTTGAACGGCTTCGGCTCTTCGTCGTCAAATTTAAGATTCACTGAATAAGTTTTCATCGTGAACAGCGTCTGAATCGTGTAAAATCCGTAGCTGAGCTTCCCCAAGTGAATAAAATTCAGAATTTTCTTGATTTTTGCCGTGTTGATTCCTGTTCCGACAATCGCGTTGAGTCCGAATCCTGAGCTGATTGCAAAAAAATTGCTCCGTGAGCTTTCATCTGGAAAATTTCCGTCAAGAATTGTCGCCATTCCCAAGTCGATTTTTTGTTTTCCATCTGAATTTAGAATTTTCTCGAGTGCTTTTCTTGGATTGTGGCGCGGAATTTTCATTCCCCGGCTAAAGTCGTTTCCGCTTCCTGTCGGAATCAGCCCTATTTTGATTTTTGAGAAGTTTTCTGCTTGAATTTCGCCTTTCTCGTTCTTTCCGATTCCGTTTATGACTTCATTTAACGCTCCGTCTCCGCCGACAACAACAAGCCGGATGTCGTTTTCGTCATAAAGAGAAATCTCGCGCGCGATTTGCGAGGCGTGACCGGCTCTCTGCGTAACGTGCGTTTTGTATTCGATATTTTTGTCTTTTAGAATTTTCTGGATTTTGTTCCATTTAAGAAACGCTTTTCCGCTTCCTCCGCGGATATTCACGATAAAATGCAGCATAAATAAATTATAGAATGTTTTTGTTTGCGATTCTATAAAAAGTTCTGTATATTTATTCTATTAAAAAGCCAAATTGTGGAGATTTAGATTTCCTCATTGATTTTTAGGAGAATTTTATGGCAGAAAATGAGAAAAAGAAGGTCGGCAAGAAGCCTTTTGTGATTATTGTCGTTATCGCGGCTCTTGCGGCTCTTATTTACAATTCGATTACAGTTGTCGGTCCGAACGAGCGCGGAATTGAAGTTAAGCTCGGCGAGGTTTCAGGCGATGTTTTGCAGCCGGGAATGCATTATCACATTCCGTTTATCAGCGTGATAAAAAGATACTCGATTGTTCCAAAGGGAATGAACGTGAATTTTTCTGTTGACGAGGACGGCGCAATCACAAAGGATATGCAGACTGTCGCTTCGCAAGTTACGGTTTTTTACAGATATGATGACGCGCGCCTTATGGATGCGGTAAAAAAATACAGCGAGTCGATTTTGCAGAACGCAATCACAAAAAGCCTGATTTCTTCTGTAAAGGAAGCGGTCGGAAAATATTCGATTTATGACTTGATTGAAAATCAGGACAAGATTACGCAGGCGGTTCAGTCGAATCTTTCTGCAAAGCTTGCTGAATATCCTGTTGAAGTTACGCAGCTTACAATTTCAAACTGGAACTGGAGCGACGATTTTGACAAGAACATAAAAGAGACAATGAACAGAACTCAGCAGGTTCGTCAGGCAGAGCAGGACTTGAAGCTTACGGAGACAAACGCGCAGAAGCAGGTTGCCGAGGCGGAAGCCGCAAAAAAAGCCGCGGAGCAGACTGCCGAGGGCGAGCTTATAAAGGCGCAGAAAGCGGCTGAGGCAAAACGCGTTGAAGCTGACGCGCTTGCTTACTACAACGCGAAAGTCGCGCAGAATTATCAGGTTGAAATAAAATTGAAGGAACTTGAAATTGAGCTTGAAAAAGCGAAAAAATGGGACGGCCGCCAAGTTCCTGAATATGTTCCGTTGACTGCCGCTGGCGGAATTGTGACTTTGCCGGCTGCGAAAGAATCTTCAAACTGAGAGCGAAAATAAAAAATGAACGGAATAAATGAAAAATCTGAAAACAATGAAGAATCTTTGAAAAACTCTGAAAATGCAAAGGCTTTTGAATCTGCCGGAAACATTGAAAATGCGGAAAAAACAGAGAACGGGGCTGGAACAGAGTCAAAATCGGAATCTGAAAAAATCCAAAAAGACGTGCTTGTCTCGGTTCTTGTAGAAAAGCACCCGGAACTTGTTGAGCCGCTTATGATGATGGGAATGCACTGCATTTCGTGCTTCGCTTCGCAAATGGAGACTTTGGAGGAAGCCGCGATGGTTCACGGTCTTAATCCTGACGAGGTTGTGGCTGATTTGAACGATTTTCTTGCCGATATGCAGGCGGAAGCCGCAAAAAAGGCATAAAAAGCAAAACTTAAATTTTTTTTCTAATATTAAAGGTCGCTTACTTTGCGACCTTTTTTTTGTGTCCGCTCTTATAATCTGTGTAAATCGTTAGCCGAGGCAGCGAGCTTTTGAAACTTTCATATTTCATTAAGCGAAGCTGCCGGCTGGCATATTACAAAATTTTGGAGGGCTTTTATGAAAAAGCTATTGGCTGTTGGATTTTGTCTTTTGGGCGCGCTGTTTGTCGCGCAGGCTGCGGAGTCGGGAATCAACTGGAAGGAATATGGAGCTGGAATCAAAGAAGGCGATTTTATTGTTCACGGCGACATCGGTGTGACCGCACATTCTGAGGCTTTGCCTTACGACGGCTCGCTCAAAGTTCCATATCTTGAGGCTTCTGTTGAGTACACAAAAAAGCTTGGCGGGCTTCCTCTCGGATTCGGCGGATTTATCGGATATGCACAGGACGGAATGGACGAAAGCAAGTCGCTTGCTTACGATAGCAAGGCAAAATAGGAAGGAACGATGAACTATATCAACGTTGGCGCGCTTTTGAATTACCACGTTCAGCTTCCTGTTGAAAAGCTCGATGTTTACGCAGGTCTCCGCCTTGGCCTTGAATTCTACAACTGGAAAGTCGATTACAAATATCCTTCTGTCTATAACTCTGATGGCACATGGACATATACTAAAACTTCGTCTGATTCAAGCGGAACAAATTTCTATGGCGGGTTGAATCTTGGCGCACAGTATTTCTTCACTGAAAAATTCGCGGCGAATGTTGAAGTCGGCTATCCGGCGTTCATAAAAGTCGGCGGAACTGCAAAATTCTAAAAATCAAAAACAATCAAAATCCTGCGGCTTAAATTCCGTGCTTTTTCACAATTTTTTTTATGTCGGACTGCAAAGTCCGCAGGATTTCTTCTTCAATCAGCCTGAGTTCTTCGGCTGAAACCGAGCCGCTTTTTGAGTCTTGCGGCATATAAAGCCTGTAAGGCTCAATTTCAAGCGCGGCCGCTATTTTTTCAACAAACGAAAGCGACGGAAATCTCTTTTTTGTTTCAATCTGCCCGATGTAGGACGTGTCCGTCTTGCAAAGCTCCGCGAGTTTTTCCTGCGTTACGCGCTGCTCCTTGCGGAATCTTTTCAGATTGCTAATAAAAATGTCTTGTAAGTCCATTGTTTATATTCTAAAAGCCTGATTTTCGTTTTTGTATATGCTTGACGCTAACTAAAAATGAGTTAAAATATAAACATTACGCTAATAAATATAAGGAGAAGCTAATTATGTCTCAGAATGTCTTTGATTCAAAGAATGGAAAAGTGATTTTTGTATGCATTAACAAATCATATAAAAAATTAACAGAAGGTGAAAAAGTTGTAGGCCGCAAAACAGTTTATGATTGTGTCCGAAAATATTGGCCAATAAAAGATGTGGAAAAAGCAAACGAGGCTGATTTTGTTTGCGGCGTTTATAATAAACTGATTGTTGCTGTTTTCAAAATGGATAAGCATGGCTGGGAAAAAATTGATGAAAACGATGAACTGATGAAAGAATTCAAAAATGATGATGAAGTAAAAGAATTTCCTAAATTGCTTTCTCGCTATGCGCTTCCGAGCAAAAAAGGCGATGAAGTGAAGAATTCACCTTATTTAGGAAAAATCAGACCTGAAGAGTGTAAGTTCAATCAAACTGTGGTGGTAACTTACAATTATTAGTTCGTAAAAGTACAGACGAAGTTGCTGTATTGATTGTATAGATGTTTTTTTATAACGAATAAAAATAATGGAGGTTTTATATGAAAATGAAAATTTTGGTTGTGGCAATGGCGATGAGTTTGCCTTTTGGAATGTCTTTGTTTGCACAGAGTGAAATGGATGAAGAAAAGCCAGCAATAGAACAAAAGGCTTCGTCTGACATTGAAATATTGCAGACTGCAAATTCGCTTGCAAAATATGGATATGAAAGCAATTCTGCTTCTGCTCTTATTGAGGCTGCAGAAATCATGGCTCAAGTTCCTACTCAAAAACTTGAGGCAACTGTAGAGATTCAAGGCGAAAAATCAAAAGACGGAAAGTCTGCCAGTGAAACAGGATATGCAGCTGAAAAACTGATTGAAGATGCAAAAAAACTTGTTGGTAAAGATAAAACTTTTGCAAACTGGATTAAAAAAGTTGAAAAACTTATAAAATCCAGCAATACGAGAGGAGCTGTTGGCGGTCCAAAATATCAGTATAGCTGGGCTTATGGATATAATGGAAAAACACAATTCAGTATTCCTTTTTACGCGAATTCTTTTGCTGAAATTTATGTTGAATCAA
>JAXDVS010000044.1:0-22475 GCA_034088785.1 Treponema sp.
GGACAATTTTACGGCGGCGAACGACGCTTTTGTAAAGGCGGAAGGCAGCAAGGGCGCGAGCGCGTCAAGCTACAAGAAGCCGATTCTTGCGGTCATAAACGACAAGATTGTTCCGTACCTAAACACGATGGCGATTGTGGGAAACACAGCGGTCGCAGATTTTGCGAAGGGCGTTGAAACTGAAATCACCCGCGTGAACGAGAACGTCGCAAAGCGCGGAAAGTAGGATTCTGTTATACACGTCATTCCGAATTTGAGCGCGGTCGTTGTTGCGCTCGCTTTAATTCGGAATCTGTTTTATAAACATGCCGCATGTCATTCCGAATTTAAGGCGAGCAGAAAACTGCTCGATTTCGGAATCCATAAAAAATAGATGCTGAAACCAAGCGACCTCGTAAACGAGTTCGAGTTCAGCATGACAAATTTTTTGTTGCACATTGTGCTTTTTCAGGCAGCTTCTGCTTTTCGGCAGAGGCTGTTTTTTTTATCACACGGACGCGATTTTTCTAAAAACAAATCGTCATTCCGAATTTATTTCGGAATCTGCAAATAAAAAATTGCAAGATGCTGAAATAAATTCAGCATGACAGAGTTTTTTTTCACGCTTCACAAACTGTTTTCGCCGCATCCTTGCGGCAGTTTCATTTTCATCATTCATAGTTTTCAATTATTGTGCTAGAATACGGCGGCTCGCGATTTTTTCATTTTTATCCTTAATCTAAAAACCGCAAAGCAGGAGATGTAATTTATGGCAGACTATCACGTATTCCCTGATGCCCCGGAAGGAACTCCGAAAGCGAATTTTGTTCATCTTCATGTCCACTCGGACTACTCGCTTCTTGACTCTTGCGCAAAGCTTGACGACTTGGTTGCAAAGGCTAAGCGTCTCAATATGCCGGCTCTCGCGCTCACTGACCACGGAAATATGTTCGGCGCGCTTAACTTTGAGCATCTTTGCCATGTGAACGGAATAAATCCGATTGTGGGCGAGGAATTTTACGTCGCTTTCGGAAGTCATCTGGAGAAAAATTCTGTTCCTTATTCGAGAAAAGGAGAGGACGGAGACCGTCAGGCGAGATATTTCCATCTGATTCTTCTCTGCGAGAACGAGACCGGCTACAAGAATATGAGCTGGCTTTCGTCTATCGCCTACACGGAAGGAACATGGTACAAGCCTAGAATCGACTTTGAGCTTCTTGAAAAATACCACGAGGGGCTTATCTGCCTTTCTGCATGCATTGCAGGCGAGCTTCCGCAGCTTCTTCTTGCGGACAAGGACGACGAGGCTAAGGAGCTTGCGCTTAAATACAAGAATCTTTTCGGCCCTGACCATTACTATATCGAGCTTCAGGACCACGGGCTTGACGACCAGAAATATATCAACAAGAAACTAATAAAGCTTGCGCGCGAGCTTGACATTCCGATGGTCGTGACAAACGACATCCACTATATCGAAAAAGAGGACTGGGAAGCCCAGGACTGCCTGCGCTGCATCGGATTCAAGAAGAATATGAACGAGCCGCACCAGACGATGGGCGGAGACCGGCACGAATGGTACTTCAAGACCGAGCAGGAGATGAGGGAGCTTTTCCCGGACATTCCAGAGGCGTACGAGAACACGGTGAAAATCGCGAATATGTGCGACCTTACGATTCACCAGTACAAGACGCAGGAGCTGAAAGGCTGTCTTCCGCGTTTTGAGCTTCCAAAGGAATTCCAGACGCACGGAGACGACTACGTTTCAAATCAGGACGACTATGTGCGCCATCTCGTCGAGAAGGGACTCAGAAAACGCTATCCGAAAATCACTAAGCAGATAAGGCAGCGCGCGGAATACGAGCTTGGAATCATCTTCAAGATGGGATTCTCGGGCTACTTTCTGATTGTTTGGGAATTCATCAACTGGTCAAAGTCAACTTGGGACAACGTGAACAACAGGCCGAAGCCTTACATTCCAATCGGGCCGGGGCGAGGATCCGGAGCAGGCTCTCTTGTCGCCTACTCGCTCGGAATCACCGATATTGACCCTTTCAGATTCAAGCTTATTTTTGAACGCTTCCTGAATCCAGAGCGTGTCTCAATGCCGGATTTCGACGTTGACATGGACTTCGACTATCGCCAGGACATAATCCAGCACACGCGCGACTTGTACGGAGACCCGCAGGTAGGACACATTGTAACGTTCGGAACATTAAAGCCTAAAAACTGCATCGCAGACGTTGGACGCACGCTCGGAATTCCGCTTCCTGAAGTCAATATGCTGAAGTCTAAAGTCTCCGAGAACTTAAAAACAAAATTGAAAAACTGCTTTGAGCCTGCGAACGAGAAATTTCCTGACGGCGGACAGCTTGCCGAATTCAGGCACGACCCGCGCTATGAAAAGCTTTTTGACCTTGCCTTAAAGCTCGAAGGCTGCAAGAGAAACACAGGCTTGCACGCGTCGGGAATGGTTATCGGACTTACCGCGCTGCCTGACTGGGCGCCGGTCTTTATGGACCCGAAAACGCACGAGGTCGGAGTTCAGTACACGATGGACATCATCGAGCCTTGCGGTCTTGTAAAATTCGACTATCTCGGACTAAAGACTCTTTCTCTGATTCGTTACGCTGAAAACATCATCAACAAGCATAAAAAGCCTGACGAGCCGGTTTTCGACTGCTCAAAGGTGAGCGAGACAGACAAAAAGGCGTTCGAGCTTTTCAAGCGCGGCGACTCTGTCGCGGTTTTCCAGTTTGAGTCTCCGGGAATGCAGAAAATCCTTCGCCAGTTCCAGCCTGAAAAAATTGAAGACCTGGTCGCCTTGAACGCGCTTTACCGCCCGGGACCGCTCCAGTTCATTCCGAACTATATCGACGGAAAATGGAAGCCGGAGACGATTCATTATCCTGACCCTTGCCTAGAGCCGATTCTAAAGGAAACCTACGGCGTAATGGTCTATCAGGAGCAGATTATGCAGGTCTCGCAGAAAATCGCGGGATTCTCGCTTGGCGCGGCAGATATGCTCCGGCGCGCGATGGGAAAGAAAAAGCCTGAAGTTATGATGGGCAAAAAGGCGGAATTTGAGGAAGGCGCAATCAAGCAGGGCTTCACAAAAGAGCACGCCGACGAGATTTTCGACATCATGGTTCCGTTCGCGGGCTACGGATTCAACAAGTCTCACGCGGCGGCTTACTCGGTTCTCGCGTACAGAACTGGCTGGCTAAAAGCAAACCGCCCTGCGGAATTTATGGCGGCTAACCTCACAAACGAAATCACTTCGACTGACGGACTTCCAATCTACATTGAGGAAGCGAAGCGAATGGGAATTCCTGTTGACGCTCCGGACGTGAACCGCTCAGACTCGAACTTTGACGTTGTTGACGGGCACATCGTTTTCGGATTCAGAGGAATCAAGGGAATGGGCGAAGGCGCGGCGGCGGCAATCGTAAGAGAACGCGAGGCAAACGGCCCGTTCAAGGACTTTATCGATTTTCTTACGCGCATGCTAAAAGCAAAAGAGGACATTATCGACCCGGAGACGCACGAGAAAAAAGGAACAAAAACTCCAATCAACAAGAAAGCGGTTGAAGTTCTGATTAAATGCGGCGGATTCGACCATCTCGACAAAAACCGCCCTACTCTTCTCGCAAATCTTGAGCACGCATACGCTTACGCGGAAAAAATCGCGCTCGGCGCGGACGACGGTCAGCTTTCTCTCTTCGGCGACACGGACGAAAAAGAATATTCTGATTTTGTCTATGAAGATGTTGAGGACTGCACCCGCTTTGAAAAGCTGAACATGGAAAAAGAGCTGATTGGCTGCTACGTTTCAGGCCATCCTCTTGACGACTACAAAAAGGCTTACGAAAAGGCGACTGTGAATTCGCTGAATATCGAGCGCGCGGCAAAGCAGGACAAAGCCGAAAAGGAATCTCTTGCGGCGAGCGGCGCAAATCCGTGGTCGGTGAGAAACACTGGCAGAGTTCAGACAACCGTGGGAATGTTGATGGACTTGCGGCAGATTACAACGAAAAAAGGCGTTCCGATGGCGTTCGCAAAGCTGCAGGATTACAACGGAAACATCGACTTGACGTTCTTCCCGAAAATCTGGGAGAAAATGCACGACAAGCTCCAAAACGAGACGGTTTACGCTTTCAAAGGCAAAATCGACGGCACACGCGAGACTCCGTCATTTCTCGTTGACGAGATTGAAGACCCGAAAATTCTTGAGGAGCGCGCAATCGAGGAGATTCACATTCAGCTTGAATATTCAGAGCAAAACGAGCAGCCGTTTTTCGAGCTGAAAGAATTTTTGTTTGGCAATTCGGGCAATTGTTCTATATATTTTCATATAGACACAGGAACTGACAGCTACATCATAAAAGCTGGAAGCCAGATGACCGCGCCAAGCTCAGAAGAATTCTTAAATTCGCTGAAAACGATGCGCGCAGTCCGCGAAGTCTGGACTGTATAAAAAAATTTTAGATTCCGCGCCGTAAAAAAACATTGGCGGCGCATTTTGGAGAAAACTATGCAGTTGTTCAAAATACTTTCCTCGCTTATTTCGGCTTACGCGCTTTTGTGCTTTGTCCGAGTTATGCTAACGTGGTTTCCGGGCGCGGAATACTCAAAATTCGGGCGCGCAGTCTCTAGGATTTGCGACCCGTACTTGAATATTTTCAGGAAATTTTCTTTTCTAAGATTTTCCGCTTTTGACTTTTCGCCTGCAATCGCGCTTTGTATCCTGATTGCGGCTTCCACAATCTGCTCGTCGCTTGCAACAGGCGCGGGCGTAAGATTCGGCTCGTTCCTTGCGATGATAATCTCGATGGTATGGAGCGTTGTGCAGTCAATTCTCTTCTTTATAATTCTGATTCTGGTAATCCGGCTGATTGTCTATCTTGTGAAAGGCGACTCAGGAAATTACTATTCAATTTGGACTTCGGTTGACCGGGCAATAACGCCGTTTATCTACAGAATCTGCGGGCCGTTCACCGGCGGAAGGACAATGCCTTTCAAAAACGCGCTGATTGTCGCCGCACTTGTTCTAGCCGCTTTTTCAATCTGCGGAAGGCTTCTGATTCAGCTTTTATGCACGGCTTTGCTCGCCCTGCCTTTCTAGCAGCAGCTTAGAAAATGCCACGCCGGGGTGGAGCGCCGCCGAAGGCGTTGTTCCGCTTCGCCGCCCGTTTTTCTTCAAAGTGAGTCAGCAGGCGGAACGGAACAATGAGCGTTAGCGAAGCGCGGAACACCGGGCATTTTATCAGAACATTCGGCACGTGACTAAAGCGAAAAACTGCTCTTCAAAATATCCGTGCTATAAACCTACAAAAAATCAGATAAATAAAAATTTTTGATTAAAATCTCCAGCCTTAAAACTTTCCGAGTTTTTTGGATTTTGCAGAAATCTTCATTCCCGACGGATTTTTTCCCGATATTAAATTATGCACATTTGCGAACTGAACAATTCGATTTCGACTCTTCCCGGCGTTGGACCTGCGAAGGCCGCGCTTTTTGCGAACCTGAACATTTTCACGGCAGGCGACTTGCTGCAGTTTTATCCGCGGAACTACGAGGACAGAACGCAGAAAATCACGATTGCAGAAAGCCTCCAAGCGGGAAACGGAAAAGTCCACACGCTTGCGAAAATTGCGGGACACGAATGGTTCGGCTTCGGGCGGATGAAAACGCTGAAAATCATAATCACCGACAATACTGGAATCGCCGAACTAGTCTGCTTCAACCGCCCTTTTATGGAAAAAACGCATCCAATCGGGCAGATTGCCGCGGTCTCGGGAAAATTTGAAGTCAAATACGGAAAATACCAGTCGGCAGGCTTTGAAATTGTGAAAGTCGCTGACGGCGGAAACCTTGCGGACTTTGAAAACACCGCGCTTCCTGACAGCAAAGTTTTTCCAGTTTATCCGCTCACGGAAGGGCTTACAAACAAAATCGTCTCAAAAATCGTGGATTCGGCGTTGAAGCAATATTCGCTTGGAATTCAGGACGATTTGCCGGAAGAAATCATAAAAAAAAGGAATCTTCTTCCGAAAAAAATCGCGCTGAGGCAGATTCACCAGCCGAAAACTTTGGACGAGGCGATTCAGGCAAGAAACACGCTCGTTTTTGAGGAGCTTTTCAATTTTCAGAAAGTTCTTGGAGAGCAGGCGATTGCCCACAGAGGAAAGCTTCCGAAAATTGAAATCGACAGCTCGGCGCAGGCGGAAAACCAGCGGCAAATCAGCGAAAATGATTTTGTGAAAAGCCTTTCAAAGCGGCAAAAACAGCTTCTGGAGCGTCTGCCTTACAAGCTCACGCCCGACCAGATGAGCGTGATTGCGCAGATGAACAGCGACATCGACAAAAATTACGGATTCGGCGAAAACGGCAAGGCGATTTTGAATTGTCAGTTTCAAAAGCAAGAAAATCAGAATCAGAGAAATTTCGGTGCGGCAAAAAACGCTGTTTCTAAAAAAGACGACAAGGCAACAGAAATCAACTTTAACGCGACAGAAAACGATGAGTCAGAAAACGCTGTTTCTAAAGACAAAAACACCGCGAAAAATCCTCACGGCTTTTCAATGCGGAGCCTTCTGCAGGGAGATGTCGGCTCGGGAAAAACTCTCGTGAGCTTTTTCGCTTCGCTCCGCGTCGCCGACTACGGAAGCCAGACCGCGCTTATGGCTCCCACCGAGCTTCTTGCGCGCCAGCATGCGGAAAACGCGGCGAATCTTCTTGAGCCGCTTGGAATCCGCGTCGCTTATCTTACGGGAAACATCAAGACAAAAGGCCGCGACAATCTCTTAAAAGCTCTGAAAAACCACGAAATCGACCTTGTGATTGGAACTCACGCGCTTTTTTCAAAAAATGTCCAGTATTTTGACCTTGCGCTTGTAATCATTGACGAGCAGCACCGCTTCGGAGTCATGCAGCGTTCGGCGATTTTGGACAAGGGGAGAAACAGCGTTGCCGCGGCAGACAAATTCGCCCAACCGCCTTTCAGAGAGCCGAATCTTCTGATGATGAGCGCGACTCCAATTCCGCAGACTCTCGCGCTAACGGTTTTCGGAGATTTGGACGTTCTTTCAATCCACACGATGCCGAACGGACGAAAACCTGTAATAACTTATCTTACAAAAGCCGGAAACGAAAGAAACGCTTACGAGGCGGTCAGAAAAGAGCTTCAAAACGGCCATCAGGCTTATTTTGTCTATCCGGCGATTGAAGCGAACCTTGATTCTGAAAACGGCGAGGAAAATTCACAAAATGGAAAAGAAGCTTTGAAATCCGCGGAAGAAAGCTTTGAATTCCTGCAAAGCCAAGTTTATCCTGATTTTAAGTGCGCGCTGATTCATTCAAAAGTCGAGGAAGAAAAGCAGAACCAGATTCTAAACGATTTCCGCTCGGGGAAGATTCAAGTTCTCGTCGCAACGACTGTTGTCGAGGTCGGAGTCGATGTTCCAAACGCAACCTGCATGGTAATCGAGCAGGCAGACAGATTCGGGCTTGCGGCGCTTCATCAGCTGCGCGGACGCGTCGGACGGGGAGACGCGCAGTCTTACTGCTTTTTGATTTACAGGAAAAACATCACTGAAAACGGAATTGCCCGGATGAAAACTCTTCACGAAACAACAGACGGATTTAAAATCGCCGAGGAAGACCTGAAATTAAGAGGCCCTGGCGAAATAACAGGAACTGTGCAAAGCGGCGAGCTGGCTTTCAAGATTGCAGACCCGTACCGCGACGCAAAACTTATGATGGAAGCAAGGGCAGATGCATTCGGTTTGCTAAGCAATCCCTTGCTAAGCGAATCTTTGCAAAACAAACGCTAAAAACATCTGCCTCTTTTCTTGATTTTCTATCTTTCAAGCCAAGATTTTGGTTTTTCTCCAATCTATCGCATATAAAAGCCGATTATGCAACGTACGCTTCGAGGCGGCGTTTTTTTGAAGGAAGCTGCAAAGTCTGGATTGCGCCTTTCTCAATCTGCCGGATTCTTTCTTTTGTAAGCCCAACAACCGCGCCGACTTCCGAAAGAGACATCGGCTTTAAGCCGTTCAAGCCGTAGCGCATGCGAAGAACTTTCTGCGCAGTCGGCTTCAAAGTGTTTACCGCGCTTGCAACATCGCTCTTCATCGCGCTTTCAATCGCCCTTTCCTCAGGTCCAGCGTTGATTTCATCTTTAAATCCCGCGCCAAACGAATCGCTGTCTTTTGCGTCATTGTCAATCGGAGCGTCAAGCGAAATAATGTCCTTGTCGAGCTTCAGCATATCGCGCACTTTTTCCTCGCTCATGCTCAAAATCGCTGCCATTTCAGAAATCTGCTGGGCTTCAGCCTTGTCGCTTCCAACAATCGCCTTGGCTTTCTGAACCTGCGCAAGCTCGCTCACCTTGTTCATCGGCAGGCGGATTGCGCGGCTCTTGTCGCAAAGCGCTTTCTGAATGCTCTGGCGAATCCACCAAACCGCATACGAAATAAATCTATATCCTTTTGAAACGTCAAAATGGTCAACCGCAGTCATCAATCCAAGATTTCCCTCGCTAATCAAGTCCGAAAGCTCCAGCCCTCTTCCCTGATAGCTCTTCGCGATTGTAATCACAAAACGGAGATTCGACTTCACCAGCTTGTTTTTCGCTTCCAAAGAACCTTTCACGGCTTCTTCCGCCAATTTTTTCTCTTCGTCCTGTGTCAAAAGCGGAATATTTTTAATGTCGTTCAAGTAAAAAGAAATTGTCTCGTCGTCGTGTTTCATATCGAATCTCCTTTTTAAGGTTTTGCTGCATAAAATATAGCAAGTTCCGTGCCAACTTTTTTATTTTTCCTAATTTCAATTTTATTTTTTTCATAACGGACTTTTTCTCCAGCAGCCAATGTTTTTACATCACCCAATGAGAAAAACAATGCCCGCCGCTCCGCCGCCCGCTCACGCTCGGCCCTCCAGGCTTGCTCCGCAACGGCTCCGTGTCGGCGTAGCCTCTCTAAACTGTGAAAGCCCGATTTCCTTAAAATCTCAAAAAAAGCAAAAATCAGAAAGTTTTTCTTGCCGATTCCGTTTGTTTTTATTAAATTTGTATCAAAAAGAAACATCAAAACTTAGAATCGTAAAAATCAAATAAATTTTGCGTCTTTTTGACACACCGAGCAAGTTTTTCCAAAAAACTGTATCAAAATTTCCAAAATCTTATGTTTTGCAAAATCATGAAAATCAAAAATAAAACTTGCCGATTGAAAATTATTTCTATATTTTATTTGTATCAAATATCAAATTTTTGGAGGATATATAAATGAAACTCAAACCATTAGCTGACCGCGTGCTTTTGAAGCAGGAAAAAGCGGAAACCACAACAAAATCAGGAATCATCTTGCCGGAAGCTGCGCAGGAAAAAACACAGACTGCGACTGTCGAGGCTGTAGGTCCTGGAACTGAAAAAGAGAAAATCACTGTAAAAGTCGGCGATAGAGTAATGTACGACAAATATTCTGGAGTTCAGGTAAAAATGGACGGAGAAGAATATCTCATCGTCAAAAACTCAGACATCATCGCTGTTGTCGAGTAAAATTTTATTTTAGGCTGCCTAGAAACGCTTTTTTTCGATTTTTTTAAATGAAAAAGCGATATTTAATTCAAGAGGCAGCCTTTTTTGTCTTTATTAGAAATTAGAAAATCCAGCCGAAAAATATTTAATTTTCTATTTGTGCTGATTTAAAAGAAGTCTTGCATCAGCGTTGCTCGGGTCAAGGCTCACAGCGTAAGCCGCGGAATTCAAAGCGTCGTCTTTTCTTCCCATTCCAATCTGAAGATTCGCAATTCTATATAAAAGTTTCGATTTTGTTTTCTTTGAAAAAGTTTTTCCAGCCGCAAGCGTGTAAAGATTCAAAGCCTTTTTTTTCTCGTTCTGGCTTGAATAAATCATCGCAAGGTTCGCGGAGCTTGAAGAAGCGCAAAGCGGCGAAACAGAAATATATTCTCCGCCCGCATTCGCAGTTTTTGCCCCGCCAGTCTCAAAATTCGCGTACTCGTAAAGCCTTTTCGCCGCAGAAACATTTCCATCCAAAAGCGCGAAATAAGCCGCAAATTCAACTTCCCAAATTTCCATTTTGCTTGCCGCGGAAGCTGCCCTGTCTCCAAAGGCAAGTTTCGCGATAAACGGCGGAACACTTCCATTTTTCACGGCTTTTTCGCCGCCAAAAATGTCTGTCTCAACTTCTTTTTCTTTATTTTTGTCTTCCTGATAATTCAAGTTGAATTTCGTCGTTATAAAATCTGTAAAAAGCGTTCTCGCGTCCTCGACCAGCCCGAACGAAAGAAGTTTCTGCACGCAAAACTGAACCAAATGCGGCGGATAAAGATTTGTTCCAAGCCGATTTTTTTCAAGCTCGCTCCAAATCAAAGCCGTTTTTTTGGCGAGCGGCAAAGCGTCATTTTCGCGCATAAAAAGACTGAGACGCTCAACAATCAAATCGTCGTTTTTTTCGCCGTCAAGAGAATTTTCCTTTTCAAGAAGCTCTTCCATTCTGCTTACAGCGTCTTCGATATTGAATTTCGGGCGGTCGTCATAATTCCGCATTTTCAAAGTGCGCAAATTTGTTTTTCTGAGAGAAATTTCCAAATCAGACATTTCAACAGGCTGGGAATCAATCCAGGCAAGTTTTCCGTAGCTCACAAGTCCCGGAACATAGTCAGGATAATCTGAAACTGCATTCACCAAAAGCCCGTAAGCCCGCTTGTAATCCTCGTGGCGGTAAGCCCAAAGCGCGCTGTTCACCATCAGAGACGGAGCGATTTTCACATAAGATTTTGCGCGGCTCATATATGAATTTCTCGCTTCCTCCGCGCTGTCAAAATCGTCAAGTTTCGCATAAGAATCAGAAGCAAGAGAAGCCGCAGTTCCAGAAAGCAAGTCAGACTTCACTTTTTCAAGATTTTTTACCGCAATATCGTAATTTCCAGAATCGTACTGAACAAAGCCCCAGAAAAGCGCGTCCTCAGAATCGTCAAGCTCGTCATAAGAAAAAGCTGACTGCAGCGAAGAGGCAAGCGAATAATCGCCCCGCATAAGATAAATCAGCGCGCAGTTTCTAAGCCAGCGTTTGTCGCCGGTTCCAGCGTAAATATCAAAATAAGATGATGAGATTTCTTTTTCAAAAAGCGGACTTTTCTCGTCTTTCAAATCGGACTGGCCTGCAGAAAAACCTTCTGTCAAAGATTTCAGCATCGCCTCCGAATGAATCGAGCCGTATTTTGTTCCGGCAAGTTTTTCCGTTATTTTTAATGATTTCTCGGTTTCGCCGCGTCTTAAAAGATAATTTCCGTAAACGGCTTCAATTTCAGGATTTTCAGGAAGTTTTTTGTAGGCATTTTCAAGCGTTCTTCTTGCAAGTTTTTCCTCGCCGAGCTGGGCGTAACGCCTGTAAACTCCGAGCCGCGCATAGGAACTGAAAGCCTTTTTTTCAGATTTTTTCAGAAGTTTCAAGGCTTCGTTGACATCGCCGTTTTTTATGTAGATGTCAACGCTGTCCATCGCGGACATAAAGCCTTTCGAGTCATCTTTCACAGAGCAAGATGACAGAAATCCTGCAAAAACAAAACAAGCACAGACTGCGGAAATTGATTTTTTTACAGGATTTCGCATAATTTTTTCTATTCTAGTTCTTTTCTGATATTGTCGAGAACCGCGTTCACAAATTTGTATGAATCATCAGGACCGTAATTTTTGGCAATATCAACCGCCTCGTCAATAACAATCGACGAAGTAATATCTTTCGTGTACAAAAGCGAGTAGACGCTCATTCTCAAAATCGCAAGAGTAACTTTGTTGAGCCGCTCAAACGACCAGTTCTTCAAATGAGCTTTGATTTTCTCATCGACAGTTCCGATATTCTCGATTGAACCTGCAATCAGCATGCGCGCAAACGCGCTGTCCTCATCATTCAGAGGCTCTGTGTCGTCATCTTTTTTAATCCAAGAAAGCTCCATCACGTCTTTCTCGCTTTGTCCGCCAACGTCCCAAGAATAAAGTCCCTGAAACGCAACAATTCTGCTTTTTCGTCTTGACATTATTTTTCCCAGTTAAGAAGTTTTGTAAGAGCATCGCCTGTTTTCTTTCGGTCAACATTTTCAGGAGTATCAAGCGATTTTGTAAGGTCGTTCACAGCCTGAACGAGAGCCTGGCTCTGTTTCTGCTGCGTCAAATTCGACCTGATGTAATCGTAAACAGTTAGCGTTGTCTCAGGCTGAACCAAGTCGCTAAGCCCGAGCATTTTCGCCGCATATTTCTGCCGGATTACATAAAACTGGTAGTCATTTTCAGTTTCGTTCACATCAGATGTGTAGCCGATGTCACGCCCGAAAAGCTCGAGAAGCTCGTTGTAAGAAATTCCCAAAGTTTTTGCGTGCTGTGCAGTCTTGCTAATCAGCAAATCGCAGCCCTGATAAATTTTGTCCTTGACAGAATCAGCCTTGATTTTGTCAAAATTTGTCTTTTTCGCGTTCAAGTCGTTTCTTACCTGCTGGATTTTCGCTTTTGCGGCTTCCGCATTGTCGCCTTTTGGAGCAACCACAAGGAAAAGCTTGAGCATATCGCTCTGAACGAAATTCGCCTTGTTCATCTCGTAGAAAGAACGGATTTCATCGTCTGTCGGAGCAACTTTCTTGATTTCGTCCTGTTTTTTTGAAAGAACGTACTGCTGCGCTAAAAGCTGATTTTTAAGATAATCCTTATAATCGCTGACGTTCATTCCAACCTGCTGGAGCATAAAGTCATCAAGTTTCAAGCCAGTGTTCTTTTTGACAATTTCTGTAAATTCCGCTTCTGTAACCTGATGACCGACCTGCTGGCTAAGGCTCGCAAGAAAATACTGGTTCACCTGCGTGTCAGTGATGCTCAAGCCCTCTTTCTGAGCCGCATGAACGATAAGAAGCTCGTCAACCATCGCGTTCAGAATTTCTTTTTTCTGGTCAACAGAAAAAGACGCCTGATTTGTCTGCTTTTTGTATGTCTCAACCCGATTCTTCAGTTTTTTAAGCGTGATTGTCTCGGATTTGTTCAATTTTACAACCACAAGCGGAGTCAAATCTGCCTGAGCAAACGCGCTTCCAGCAAGAGCGACCAACAGCGATAAACATATTGCCAAACGTTTCATAACTTTTCCTTAATTCGAAAGATTTCCTAGATTTCCATTTAGAAAACACTTATTTTTAAATCTGGTTACAGACTATTTGTCGAGCGGAAGTCCGCCAGAAATCACCGCGCGGATTCTTCTTACGCCTGCCGATGAAGACTGCTCTTTTACAATCTTGAACTCGCCAATCTGCGCAGTGTGCTGAACGTGAGGACCGCCGCAAACTTCCTTTGAGAACCAGTCGTTTTTCGGGTCGCGTCCAATCGTGTAGACTTTAACCTGCTCGCCGTACTTGTTCGAGAAAAGCGCGCGCGCGCCTTCATTTTTCGCCTGGTCAAGAGTCATAATCTCCATTGTTACAGGCAAGTCTTCCTTGATTTTCTCGTTCACAATGTCCTCGACTTTCTGAATTTCTTCCTTAGTCATCGGACGGCTGAAAGTAAAATCGAATCTCATTCGCTCGTTGTTGATGTTCGAGCCTTTCTGCGCGACCTCGTCTCCCAAGACATTGACCAAAGCCTGCTGCAAAAGATGAGTTGCAGTGTGGTATTTTGTCGCGACATCTGACTGCTCAGCCAAGCCGCCTTTCGCTTTTCCCGCGTCCAAAGTTTTTGACGCTTCCTGATGCTTTTTCTCAGCAGCCTTGAAGCCTTCAACATCGACTGTAAATCCGTGCTCCGCGCCAAGCTCCTGAGTAAGCTCAAGAGGATAGCCGTAAGTTTCATAAAGATTATAAGCGACTTTTCCTGAAATCACTTTTTTCGGATTCTTCATCAAGTTTGGAAGAAGTTTCTGGAATTCTGCCTCGCCTTTTTTCAAAGTCTGGCGGAATTTCTCTTCCTCGGCTGTAAGCTCCTGCTTGATTTTCGCAGAATTCTGCTCAAGCTCAGGATAAGCAGCCTTGAAATTCTCGATTACAGTTTCCGCAATTTCAGCAAGGAAAGACTTTTCAATTCCGAGCTTCATTCCGTGTCTGACTGCGCGGCGAATCAAGCGGCGCAAAACGTATCCAGCGCCGACATTTGATGGAGAAACGCCTCTCGGGTCTCCGATAATGAAAACAGAAGCGCGGCTGTGGTCTGCTATGATTCTCACAGAGCGGTCTTTTTCATCGTCTGTTCCGTATTTGTAATTTGAAAGTTTCTCGATTTCGGCGATAATCGGCTGAAAAACCTCTGTCTGATAAACCGAAGTTTTTCCCTGCAAGATGCAGTTTGTGCGCTCAAGTCCCATTCCAGTGTCAACATTTTTCTTTGGAAGAGGCTCAAGAGTTTTCTCGTCGATTCTGTTGAACTGCATAAAGACGTTGTTCCAGATTTCCATCCAGTTTGCAGAATCAGTTCCTTTGTTGCTTCCTTTTGGAGGCAAGCCTTCGCCAACCCAGTAGAAAATTTCAGTGTCAGGACCGCAAGGACCAGTCGGGCCAGCAGCCCACCAGTTGTCCTCCGCTGAAAGATAAGCGATTTTGTCTTCCGGCATTCCGTTTGCCTTCCAAGCGTCGGCCGCCTCCTCATCGCGCGGAGCGTTCTCGTCGCCTGCAAAAACCGTAACAGAAATTTTTCTCGGGTCAAGGCCAAGCCATTTCGGGCTTGTCAAAAATTCGTATGAAAACGCGATTGAATCTTTCTTAAAATAATCTCCGAGAGACCAGTTTCCGAGCATTTCAAAAAAAGTAAGATGGCTCGGGTCTCCAACCTCGTCAATATCGCCTGTGCGCACGCATTTCTGATAATCTGTAAGACGAGTTCCCGCCGGATGTTTTTCACCAAGAAGATAAGGAACAAGCGGATGCATTCCCGCAGTTGTGAACAAAACAGAAGGGTCATTTTCTGGAATTAAAGACTGACCAGAAATTTCAACATGATTTTTAGATTTGAAGAACTCAATATATTTTGAGCGTAATTCGTTTGCAGTCATAGTATTGTAGATATTAGCACAACGACCTTCTTTATTCAATAAATGTCGATTTTGCGCCGCTCTGCAATTTTTTTATCTGACTGCAATTTTCCAGTCTAACCGCAAATTTTTAATCTGCCTGAAATTTTTCAAGAAATGAAATTTATTTCCGCAAGATGAATTCAACGCGGCGGTTAATCCATTTTTCCTCGACACGCTTTGAGCGCGTTATCGGATTTTTGCTTCCGTTTCCAACCGCAGTAAGATTTGAAGCCGGAACGCCGTCCCGGATAAGCCAGTTCCGCACAAACTGCGCCCGCTGCTCAGAAAGAAGCCGCACTTCCTCTTCCTCTCGCTCCGTTCCAGACAAATTGTTCGCATTTCCCTCGATTGTAACTTTGTAGTCGCGGAATTTCTTCAGGATTTCAGAGATTCGGCTCAAAACGCGCAAGTTGTTGTCAATCGTCTTTTGGTCAAGACCTCTGCTCTGGCCGTTCCAGCTCTTGTCTGCGCGGACTTCCGCATCGCTCTTGAAATCTGCCGCATCGCTTCGGAATATAATAGAAGGAACTTGCATCAAAATTCTGTCGCCGTCTTTTATTACGAGAACGTCAACCTGAATGAATCCTTTGACCTCGCTTGAAAGCCCGTTTGAATCCGTAGCCGTGAAAACGTAAGGATAATCTGTCGCGGAATTCACGACCGTGCCGTCGTTTCCTTTTCCGTTCCATACAATTTTTGATTCAAGCGATGAAGTTCCGCGGCGGCTCCAGAAAACTTTTCCAGTGTTCGGGTCGGTAACAACAAAGCTCCAGCTTGCGAGGGCAGAAGAACAGTTCGCCTCGAGAGAAGCCGTGAGCGTGTCGTATTGGCCGTCGCCGTCAGGACTGAAATATTTTGGAGAAATCTCAACTTTCAGTTTCGGCGCGCTCAAATTTTCGGATTCAGACTGGGCAACAGAAGCGATTTCTTCCGTCTCGATTTTTTCATCTTCTTTCGGCGGAATATATTTTTTCAGGACAAGAAGAGACGACTGGTCACGGAAAAAGCCCTCTGGATTCACCGAAGCCTTCTGAAAAATTATCGTGTCCTCGTCAACAACAGAACGCTCGTGAACGCGCCCCCGCTTGTCAGTTTCAGAAACAACCGAAGAAAGGAACGAAAGCAGATACGAGCCTGAAAAACATGGATTTTCGCTTTCTGAACGGAACTGAAGCAGCGTTTTCCCGGAAATATTGATTTCAGTGAATCTTCCGTTTTCAATTTCCGCAGCAGAGTCATCTTTTTTTGACGCTGTGTAATACGAGCCGGAAAATTTCAGGACAGTCTCGTTGTTCAAAATCCAGTCTGACTGGCTCAGAAGCTTTGCAATAACTTTTTTCTCGTCGTTTTCGCCTTTGGAGTCGGAATTTGAGTTCTGAGATTTTGAGTCTTTCGATTCAAAATCGCTTTTTGCAGTGTATTTTTTGTAGTTTCCGTCCCACCGCGTGCTTTCGCTAATCAGCATGCGAACGTCGTCCTGCAGCTTGATTCTGATTTCATCAAAATTCACGAGAGAAATGTCAAAACGCCGCTGCAAGCTTTCAATCGTCTTGTTCACGGAAGAAAAATAAATTCCGTTCCGCCTGAGATTCGAGTTCATCCAGGAATAAACTTCCTCGCTTCCGCCATGCTCAAAGACAATCTCAGAATTTTCGTAGTCAAAATAAATGTAGCGGATTTCGTTTTCAGTGTTTTCAGTCTTGTACCAAAGCCCGTCAAGAAATTTTGCGAAAGTCTCGACCGTCCCGTCCTGAATTTTCGCAAGCTGGCGCGCCGCAATCCTGCTTCCGGCAACACGAATCGAACGCGACTCTACAAATTTGTTTTCAGACGCGCTCCAAGTGTACATCGTCTGAATCTGGTCAAGATTCGCCGAAGAATTTTTGTCATTTTGGCTGTCAGAAGAATAAACCCAAACCGGGAAAGGCTCGCCGTCGGCATTGTTTATCTCGTAAGCCTCGTTCCGCTCCGACTGCTGAATAAAGACCGTTCCGTCCGCCTCGAAGGAGCCGAGAACGTCCATCTCAAAAACGCCGGAATTCGATTTTTTTCCCTGCAAAATCACAAGCGAAACTTTTCCGTCATCATTCACGCCTTGATAAACAAGAGATTTCTTATGTTTTCCGACGACATCGATTCCGGTGCAGACAAAAGTCTTAACCTGCGAAATATTCGTAGTAATATAGTAGGAACGCTCATATTCCTGAATTTTCGGATTGTAAAGCGCAACAACCAGCGTTATAAAAGGACTCGCGGCAGTCTTCACAATGTTAATCTGGTCGTCAAAAGTGTCGCCGTCAACATCAAATTCTGAAGTTCCAATCAAAGTCTCGCCGTTCGCAAGCTGAATAAACGAAGTCTGCGCCAAATCTTCATTATAATCGTCATTTTTCTTGGTCTCGGTTTCGCTTCCGTCAACAAGCGGCACAACAACTTTCGCGCGCGCAACCGAATTGTCCTTCACAAAAAGATTTTTCGCAAAAATAAAAAATATCAGAACGGCAGCCACAACAGCAAACGCCGCAGGAATCAGTTTTTTCATAAGTCTGAAAAGTTTATCAAAAAAAAAAGGAAATAGGAATTAGAATCAAAAAAATTAGAATTTCGGATTTTTTCACGGTGATTTTAGATTTTTCCAAAAAGATTTTGGAGCGAGATTTTCTGGTCGCGCGGGCTTTGCGCGGCTCCGCTTTCGCTCCGGTGCGCAGCAGCAATGCTGCTGGCACTCGCTTCGCGCCCGCTCCAATCCCGGCTAGCATTTTCTCTTCATAAGAAAATTCACTTTGCGCGAGCAAAACTCTTCTTTTCTTCAAAAAATTCTGGGCTTTTGAGAAGCTGAAAAAAAAATGGAAATTTCCAAAAATTGCTTTTTCCAAGCGAATCAGCTTTTGAAAGATTCTGAACTTGCGGATTTTTCCAAGAAACATTCAATTCAAGAAATTTCAGTTTACTTTATAAAAAACTGTTATTCTTGCACTGCAAACTTTTACATTTATTGACATTTTTTAACATTTTAATAAAATTTTGCCACTATGATTAAAAATATTGATATTTTTGAGACCGCCCCGATTCCAAAAGCGGTCTTTAAATTTGCTCTTCCGACAGTCCTCAGCATGATTGTCGCAGTTTTCTACAATATGGTTGACGCATTCTTCGTCGGACAGACAGGCGACCCGAGCCAGTTTGCCGCGGTAAATGTCGCGACTCCGATTTTTATGTTCCTTATGGCGGCCGGAAACATTTACGGAATGGGCGGCTCGTCATTCATAAGCCGCGCGCTCGGCGAGAAAAACTTCACAAAAGTCAAAAACATCTCGTCGTTCTGCTTTTTCGCAGGAATCGTAACAGGAATTTTGGGCGGAGCATTGATTATCTGGCAGATAAATCCGATTTTAAACGCAATCGGCACTACCGAGACAACCGCTCCGTTCGCACGTGAATATCTTTCAATCGTCGCGCTCGGCGGGCCTGTAATCGTAATTTCAAACGCTTTCACAAACATAATCCGCGGCGAAGGCGCGGCGCACAACTCAATGGTCGGAATGATGGCAGGAACAATCGCGAACATTATTCTTGACCCGATTTTCATTCTAAAAAGTTTTCTTGGAATTCCGTGCCTTGGAATGGGCGTTCAGGGAGCCGCAATCGCAACCGTAATCGGAAACGCGATAACTCTCGTGATTTACATTGCGCACGTCTTGTCAAAAAATTCGATGCTCACGCTAAGCCCGAAATTCTTTAAGATCCGCGGCGGAATCATGAAAGGAGTTCTCGCAATCGGGCTTCCGGCAAGTCTCACTAACATCTTGATGAGCCTAAGCTCGATTCTCACGAACAATCTTCTCGCGGCTTACTACAGCGTTCCAGTTACGGAAGAGCATCTGATTCCGCTGATGAAAACGGTGATTGACGGCCAGGCGGTTTACGGCGACATTCCGACGGCGGCGATGGGAGTCGCGCTCAAAGCAAATATGCTTGCGATTTTTATCCAGCTTGGAATTGGAATGGGAGTCGCGCCGCTGATTGGCTACAACTACGGCTCGAAAAACTACAAGCGAATGAAGCAGTTCATAAAATTCGCGATTCTGATAAACGTAATTGCAGGCTTCACTTTGACAGGAATTTACTTTATCTTCACACGGCAGATTATAAGCGTTTTCTCATCGGACACTGGAGTTATCGAAATGGGCAAACTGATGATTTACTCGCTGATGGCTTCAACTCCGATTATCGGAATTATGTTTGTCTTGAATTTCAGCTTTCAGGCGCTCGGAAAAGGAATTCAGTCGCTTGTCCTTGCGGTGAGCCGACAAGGATTTGTGTTTTTGCCGGCGATTCTGATTATGAGCCGGCTTTTCGGAATGATTGGAATTATTTTTGCCCAGCCAATCGCCGACGCAATCGCGGTTTTGATTGCGCTTGGAATGTTCCTTTATCTTAACAAAGATTTCAAGAAAGAAGAAACTTTAGAAAAAGCAAAAAATTAAGATGAAAAAAAGCTTCCGCATTTTTCAGCGGAAGCTTTTTTTGTTTTTAGCGATTTTACGCGGAATTTTCAAAACTCGCTTCAATATTTTTAAGAACAATATTTTATATTGCAAAAATCGCAACAATCAATTTCTTTTATTTCACTTTACGCAACATTCGCAAAACTTTAGAATAAACGCATAAGAAATGCAAAGCGGTAGGGATAGAAGTGGCTTGTTGCGGAACGAAGTGAAGCAATGTAGCGCGGCTAGCGCGGAACCACGGATAGCCCGACGGCACGAGCGAAAGCGAAGTGCCGGACCGCCCGAAAAAAAGACCAATAGAACAGGAGAAAAAAAATGGGTGAAAATTATTTCAATTCGATTCCGTGGCGCGAGGCTCGCTTGCAGCTCGGACACTGCCGCTCAATGGCAAAAGAGGAATTCGCTGACGGAGTAAACGCTCTCAAAGGCAAAAAAATCGTAATCGTAGGATGCGGCGCACAGGGCTTGAACCAGGGACTTTGCTTGCGCGACTCTGGACTTGATGTTTCTTACGCGCTCCGCGAATCTGCAATCGCTGAAAAACGCCAGTCTTGGAAAAACGCGACAGAAAACGGATTCAAAGTCGGAACTTACGACGAATTGATTCCGACAGCAGATTTGATTGGAAACCTTACTCCGGACAAACAGCACACAGCCGTTATCACAGAAGTTATGAAGAGAATGAAGAAAGGCTCGGCTTTGTGGTATTCTCACGGATTCAATATGATTGAAGAGGGAATGCAGATTCGCCCGGACATCACAGTTGTAATGTGCGCTCCAAAAGGACCGGGAACAGAAGTTTGGCACGAGTTCCAGAGAGGATTCGGAGTTCCTGACCTTATCGCGGTTCACCCAGTAAACGACCCGGAAGGAAAAGGCTGGGCTTATGCAAAGGCTTTGGCAGTCGGAATGGGCGGAAGCAAGGCAGGCGTTCTTGAGTCTTCTTTCGTTGCGGAAGTTAAATCTGACCTTATGGGCGAGCAGACAATTCTCTGCGGAATGTTGCAGGCCGGAACAATCGTTTGCTACGACAAAATGGTAAGCGAAGGAGTCGCTCCAGAATACGCGACAAAACTTTTGATGCACGGCTGGAACGTAATTTCCGAGGCTTTGAAATGGGGCGGAATCACAAACCTGATGGACCGTCTTTCAAATCCTGCAAAAATCCGCGCGAACGAGCTTTCAAAAGAAATCAAGAAACTTTTGACACCGCTTTATCAGAAGCACATGGACGACATCATTTCTGGAAAATTCTCTTCAACAATGATGAAAGACTGGGCAAACAAAGACCACGACTTGCTCACATGGCGCGAAGAGACTGGCGAACTTCCGTTCGAGTCAACTCCAGAGTCAAAAGAAGAAATCACAGAGCAGGAATATTTCGACAAGGGAATCTTGCTTGTTGCAATGGTAAAAGCCGGCTGCGAGCTTGCGTTCGAGACAATGGTTGACGCAGGAATCAAACCGGAAAGCGCTTACTACGAATCATTGCACGAAGTTCCGCTCATCGCAAACCTGATTGACCGCAAGCGTCTCTACGAGATGAACCGCGTAATTTCAGACACAGCGGAATACGGATGCTACTTGTTTAGCCGCGTTGCAGCTCCGATGATGGCGAAAGACCTTATGCCGAAACTCCACACAGACGTTATCGGAAAAGGACTTGACCTCAAGGACACAAGCGTGAACAACACTCAGCTCGTCGAAGTAAACGCAGAAATCCGCAACCACCCAATCGAAGTTGTAGGACGCAAACTCCGTGAATACATGACAGCAATGAAGCCAGTTCTGTAATCAAACAAGATTCAGGGCGTTCCCCGGCGAAAAACGCCGGGTCGGGTGTTTCGCAGTTCCGCGCAAAAGCGCTCCATTCTTCCGCTCCGCAAGCTGCGCTTCAGAACGGCTTCGCCGCTGCTGCACCCCCTAACGCACAGCTTAAAAACGAGGAAATTTCAGCTGAAAAGCAACAAGCTTTTCTTTTCGTGAAATTTCCTATAAAAAATAAAAAAGATGCGCATTTGCATATAAAAGTATTTCAAGAACTTTTTTGATTTTGCTTAGTTTTGTTTGAACAATTTCAAAACATTCCGCTGAATTACAGATTCAGTTTATTTTATCAAAAAAATCCCCAAATAATAAACTTCAATAAATGGGGAAATATTCTGCACTGAAAAACTTTTCAGCTAAAAAAAGTTAAAAATTTCGTAAGCCAAAATTTATTCAAATTATATCAAGTCAAAAAAAATTACACTTCTGCCGACATTAAAATCAGCATTGCATTTCAGAAAACTCTTTTTCAAAAAACAAAAACTCACTCGCCAGTGAAATTTCCATGCAGAATCACAGCACCGTTTTTATTTTTCTCCACTTTAACAGTTTGTTGCTTTGAACTCTGTCCGCCGTTTTTCCCGGAATCCTTAAAACGCGTCTTGACCGTCATCTGCGACTTGATTCTGTCCAAAGTAGGATTAAACACAACCAAAATCTGCCTCAGAGCTTCCATCACCTCAAAATCAGAATCATCAACTTCCAAAAGTTTTCTATAAGAATTATAAATCTCGATATAGCAGTGGTTCAGCGTCGTATAATCAGAATTGTACACATCAGTCTTAGTCATAAATAAACTCTCCAAAAAAATATTTATTTAATGATACACCAGCAATGAGCATCCAGCAACAAAATTCTACTTCTAAAAGCGATTTTTTTTACAGAAAAGGATACATTTTAAACGACCTCACCGCACGGAAAAAGAAAAAAACACTGCAAGGGAATTCTTTTGCTAACGAGGAATGGGAGGAAGTCAAAATTTTAGGAGAGAAAAAGAAAGAAGGAGAAGGAGACAACATGAAAGAGGAAAGTAAAAAAACGGCGAAAGAGGCCGGAAGCGCCAAACGGCACGGACAAAAAACATTGAACAGGCCAT
>JAXDVS010000045.1:0-32780 GCA_034088785.1 Treponema sp.
ATTTTATCTTTAGAACTTGCGAATTCGAGCAGATGGAAATGGAATATTTCTGCAAGCCTGGAACTGAGGACGAGACTTTCCAGAAATGGCGCAACGAAAGATGGAATTTCTATCTTAAATATGGAATTCCTGAAAAGCAGCTTAAATGGCATCATCACGACAAGCTCGCGCATTATGCGAAAGACGCTTACGACATCACTTACAATTTCCCGATTGGCTTTGAGGAGATTGAAGGAATTCACTCGCGCACAGATTTCGACTTGTCTCAGCACGCGAAATTCTCAAAGAAAGATATGTCTTATATCGATCAGGAAAACGGCAACACAAAATATGTTCCGTATGTAATTGAGACTTCTGCCGGCTTGAACCGCAACTTTCTGATGTTCTTGTGCGAGGCTTACGAGGAGCAGAACGTTGGAACTGACGGAAAAGATGACTACAGAACTGTTCTTCATCTTGACCCGAGACTCGCGCCTGTTACAGTCGCAGTTTTGCCTTTGATGAAAAAGGACGGACTTGCGGAAAAAGCGAAAGAAATTCAGCATCTCTTGAAAGAAGATTTCGTTACAGATTTTGATGTTTCTGGAACTGTCGGAAAGAGATACCGCCGTCAGGACGAGGTTGGAACTCCGTTCTGCGTTACTGTTGACTACGACACAATTCAGAAGACAAAAGATGACGGCTCTGAAAATCCGCTTTTTGACACTGTTACAGTCCGCTTCCGTGATTCAATGGCGCAGGAGCGCGTAAAGCTTTCCGAGCTTCACACATTCTTGTTCAACGCAATCAAGAATTATAAGCCTGTTGAAAGAAACAGATAAAAAGCGAAAAGCCCGGGCGTTGCGGGCTGGCGTTTGAAGCCCGCACGTGCTTTCGCAGTGTAGTGGCTGTCTAGAAAGTTCAAAAATCAGTGTCATTCCGAACTCTGATTCGGAATCTTTAGACTATATTTAGTGTAGATGCTGAAATAAATTCAGCATGACGATATTTTTTAGACAGTCACTTCCAAGTCTTTAAAATTTTAATTTTCATTTTTTGAATTAGTTTATGGAATACGTTTCTTTAGGAAAAACAAATCTTCTCGTGAGTAGGACTGCATTTGGCGCGATGGGGCTTGACGAGGTTGAAAATCCTGAAGAGGCGGCGGCGATGATTCAAAAAGCCTACAGCGACGGAATAAATTTTTTTGACACTTCGATGGACAAGCCTGAAAGCGAAAAACGGCTTGGCGATGCGATTGCGAAATTCAGGGAGAATGTTTTTATTGCGACGAAAAGCGCGGCACATTCTTCTGACGAGCTTTCAGAGGCGATTGACAACAGCTTTACAAATCTGAAAACCGATTATGTTGATTTGTATCAGCTTGAGCGTCCGAATTTTCTTCCGTCTTTGGGAGATTCCGACGGTCTTTTGGAAAAACTTTTGAATCTGAAAGAATCTGGCGTTGTGCGTCATTTTGGCGTTGTGACGGAATCTTTGGAAGTTGCGAATCAGGTGATTGAGTCGGATTTTCCGTGGGAGACGATTCAGTTTCCGTTCAATATGCTTTGCGACAAGTCTGTTGAGAAACTTGCAAAAAAATGCTTTGAGAAAAATATCGGTTTCATTGCGATGCAGCCTTTGTGCGGCGGTGTTTTGAGCAATATTCCGCTCGCGCTCGGTTTTTTTCTTCCGTTTGACAATGTTGTGCCGGTGTGGGGCGCGAGAAATATGGGCGAATTGGAGCAGATTCTTTATTTTACGCAGAATCCGCCGCGGCTTGACGAGCAGTTTTATTTGGAAGCGGAAAAAATCAGGGCGTTTTTTAATTAGTGTGGGAAGAGAAACATGGGACAAGGAAAGCGGGAGGCGAATCACGTGGCGGAAAGCTGAAAGTGGCAATTTTGACGTGAAAAGTTACTGTGTACGCGAACTGCGGGAAACAGGTCATTTTTCAATCTTTTTTGACTTTAGTTTTTCGAGAATCGAAGCGATTTTACTTTTTTTTGAATCTGGCTCGAATTTTTTTTCTTAATTTACTTTCTTTTGGTTTCAACGCGAAATATTTTTTTAATCCGAATCGAATCTTTTTTCTTAAAATCGTTTTCTTTATTTTTCGCCTGAATCTTTTTTCCTTTAAAATCCTAGACGAAACTTTTCTATTTCATTTTTTTGCGAGAAATTTAATCGTTCTGAATTTTTGCGGCTTTGAAATGTGCGCCGTTTTTATTTTAGATAGGCGAGAATGTCTTTTAGCTCGGCTTGGTTTACGACGCGCACAATCCGCAGTTTATCGTTGTCGGTCATTACGGTTTTTGGATTTCCAAGCTCGTTTTTTTCTCCGACAATCTGGACAAGCGGCGTTCGCGGGTCGTTCGGATTTGCGTCCGCAACCTGCGCGATTTTTCCGTTTGAAAGATAAACGTAGCTTCCGATTGGGAAAAGCGAAATTGCCTGAACCAAAGCCTTCACGACGTTTTCATCATAAGCCTTGTTCAAATTTCTGAGCATTTCAATCATCGCTTCGTAAATCGATTTTGCTTCCTTGTATTGTCTTGGAGCGGAAATCGCCTCGTAAGTGCAGGCAACCGCAAGAATTTTTCCGAAAACTGAGATTTTGTCGCCTGTGAGCCGCCTTGGATAGCCGCCGCCGTTTTCGCGCTCGTGATGCTCAAGAACTCCAAGCTGGATTGTCGGCGGAAAATTATTCTCTTTTAAGATGTTGAATCCCAGAACTGTGTGAGTTGAAAGCAAAGCCCTCGCCTGCATTGAAAGCGGCTTGCTCGTTATGTAAAGCTGAGGCGGAAGCCGAATCTGCCCGATTTCGTGAATGCTCGCCGCAACTGCAAGGTCAATGAGTTTCTGGTCTGAAAAACGGAGCTGAATTCCGATTATGATTGAAAAAATTGTTGAGCGGAGGCAGTGGCTCACAAGAAAATTTTTGTTCACTTTCTGCTCTGACTTCGGCTGAATCTTCAGGATGTATTTTTTGTTTTGCCGCACAAATTCAACAAGCTTTTTCATCGCCGAGGAAAGGTCTGACGCGCTGAGTTCCTTGTGGGTAACATATCTCGTGAAAACTTTTGTTATATATTGAAGATAATCGTCGTAAACATTCTGGACGATTTCCATTTTTCGGTTTTCGTCCGCTGATAAAATCTCTTTGTTCGCCGCCGAAACTTTATCTAAAGTCTCTGAGCCGAGTCCCTGCTTTTTTGAGACGACAAGCTCGCCTGTCTCCAAGTCAAAATCGACCTGCTCAAATTCTCCGATTGGTGAAGATTTCTGATTTTTTGGAAGAGAATTATTTTGCGTCTGTGAAACCGGCTCGTCGAGATACGCTGTCTTGAAATCCCATTCAAGAAGAGTTTTTTGAAGAACTCTTGAAAAAGGAATTTCCTGGTCAAGAATAACGAATTGTCTGTCCAGCACCAAATTATTTGAAAAACGCTGGCCGTCTGTTAATTCTGAAATTTGAACTGGTGTCATAGAAATCTCCAATTCAATTTATCGGCAGAAAAGGTTAAAAACTAAAGCAAATAGAAAAGGGCAAAAAAAAGTCAGAAAGTCTTACACACTTTCTGACATGGATTGTAGTTTCCTACAACGCAGTGCAAGATGTCTGGATGTTCCGCTAAAAAGAAGCACACCCTGCACTGCGCGGCACAATATTATTATCGGAGGCGTGCAGGGAAACTTTAGCTAGATTGACAAATTTTTGAGATAATTTTTTATGCTTTTTTCAAGCTCGCTGTAAATGATTTTTGAACGCTGGAAAGTTGCGACGAGCTTGTTCGGACTGAAAGCCGTTTTTTCGTAGATTTTGCTCAGCTGGGATTCCGTTGGAAAAACGAGAGCCGCCAAATCCTTGAATTGTGAATTCAAGATTGCCGAGTCGATTTTTTCAAGTTCAAGTGAGAAATTTTTTTGATTTCCGAATTTTTTGCTGACTGAATAGCCGATTTGCTTTGCAATCGCCTTGTCTGAAATATTCGCGCCTTTTTTTGCAAGAAGATAAAGCTCGTCAAGCCCGTTTTTTATCATCTCGAGAACTTTTTTGAATCTTTCGCTGTTTTCAGTATTTTGCGATTTTTGTTTGTTTTCTGAAGTTGCGTTTTCGGGATTTTTTTCTGATTCGGTTGAACGTTTGTTTTCGGATTTTGATTCAGCGTTTGAAGAAGTTTCTTTAGATTTTGGCTCGTTTTCGCATTTGTTTTCCGATTTTGATTCAATCTCGTTTTTGATTCCTGCTTCACGTTCGTTTCCAATTTTTTGTTGATTTTCAGAATTTTCGTTTTCTGAATTTGTTCTTTCGGAATCTTTGATTTCAGAAAATTGATTTGATTTTTCGGAATCTGAGATTTCTGATTTTTTGCCCTCGCTTTGAGCGAAAAATTCGTTTTTCAAATCTGAAAAATCTGGAAGAGAAAGAATTTGCCCGATTGAAAGAGTTTTGAATCCCGGAATTTTCAGGGATTTTTCTGAAAGCGAATATGACGCGATTCCCGATGGCGAAAATTCTTCCTGCTTGCTTTCAAACCACCACGCGAACATTTTCATCTTGCAGTCGGTCAGAATTTCCGCGTCGCTGTAGTCGAGCGATTTTTCTGCTCCAGCCGCAAAAAGCGACGCGATTCCGAGCTTTTCCGCCGGATTTGTCCTTTTTGAAATCGCGTGAATTTTTTCTTCAAAAGTGGAGCCGCGGATGTGCGTCTGAAAATCGGGATAGCCGAGGTCGAGTCCTGAAAAAATTATGTTTTTCGCGCCTATTAAACGCGCAAAATCCCAAGCCGTTGTTGAAACAGAGCCGCCCGCGCTCAAAACGCCTTTTTCGCCGATTTTTGACTCAACGAATTGCCCGAGCGGAAACATCGAAGAGCACATTACGATTTTTCTGCAGGCGAATCTGAAAACAGATGGATAAGCCGCAGATTCTGTAATCAGGACGCTTGAAGGCGAAGAAAGTCCCGCGATGTGCCGGTAAGCGTAATATTGCGGGTCGCAGAGAATTATAAAGTCAGGCTCAACTCCAGCTTTCAGGCAAGGGCGGAGAGCTGTGTCAACCGCAATCAGAACCGAGCGTTTTTTTAGCTCTTTTAGATGCGGAAGCGATTTTTCCAAAGTCGGGCCTGCCGCGAGAATCAGAGCCGGAATCTTCGGGTTCAATTTTCCGTTGTAAATGTTCACGCCGTCTTTTTCTGCAAGATGATGAAGATTTCTGCAAGAATTTTTTAGCCAAAGCCCGGAGAATTTTTCGAGCGTGGAATTGTTTATCTGATATTTTTTTTTGTTCCGTTCGATTAGCGCGTTCAGCGTTGAAAAATAATCTTTTGCATGCTGAGTCTGGGCGGAATTCTCGTAAATGTGAATGTGCTTGAAGCCGCCTGCGCGTTCGAGAATTGAAATAACTTGGTCTGGCGAAGTTTCAAGCGCGACAATTATGTTTTTTGCCTTGAAAAAATCGCTCCAGTCGAGAACTGAAAGCGCGGTGAAAAAATATCTTGCGTCGCTTTCAACGAGAATAATTGTGTCGTTCGGAAAAAGCCGCGCATAGAAAATCGCGTTGTAGCCAAGCCCAGAGCCGAAAAAAGCCGTTCCGAAAATGTCTGTTTTTTCCTTGTGAATCGCCTGCGCCGTTTGCTCGGCTTCGCGGACCGGATTGTAAGCGGAATGAAGATATTTTCCGTTTTCTTTTGCCGTCGGAAAAAAATCTTCTGAGTTCGGAATCCGCAATTTTGAAGGAAAAATTTCAATCGGAATTTTTAGATTTTGGATTTTTGGATTTTGAATTTGTCTTGTGTTTGCGTTTCGAGAACCGTTTTGATTTTTTCCGTCGATTTTGTTTTGAGAAAAAGCTTCGCTTGCGTTTCGTTCGTTTCGGTTTACATTTTCATCGTGTTGAGCTGCATTTTTTTCGTCATTTTGATTTTGATTCTGAATTTCGATTTTCTCGCAATTCTCGCAAGTTTCAAGAGATTCAAATTCGTCATTTTTTTCGATTTCATTTTTGTCTTTATCAGCGAAAAATTCAGAAAAATCGAGAATCTCCTGCTGAAAAATCTTTGCGAGAGACGGAAACCGTTCCTTAAAAAGCGCGATATTTTTATTCCAGATAGAGTTCAATGTTCATATTCTCCGTAACGGGAGTTCCGGCGGCAGGATTTTGGGTTGTGACCCAGCCGTCGCCGTTTATTTTCACGTGGATGTCTTTTCTGTCGAGAATCGGAAGAAGCTGGCGTTTTGACATTCCCTTAAAGTCTGGAACTGTCTCGCCGATTGAAACAGGAGCTTGCGCCTCGATTGAGACAAGTCCCGGATGCGCAAGGCTTGAAGCTCCGCCGCGGCTCATTCCAAGATGGTCGATTATGACGTTTGCTGCCTGCGCGATTACAGGCGCGACGATTCTTCCTGCGTATGTTTCGCCCTGTGCCTTTTCAATCACGATGTAGAGAATTATTTCAGGATTTTCGATTGGAAACATCGCGATGCAGTTTGAGATAAAGTCGGTTTTTGAATATCCGCCGTTCACCGGGTCTGCCATTTGTGCTGTTCCAGTTTTTACGCCGATTGAGACATCTCCGATTGAAGCGCGGTGTCCTGTTCCGTTTTTCGCGACAGATTCCATGCAGCTCAAAAGATAATTCGCTGTGGAAGATTTGAAAACTCTGTCTCGTAAAAACGGCGTGTGGATAAATTCTTCTTTTCCAGTGTTGTCCGTGATTTTGCTCACAAAAGTAAGCTGGACGGGAACTCCACCGTTTGCGATTGCCGTTGCCGCCTGAACCATTTGAAGCGCGCTTACCGTGATTTCCTGTCCGATTGCGATTGTCGGCTTTGAGCGCGCGGACCAGTATCTGTCGCTTGTGCTTCTGACGAGGCCGGTTGTTTCGCCTGAAAGCTCTGTTCCCGGTTTTGAGCCGAATCCAAGCTCGCGGATTTTTTCAAGAAACGGCTCCGACTCGATTTTTTCGCTCATTTGCGCAAGCGCGTCGTTGCAGGAATTTTCGAGAGCTTTTCTTGCGGTTTGCCAGCCGTGATGGTCAAGGCAAGTGATTCTGATTTTTTCTCCGCTCGGCATTGTTCTTTCGTAAAGTCCGTCGCAAAGATAAAGGTCGTCTTCCTTGATTACGCCGGCATCCAAAAAAGACGCGACAGAGAAAATCTTGAAGACCGAGCCTGGCTCGTAGCTGTCGGTTGCGGGGCGGTTTTTCATCTGCTCAGGAGTCGCTTTTGTGTATTCGTTAAGATTTGCGGAAGGCAGGCTGATATAAGAAAGAATTTCGCCGGTTTTTGCTTCCGCGGCAATCAGCATGATATTTTCCGCCTTTGTTTTCTCCATCGCGTTTTCGGTGATTTTTTCAAGGCTGGACTGGAGATTTGCGTCAATCGTGAGAAAAATATTTTTTCCCGGCTTTGACTCGTTGTTTTCATCTTTTGTTGGCGCGAGAATGTCCTGCATTGAGAATTCAATTCCCGCAAGTCCTTTGTTGTCAACGCCCAAAAATCCAATCAGCTGGGAAGCAAGATTATTTTCTGGGTAAACGCGGCGTTCAGTCTTGTCAAAGCGGACTGCCGAGCCGAATCCGTTTTTAAGGCAGTCTTGCCGCAGTGCGTCCGCCGCTTCCTGATTTATGTTTTTTTTGAGATAGACGAACGTTTTTCCCTGCTGAGTTTCAAGAATTTCAAGAATTTTCTTCTCGCTTTGCCCGACGTGCGGAGCGACAACAGACGCGAACAACGCTTTTTTTTCATCTTTGACCGCTGAAGGCGTTACTGTAAAGTCATAATAATTCGCTGGAACTGCAAGAGCTTTTCCGTTTCGGTCGAGAATCGAGCCGCGCTGAGTCGGAATTTCCTTTGGGTCGCGTTTTTCTGGCGTTCTAAAAGCGTAAAACGCGTATCTTGAAATCACAAAAATTGAGAATGCGGCCGCAAGTCCGACCAAAACATAAAGTGGCTTTTTTTTGATGAATCCGTTCATTTGCATATAACTTTTCCAAGCACGTTCCGCGCCGAAACAAAACCGTAAGCGCGAGAATCGACCGACTCCTCGTAGTTGTCTCCGATTGCGAGAATATAGCCTTCTGGAACTGAATCAGAATTTTTCAGATTTTCGTATTGAATTTTTGTCAGAGGAATTTCTTTTCCGTCTGTCTTTAAAATATATTCAGAATTTTTTGAATATTCCAGCTTGTCGCCTGAGACCGCCACGCAGCGTTTCACAACGATTTTGTCATCATAAAGATAAATCACGATGTCGCCTTTTTTTGGCTTTGCCCACTGGACAAGCAGCTTGCTTCCGTAAGGCTCAGCGATTCCGAATGCGAGCTTGTTTATGAAAATTTTGTCTCCGTCGTGAAGCGCGGGAAACATTGAGCGTCCTGAAACTGTCAGAATTTCAAACGCGAAAAGCTTTATCAAAAGTCCGAGGGCAAGCCCCGCGCAGACAAAAAATATCAGCGCGGAATATTTATTTTTTTTTGATTTTTCTTCTTCCATAATTTTTAGATTTTGCCGGAGCGTTTTATTTTCATCTCCTAAAATCTAAATTCATATTAGCATTTTTCCGATAAAAGATATATGGAAGTATTCAGTTATGTTGGCTCGGCTGCCAGAAAACAGACAACCCGGACGGAAACGGAATTCAATTTCAATTATCCGTTTGTGAAAACCGGTTTAAAAAACGGTATGAAAACCGGTTTAAAAACCGCCGCAAAAGCTTCTCCGAGGCAAAAAGAAAAAAAATCGCTTTCCGAATTAGGCAAAAAAGCCGTTTTTTATTTTCCGCTTTTTTTGCTCGCCTTGATTTTGCTCGTTGTGCCGGTTACTGTTTTTAACGCGCTTTCATATTTTGAATCTCATTCTCTTTCTTTAAAATTCAATCCTGATTCTTCTGTCGATTTTGATTTTTTGGATATTGCGATGTCGAAATTTGCGATGGAAGATATTGTTTCCGATGTTGACGAAAATGGAAACGTTCTCGATGAGAACGGAAAGATTTTGACTGCGGCGAGCATTGGAATCGGGCAGAAAGTCGCTTTTCAGGATTACAAAGTCCGCTCAGGAGACGCGATTTCAACGATTACAAGGCGTTTCGGGCTTTCAAATATCTCAACTTTGATTGCCGTGAACAATATTGGAAACGTCCGCACTTTAAGAGCCGGGCAGATTTTAAGAATTCCTTCTCAGGACGGATTGATTCACAAAGTTTCGGCTGGAGATTCATTGAATGCGATTTCTGTGAAATATCACGTGAGCGTTGAGGAGATTCTTGACGCTAACGATTTGACTTCCGATGTGCTTTCAAAAGGAATGGAGCTTTTTATTCCGGGCGCGAAAATGGATTCTGCGAGCCTTAAAAAAGCGATGGGCGAGCTTTTCGTTTGTCCTCTAAAAACAAAATACAGAATTTCCTCTTATTTTGGACACAGAAAAGACCCTTTCACCGGCGCGCCTTCAAACCACACTGGAATTGATATGGCTTGTCCGCAGGGAACTCCGATTTATTCTGCGATGAGCGGTAAAGTCGCTTATGTTGGCTGGAGCAACATTTTTGGAAATTATGTTATCATAAACCACGGAAACGGCTACCAGACTTTGTACGCGCATATGCTCAAAACGCTTGCAAAAACTGGAACTTACGTTGACCAAAGCACGAAAATCGGACTTGTCGGCTCTACAGGATATTCAACCGGTCCGCATCTTCATTTTACGGTCTACAAGAACGGAAAACTTGCCGACCCGCTAAGTCTGATAAAATAATTTTGATATTTTGATGACTGAAAAGCGGAAAAAGCAATTTTTGATTTATTTAATAAAATTTATTTAAAAACGAGATTTATAAAACGCTGAATTTGCCATAGAATGACCATAAAATTGGCGCGAAAAAACGGAAACGGAAAATGGATTTTATAACTTTTTGCGACTGCGGCCGCCCTATCGATGAATCTTTTATTTACTGTCCGTGGTGCGGAAAACAGCGCAAGGAAGCGGACGACAAAATGATTCTGGAAAATGTTTTTAGCCAGCTTGAAGCAAAGCAGGCGGAAAACAGAGTCAGCCGCGTTCAGAAAATTCAGCATAAAATAGAAGAACTTGAAAAAGAGCTTGGCGAGCTTACTGAAAAAATGCAGTCGGGGGCAAAACCGAAAAAAAACGCCTGATTTTGCGGTTCGCGATGAAAAAATTGAAAAAATCATTTTTTAGCATTTTTGTTTTGTTCTCAGGATTTTGCGGATTTTCGGCTTCAAATCTCATAAAATTTGAAAATCTGCAGATAAACAGCGAAAGCAAAATTCTTTACACAATCGAGCATAATCTTGGCGGCGAAAATTACAAGACTCTTTTTTTGACCGACGCGACAAAATCCCAGAACACAAAGATTCTCACCTGTTATCCTGAAAAAATGGAGCTGCTTTCTGGCGGAGCGGTTCTGCAGATTAGAAACCGTTACGGAACTGCGCGCTATTCAGTTGCGGACGAAAATCTCACGTGGATTACTCAGGAAGAATCGCTTCCGACTGCCGCAAAAGGAATGACTCCCGCGCTCGCAAGCACAAGTGGAAAATGGATTTGCTTCTTAAAAAAAACTGGTCCGGCTTCCGCAAAGCTGATTCTGAAAAATTCCTTTACATTTCAGGAATTTGTTATCGATGAGGACGCGGAATTCGACTATGAAAAAATTCCTGTGAAATGGTGTCCCGGAAAAGAGCTTTTCCTTTACGAAAAAAACGGCAAAAAATCAAAAGGCATTTATTTTTGCGACCCGAAAGCCTGCGAGCAGAATCTTCAGTTGGGCGACGAGTTCAGAAAAATAGGCGAGGGCGGCATTAACAGCGTCTCTTGGGCGAATTCAAAATATTTTATCTACATTGACGGCGGCTTAATCTACAAGATTGGAACAAACGAGCTTTACACGCGCGCATTGTACTCAAATATCGTTGGAACTGGCATTGTTGTCGGAAAACTTCCTCTTGAATTTGACGGCGGAAAAGACAAATTTTGGATAAATCCGCAGGCAAATCGGCTTCTTATGATAAAGGCGAATTCTGTGATTTCGGTTTACGAGATTGACGGAACAAGCTCGAAAAACTTCGCAGATACTTATTCAAAGCCTTTCAGCACGGTAAAAGGCTCGGTTGTCGATTACAATCTTTACTGGGCTTCAAACGGAAGCGAAATTTTGTGGGTTAATCTTGTCGGAAGCGATGACGGAAAGAAAAAATCATGCGTCTACAGGCTTTCTTCGCTTATTGAGCTGATTGGAACTTTTGAGCAGGCAAAAACTCCCGCGCTTTCTCCAGACGGAAAAAAAATTGCGTTCGGCGCGGGAAATCATCTTTTTGTTTATGAAATCGACGGCTGGAAAAAAATCGGAGACTTGGGCGGAGAAAAATCTGTTTCTTACGTTTGGAGCGGAAACGAGACGATTTTTGCGGGTGGAAGCTCTTCTGTTAGAAAATGGACGATGAACGATGACGGAAAATTTGCCGGAGACGGAAGAATTTTGTTCTTGTCTTCTATAAAATCCGCGTTCTGGAAGCCCGGCGCAGAAAATGTTGTTACGGCGCAAAGTTCTGCGGGCGGCGCGGTTTTTTATGATTATGATTCCTACAAAAACATCTGGCGGAAAACTGCGGAAGACAGCCGCACATCTTTTGAATTTATGAAAAAAGCGGCTCGCCAGGCGCAAGTTGCGCAAAACGGAAAATTCCGCGTCTACTGCGGCACGACGGACAATCTGCTTTTTGAAAACGCGCTTTACATCCGCAATTTGACCGGAAACGGAACGACATCTCCTGTTTTTGCTGATTCTGTGAGAAAAGCACCGGCCCGAAGGCGAGCGGCTTTGGTTTTTGACGCTTTGGACAGCGCGGACGGAATTCCAAAAATTCTGTCGGTTTTAAATGACTACAATATAAAAGCGACTTTTTTTCTGAACGGAGAATTTATCCGGCGTTATCCAAAAGAAACAAAGCAGATTGTGATGAGCGGACACGACTGCGCCTCAATGTTTTTTACGCTCACGGATTTTAACGAGAAAGGATTTGTTATTGACGAGGAATTTGTGCGGCGCGGACTTGCAAGAAACGAGGACGAATTTTTCGCGGCGACAGGCTCGGAGCTTTCTTTGATGTGGCACGCGCCAAATTACATTGCGGACGAAAAAATAAAATCCTACGGCGAGAAAAGCGGCTACAAATACATTGACTGCGGCCGCCTTAGCTTGGATACAGCAACTCTCGACGGCGACAAAAAACAATGGTATTTGAGCGCGGAAAGCCTTGTTGAATTTTTTGTCTCAAACGCGGAAGACAAAATGGTGATTCCTGTAAGCACCGGCATTTCAAAAGGAAAACGAAACGACTTTCTCTATGAAAAGCTCAGCCTCTTGATTGGAGATTTGCTCGATGAAGGATTTGAATTCACGCTTCTGAGAAATGTAAGATAAAATTTCTATTACAGATTCCGAAACGAGTTCGGAATGACTCGCTATTTTTCCCGTCATGCTGAACTCGAACACGTATTGTCATACTGAACTTCGATTCAGCATCTGTATTCGCGTGGTTTCAAAATTTCTTTTGCAGATTCCGAAACGAGTTCGGAATGACGTGCAATTTTTTGTGTCATGCTGAACTTCGATTCAGCATCTTCGTTTGATATGTTTCAAAATTTCTTTTGCAGATTCCGAAATAAATTCGGAATGACGCGCAATTTTCGTCATGCTGAACTTCGATTCATCATTTCCTTCCTTATGAAGTCGTTTTTTTAAGATTTCCTTATTTTCCTATTAACAACACTTTTTGAAAAATTCTGATATGTAAATTACGGCTTGTTTTCATTAAAATCGAAAAATGAAGTCTTTTTAAAGAGGTTTTCTAATGAAAAAAATCAGTTTTGTTAAAAAAGTTTTGTGCTTTATCGGGGCTGCGGTCTCGTTTGGCACGCTTTCTGCCCAGAACCGAAAAGTTGAGGTCTGGGATTTTGGAGGAGTCAGCGAGAAAAACGCTGTGAACCATATTTCAGTTTCCGACATCGACAATTTGGCAGAAATCGCTTCTGACGGAAAATTCACAAAGTCGGAAATCACTTTCGGCGACGTTACAATTTATCCTGACAACAACGACCGCGCTTATTATTCGGGGAAGAAAAACTACGGAAATCAAGGCTACGCAGCTTTTTCTTTTGACGACGGCTACGAGGCGAACGGAATTTGGTACTGCAACGGAAAAGGCGACGAGTCAAAACGCTGCATTTTGATTAAAAACGTAAAATCAGGCGACATAATCAATCTTTACGCGAGAACTTCAAACGCTGCGGACGAGAAAATTTACTTTGCCAGCACGGACGATTCAGGCGCGAAAGACGGAAGGCAGCTTGAAGAGGCTTCTCTTAAAAACGAGTCTGTCTTGTATTCTTGGATTGCGTCTTACGACGGCGTTTATAAAATTTTTCCTGGAAAAACTGCCGGAAAACCAGTCTATTACAGAGTTTCAAGATTTCCTGCGGCTCAGGTTTCAGGAAATTTTGCTGGCGCGGCTTCCGGGGCTTCTCTCAAATTCGTTGTGAAAGATACAAATCAGGAAATTGCCGCAAAGGTGAACGGAAAAAATTATTCGGCGAATCTTCCTGCGGGCTACGAGCTTACTGCCGTTTTGTCTGGAATGAAAGGCTTTGGAGTTTCAAGCGAGACAAAAATCTTAAAGACATCAAAATCTGACAGCGGAAAAAACGTAAAATTCAACGTTGCAGTTGCCGAGTCAAAAACTTACAAGTTGACTGGAAAACTTAGCGGCTTGGCTTCTGACTACAAATTTGAAAAGCTCTCTCTTGAATTTGTTCCGCCGGAAAATTCGAATTATCAGCCTGTTGAAATCGAAATTGAGCCGGATTTCTCTTTTTCAGGCGAGCTTGAGCCTGCTGTAAAATACACGGCATCTCTTAAAGGCGCGAACGACTACGAAATTTCATCTGACAAAATTTTTGATTCTCTTTCAAACCTTGAAAAAAATGTTGAAGTAAAGGCAAAGCCAGTTTACGAGGTTTCTGGAAAGCAGTTCGGAGATGTTTCGGTTTTCCCGAGCGAAATTTCCTTCAAGAATCTTGAGGACGGCTACGTTTATCCTGCGAAGCTGATTGCAAAAGAATATTCTGCAAGTCTCCGCGACGGAAAATATCTCGTTCTTTCTGAAACCGACACGACAATTTCTGAAAATCACGTTGTTGTGAACGGCGCGAATGTCAAAAAAGACATAAAATACAAGAAAAAGGAATCGCTTCCGGTTGTTCATCCTCTTAGACAAAATCTTAAAGTCGGAAAAAAAGATGAATTCAAAACGGTGAACGCAGCCCTAAAAGCCGCCGCCGCAATGAATCCGAAAAGCGAGAAGGAAAGAATCACAATCCACATTGAGCCGGGCGTTTACCGCGAGCAGATTTTTGTTGATTCTCCTTACATCACGCTCAAAAATGACGACGTTTCAAAGGAAGTCAAGCTAACTTGGTACTACGGAATCGGATATTATTATTATTCAGCAAGCGAAAACGGATATTTTGACGAAGATTTGGCTTACGACAAATTTGCAAAGCACATCGCGGCAAAATGGGGCGTTGCAACTTACGTAAAGCCGACAGCAACCGCTTTCCGCGCAGAAGGAATCACATTCGAGACTTCATTCAACAAATACGTTACAGACGAGGAAATTGAAGACGGCGTTGAAATGGACGGAAGTTTCCCTTTCCAGCGCAAGCTCAATTCCGACGTTCGCTCAAAAGCCGCGACAGAACGCTCTGCCGCAATCGCTGTTGAGGCAAAAGATTCAGAATTCAAAAACTGCCGTTTCTTGGGAAGCCAGGACACTCTTTACACAGCCGCAGTAAACGCATATTTCAAGAACTGCTACATCGAAGGAAACACAGACTTTATCTTTGGAGACGGAGATGTTGTGTTTGAAAACTGCGAAATCAGATTTGCTGGCTACACAGACCGCGCTTCAGGCGGATACGCGACAGCCGCAAGAACTTCAACATCAAAAGGATATTTGTTCTACAACTGCGTCTTGAGTCAGGAGACTGGAACAGAGCAGACAGTCTGCTTCCTAGGCCGCCCGTGGGGAAAAGACGCGCGCGTCGCTTGGATTAACACAGTTCTTGGAAACGAGTACATAATCGCGGACGACGGCTGGACTTCAATGAGCGGAAACAAGCCTGAAAACGCGAATTTCCGCGAGTTCAACACAATCTGGAACGGAAAGCCGCTCGACCTTAGCGACAGAATCGGAAAAACAGCCTTGAAGTCAGATTCTGGATTCTCTCCAAAAGATTTCTTCGGAGACTGGAAACCGGCGTTCTATTCATCTCCTGCAAAGGCGAAAATCAAGGCGAAAAAGGCAAGCTTCACAACAGACGACGACATCAACACGCCTTATCCGGGACACACAATCACAGTTCATTATTCTCTTGGAAAAATTTCAGAAGATGAGGACGAATCTTTGATTCAATGGTACAGAGTTGAAAACGTCAAAAAAGACGCGAAAGAGACTCTCGTAAAGCAAAGCGCGGGCTACGCGGACAAGTCTTATCTTCTCACAAAAGAGGATTCAGGATTCATCATCAAGTGTGTTGTAACTCCAAAGCTCCGAAGCGGAGAAACTGGAAATGCAATTTCTGCAAAGCTTGACTGCGCAGTTCTCGAAGGCTACGCTTATCCTTCAAAAGCCGCGGCAGCCAGACCAAGAACAGCCGACGCGACAAATATCTTCCTTGCAGGCGACTCAACTGTAAGAGACTATTCTGCAAACGGAATGTGGAGCGCGGGGCAGACGCGTAACGAAGGCGCGTGGGGAGAATTCTTGCAGAACTGGTTCAACAACGGAGTTGCAGTCCAGAACTACGCTAACGGCGGACGCTCGGCAAGAAACTTCATCAACGAGGGAAGCCTTGACAAAATTGCCGAGAACATCGGAAAAGGCGACTATCTTTTTATCCAGTTCGGACACAACGACTGCTCAAATTCTGCCGGCTATCTTGAAGACCGCTATGTTCCGCTCGGAAAGCCGGACGCGAAAGGCGTTTATCCTGCAAGCGAGGGCAAAAAAGTAAAAACTCCAGACAGCTACAAGTCAAAATACGGAGACACTTTCTATTCTTATGACTGCGGCGGAACTTACAAATGGTATCTCAAACAGTACATCGAAGCCGCAAGAAAAGCGGGCGCGACTCCAGTTCTCGTAACGCCGGTTTCACGCCTTTATTTTGAGGCAGACGGAAAAATCCGCCCTCACCATGACTCAACCGACACAACGACAAAAACGCAGGTCACTTCAAACAACGCCTACGTTGAGGCAGTCCGCCAGCTTGCAAAAGAGGAAAATGTCGCCTTGATTGACGGATTTGAAATCACAAAATCGCTTTACGAAAAAGCGTACGCCGACAAAGGCGATGACTCGGCAGCACGCGAGCTTATGGCGCAAGGCGAAAGCACCCACAACAACAAGCTCGGCGGCTTTGTGATTGCAGGCGAATTCGCTTCAGCAATCAAAACTTCGATTCCGGCTCTCGGAAAAAACATCGCAAAGCCAGCAAAGGCAATCGGCGAGAACAACGACGGCGAAATAATGTTCAAAGTCGATTCTGAAAGCCGATTTTCATGCAAAAGCGACTATTGGACAAAATACGAGCAAAGCGTGATTGACGCAATCGCAAAGTAGGGAAGTCCAGCTTTCAAGGCAATTAAAAAAACAGGGCGTTGCGGCAGTGCCGCCGGGCTATTCACCGTCGAAGCGTAGCTTCTCGGAGACTCACTAAAAATAGTCTGCCAGACTATTTTTGCGGCAAGCCGCCGTTCGCTAGATTCCGCGCTCGCCGCGCTTCATTGCGCTCGCTTTCGCTCACTTAGCAACGCGCAAGCGCGCCCTTACTATCCCTAACGCAAAATTAAAAATGCACAGTTCATAATAAAAATATGGACTGTGCATTTTTTTTGCTTTAAGTGCGTGGCAGCCCGTCATTCGCTCTCCAGTGCAATTTGTCGCCTGGATTTTCTCGAAACGCAACTTCAGGAAAAAACATCAATCGGGATTTTCCCGAAAGCAACTTTTAGCAAAAATAGGCAATCGGGATTATCCCGAAAGCCATTTTTATCAGAAATTGACAATCGGGAGCTTCCCGAAGCCCATTTTTATTTAAAAACGCAAATCGGGAACGTCCCGAATCTCAAAATATTAAAAAGAAGCAATCGGGATTTTCCCGAAAACGAATACAAGTTTTCGCTTTCGGGAAAAAATTCCGCACTGTGTAGCTGATTCCGAAACAAAGCGAGAGGATTCTTTGTTTTAGAAGATTCCGAAACGAAACGACCAGAAAACTGCTCGAGTTCGGAATGACGTACTTTGTTTAGAATGAAGTCTTCATTCCGAATGTGTTTCGAAATCTATATGCTGTATCTATTGCAGATGCTGAAATAAATTCAGCATGACAAAATTTTTATACTATATTTGTCAGCGCAAGTTGTTCCCATGTCCCTCAGTCCTTGTCCCTCTTCCCGTTTCCCCCTTTCTTTCCCACATTTCCCTTTTCTGCTAAAATCTTTCTATGCTTTACGATGATAAAAATGACGTTTCTGGCGAGTTTGTGAGCCTTAAAAACGGCGCGGACAAAAATAAAAAATCTTCAAAAACAAAAAAATATCTTGCTTTTGCGCTCGGCGCGCTTGTCTTAGTTTTCGCCGCGGTGATTTCCTTCAATATTTACGCCGCGTCTTTCACGAAAAAACAGAATCTCGTGGAGCTTTCCGCGGAATCAAAAGCCGCGCTTAGTTCTCTTCTTGACGAAAAATATCCTGACGAACGGACAAAGCTTCTGAAAAATCCTTCTTTTGAAATCGACGCGAATCTTGACGTGTGGGCAGGCTCTGCGATTTTGATTGATGCTTCAAACGGAAACATTCTTTTTGAAAAAAACGCCGACGAGGTGATTCCGCCTGCGTCTTTGACGAAACTTTTTGTGATGTATCTCGTTTTTGAGGACGTGGCTTCCGGCAGATTCACGCTTGACGATGTTGTGCCTCTTCCCGAGAAAAGCTGGGCTGTGAATATGCCACGCGACGCTTCGCTTATGTTTTTGGGGCAGGGGCAGACTGTAACGCTCCGCGAGCTTTTGAAAGGTCTTGCAGTTGCTTCCGGAAACGACGCGGCTTTGGCTGTCGCGAATTACGTTTCAGGCAGCACAGGCGCGTTTGTTGAGCGGATGAACGAGACCTGCAAAAATCTCGGCCTTGAAAAAACTCATTTTGTTGAGCCGAGCGGCTACGACGAGCATAATCTTACGACCGCGCGAGAGCTTGCGTCTTTCTGCTTTGAATATGTGAAAAAATATCCGCAGGGAATCGAGGAATTTCATTCCGCTCCGAGCATAAAATATCCGCTTGAAAAAAATCTTCCGAGCTGGCAAAAGGAAAAAGGCGACTCGCTTGCAATCTACCAGCGGAACACAAATCCGCTTCTTGGAGTTCTCGAAGGCTGCGACGGAATCAAGACAGGATTCATTTACGAAAGCGGCTACAATCTTGCGCTCACCGCAAAACGCGATGGCACTCGTTTTATCTCCGTTACTTTGCGTGGCCGCGGAGCCGGCTCAAAGCAGGGAAACGCAGGGCGCGTCCACGACGGCGAAGAGATGATGGAATGGGCTTTTTCAAACTTCGCGGACTTTTTTCCGTCTGAAAAACTTGCCGAAGGCTTTGAGAAAGGCTTTGTTGTGCCTTCAATCGGATCGAAAAATGATTCAGGAAAGTTTGTGAAGCTCGTTCCCGCGTGGGAAAATCCGCTCACGGTCAAAAAATCCGAGGCTTTAAGCGCGAAAGAAAAAGCCGGAAAAATAAAAATCTCAGTTCAGCTTCCAAAATTTATTTACGGCGGCGTAAAAGAGGGCGAGCAATATGGCCAGATTCAGTACATTTCGGAAAACGCCGTGCTTGAAACCGTTCCTCTCGTCGCCGACCGGACGCAGGAAAAATCCGGCATTTTCGGAAAGCTTCTAGGCGCGCTCGTCAGCTGGAAACTTTAGAAAAACCGCCAGCGCACGCTGTTTTCCCATTTTCGTCATTCTTTTAAATTTATAAAAACAATTCTGATTTTCTAGTTTTCGGGGCGTTCGCGTTTCCGCGGGGAACAACCCGCGAAAAACGGCGGCGGCAGTTCCGCAATTCCGCTTTCGCTCCAGCCGCTTCCCTCGCTCCGCTTCAGTCCAGTGGCCGCCTGCGGCGTTGCTCCATTGCCTAACGCAGTTTAACGCAATTTGCTTGCCCTGTTCTGCAAATATAAATCCAGCAATGTGATTGCCGTCATCGCTTCGATTACCGGCACGATTCTCGGGCAAAGGCAAACGTCGTGCCTGCCTTCAATCACAAGGTCGGAGTCTGTGTATTTTCCGGCTTCGTCAACAGAAATTGTCTCCTGGCTTCTGAAAATGCTTGGAACTGGCTTTACCGCAACGCGGAAGAAAATCTCGTTTCCGTTTGAAATTCCGCCGATAATTCCGCCTGCGTGGTTTGACTCAAATTCCACGGATTTTCCGTCTTTTGAGGCGCGCATTTTGTCGTTGTTCACGCTTCCTGTCGAGTCTGCCGCGCCAAATCCGTCTCCGAATTCAATTCCTTTTACAGCTCCGATTCCGACAATCGCTTTTGCAAGCTCCGCGTCGAGCTTTCCAAAAACCGGCTCGCCAAGCCCTGCCGGAACGTTCTGGATTTTGCAGGCGATAACTCCGCCCGCGCTGTCCTTGTTCGCCCGGATTTCCTCGATTTTCTCGTTCATTTTCTCGGCTGCTTTTGAGTCTGCCGCACGAAGCGAATTCTGCTCGATTTCTGAAAAATCAATTTTTTCAATTGAAATTCCAGCCGCGCGTTCTGTGTACGCAGTAATTTTTATTCCGCAAAGCTGTTCGAGAACTTGCCGCGCGATTTCGCCTGCCGCAACTCTGGCTGCCGTTTCTCTTCCGCTGGAGCGTCCGCCGCCCCTGTAGTCGCGGAAGCCGTATTTTGCGTAAAAAGAAAAGTCTGCGTGTCCGGGGCGGAAAGTGTTTGCAAGGTTTCCGTAGTCTTTTGAGTGCTGGCTTGTGTTTCTGATTACAATTCCGATTGGCGTTCCCTCGGCTTTTCCTTCAAAAATTCCGCTCAAAATTTCCGCTTTGTCGTCTTCTTTTCGTGAAGTTACTGACGCGTTGTTTTTTCCGCCGAAACTCTGTCCGGGCTTTCTCCGGTCAAGAGCCGCCTGAATTTTTTCCGCGTCGATTTTTGCTCCCGCCGGAATTCCGTCAACAATGCAGCCCAAGCCCGCGCCGTGGCTTTCTCCAAAAGTCGTAACCTTAAAAATTGTTCCAAATGTGTTCTGTGCCATTTTTTAATTCACAATGCAAAAAAGTTTCTATCTTATAAAATTCGTGTAGATGTTTTCTTCTGTCTGTGGCTGTGCGATTCCTGCTTTTTTTCCTGCCTCGATTGACTTTAGAATCCACGCCATGTTTTGTCCGAGAATTTTCATAATCTGAACGCCTTCCTCGTCTTTCAAGATGTCCTCTGGCTTTGAGCCGTGAATCTCGTTCCAGTATCTTGAAGAGACAATCGGCATCTGGTTGTAGGAAAAATATTTTAGAAGAACGTCAAGGCAGGCTGTGTTTCCTGCGCGTCTGCAAGAGGAAATCGCCGCCGCCGGCTTGTATCGGAGCGCGTCAACGCATCGTCCAAAAAATCTGTCGAGAAAATAGACAAGCTCGCCACTTGGAGAAGCGTAATAAACTGGCGAGCCGACAACAATTCCGTCTGAATTTTTGATTTTTTCTGCGGCTTCTTTTAGAACGTCCTCGATTTGCCCGTTGTGAACGCGGTTTCCAACATTGAAGATTTCAGTCTCGATTCCGTTCTCGTTCAACGCCTTTGCAACGATTGAAAGTCCTGTGAATGTGCAGCCGTTGTCGCGCCGGCTTCCGTTTATAAGCAATACTTTCATTTTTCCTCCAGTTCTCTTTCAAGAATGAGGAAAATTATATCGAAAAAAATTATGAAATTCTATTCAGGAAGATTTTTGCTTGCGGAACAAAAAAGGTCGCCTAAAAAACAAATTGTCATGTTGAACTCGAACACTTTGTGTTCGTTTTGTTTCAGCATCTATGCTAGATACAGGCTAGAGATTCCGAATTAAAAAAGGCCGGCGTTTCATTTTGCCAGCCTCGTTTCCTTATTTTGCCAATTCAGATTTAAGAGATTTTATTTTTGTTTGTCTGATTTCTTTAGTTTTCTGATAAAGCAGAAAGCGTAAATTCCAGCGGTAATTCCCGTGCAGCTGTTTGAAATGCACATCGCCATTCCGATTCCTGCAAGCCCGACTTTCGCGTAAAGTCCCGGAGCGTACAAGAAAAGCAGCAAGAACGGAATTCTAAAGACAAAAAGACGCGAGATATTGATGACCATGCTCACTTTCGTTTTTCCGAATCCGTACAAAAGTCCCATAACCGAAGTGTTCAGCGCGACAAGAATCGTGTCGAAACGCTCCCAGTTGTAGATTTGCGAGATTTCCGCCGCAAAATTCGCGTCTCCTTTTGCAAAAGTTCCGATTATCTGGCTTTTGAAAATTCCTGTGATTAGGAAAAAGATGATTGTGTAGCTCATCGTGAGAATCAGCGTGCGGTAAAAAAAGCTGACTGCCCGCTCAATCTGCTTTGCGCCGATGTTGTTTGAGACAAGGCTCGACTCCGCTTCCTGAAATCCTGAAATCGGGTTTGTGGAAAGACCGCAGATTCTGTCGCTTACTCCAAGCGCGCCGATTACAGTTGTTCCGAGCGAGGCGCACATTGAATTTACAATCGCTTTTCCGAACGCGAAAATAAATTTCTCGAAGAAAACCGGAATACTCAAATTTGCGACCGGCTTTAGGAAAAAGCTCTTGAATTCACAGAGCTTAAAGTCAAGCCGAAAAGGATTTTTCTTGCTCGTCATATTGAAGAACGCGATTACGGTTAGCGTGAAATGCGCGAGAATTGTCGCAATCGGCAAAAAGTAGATTCCCGCATCTGCTGAAATTATGTTCAGCTTGATTAGATTCAGCGTGAGAATGTTCAGCGAAGTCTTGATTGCAAGAACGAGCAGGTTTCCGAACATTATGATTTTTGTCGTTCCTTTCGCCTTTTGAATCGCAAAGAAAATCGTGTTTATAAACTGAAAAAGGCAGCTTCCAATCAAAAGCGAAGAATAAACCGTTCCCTGAAGCAAAAGCTCGTCCGGCATTTTCAGAAGTTTCAGGATTGTGTGCATTCCAGGAATCGTGAGAATAAGGATTGCAAGACCCGCGAAAATTCCGAGGAAAAATAGCGTGTTCACTTCGCGGCGGAATTTCTGCATATCTCCAGAGCCGAAAGTCCGTCCGATTAAGACTCCGCCGCCAACGGAAAGGGCTGTTGCGATTGCGACAATCATTTTTTCAAGCTGCGCCACAAAACTTACGGTTGAAACCGTGTTCGCGCTCATATTCGCCGCGATAATCGTGTCAATCAGCTGGAAAATCTGCCCGATGCACGCGTAAAAAACAAGCGGAAGCGAAATCAGGACAAGAGCTTTAATTTGGCTGCCCGAAATCATCAATAATCGGCGGCTGTTTTCCTTTTTGTTAAGCTCGATAGAATTTTGTTCAGATGAATTTGATTTAATTGATTCCATATGATTAATTTAATTCATTTTGATGATAAAATCTGTTCAGAATTTGTCGTTTTTTACAGAATTTGTGCAGATTTTGATGTAGAATCTTTTTTATGGACGATTTCAGGTTCACTTCGGAAAGTCTGGGCTTTACTCTCGTTGAAAAATCAAAGGCAAAAACGAATCCGCGAAGGCATTTTCATCTTTGGTGGGAAGTTTTGTACATTGTTTCAGGCGAGCGCGCGTTTTTTTACGGAAACAAGACGATTCAGGCGAAAGCCGGCGCGTTTATAGTTGTGGCTCCGGGCGTTCTTCACCGCGCGATAAACGCTCAGGGCGAAATCTGCTCGCTTTTCAATATTTTTTTTGACGATGAAAGCCATTTGCCGTTCTCAAAAAATTCCCATTCAAGCGAGGTCGGAAATATCCTGAAAAATATGAATGTTCTGATTCAGTTTGACGAGAAAGACCAGAAAATCATAAATTCGATGTTTTCGCGACTTGAAGAAGAGCTTTCGGGGCAGAAAAAAAATTATCAGGCGCTTTCGTGGAGCATTTTGACTGAAATTCTGGTTTTCGCGAGCCGGCACAGCGTTGAAAACAAAAGCGACTCGCTTCCAGCGTTCATAATGAACAAGCGTTTTTCTGAAATCATCGAGTGGGTGAACGCGCATTTTTCCGAGGACTTGAATCTTTCACAGACCGCATCGAGATTCAATATGACGGCAAGCCATCTGAGCCGCAGCTTTAAGCAGTTCACGGATTTTACTTTTGTTGAGTACGTTAATTCGCTGAGAATCGCAAAGTCGTGCTCGCTTCTCGGAAAAAACTGCCCGGTTATGGAAGTCGCTTTGCAGTGCGGCTTCGGCTCAATCACGCAGTTTGACCGCTGGTTCAAAAAGCTCACCGGAAAAAGTCCGCACAAATATAAAATCCAAAATCCATAAAGATTCTTGAAAACGCGCTTTAGTTGTGATTGTGTTCAAGCGGAAAAATCAAAAATCCGAAATTGCAGAAAATCAACTCGCTGGACATTTGCAACGCAAAACGAATTTGAAAAATCAAACTCGCTGGACGCTCGCAAGGCAAAGCAAAAAAAAATCGCAAAATTCTTGCAACGCAAATCAAAAGAATCTTGCGGTTTTCAATGTCTCTTGATTTCTAATTTCGCAAAAAAAAATCCGCCGAGCAGAGCAGGACGTTTCAATTCATCTTGCCCGGCGAATCTCTTTAGAAAAAATATTTCCCGCGGCTTTCAAAGGTTTTCTGTCAAAAAAATCTTCCACCGCAAAAATCCAAAAACTATTTAAGAACTTTTTCTCCGCGGTCCATTGAGCAAAGTCCAGTCTTGCAAAGCTCCAGAATTCCGTAAGGCTCGAGCAGGCGGATAAGGCTCTTGATTTTGTCCTCGCTTCCTGTTGACTCCACAATCACCGAATTCTGCGCCACATCGACAATATGCGCTCGGAAAATCTCGCAGGTCTCAATGATTACAGCGCGGTCAGTTCCCGAAGCCTTAACCTTTATCAAAGCCATTTCGCGCTGTGTCGTCTCGGAAGGCAGGCTGTGCGAAACCGAAATCACTTCAACGAGCTTTGAAAGCTGCTTGATAATCTGCTCCAAAATATGCTCGTCGCCCACAACAACAATCGTCATCCGCGACTGCCCCGGATTGTGCGTCTCGCAAACTGTGAGCGAGTCGATATTGAATCCGCGTCGGCTGAAAAGTCCAGAAACGCGGCTCAAAACTCCTGCGTGGTCCTCAACCAAAACCGAAAGTACATAACGTTCCATAAAATTCCCCTTTTTCTAAAAATCTGCCAGCAAAGGCAAAATATTTTTTTCAATTTCAATAAAAATTCGGGCGTTCCAGCCTTCAGCAAGAAGCATGGCAGGCAAGAAAGGCTGTCGGGTGTTTCATGGTTCCGCGCTAGCCGCGCTCCATTGCCGCCAAAGAAGCAAATAGAAAAGCCCGGCAACGTTGCCATTACACCCCCTAACGCATTTGCTTTGCATGCAGCCCCCCTAACGCGTTTGCTTTTTTTGCTTACTCCGCGTAAACTCCCAAAAGCCTGATGTCCTCTGCCGCTGTCTTTAACTTTTCCGTAAAATCTTCCACGTATTTTACAGGATTTTTTGCTTCCTGTGGAATTACAACATCGCTGTAAAACCAGTATTTCCACGGCTTTCCTGCAATCGGGCGTGATTCAAGGCGGTTCATGCTAAGATTCGCTTCCTTGAAAATTCCTAGAGCGTCAAAAAGCGCGCCGGCCTCGTTTTTTGTCGTGAACAAAATGCTCGCGCGGTTCGGCTTTTTCTCGCCGAGCTGCCGTATTTTCTTTTCCATTCCCTTTACGTGGTTCGCCGCGATTATCACAAATCTCGTGTAGTTTGTCGGGTTGTTTTCAATTCCCTGCGCGAGAATTTGAAGCCCGTAGATTTTCGCGTTTCTTGCGTTTGCAATCGCCGCGCATAAAATGTCGTTCTTTTTCGCCACAAGCTCCGCTCCGGTCGCCGTTGAAACTGTGTCAACGCAATGAAGAGTGTGCTTTTTTATGAAATTCGAGCATTGGGCAAGCCCCTGCGGATGCGAGTAAACGTTTTTAACGCTTTCAAGAGTCGCGCCTTTCGGGGCAAGCAGGCTGTGCTCAATTCTGATTGTCACCGCGCCCGCAATCGAAATGTCCTCGTAGCGGGTGAGATTGTCGTAATTGTTGTAGATTGAGCCTGCCGTCGAGTTTTCAATCGGAATCATTCCAAAGTCAACTTTGCCGTCAACAACTTCCTGAAAAATCTCGTCGAATGAATTTGTCTCAACTGCTTCCGCTGTGTCGTCAAAATAATTGAAAATCGCCTGCTCAGCGTACGCGCCTTTTTTTCCAGAGAAAGCGCATTTGAATTTTTGAGGCTTCGCGCTTTCTGTTTTTAGATTCTCAGAATTTTGCTCGCCTTGCGCCTCGTGATTTTCAGCCGCCCTTATATGCGCAACTTCCTTTCCGATTACTGGAGCGAGAGCCTCAATGTTGCGCATGATTTTGTCGAACTGCGCCGGATAAAGAGCCTGAGCCGCGTCGCTCAAAGCCTGCTCTGGGTGGCAATGCACTTCAACGATGATTCCGTCCGCGCCTGCCGCAATCGCCGCAAGCGCCATCGGAGGAATTTTGTCACGCACGCCAAGAGCATGGCTCGGGTCAACGATAATCGGAAGATGTGTCAGGCTTCTTAAAACTGGAACTGAGCTTAAATCAAGGGTGTTTCGGGTTGCGGTCTCGTAGGTTCTGATTCCTCTTTCGCACAGGATGACTTTTTCAGTTCCGCTCGAAAGAAGATATTCCGCGCTCATCAGCCATTCCTGAATCGTCGCGCAAAGCCCGCGCTTCAAGATGACAGGCTTTCCGAGCTTTCCCAAACGCTTTAAAAGCTCGAAATTCTGCATATTCCTCGCGCCAACTTGGTAAACGTCAACGCCGTTGTTTTCCATTACCGGAATATATTCAGCCGCCACGATTTCTGTGACAACTGGAAGACCGTACTTGTCGCCAGCTTCCTTCAAATATTTAAGGCCTTCTTCGCCAAGCCCCTGAAATGAATATGGAGATGTTCTCGGCTTGTACGCGCCGCCGCGCAGCATTGTCGCTCCAGCCTGCGCAACTGCCGCCGCCGCTTCAAGCATTTGCTCCCGGCTTTCCACAGCGCAAGGCCCGCCGATTGACACAAGGCGGCTTCCGCCCACGCGGATAATCTGCCCTCGGTTGTTCGGAACTTCAACAATCGTGTTTTCCGGCTTGAATTCGCGGCTCGCCATTTTGTAAGGCTTTGAAATCGGAACGACTTTTTCGACTCCCGGCAGAACTTCAACTTCGCGCGTGTCCATTGCAAGTTTTCCAACTGCCGCAAGAATCGTGGATTCCTCGCCCTTTACTTCGTTAATCTTGAAACTTTTCGACTTTAAAAGCGATTTTATATTCTTTTTTTCTGATTCAGAAGCGTCATTTTTGAGAACAATAACCATGTCTTTATTTTACAGCAAAGCAAGGTTTTTAGGAAATAGAGGATTTTTGCTGCTCGCGATGACTTGCTTTGTGTCATGCTGAATTTAGAGCGGGCAGAAAACTGCCCGGTTTCAGCATCTGCATTAGGGAAGTGTATAGATTACGAAGCGAGTTCGGAATGACGCGTTTTTTGAATGAATGGATTGCTTCGCCGTTCGGCTCGCAATGACGGTTGGAGTGGCTCGCCCGTGACGATGTGGTTTAGTTGTCACCCTGAACTCGAACTCGTTTACGAGGTCGCTTCGTTTCAGGGGCTGTTTTTTACAGATTCCGAATCCAAGCGAGAACAAAAGTTCTCGAGTTCGGAATGACGTGTTTTTTTGGATTGCTTCGCCGTTCCGGCTCGCAATGACGTGACTTTTCGTCATGCTGAACTTGTTTCAGCATCTGCACTAGGGAAGTGTATAGATTCCGAAGCGAGTTCGGAATGATGAACTTTGCCGATTGCCGCTTTTTTGAAAGTTGTGGTTCGGCGCTGCGCCGATTGCCGTTTTTTATAAAAGTCTTGATTCGGCGTCATGCCGATTGTGGTTTTTGAAATTTTCAGCTTTCGGCGTTTTGCCGATTGAGAAAAGTCTTATAAAGCAACATTCGGCGTTTTGCCGAACGTTATTTTTGCAGAATCCTGACTTCGGCGTCATGCCGAAAAGGAAATATGCGGCTATGCTTCGGCATCGTGCCAAGCAGCTGGATTGCTTCGCCGTTTTGTCTCGCAATGACGAATTTTTGCTATTCTCAATGACGAATGATGCGGTTTTGCACATCTTCATAAAAAAAGCCGGCGCGAAACTTAGTTGCGCCGGCTTTTGCCAAAAAACTTATTTGCTTGGGTTGAAGCTTACTGTGCGGAGAATGTCTCCGAAAACGCCTGCCGCCGTAACTCCAGCGCCGGCTCCGTAGCCGCGCACTGTAAGCGGAATCGGTGTGTAGCGCGCAGTCTCAAAGACAAACGCGTTTTCGCCGCCCTTTACGCCGTAAAGCGGATTGTCGCTTCCAACCTCGAGCATTCCAACAGAAACTTTTCCGTCTCTGATTGAAGCTCCCATTCTAAGAACTTTTCCTTCTTTTTTAAGCCGCGCCATTTTCTCGTCAAAATAAGCGTCAACTTTCTGAAGATTCGCCATAAATTCATCGACAGTTCCCTCAATCGAAAAATCCGCAGGGAAAATCGAATTCATCTTGATGTCTGAAAGCTCAATCGACATTCCTGACTCACGCGCGATAATCAATGCCTTTCTCGCAACGTCAGTTCCTTTAAGGTCGTCTCTCGGGTCTGGCTCTGTGAATTTAAGCTCTTTAGCCTCTTTTACAGCCTCGCTGAACTTTTTGCCCTCGTCGAGCTTTCCAAAAATATAAGAAAGCGAGCCTGACATAATTCCGTTGAAGCCCACGAGCGAGTCGCCTGACTTGAAGAGATTCTGCAAAGTGTCGATGATTGGAAGTCCCGCGCCGACGTTTGTCTCGTAAAGGAAACGCACGTGGTTCTTGTTCGCGGTCTGGCGCAGCTTTTTATAGAAGTCCATTCCCATCGAATTGGCGCGCTTGTTCGGAGTGGCAATGTTCATTCCCGCGTTCAAGATGTCAAGATAACGCTCCGGCAAAGCGTAGCTCGCAGTGCAGTCAACAAAAACAGGATTCAGAGGCTTTGCCTCCTTTACAAAATCCAGAATCTCGTCAACGTTCGATTTGTCTGTCGCCTTTCTTGAAAGGTCGCGCCAGCAGCTCAAATCGATTCCGTTTCCGTCAAGAACCATTCCGTCCGCAGTCGAGATGCACAAGACTTTGATGTCAACATTCTGTTTGAGAAGTTTCTCGTGCTGGTCTCGAATCTGGTCGATAAGCGCGCCGCCGATTGTTCCCGCTCCAAACGCGAAAACTTCGATTGGCTGGGCAGTGTTGAAGAAGAAAAGATGTGTCGCCTTGACCGCTGTGTCTCCGAATTCTCCGTCGATTACAACCGAGATTGAGCGTTCGCTTGAGCCTTGCGCAATCGCAAGAATGTTGATTCCGCGCGCAGAAAGCGCGTTCAGGAATTTTGCCGCGACTCCGCAGTTTTTCTTCATGTTGTCGCCAACAATCGAGACAATCGCCGTGTAGTCCTGAACTTTAATCTTGTTGATTTCTCCGTCCCTGATTTCAAGCGCGAATTCCTGCGAGAGAACTTCCTTTACAATCATTGATTCCGACTGCCTTACGCAGAAAGAAATCGTGTATTCAGATGAAGACTGAGTAATCAAAAGAACTGAGACTCCGGCGCGTGTTACAGTCGCGAAAATTCTCGATGCCATTCCAGTCTTGCCTTTCATTCCGCTGCCTGAAACTGAAATCAGCGAGATATTTTTAAGGCACGAGACTCCGCGAATCGGCCCCATTCCTTTTTCAGACTCAAACGGACCTTTTCCGATTCTTGTTCCTCTTGCAGACGGATTGTGAGAATTCAAGCTCCAAGCCTCAATTCCTTTTGCAGCAAGCGGCGCAAGCGTTTTAGGGTGAAGAACTTTCGAGCCGAAGAAAGAAAGCTCCATAGCCTCCTCATAAGTCATATCCTCAACGAGAATCGCGTCTGAGACAATCCGAGGGTCGGCAGTGTAGATTCCGTCAACATCAGTCCAGAATTCAACTTTTGAAGAACCTAAGCCCGCTCCGATAATCGCCGCAGAAAAGTCCGAGCCGTTCCGTCCCAAAAGACCCATTTTCGGCTCTGCGTCGGCATGGCTAATCCACGAGCAGACAAATCCCGGAAAAAGCAGAATCCGCGCCTGCTCAGGCTCAGCTCCGTCGCGGTAGCGGGCAAGGGCAGTAGAGCTTCTCGCGTAGTCAGGGTCGCCTTCCTTCTGGCTTCCTGTCGTAAAAATAAATCTTCTTGAATCAAGAAGAAGCACATTCTGATTTTTCGCCTGCAAAACCGCATTGACGATTGGAACGCAGCAAAGCTCGCCCATTCCCATTATTCTGCAGTGAATCGACTCTGGACACTCGCCGAACGAAGCGACTCCGTTCAAAAGTTTTTCAAGCTCCTCAAAGTTAAGCTCGATTTTCTTTAAGACTTCTTTCTCGTCAAATCCCTGAATTGAAGAAGCGATTTCAGCGCAAATGTCAGAATGGGTTTTTCTTATGCTTTCAACGTAAGAACTTGGATTTCCGCCGGTCACGCAGCCGTCAATCGCGGCCTGAAGAGCGTTTGAAACTCCAGCGACAGCTGAAACAATAACAGAAATACGGTCTTGCTGGGCGCGTCCAATCATAATGTTCACAGAATCCAAAATCCTGCGCGCGCTTCCCATCGATGTTCCGCCAAATTTCAAAGTAAGCATAAGATTCCTCTTTTTTTTAAAATAATGCGGTCATTATAATGAAAAAAAAACGCTGATTCAACGCGAAGAGATGGGGGAAAGTGTTGATGAAGCAGGGGGCAATCCCTAATGCAAAAAAATATGGAAGTTTTGGGCGTTCCCCTCGCTCCGTGCAGGCACTTCGCTCAGGTCGGGCAAGCAATCCCTAACGCAAAACGCTATGAAATTTCTGCATTGCCTGTCAAAACGCATTTTCTCTAAATGAAATAATTTCACGGCTTACACAACGCATTTTCTGCTTATGAAATTTCTGCGTTGTCTGTCAAAACGTGTTTTTTCGTTATGAAATAATTTCACGGCTTGCTCAGCGTGTTTTTCGCTTATGAAATTTCTGCATCGTCTGTCAAAACGTGTTTCCTATGAATGAAATAATTTCACGGCTTGCCCAATGCGTTTTCTGCTTTTGCGGAAACTTTTGCGAGCCGCCCAGTGTGTTTTCTGCTTTTGCGGAAACTTTCACGCGTTCCCCAATGCGTTTCCTGCTTATGAAATTTCTGCATTGCCTGTCAAAATGTGTTTTTTCGTTATGAAATAATTTCACGCACCGCCCAATGCGTTTTCTGTTTATGAAATTTCTGCGTTGTCTCTCAAAATGTGTTTTCCGTTTATGAAATTATTTCACGAGCCGCCCAGCTCATTTCCTGTTTATGAAATTTCTGCATTGTTTGGCAAAACGTATTTTCTTTGAATGAAATAATTTCACGGCTTGCCCAGCGTGTTTTTCGCTTATGAAATTATTTTACGCACTGCAAAAAGTTGCTTCCTTCTTGTTTCATATTAACATTCCCCGTCCGAAGCCAATTTTCCTTTGCGTTACTATACCGTTCCTGCCTTACGCACTTTCTCTCTCCGTCGCCATATTTTTCGTCCCGCACACTTAATTCCGCAAATCTCCCCTCGTCCCGCTTTCCGTGTCCCTCTTCCCTTAAATCAAATATTCCCTTATCGCCTGCGCGCAGCCGCCTGAGTCGTTGTCGCTTACAGTCACATCGGCGAGATTTTTCACGTTTTCGTTCGCGTTTCCCATCGCAACGGCAAGTCCTGCGGTCTTTAGAATCTCCAAGTCGTTGTCCGCGTCTCCAACGGCGATTGTCTTTTCAAGCGGAATCCCAAGCCGACTGCAAAGAGATTTTAAGCCGCTTCCTTTTGACACGTTTTTTGCCGTGCACTCAAGGCTCGCAATTTCGGAAAACGCCAAAGTCAGCTCCAAATCGGAAAGAAGATTCAAAAGCTCCCCGCGCTCCTCAATGGATTTTGAATAAAGATTTATCTTGTAGAGCGGAATTTTCGTTTTTCGCCAGTATTCAAGCGCGTCGTCAACCTGCAAAGTGATTTTTTTGAACGTCTCGCTGTAAATTCCCATTTTATAGCGTTCCATCTGGGTGATTTTGCTTTTTTCCACGACAGAGTCGTCAGAAAGAAGATGAATCATCAGGTCGCGTCCTTTGATTCTCTCAAAAATCTTCTCCGCCACATCGCCCGGAACCGCGTTTTTTTCGAGAGCGCGTTTTTTCTGGTTGTCGTAAACGAGCGCGCCGCTTATGCAGATAAAATATTTCACGTCCGAAAGCTCTTTTTCGTAAGGCAGAAGCTCGGGCAGGCACCGTCCGGTTGAAAGGCAGACGATTTTTCCCTGCGCCGCCGATTTTTTTATCATCGAAAGGCTGTCCTCTCGGATTTTCTTGCTTGAATCGAGAAGCGTTCCGTCCATGTCGAACGCGATAAGTTCGTATTTGCTCATAAAATGAAAATTACCACAAAAGCGAGAATTTGTCAGAGAGAGAATTTGGCATTGCGTGTGTGAGTTTTGAAACTTGACTTTTTTTTGTGGGGGGGGGATAATTTATTATTATTTTATTAGAAAATGAAAGAATTATGAGAAAATCAAAATTTTATCTTGCCGTTGCTGTGTTTGCATTTTGCCTTGTTTCCTGTGCGTCCACAAAAGTTTCAACTGAAAAAGTTTTTGAAAGCGACAAGGAGCTTGTTTCGCAGTCTGTAAGCATTTTGGATTATAAAATCGGAAAGCAGCTTAAAAAGGAGACTCTTTCTGAAAAAAGTGCTCAGGTTTCTGTTGAATATTCTGATTCGTCTGTTCCTGCAAATGTTTATAAATTGTCGTTGGAAAAAGGCGGCGTTTACGATTTTACTTTGAAATCGATTCCAGCCGGAATTATGGGCTTTAATGATGAAAAAAGGACAGTCATGATTCCCGAAGTTCTTTTATATGATGAAAATTTTAATCTTGTTCCTAATGAAGATTTGAAAGGACGCGCTGTTCTGCCGTCTACTTTCGAGCCTTTCTTGTTCAAGGTTACAACAAACTGGAATATCGCAGAAACAGGAGTTTATTATCTCGTTGTAAAAGCCGATATGTCGTCTGAACAGGGGCTTACGCTGGAAGTGTTTTACTACAAAGACAAAGTTCGTTTCAAGATGGCTTCAATATTGAAAAAATTCCGCCGCGTTCCCTACGGAAAATACAAGTTGCTCATAGAAAAAAAGTAGAAATTCGGGCGTTCCCCGACAGAACGTCGCACAAGAAGCTCTGCTTCTTGCAATTTTTCTGCCCTTGTTCCGCCATCCGTGGCGGAATCAACTTCTGCGGAATAATTGATTTCGGCGAAAAATATCAGGTCGGGCTGCTACAGGTTCCGGCTTTCGCCTCCATTGCTTCACTACGCTTTGCTACGTTCCGCAACGGCTTCG
>JAXDVS010000046.1:0-10355 GCA_034088785.1 Treponema sp.
TCTGTCGTTTTTTTTATGAACAAAATTAATAAGCCAATCAGGAGACGGCTATTTTACAAAATTATTGCCACTCAAGTAAACAAATTATGAAAAAAAGAGCGGCAAAAACAAAAAGAAAAGCGAAATAAACAAAAGCGTCTTTTTTCTGTTCATTTTTTCTCCATTTTATAATTTTTTAGCTGGACAGATTTCAAAAAAGAAAAATTACTCGCCTGTGAAATTTTTGAGATAATCAGAAAAGGACTTTGTAAAATCGCTTTTAATTTTCTTTTCAAGAGATTTTACAGCACGGTTTTCCGCTTCCGGGTACGAAAGATGGCTTTCCCGGCCGCTCGCAGTGAACGGCGCAAACTGGTGATTCGTTTTTGAATCCAAAATGAATGAATCCAAAGAATATCGGCAACGCTGAGTTTTTCCGTCAGAAGTCGCTGATTTTTCAAAGTTCAGAGTGCAAGTCAAAACATATCGAACATTAGCGCGCAAGGTCGTTCTAAAGCCAAGAGAAGCGATTGCTTCTGTAAAAGCCGCCGCGATTTTTCCGTTCGTGTCGCCTGAAACCAGAACTGAAATCGGAATATTTTTCGCGACTTCAACTTTACGCGCGTTAATTTCGTTAAGCGAAGGAATATCAACTTTCAAGGAAGATGCCGCGTCAGGATTTATGACAGAAAGTTTTTTATAATGCTTTTCATTTTCCAAAGAAATATCAGCCGCAAAATCATATGCGGAATACGATTCAAGCGAATTTTTGTCGGCAGCCGCATTTTCAAGAAGCGACTTTATCGCTTTCGCATTTTTTATAATCATCTCGCTGTAAATATCCGAAGTTTTCGCCTTGTCCAAAACTGCAATTGCATACCAAGTCGTGCCGTCAAAGTAAAAATCTTTTATCTCAACGCCAACCAAATCGCCAGAATCAACAGAACGCATAACATCCTGACTGAATCCTGTAACGGAATTTGAAGCGACTTTTCCGTCAGCTTTTGCCTGAACCATTTTTTGTGAAGAAGTGAAATCAGACTTTATCGACTGTCCGAAAATCGCAGAAAGGCCGTTCACTGCGCTGAGTTCTGCTTTATTTCTGTCAGAGCCGTCGCCAACATAAAAAAGATAAGCGTCTCTTGAATACACGCCCGCAGGATTTGAGACCCAAGCAGGAATCGGAGCCGCTTTTGAGGAATTTTTTTTCGCTCCAAAGAGAAGTCCGCCAGCCAAAACCAGCAGAGAAGCGCACAGAATAGATTTTGAAAAAAAGAATTTTTTATTTTGCATTTGCATTGTCCGCCACAGAAATTTTGTTCATATTTTCAGAAATGACAATTGTCGGCTTTCCAGCCTCAACAACCACATTGTTAATTTCATCTTTTGTTCCGTCTGAATATTCAACAACAACGGAATAAGTTCCGGGCGCAACTGTAAAGCCAGCCGCGCTCGCTTTGTTCGGAAAATACGCGCCCTGCCGAACATCAGCTTTTTCCATATCGACGAATTTTATCATCGCCTTGTTCACGACAATCGCCGCAGCCTGAGCAGGAAATCCGCCATGCTTAAGAGCAACCGAAGCGGAAGCGACCGCCGTGCCGTTTTTTATAAAGTTTCTCGTCAAACTTCGATTATACGCGCCTTTTTGCCTTGAAAGAACGTCAAGCTCAACAGCCTTGTCAAAATCCTCTATTAAAACAAACTTTTTTGAAAGACCGTTTGAAAGCGTAACTCTTGAAACCGAAATGTTATGCTTTTGCGCAAGGAACACTGGATACGTGATTTTGAAGTTGACGTTAATCATATTTGTATTAAAAACAGGAATAAGACCAGTGCTATACTCGCTTCTCTTTCCAATCAAATCGGTAAGAGCGATAACATCAAGGCGGCCTTTTCCTTTTGGAACTGAAATGTCTTCTGAAACATCAATATTCGGATTCAAACTGCGCAAGACTTTTTCAAAATCCGAGGCGTGAGTTTTGTCGCCGTATGCAGAATAGACCAAAGTTCCAAGATAAGAAAGAAAAGCAGAATTTTCATAAGTTTTTGAAGAGCCTTCAGGCGACTTGATTGCAGAAGTGTCAAATCTGATATTCGCCATTGCCAAAGATTCTCTTACAGCCCGCGTGTTGTCATCATAATTGGCTGCATCAGCTTCTTTTTGCTGCTGAATCAAATCTGCAATCTCAGCCTTGTAGTTTCCGGTAAAATCGTCCATTACGCCTTTTGCGCCCGGAACAGAGCCAGCCTTTAAGTTGTTCACAGCCTTCATTGAATAAGTCAACATTCTTTCGTATGTCGGACCGTAATAATCAACGGAATTCTCGCCCGCAAGCGCAGCCTGAACTGTTTTTGCGGCGGTCATTCCGTTTGAGACCTGAGACATATCAAACTGGGTCTGATTTATTTGTCTTCCAGAAGAAGGATAGTCTTTCTTAAGATATTGAATCATATAAGTGTCAACACCATTAAGAACGGCATCCTCTTTTCTTGTGGCAAGCATTCCAAGGCAAACATCATAGTTTCCGGCCACGAAAGCTGAGTCAAAAGCCGCTTTGTCATATTTTATCTTTTTGACTTTTGCCCCAGCCTCCGAGTCTTCAACTTGCGTGGAAGCGCAGGAAGCTAAAATGACAGCAGAAGCAAGTGCAACCGCGAAAGCCTTCAAAAACTTTATCATTTATTTACGCTTAACCTTCTGCTGTTTATGCAAATAATCTTTTACTTCCTCGCTCGGCTCGAACATATCAACAGTTCTGTGCGTGTGCAAGTCAGTAAGCTCAATATTTACAATGTAAGTTCTTTCCTGAATTTTTCCAGAATTCTGAACCATAAGTTTTACCGAGCCGGTCAGCATATAGTCAGCGGCATCCTCGTCATCGATTGCAACCGCTTTGTCCTCATTTGCATGGTCGGCCTGGTCAAAAACTTCATCGCGCATCTCGTTGCGGACATCCTTGTTTGCCATGAACTCAAGAACGCCGCTCTTCAAGATTGCAGTTTTCATGCTGTTGGCGATTATTTGAGTGTCAAAAAACTCGCCTGTCTCGTCTTTGATTGTTCCGATTGTAACGATTGGGTCACGGCTGTTCTTTTCTGAAAATCTCTCGATTCTCGGAGAAGCGATAACCTGCTTTACAATATCTTTACAAATCACATCGGCATCGGAAGAGTTCAAATAAGCTGTCAAATCAGCATTCGAGCCTCTTTTTGTCTTTGCCGAAAGAACACCCGCAGCAATAAAAACTGAAAGAATGGCAAGAAGTATTTTTTTCATCTATATGAGTTCCTAAAGATTACTTTTCCTCGCCGAAATCGTACTCAACTGTGTTGTCAACTGCTTTGTCAATGAGAGGAGCGCGGAGATTCTCGCTCAAAGCCTTTTTAAGCAATACAGTCTCTGAAGCGTTATCCTCAACGCCGTCAAGAGCAGCCTGAAGCTGAGTGTCGTAAATTCCTCTGTTCATTGTGAAAACAACATAATACTCATAGTAATAGTCGAAATCAGAATCCTTTGATTTCTTTGTGATTTTTACGCCCTGCTTTGGTCTCTTGAACTGAATCCAATACTGAGCTTCCTTCATAAGGCCGTTGATTTCCATTGCAGAAAGAGCTTTTACAGTCTGGTCGATAACCTGATTTCTCTTTGTCTCAGTCTCGCTTGAATTTCCCTGGAAAACAGCGTTCGCGCTCTGTCCAACAGCCATAGAGAATGAGTTTGCAACCTGTCTCTGAACATCAACCTGATCAGTCCAAGTCTTCAAGAATTCAAGGTCGTTTCCCTGATTTGTGAAAACGAAAATCTGGCTTTCTGCCTGATCGATTTTCAATGACTTTGCGATTACTTTGTTGTCTCCTTCAAGAACAGCCTCAACCCAAGCTGGAATTGCAGTTCCGAGAGCCATTCCCGGGCGGTTTACGATTTCAATCTTTGTTTTCTGGTCTGCCGCTTTTTTTGCGAAAACAGGAGCGGAAAGCACAGCCGCAGCGAGGAGCATTGCGCTCATAAATTTTACAGTTTTCATAAGAAACTCCTTACAATATTTTACGTTACACATCAAACTATGTGTATTCTCAAACAATATAACCCACAAAATACGTCATTGTCAAATTATTTTAATTTTATCTTAAATTCAGTTTTTAAGATTCGCAAAAAAAAGCCGCTTATATATAATGTCCTTATGCGTAAATTTGAAGTTGTTTCACCATACGAGCCTTCTGGAGACCAGGGGCAGGCAATCGAAAAGCTCAGCGAAGGATTTTTGCGCGGAGACCGCTACCAGACGCTAAAAGGCGTTACAGGCTCCGGAAAAACGTTCACAATGGCAAAAATAATCGAGAAAGTCCAGCGTCCGACATTGATAATCTCGCACAACAAGACGCTTTCCGCCCAGCTTTACCGTGAATTCAAGTCATTTTTTCCGCATAACGCCGTCGAATATTTTGTTTCATATTATGATTATTATCAGCCGGAAGCCTACGTTCCTTCAAAAGACCTTTTTATAGAAAAAGATGCGGCGGTGAACAAGGAAATCGACGAGCTTCGATTAAAAGCGACTTATTCGCTCATGGAAAGGCGCGATGTTGTCGTTGTCGCGACTGTAAGCTGCATTTACGGCTTGGGAATGCCGGACTTGTACAAGGAAATGCGCGTTCACATTGAGAAAGGCGAGATTTTCGACACAAGAAAATTTGAAAAATCGCTGATTTCGATTCAGTACCAGAGAAACGACATGGTCTTGGAGCGCGGAAATTTCAGAGTCAGAGGAGACGTGATTGAAGTTTATCCTCCATATATGGAGACCGACACGGCATACAGAATCGAGCTTGATTTTGACGAAATCGCTTCTATTAAAAGATTCAATGTTCTGACCCGGGAAATCGAGGAAGAGCTTGACGAAATGCAGTTTTATCCGGCAAAGCACTTTGTTGTTCCGCACGACGCGCTTTTTTCAGCGGCAGACAGAATCATGGCGGAAATGGAAGAGCAAGTAAAAAAGTTCGAGAAAGAAGGAAAGCCTCTCGAAGCCGAAAGAATCAAGACTCGCACAACTTACGACGTTGAAATGATGAAAGAGATGGGCTACTGCTCGGGAATCGAGAATTATTCCGGCCCGATTTCAGGAAGAAAGCACGGAGAGCCGCCAGCGACGCTTCTTCACTATTTTCCTGATGATTTTTTGTGTCTGATTGACGAAGCGCATGTTACAGTTCCGCAGATTGGCGCGATGTACGAAGGCGACCGAAGCAGAAAGCAGAATCTCGTTGATTTTGGATTCCGGCTTCCAAGCGCGCTTGACAACCGTCCTCTTAAATTTGAGGAATTTGAAAAAAAGCTGAACCAGGTGATTTACGTTACCGCGACTCCGCGCGAGCAGGAAATCAAGCAATCAACGCAGGTTGTGGAGCAGATTATCCGCCCGACAGGACTTCTTGACCCGATTATCGAAGTTCGCCCGAGCGAAGGCCAGATGGAAGACATTTATAAGGAAGTAAAAAAGCGGATTGACAAAAAAGAACGCAGCCTGATTTTGACTTTGACAAAAAAAATGGCGGAAGATTTGACAGATTATCTTCTTGGCCTGAATCTGAAAGGGAAATATCTTCATTCTGAGATTGACACTTTTGAGCGAGTTGAAATCCTAAAATCTTTAAGGACAGGCGAAATCGACGTTCTGATTGGAATCAACCTTTTAAGAGAAGGAATCGACTTGCCGGAAGTGAGCTTTATCGCGATTCTCGATGCCGACAAAATCGGATTTTTGCGCTCGACAACTTCCCTGATTCAGATTGCAGGACGCGCCGCACGAAACGAAAACGGAACTGTTGTAATGTACGCGGACAATATGACGCCGGCAATCAAAGAGACCGTGGACGAGACAAAACGCCGCCGCGCGATTCAGGAAAAATACAACGAAGAGCATGGAATCACGCCGCACACAGTTTCAAAGGCGGTGCAGGACATTCTGACGAGAAAGCAAAAAGACGCTGAAGAAAACACGGAAGTGGAGCTTGAAGTCCTGAAAAAGAACGCGAACCTCTTCGACGCAAAACAGCGCAGAAAGCTGATTGAAGCGCTGAAAAAGGAAATGTCAGACTGCGCCGACCGTCTTGAGTATGAACAAGCGGCAGCGATAAGAGACCAAATTCAGGAGATTGAAAGGACATATAATAAGAAATAAAAGTTTGTCTGCAATCAAGCGTTGAGCCGCACGGACGCGGCAAAACGCCGAAACACGAGCAGACCAACGAAAAAGTTTTGCAGATGATGAAACCAAGCGAACTCACATATGTTCGAATTCAGCACAGCAAGCTTCAAAAAACAAGAAATATCGAACAGGCAAAAAAAATCCTGCTGGAGCAAATCCGGCAGGGTCATCTAATCTTTAGAAATCGTTAAAGACTAATTCTGTAATTAGATTAGTTAGCAGCCGCTACAGGCGCCATGTTTTCAGGTCTTACAGAAATTTTCTTTGTAACAAATCCTGAGCGGTAGCAGCGTGTGCAAACGTTCAAAGTCTCTGTTTTTCCGAAATCTTCTGTCTTTACCTTGATAATGTTTGGTTTCCAAGTGTGGCGAGTGTGGTTATATGATTTACTAACTCTATTGCCATGCTGAGAACCTTTTCCGCAAATCTCACAAACTCTAGACATGATTCTATACCTACCTAAAAATGATTGCTAAATAAGTTTAGACAATATAAAAAAATTACAGTTTTATGTCAATAGCAAGCAGACGGCTAAAGCGTGAAAATAAAAACTGTTTCTGCACAAAAGCAGGCAAAAATAGCCAGAAAAACAAACGCTAAAATGCTTCAAGAACAAGGCCGTCATACGCAGGACTTACGCTGCCGCCCTGCCCCACAATTCTCTTTAGATTTTTATATTTTCCAAGATTTTCATCGATATATTCCTGAATCTGAACGTGCGAATTGTCGTGGCAAATGTGCGTGAGCCAAGTGTGCTTTGCGCCGATTCTGTCAGCATATTCAAGGGCTTTGTCAAAATTGCAGTGAGTCGGATGCGGACGTTTTCTGAGCGCGTCAATCACGAGATGCTCCAAAACGCCGGAAGATGTTTTCACGATTTCAATCGACTCGTCGCTTATGAGATTGCAGTCCGTCAGATAAGCGATTGAATGGAATTTTCCATCCGAAGATTTTTCTTTTGAATGTAAAACCCAGCCGTAATCGACCATGCTTCCGTGAATCATCGGAACTGGAACTGCCTCAACAGAGCCGATTTTTACAGGATTTGAACAAGAATTTTCATCCGCAGGAATCAGATTGAGCTTTGGAATTCCGCCGCCTGAAACAACCGTGTTGAAAATGTACGCGAATCTAAAAACAAGGCTTTCGATTGTGCTTGAAGGCGCGTAGATTGGAAGTCCGCTGCCGGGAGTCTCGCGCACGGAATTTTCGCTTGCGGCAAGGGCAATTGCGTCGTTATGGCTAAGCGCGGAATTTTCGTCAGATGATAAAGCCATCTTGGGAGGCTTTTTAAAGCTGAAAATGCGCAGGTCGTCAAGGCCGTGGCAATGGTCAGCGTGCGAATGAGTGAGAAGAACGCCGTCAAGCCTTTTGATTTTGTTTTCCAGAGCCTGAATTCTGAACTCCGGGCCAGTGTCAATGACAATGTTTGTTGTGGAAGATTTTTCACCGTCTTTGTGAGAATCTTCGTTTTCGATATACGCAGAACAGCGGTAACGTTTATCGCGAGGGTCGTTTGAAGTGCAGACCGGGCAGCTGCATGCAACAACAGGAATTCCGTGGCTTGTTCCTGTTCCCATCAATGTCATTTTCATAGAAAAAGTTATAGCACAAAAGAGAACAATTGAAAATTACAGGCAAATGAGGAAGCAGAAATAAAAAAATGAGAAATGCAGATTCCGAAACAAAGCGAGCAGCAAACTGCTCGAGTTCGGAATGACGTTTTTGCTGGTTGGAATGACGGTTTTGATGTTCGGAAAACCGCAAGAATTGATTTGTTTTAGTCAAAAAGATAATATTAGAGCAACATTTTTTTAAGAGGAAGGAATATGCCTTATTCAGAACCAACCAACTTGGGAGTTATTGCTTGTCCGGGCGGCGCAGTTTTTGCAGATGAAGTTATCATGCATTTGCGCCATATGTATAAACATCGCTTTACACTCAAAAATGACGTGATTTCAAAGCGTTACAATCTTGACAAGGACAAACTGGTTCAGGACATAAACTTCCGCAACGATTTGATGACTTCTGACCTTGTTGTGCGCGGAACAACTGACAAATACAGAGTGCCGAATTTCAAGATTGACACGCGTTTTACTTGGTTTGCGAACGGCGAAGTCAAGGCTGAGCTTTTGGACTGCGTGCGCGGAAAAGACATTTATATTTTTCAGGATGCGGAAAACCACGTGCCGATTCCGATGAACGGCGGAAAAAATCTCGTCACATTCTCTGTGAACGACCACGTTATGACGCTTCTCGTTACAATTGACGCGGTTCAGCAGGCTGGAGCTAAATCAATCACGCTTGTTCTTCCGGCATTTCCGTACAGCCGCCAGCACAAGAAGAAGAGCCGCGAGGGACTTACAGCTTCGCTTCTCTGCCACATTTACGAGATGAAGCACGTTACCCGCGTTATCACTCTTGATATTCACTCGCGCGAAATCGTGAACGCTTTCAACACTACTTATCTCGACAATCTTCACGCTTCTTACCAGATTATCAGAGAGCTTGCAAAAGTCGTTAATCTCTCAGGACCAGACAAGGAAGACTTGGTTGTTGTAAGCCCTGACACAGGCGCAATCGACAGAAACAAATTCTACGCGACAGGATTGAAAGTTCCGCTCGCAATGATTTACAAAGAGCGCGACTATTCAATCGTTACTCAGGACGCGAAAAACACTAACATCAAGAGCATCAAGCTTTTGGGCGATGTGAAAGGCAAAGTCGCTTTCCTTGCGGACGATATGCTCGGAACAGGCGGCACTTTGCTAAAAGCGATGGGATTCTTGAAGGAACAGGGCGCGACAAAAGTAATCGCCGCAATCTCGCTTCCGTTCTTCACTGGAAACGCGATTGAGCTTTTTGACCAGGCTTACAAAGACGGACTTTTCTACCGCGTAATCGGAACAAACGCTGTTTATCATCCGGACTTGAAAGACAAGGAATGGTTCATCAGCACAAACGTTACCGGACTTTTCGCAAACGTAATCACAAGAATTCACCACGACCAGAGCCTTAGCGACTTGCTCGACAACCGCACGATTATCGACAAGCTGATTAAGAAAGACAATTCTGAATCAAACTAAGGATGACCGACTGCATTCTCTGCGTTGACATTGGAACAACTTCGCTCAAGGCTGCCTATCTTACAGACAAGCCGGGCGAAGTTTTTGTTTCAAGACAGCATTTTAAGACAGGCGCAGCTTGTGAATGGCTGGATGCTCTCGCACTCGCCGTAAAAGAACTCAACGAAAAAAACAAGGATTTCGCGATTGAAGCGATTTGCGTTAGCGGAAACGGGCCGACAATCGTTTCTGAAGACGGAACGACGCTTCTTCACAACGTGCCAATTTCAGAAAATCTCCAAGACGAAATCAAAAATCTGAACACAAAATCGCTTTTTATTCCCCGGCTTTACGCTTTCAAAAAAATGTTCGGCGAAAACTGGAAAAATTCGAAACACATTTTTTCAGGGCCTGAATTTCTGATTTTCAAGATGACAGGAAAAGCCGTTTCGGTCCTGCCGGAAGAACGCTACAAAGCCGCTTACTGGAGCGAAGCAGAATTTTCAAACTGCGGATTTTGCAGGGAAGATTTTGAAAAACTGCCGGATTTTGTTTCTCCGGGAACGCTCACCGGGCAATTAAATGCGGAAACCGCGGTAAAAACAGGACTTCTGGAAGGAACGCTAGTTTTTGCAGGCGGGCCGGACTTTACAGTCGCGCTGATTGGAACAGGAACAGTTTTTGCAGGAAGAATGTGCGACCGCGCAGGCTCTAGCGAAGGCTTGAATCTCTGCACGGAAAATCCTGTTTTTGAGGAAGGATTGAGAACGCTTCCGTCGGTGATTCCGGGGCTTTGGAACTTAAGCTGCCTTTTTGAGCCGGACAAAAGCAACGAGAATTTTGGAAAAGCGGTTGAAAAGCTTAAAAACGCCGCAGAAAAGGCTGGAGAATATTTTCCGAAGTTTATGATAATAACAGGCGGCCAGGCTCTCGACAAAAAAAATGTTGAAGAGAAAGAAAAAATCTCGAAAATGAAGATAAAAACGCAGTATTGCGCTGACGCGGAGCTTATAGGAGACTTGATTCTAGCAAGAATCGGGCTTGGGGACTACGACAGCATTGAAGAAGCGGTTATGGTTTTAGGTTAAGCAGAGAAAAA
>JAXDVS010000047.1:0-6864 GCA_034088785.1 Treponema sp.
ATAAATTCCGCAAAAATCATCACGAGATACAAAAAAATTATCACGCAAAGCGAAGAAAAAGCGAGAGGACGAGATTTCAAGAATTTTAAGATTTGTCTCATTTTTTTAATTCAATTTTCGATATTCGATTGGCAACGTAAAAAAAATTCCTGAAAGCTAGTTTTTTGAAACTTTAAAGCTCGAAAGCGGAATTTCCTTTGAATAGTTCAGCGGAAGATTCGCCGCATACGAAAGTTTCGGGAACGAAAGTCCGCTTTCCACAGTGAAAACGGGATTTTCTCCGCTTTTGTTCAGAATCTGCGTGATGAATTTTCCAGCTTTAAGCGTGTTCAAAGTCGCAGTCAGCGGAATTGTTCCGCTTGAAGACGTGATTTCCTTGCTCGCGCCGGCGGCTGGAGAAAGCTCAATCAAAGAGGAAGAATTCCTGGAAGAATTCCCGGACGCATTTGAGCTTGTTTTTATCGAGCAGTTTTTCAAAAGATATTTCCATGCGGCAGAGCCAGAATTTGAAACTTTAAGGTCAAAATTGCATTTCAAGTTCAGGTTCACATTGTCAAAAATGTTTGAGGAAATTTTGTTTCCAGCCAAAATCGAGGCGGCGGCGACAGAAGCTGCGGCAACCGTCATTCCGCCTGAAGTGAACGCGTTTTTCATCTCCGAGAGAGTCGGAAGAACGATTTTCGGATTTGAAAGCGACAAACTCGGCTTGAAAACTGGAACTTCAAAAGATTTTGAAAACGGGAGAGTCATCGTCTGGTTTTCCATCAGCGGAATTTTGCTCAAGTCGAGAGAAGCGTTTCCAGAAATCGAAAACGGAAGAGATTTTTTTCCGCTTGTGGACTTTGCGAAATTCAAAATCGTGTTGTAAGGAATCTTGAAACTGAACGCGTTTGATTTTGAGCCTAAAGCCGCAACGCTCACGCCCTTGTCCGCGCTCAGCGAAGTGAATTTTGAATTCTCATAGAGAACATCCGCCGAAACCTGCTTTACCGAAAAAGCGACGGGATAAGGATTTTGAATCGAATAATTGCAGTTAAATGTGATTCCTTCCAAGTCAAGCGATTTTATCGCCACGTTCTGAAAATTTATCGAAGGCGAAAGTCCAAGCTCCTTTAAAGTCGAGCATGAAAGAGCAAAAAGCGCGGCCGCCGAAATCAAAAAGGACTTCAAAAATCTGATTTTCTTCATTTTTATCTATCTCCAATTTTTTCTGAATTTTAGATTTAATTTTTTCCGTAGCGGATTCTAGGGTCAACGACCGCAAGCAAAACGTCTGAAACGACCATTCCAATCAGAACAAGCGCGCTTATAAACATGCTGTTCGCAAGCACAAGATTAACGTCCTGCTGCATTACCGCCTCGTACATCAGCCGCCCGATTCCCGGATAAGCGAAGATGATTTCAAGCACAAGAGAGCCGGAAAAAAGGCTTGCAAGAAGATTCGCGCTTCCAGTTATGTAAGGATTTAAGGTGTTTCTAAAAGCGTGGTTCAAGTAAACGCGCCGTTCAGAAATTCCTCGCGCGCGGAGAGCTGTAATGTAAGGCAAGCCCATCTGGTCAAGCATCGTCGAGCGAATCATTCTAAGAGTTGAGCCGACTCCGCCCAAAAAAGACGCGAGAAGAGGCAAGAAAATGTGATAAGCGTAGCTGAACGAAAATTTCGCGGGATTCTCGGAAAAAGGAAAATCAGGATAAGCCGTTACTGGAAAAGCGTGCGTCAAAGACGCGAATAGCTGAAACAGAATCAGAAGAAGAATTCCCGGAAAAGCGTGAAAAAACAAGGCAAAAAAAGTCGCCGCAATGTCGATTTTTGTTCCAGCCTTGCTCGAAAAATAAACTCCTAGCAAAAACGAGAAAATCGTGATAAACACAAGCGAAATAAGATTCAGAACAAGCGAATTTATGATTCTCGTCCTGATTAAAAATCCGACAGGCGCGCGTGAAATCAGGCTTATTCCCAAGTCGTGATTTATGACAACGCGCTTGAGCCATTTGAAATACTGGATTGTAAAAGGCTGGTCAAGACCAAGCTCCGCGCGCGTTTTTGCAAGCTGCTCGGCGGAAAACATATTGTCGCCGCTGCTGCCTGAAACTTTCGCGCCGGAAGAGGTCTGGCTCATAATCTGCTGCTGAACCATCTGGTCAACGATGTCGCCCGGAGCAAGAGCCATAAGAGCGAACAAAGCCCAGCCGAGCATAAAAAGGATAAAAAACATCGTCACGAGCCTTCCTAGAATAAAAGACACGACAGGAAATTTCGCGCGGAAAGCCAGCCACGGCTTTGCAAAAGGCAAAAGCAGGCGCGAAAAAGCGGTTTTTAAAACTTTTTTTATCTTTTTGAAAAAATTCATTTTTTCTCAATCTTTTTTGGTTCTCGTGGAGAAGGCAAATGCGCGCAGACGATGCTTTCAACCTGCGAAGGAATTTTCGCCTGCTCCTCGCGTGTAAGCCCTGCTGTCTCAATCGGCTTATGGAAAGTCAAGCTCACGTGCTGCCCCGGAACAAGACGGCCTTTCTCCTCAAAAATGCGCCAAGTTCCGTCGATTGTGACAGGAACAATCGGAGAATTTGAAAGAAAAGCGAGTTTGAAGCTTCCGGCCTTGAATTCGCGGTGCGCAAAGCCTTTTGAGCGGTGTCCTTCCGGGAAAATCACCTGAGAATATCCTTTCTGAACTCCGCTCGCCGCATCATGAATCGCCTGAATCGATTTTTTCGGGCTTTTCCTATCGATGAAAGTGCACTGCAAAAGCCGCATCCAGTCGCGCAGAACAGGAATTTTCGACAGCTCAACTTTCGCGACAAATGCCATCTGCTTGTTCGAATATCCGTACAAAAGCGGAATGTCCATGTCTCCCTGATGATTTCCGATAAAAACGCAGGCGCGGTCTTTTGGAATATTTTCCTCGCCGTGGACTTCGACAGTCGCTCCGACAACTTCAAAAACAAATCTCGCCCACACAGGAACGATTCCGTCAACAATCTTGTCCCGCTCGGCAATGTTTCCTTCGCGGTCGTATTTGAGCGCGAGCTTTCTGAGCTTATTCTTGCTCAGCATAAAAATTGCAATCCGAATCAGCGCAATAAAAGTTCTCATCAAAGTCTCCTATAATTTTTGCAAAAAAATGGCAAAATAATTTTATTTTAGATAACAGCGGTCGGTCAAAGCTCCAACCTGATTGTCAAAATAAACATTTGAAAGATTCCAGCGGTTGTTTATCGAAAAAAATGTCCGCCCCGAAACGAGATAGACAATCGGGCACTGCTCAAGAAAAATTTTCTGGTATTCTTCCCAAAGCGGGCGCGCCTTTTCAACGTCTGGAATGCATTTCGCAGTATTATACAGATAATCAACGCGTTTTTCCCAGTCCGTCGCAGGCTCTTTTTGAAGCGGATTCCACATATGGAGATTTCCGCTCGAAACCCAAACGTTGCTTCCCTGAGTCGGAAAAATATTGCTTCCGCCAAGTCCGATTATCAAAGTCTGCCAGTCGTAAGTTGAAGTTAGCTGCTCGACAATACGCTGAAAATCGGTTTGCCTTACATTCACAGTGATTCCTTCTTTTTTGCACTCGTCGCTTATAATCTGCGCAATGTCGCTCATGACAGGCTGGGAAGAGACAATCGAAAGGTCGAACTCAACTTTTATGCCGCTTTCGTCGTACAAAAATCCGTCTGAACGCTTCTCAAAGCCGGCTTCCGTCAAAAGTTTTTGCGCGTGGGCATGGCTGAACCTGTAAGGCAAAATAATTTCTTCATTATAAAACGCGTTCGCCTTCGGAAAAAATCCGTATTTCGGCTCGGCAAGCCCGCGGTAAGTCTGCGAGATAATCCGCTCGCGGTTCAAAAGGCAGCTCATCGCCTGCCTGAATTCCTTTTTTGTGAACCATTTGTAGCTCGCTTCGCCCGCGTTTTTCGGATTCTGGTTGAAAGTCCAGAAAGGCGCGCTCATCGAGCCGCCCGCGTTAAAGACTGTATAGCCGTCATCGCTGTTGTTTTTCGCGTTGTTCACAATGTCTTCAAGCTGCTCAGGAGACGGAGAGAAAGTCTCGAGCTTTCCCTGCTTGAACAAAAGAAATCTCGTGTTGTTGTCGCCAATTATTGTCGCAATCCGTTTTTCAGGATAATGAATATTCACGCCGTTTGAGTCTTTTTCCCAGAAATCATCGTTTCTCGTGTAGACAACGCGCTGCCCCGGCGTGTACTCGGTGATAAAATAAGCTCCCATGCTCGGAAGAGTTTTCGGGTCAACAGCAACGGAATTAAGATTTTTCACAGCCGCCGCCCCGCCCTCGTCTTTCGCCTTTTTATATTGGAACGCCGGCCCGAACGACATATTTATTGAAAGAAGCGGATCCGCAACGATTTTCGGAAAATGGAAGGCAAAACGCCGCTCGTCAATTTTTTCTATTAAAATGCGCTTTACGCTTCCGTCGTCCATCTCCATAAACTGAGAGTTGAAGGCAGAAGAGCCCATTTCCTCGTCGCACATAATCTCGTCGTACCAAAAAACAACGTCATCGCTTGTGACTTTAACGCGCGGCTTTGAATTTCCGTAAAAGCTCCAGAAAATATCGTCGCGCAAAGTCAGAATCACGTCCATCGTGTTTGATTTCTCGTCAGTTTTGACCTCAAAATCGGCAAGTCGCGGAACCCATTTTTTTTGAACCGAGTTATAGTCAACGAGATAGTCGTTTAGAACATTCAAGATTCCAGAAGTTTCGGCGTCACGCTCTGCAATCAGGAAATTAAAGCTCTTCGGGTCGCCTGAAATTGAAGTCTGCCAGTCTCCGCCCTGCTTTCCGCTAGTCCACGGCTCGTCTTTCCACGGCTTTGAAACCGTGCGCTCAACCAAATTGTTCTGCATTGAAGCCTTGTAAGCCTCGATTTCAGAAAGCGTCATCTCAGGAGAACGCGAGCAAGAAGCAAAAAAGAAAGGAAAACTCAAAACCGAAAAAGCGGCAAAGCGAAAATTCATAATTTAATTGTAGCATTTTTTCAAAGAATAAAAAATCGGGAAGGAAAATTAAGAATTATAAATTAAAAATGTTCGCTTAGTTTCGGAATCTATGCACTGAATTTAATATAGATGCTGAAACGAGTTCAGCATGACAAAAAAACCAAAATACATTATTCCGTCTAAAAGCACGTCATTCTAAATTTAAGGCGAGCAGAAAACTGCTAGATTTCGGAATCTATATTTTATTTGAATTGAACATTAAAATGTTCCCGAGTTCGGAATGACGATTTTTTTTTGAATGACAGGCTTTCAATTGGAATGACAGGCTTTCATTAAGAATTGTGAACCGTGTATTTTTCTCAAAACTTGCAAAGAAGAGCAAAAAAGAGCATACTTTTCAGCCTATGTTCAAACCACAGCTTATCTCATCTTTAAAAAAGTACAACGGCAAAACTTTCGCTTCTGATTTGATTGCCGGAATCATCGTCGGAATTGTCGCGCTTCCGCTGGCAATCGCATTCGCAATCGCGTCTGGAGTAAATCCGGCGGCAGGGCTTTTCACAGCGATAATCGCGGGATTCTGCATTTCGGCTTTCGGCGGCTCAACAGTTCAGATTGGCGGGCCTACAGGAGCTTTCGCGGTAATAGTCTACGGAGTCGTTGCGGAATTTGGTCTTTCGGGGCTTGCGACAGCGACAATGATGGCAGGAATTCTTCTGATTTTGCTCGGCGCGTTCAAAATGGGCGGCCTTGTAAAATTTATTCCATATACAATTGTTACAGGTTTCACGGCTGGAATCGCGGTTACAATCGCTTCGGGGCAAATCGGCGACTTTTTCGGACTTCGCCCTGACTTTTCTTCCCCGATGATGATTTTGGGCGAGGAATATTCAAAAATGCCGGGAGACTTTCTTCCAAAAATCATCGTCTACATAAAATCGGCAGGAACATTCAACCTTTACTCAACGATTTTGTCGGCAGTCTGCCTCGCTTTCATTTTCGTCTGGTCAAAATTCATAAAGAAGATTCCTGGAAGTTTCATCGTGATAATCGGAGCGACTTTGGTCTCGATTCTTCTGGACAAATTTTTCGGGCTTAAAACTGACACAATCGGATTTTTCGCGGACGGAAGAGAGCATTTTGTGATTCCGTCATCGCTTCCGGTTCCTCAACTTCCGACTTTCAATCTTGAGACAATCAGGATTCTCTTTCCAACGTCGGTTTCAATCGCGGTTCTTGCGGCAATCGAGTCGCTTCTTTCGGCTGTTGTCGCAGACGGAATGACAGGCGACAAGCACGACTCAAACACGGAGCTTATCGGGCAGGGAATCGCAAACATCGCGTCGCCTCTTTTCGGCGGAATTCCTGCGACTGGAGCAATCGCGCGCACGGCAACAAACATCAAGAACGGCGGAAAAACTCCTGTCGCTGGAATAATCCACGCGCTCACGCTTCTTCTGATTCTGCTTTTCTTCGGAAAATACGCTTCCTACATTCCGATGGCGGCGCTTGCGGCAGTCTTAATCAACGTTGCATGGAACATGGCGGGTTTTCCGGCAATCAGGGCGTTGTGCAAAGGCCAGAAATCCGACATCTGCGTTCTGACCGTAACATTCTTGATTACAGTTTTTGTTGACCTTACGATGGCGATTGAAGTTGGACTTGGATTTGCGGCGTTCTTCTTCATCAAAAAGATGATTGACCTGTCAGAAGTCGAGAACAAGCGCGAAAGTCTTACAGGCGGAATCGCGTCTCCAGATATGCCGGCGGAAAAAATCGACGTGCCGGGCGGAGCTATGGTCTACGAGATTGACGGCCCGCTTTTCTTCGGAACTGTCAGAAAATTCGAGGTGGCAGTTGAGCGCACTGGAATGGCAGGCGTTGACTACAAAGTTCTGATTTTGAGA
>JAXDVS010000048.1:0-9536 GCA_034088785.1 Treponema sp.
CAAAAGAACATAGCGTTTTGACTCTTCAAGATGGACTTCTTTTCCGTCAACCAAAACTTTGTCGCTTGGAGAAACTTTTGTTCCAAGTTCTGTGACGACATTTCCGTTCACGCTAACGCGTCCGTCCAAAATGATTTGTTCTGACGCTCTCCGGCTTGCGACTCCGCAATGAGCCAAAAAAGCCTGAAGGCGGATATTTTCTGAATTTGAATTATTAACGGGCAAGGACAAATCTCTCCTCTTCTTTTTCATCAAGTTTAGGCAATTCTGCGATAGAATTCAATCTGAAAAATTTCAGGAATTCTTTTGTTGTTCCAAATTCGACCGGGCGGCCGGGAGAATCTCTTCTTCCGACTTCCTTGACAAGCTGGCGGTCAATCAAAATCCGAAGCATATTGTCAGGCGAAACGCCTCGGAGATTCTCAATTTCCGCGCGGGTAATCGGCTGTTTATAAGCGATAATCGAAAGCACTTCAAGCGCGGATTTTGAAAGTTTTCCTTCATTTTTGTTTCCATAGCGTTCTTTTATCGTGTCCCAATATTCCTTTTTCGGGGTCAGAATGTAGCCGCCTGTAATTACGGAAATTTCAACGCCGCAGTTTTCCGCAGTGTATTTTTCCTTCAAAATCTCAATGCAGTTTTCAACGACATCTTCCGCAAGCTGCGTAATTCCTGCAATGGCTGCCGATGTTAAAGGCTGGCTTTCAAGAAACAAAACTGCTTCGACAAGTCCAGCTTCCTTCTCTAAATTCACGTCCATTTTTATAAAACTTCCCGTTTTTTATTTTTATGTTAAGCGGCTGTGTATCTCGTTATTTTTATGTCTCCGAACATCCGGTTCTGATAGATGCAGGCTCTCTTGAATTTTACAGCCTCGAGCAAGGCCATAAACGCGCAAATCACATCAAGAAGATTCCCTTTCCGCACAATCAAATCCGTGAACATACACTCGCTTTTTTCTTCGATAAGCTCATTCATCAAAGTCAGTTTCTCATTGACGGAAATTTCCTCGTACATATCAAGGATTTTCTCATCCGAATACTGGCTCACGAGATTCTTGAACATTTTCTGCATCTGCTCAAGCAAATCCCAAGTGTCAACTTTCTGCCACAAATCTTCCTCTTCAAATGGAAGAATTCTCTGAATTTTTTTGCGCTCAAAAGTCCATTCGCTCTCGTCCTGCTTTTCCTCGATAAGAGACGAAAGCTTCTTGAATTTCTGATATTCAATCAAAGTGTCAACAAGCTCCTCGCGCGGATCGTCAAAATCCAAGTCATCATCAACTTTCACGTCCGACGGAAGCATCATTTTTGACTTTATGTAAATCAGGCGTGAAGCCATGCTGTAGAATTCGGACAAATCGCTAAGCTCAAACGACGCGGCGTAATCAAGATATTCCAGAAACTGCTCCGTAATCGTTGAAATCGGAATATCGTAAATGTTGATTTTGTTGTCGCGGATAAGCGCCCAGAGCAAATCAAGCGGACCCTCAAACTCGCCTGCCGTATACCGCCGCTTTTCTTTTTTTTCAGCGTCCTCAGTTTTTTCAAGAACTAAAGTCTGCTGAGATGAATCTGTCTGAACCAGCAAGTCTTCCATCGTTTTCTCCCGCTTTTTTTATCATCGCTTCAAAGTCAGATGAGGAAAGAAGTTTTTTCACCTGCTCCGTTTTTCCTTTCTGCTCATCTTTTTTCTTGATTTGCGAAAGCCATTCAAGAATCTGAAACTTACTTAAAATATCGGAATCTTTTGGCAAAACATCAAGGAGCGGAAGCAAAACAAAAGCGCGTTCTTGAAGCCTCGGATGCGGAACTTGAAGATTTTTCATCTTGTCTTTTGAATCAAGAAAATCGATTTTTTCAGTTCCGTAAAGCTCAATGTCAATGTCAATCGAGCGAGGCCCGTTTCTTGTCTCGTTTTCACGGTCTCTTCCGAGAGACGACTCAATCCCGTGGATTTTCTGCAAAAGTTCAGCCGCTGAAAGGCTTGTGAATCCAGAGACGCACATATTGTGAAAATCAGCCTGATCCTCAAGATACATCGCCTTTGAAATGTAAACGGAAGACACGCGAAAATCTGAGACAAACAATTTTTTTAACCTAAAGCAGGCGAAAGACAAAAGCTCAAGCGGCTCAAGTCCGCCCCAGCTTTTGTTCGAGCCAAGCCCTAAAACTGCGAAAACCATTTTCTAAAATCAAAAATCCTAGAAAAGCGCGTCGCTCGCATTAGGAGAAGCCGGTTCTGCCCCGATGTCAAGTTTTGGAGCTTTTGCGGCGGCCTCCTTTTCAGCGGCTTTTTTCGCTTCTTTTTCAGCCTTTTCCTTAGCCTTTTTCGCCTCGAGAACGGCTTTTTCCTGCTCAGGATAAACAGCAACGCCCTCGCGAGTCCTTAAAATCTGTCCCGGGAAAAGGTCGCTTCTAATCTGAGCTTCAAGCTGCTTTGCGTAGTCCGCGTTTTCTGTAAGGAATTTTATAGCGTTCTCCTTTCCCTGCCCGACTTTTTCTTCTCCGCGTGTGTACCAGGCACCGCGCTTGTCGATAAATCCGTGCTTTACAGCCGAGTCCAAAAGTGAAGCGACTGCTGAAACGCCTTTTCCAAAGTAAATGTCAAGCTCGACTTTTCTGAATGGCGGCGCAACCTTCTTTTTCACGATTTTAACGCGAACACGGTTTCCGACTGCGTCCTCGTCGCCTTTTCCGTCAATCGACTCAATTCTTCTGATTTCAAGACGGACTGAGGAATAGAATTTCAAGGCATTTCCGCCGGTTGTCGTTTCAGGATTTCCGAACATGATTCCGATTTTCATTCGAATCTGGTTGATAAACACGATAATGCACTTTGATTTTCCGACGATTGCAGTGAGCTTTCGCAAAGCCTGGCTCATAAGACGCGCCTGCAAGCCCATCATCGAGTCGCCCATGTCTCCCTCGATTTCCTTCTGAGGAGTAAGAGCCGCAACCGAGTCAACAACGATGATGTCAACCGCGCCAGAACGGACAAGCTGCTCAGTGATTTCAAGCGCCTGCTCGCCAGTGTCAGGCTGCGAAACATAAAGGTTGTCGATGTCAACGCCGAGATTTTTCGCATAAACAGGGTCGAGAGCGTGCTCCGCGTCAACAAAAGCCGCGATTCCGCCGAGCTTCTGCGCCTCAGCGATTGCATGAAGCGCGAGAGTCGTTTTTCCAGAGCTTTCAGGGCCGTACATCTCGATGATTCTTCCGCGCGGATAGCCGCCGACTCCGAGAGCCTCGTCAAGAAGAATCGAGCCGGATGGAATCACATCGATTGAAGCCGTGTCAGTGCGGTCTCCGAGCTTCATCAAAGAGCCTGAGCCGAACTGCTTTTCAATTTGAAGCCGGGCCGCCTCAAGGGCTTTCAGTTTTTCCGCCATGTCAGGCGATTGAACTTTTTCTGCCATTTTGTCCACCTTAAATTTTATTTTTCCCTCACCACCATATAAATAGGCGGAAAATATTCAAATTAAGCAAGATTTTTTCAAAATCATCAAAAAAAAATCTAAAATTTTTTCGTCAACTTTATGTTTTTCTCCAAAATCTCCATTTTTTTCAATTTTTAGAATTTCAAGATTTCAGAAAAAAAATAAAAATTCCGCTTTTCAATTATTTTTTCTATTGTTTCATCTATATATTTCATCTATTTCATCAGCGGCTGATAAACCGCCCGTCCGCGAAGAACAAGTTTTCCGTCCTGATTTTCGATTTTCGCAAGAACCCTCACCGGCCGCTCGCCGTCAATCGCAGGATAAGGCGCGTCATCAAAAATCAGCGGAACAAAACCGTCAATTCTTTCCATAGATTCGTAGCCGACAAGCATAACGCATCGGAACGATTTTCCTTCCGTAACAGAATTCGAAATCCGTCCGCCCCACGAAACCCAGCAGCCGATGTAAAGCGCCGGGTCTTTCGCAACCGAAGCGTAATCGTAATTGTCGAGAAGAGAGTCAAAAGTCGGCTCCTGAAAATACGACTCGACAACTTTCGCGTTCTGCTTGATTGCCTCGCTCGCGTTTGAATTCAAAAGCCTGTTAATCTCAACCTGGGCCGCATTCTCGCGGTGGTCGCCGTAATAATTCACCGCATTCTCGTAAGATTTCAGAATTTGCTTGTCGTTCAAGACGTATCTGTAAACAGAGCCAGACATATCTTTTTGCTGAGGATTTTTCTTCTCGTCAACCGAAAGGAAAAATTCGCTCAAATCCGCATTTGAATTTGAGAATTTAAGTCTCCGTGAAAAATCTCCAAATTTTCCGGCATTAAAAAGAACAACTGCAAAAATCACTCCGGCAAAAACTGAGAAAGCGACTCTTTTCACAGAATCAGGATTCACGCCGAGCGGAGGATAAAATTTCTCGATTTTTCCATTGTCAACGATTTTGCAGATTTCCTCATAAGAGCCGTGGTCTTTCAAAAATTCCATTGCCGCGGAAGCAGTCTTGTTGTGCGGGTCGTAATCAAGAACATCAAGATAATAGTTGATTGCGCGCTCAGTGTCGCCGCGCCGCAAAAAAAGAACCGCCTGTGCATTCAAAAGAGTCGGGTCTGTTGTTCTGATGTGCCTTGCGTACTGAAAATACGCGCTCGCGCTTCCTGTGTCGCCAAGATAAAGGCACGCAAGACCGGCCGTCATATAATAAGAGAAACTTTCCTTGTAGATTTTCGGGTTTTTCCCGGATTCAAGAAGAGAAATCGCCTGCGAGAATTTCCGCCGCAAAAGCAGACTGTGGGCTTTTTCCAAATCAGTCCGTCTCATTGCTGCCGCCTCAGCACTTTAAAGATTGCGTCAAGCTCCGCGTTCAGCCTTTCAATTTCTTCTTTGTCAACATTTTCTGAATCCGACTGCATGGCATCGATTTTATCAATAAGATTCTGGATATATTCCGTGTCGAATTTGTAGTCATCTAAAGGCGCAACGACAAAGTCAACATCTGTGCGCTTTTCAGATTTTGCAGGCTTTGCCGTCTGATTCACGTTTTTTTGAGGCTCAGCTTTTTTGTCCGAATTTTCAGAAACAGATTTTTTTGGAACTGAATTTTCCGCAAAGTCTTTTTTAGAATCAAAATCTCTTTTATCAAGATTTTTAGGATTTTCACCGTCAGAAATAAAATATTCGCCCCTGCACTCTCTGCCGTCCGTCGCAGTAAAAATGTAGAAATCGTCCGAAACCGTCGAATTCGCGCCAACAGAATTTTCGCGCCAAGAAATCATCACCGCGGAATTATTATAAAGATTTATGCTGTTGAATCCGCGCTCAGTTTTCGCATTTCCGTTCCATTCCAGACTTTCCAAAATTTCAGGATTTGCAATCAAGACATTTTTTATCGGAGAAATTTCTTTTCCATAAAGCATAAGCTGCAAAGAATTTTTTCTGTCTGAAGAAAGAAGATAGCGGACATTTTTCAGCTCGCCGGAATAAAGCATTGTCTCCAACGAGATTTGCCGACCGTCCGCAGAAGAAAAATGATATGGAAGATTTTCGCCCAAAACAGTGTCAAAAATCGCCTTCAAGCTGAAACTTCGAGTTTTTCCAGAAAGATTTGTCGAATAAATTTTCAGGAGAAGCGCGTCCTCGTCGTCACCTGAAATTGTTGAGACTAAAGAAAGGTCAACCGCAATCTGAAAAAAATTATCCAAAGAATAAACGACCTGCGCGCCGTTCTGAGTCTGCCGGATTTGCTTTTTCACGTCCGAATTTTCATTTAGATTGTAAACCGTGCCGTCGTATTTCAAAAAAAACTTTACCGGCGAGCTGTTCACGGAAGAAAAAAGCGCGGTTTCCTTTCCAGAATCGGATTTTGCAAAAATATTGAACGAGCCGTTTTTTAGCGCGGCACGCAAAGATTTTCCTTTTAAATCGTAGCCCGAAACTTTCACGTAAAGAAGATTAAGATTTTCGTCCATAACGGCTTTCTGGCGGAATTCTTTCTCTGCGGAAAGCTGCTTTTTTTCAAGATTCGTCTGATTTTTTGACTCTTTTGAAGCGACATCGGAATCTGACTTTTGAGAAAAAACAGAAAAAGAAGCCGCGAACGCAAATATCAAAAACAAAAATTTTCTCTTCATTTTCTATTTTTCTCCGTTTAGATTCTGCTCGTCGAAATTTTGGCTTTCAAGCAGATATTGAAGCTGCTTCGCCTTTTTCTTAAGCGCGGCCAAATCCTGAGCCACAGAATTTTTTCTGATGTTGAAAGAAGATTCGTCCGCAAGCCGAACAGATTCGCTGCTTTCATTTTCAGATTTTGAAAACTCTTCAGCAGCAGAATTTAAATCAGCCGCTACATCGAATTTTCTAGAATCCGAATTTTTATCAGAATTTTGATTTTCAGAATCAGAATAAGATTTTTCATCAGAAGGATTTGCGGAAACAGAATTTTTCTCAGCCAAAGTCTCCTCAAGCTCATCGATTCGAGCCTGCAAGTCAATCACCTGACGGTTAAGCCCGAGTTTGTCCTCAAGCTCGTAAATCTTAATCTGACGCTCATATTCCTCGCGGGTCGAAAGATTTTCCTCGCCGATAACTTTCAAAAGATAAAGCAGCTTCTCTTCCCTAGCCCGCTGCGCAATCAAGTCGAGTTTGTACTGAGAATCGCGCGATTTTTCGCAATCCGGAAATTCAGAGACAATTCTTTTGTAAATTCCCTGTGCCGAGTCAAAATTGTACTCGTCGTAAAAAGACTCGGCAATCCAATAAAGAGCAAGCGGATAAAGCTCGTCGTCATAATGCTGGCGGCAAAAATCGCTCAGCGCAAGAACCGCGTCCTCATTTTTTTCGAGAAGATGCAACATTCTTCCATTTTGGTACTGGACATGATTCGCGTAGACGCTAAGCGGAAAAAGCGAAAGGAATTTCTCACAGTCGGACTGCGCCATTTTATACTCGCCTGAATAAATCTCGCTTTTTATGAGCATAAAATAATTTTCATCCGTCACATTTGAGGCAGACGAAACGGCTTTCCGAAAAAACATCGTCGCCGAAATCCAGTCCTCGTTTCTAAAAGACTCATATCCCTGCCGCAAATCCGAATCTGAAATTCCGTTTGAAACGCCCGAATCCAAAGCAAAAACGCCCGGGCAAAACGAGAAAATCAGAAAAAAAGCAGCAAGAAGATGAAATCTCTTCAAATTAAAGCTCCCATTTCAGTTTTCCGCTGAAAAACGCCGAGCCTGAAACAACAATGTCGCTTCCGGCGGAAACAACGTCCGAGACATTTTTCTCGTTCACGCCGCCGTCCACAGAAATCTTGAAATTCAAATTTCTTTCCTCGCGGATTTTCTTTAGCTTCTTGATTTTTTCAACGCAATAAGGAATGAGTTTCTGTCCGCCAAAGCCCGGATTCACGGTCATAACGAGAACAAGGTCAACGAGAGGCAAGATTTCAGAAATCGCCTCAACAGGAGTTGACGGAACGATTGAAATTCCACATTTTTTTCCTTTTTCGTGAATGTGATTCACGAGCCTGTCAATGTGCGTGGCAGCTTCGTAATGAAAAGTAATCCAGTCCGCACCCGCGTCGATAAACGAGTCGACTGCAAGGTCGGGCTTTTCAATCATCAGATGAATATCAAAAGGAAGAGATGTCAGTTTACGAACGGATTTTATGACCGGCTGACCGTACGAAATTTGAGGAACAAACTGTCCGTCCATCACATCTATATGAACAACGCTTCCGCCACAAGTCTCAATCATTTTGAATGCGGAAGCCAAATCGGAAAAATCCGCAGAAAGCAAAGATGGGGCAAGTAAAACTTCTTTCATTATATAAAAAATAATAGCAGATGAAAAATAGATTGTAAACAATTTCAAAAATCTGCTGAATGAGAAAAAAGATTTTGCGACACGAAAATTTCCAAGCGAAAATCAAAAAAAACTTGAAAATCAAAATAAATGAAGCGAAAAAAAAGTCTTGGCAACTAAAAAAAATGAAGCAAAAAATTCTGACAAAAAAAATCAAAAATGACTTGGAAACGCGAAAAAATCAAAATAAAAAAATCGGCAAAACGGAAAAAAACGAGCGAACGATTTTGCCAACACAAAAATCTCGTGTGCAAAAAAAATCTCGCATACGAAAACGAAGCTAAAATACAAGCAAACAAATCTCGCGCGAGAAAAAATCAAGAATCTTTACGAAACAAAAAACATATTTTTTTCAGGCAACTTCTTTTCAAAAACTGATTTTTATTTTTTTCTTAAAAACATATTGACAAGTTATGAAAAAAACTTTATAAACTTTACCCCCTTTTTCCTATTTTTATCATTTTTATTGACTAACACCCCCAATCTGCGATAAATTTAAAAAAGTCGTATGGATATTCAAACCGAAGAAGAATTAAAAAAGGCTTACTCGCTTATTGAAGAAGGAAAAACTTCAGAAGCAAAGCGAATTCTTGCTGAGGCTTTGGAATACAATTTTGACAGTGAAGAGCTTAATTTTGCGCACTGGTGCTGCTCTTACTGGAACGACTTTATCAGAAGGCTTCCGCGTCTCGAGCTTTACGAGCAGGGAGAAAGCCTTGTGAGCCGCTGGAAAACATTCCGGATTGACATTGACAGGCAAAAAAAACTTTTCCGCGCGCTGTTTACGCAGTCCAGAAAGGAGTTTTTTCGCTGGCTTTCAATGCATACGAGTCGATTCTGGCGGACAAGAACGCGCTTGAGCTAAGCTCGCTGCAAAAGGCAGAAATCAGCAGAAAGCTCGGGCTTTGCTACAAAAAGCTTGGAAACTACGAGGCGGCTTTGACCTGCCTTACCGACGCGAATCAGGCGATGCCGTCATCTGCGGCAATTCTTTCTGAGACAGCGGACTGCTTTGCTCTTTGCGGCGAGGACAAAAAGGCGAAAGTTCTATTTCGCGAGGCGTTTTTTATCGACGCGCAAAAAGTTGAAATCGAGTTTTTTGACTCGGAGCTTATCTGCAGCCTGATAAAGCAGGTAAAGGACAAAGGATATTCCGGAGCCGCCCTAAAAGAATGGATTCCGGTTTTTGGCGTTCTTTACGGCGTTTTCAACATGAAACGTGAGCTGAAAACTCACGAGGCGGCGCGTCTCAGGCAGGAAATATATGCTAAGGAAAACGAGCTGAAAAATCCGGCGAACGATGCCGAAATCTTGGTTCCGAAACTTATCAACATGTATTTCTGGCTTATCGATTATTATGTGCGCTCTGGAGAAAACGTCAGCAGAATCAATGAATGTCTGCTCCAGATTCGCGTTCATAATGAAAATATTTTTAAGATGTATACAAGTTAATTCTGGAAAATTCTAAAAGTTCAGAATCTTGAAATACAATAAAAAAGGTTTAGATTTTTTAATTTATATACAGGAGTATTTTATGTCAGAAGAGCTCGTAAAATTGGTTCAGGACAAACTCAAGGAAGACACCTGGACACGCGCGACAATCAGCAATTACACAAAAAATGACCTGATTGAGTTGACAACAATCGTTGAGAGAGCAAAGAACGAAAACTGCATCGACGAGATTAAGGCAATCTGCGATGAACAGCTTTCTCACACAAAGGACA
>JAXDVS010000049.1:0-15569 GCA_034088785.1 Treponema sp.
TCTCGCTTTGTTTCAGAATCCGCAAAAAAATACAATCACAAATTCATGTCATTCCGAACTTGTTTCGGAATCTGTAAAAAGACGACGATTACACAATCCGCCACTTCAAAGCGACAAAAACAATTTTCATAAAATTGATTCGCACAAAAAAAGGCTCGAACCAATCAAGATTCAAGCCTTTTTGCTGGGACGACAGGATTCGAACCTGTGGAATGACGGCACCAAAAGCCGTTGTCTTACCGCTTGACGACGTCCCAAAACAAGTGTTTGATAATCTACTCTAAAACTAAAAAATAATCAAGATTTTAGTCGTCTTTAGAGTCGTATTCCTCAAAATGACCTGCGTTATATTCATCAAGGATTTTATTTTGCAAAGCATTTCTAAAATCTGCGCTTATCGGATGGGCAACATCCTTGTAGTCGCCGTTCGCAGTTTTTCTGCTCGGCATTGCAATAAACAGCCCTGACTGTCCCTCAATGATTATTACATTGTGAACAACAAAGCAGTTATCAAAAGTTACAGTAACATAAGCCTTGAGTTTTCCTTCCGCTGTAACTTTCCGAATCCGCAATTCTGTGACTTCCATTTGCAAGCTCCTTACTTAAAGCAAAAAGTCAATGTGACAACACACATCTCCACTCTTTTGGACATTTTAAGAGCGCGGCTTCGGCCGCCTTTTCAGACTCAAAAACACCAAAAACTGTTGCGCCGGAACCGGACATTTCAGCCCAGTCAGCCTTTGAATTAATTATAAACCCTAGTGCCGAATCTATCAAAGAATATTTTTCTTTTAAAACAGGAGTGAACGAATTTGCGAATTTCCACTCGGGAACAGGCGAATAATACATTTTTTCGAGATTTTCAAAAGGAGGACAAAAAACGTCTTTTTCATTTTCAAAAGCCTTGTCAACAAGCCCGTAAGCCTCTTTTGTTGAAGAATGAACAGACGGAAAAACAAGCAGAAAAGTCAAGTCGCGTCTTGGAAGAATTTTTCTGACAATCTCGCCGCGTCCGCTCACCAAAGCGCAGCCTTTTCCGTTTTCAAAATATCCGGAATGAAGGAAAAAAAACACATCGCTTCCAGTCTTTGAGGCGACAAAATCCATCAGAGAATCAGAAAGAGGAATTCCGCTTAATTTTGAAAGAGCGACGATAAACGAAGCCGCATCGCTTGAGCCGCCGCCAAGACCGCCGCCGGAAGGGATTTTCTTTTTAATAAAGACTTTCACGCCTGAATCAAAGCCGGTCGAATCGCAAAACGCCGCGTAAGCCTTTGTAATCGTGTTTTCAGCAGGAAGAATCATCGAGTCGCACTCGACATCGCAAGTATTTTTTTTATCGCTTTCATCTAAAAGAGAGACTTCAAGCTCGTCGCACAAGTCAACTGTCTGAAAAATGCTTTCTATATTGTGAAATCCGTCATTTCGGTTATGAAGAACTTTCAAGCCGATATTAACTTTTGCAGGAGCCAAAATTTTTAAGGAACTAGACATATCATCATCTTAAATTTTAGTTTTGGTCTCGTCTAGTTTTTGACGCGCGGCAAAATGCGTTTTTAAGCTAATAGTAAGCGTTTGTCCATAAATCTTGACTAAAGACATTTAGAAATTTATATTTTACTTGCTTCTATCTATTTAGAAACAGGGAAAGGTTATGCTGGTTGACGAGAATTTATTTGGGAAGGTTTCAGCCGCTTGCTTGAGTTTTTCTTATACAGATGAGTACGAGGAAGACTACAAAGACAACGGAAATGAAGATGACTTTGAAAATGTCGATGACAAGGCGCTTGACGACTTTGACGATGACATTTACGGAGACGAGCTTGACGCAGACGACAAGCAAGTTACAGTAGATTCATCAAAAAGCAACGGCTTTGAAGACGATTTTTACGAAGACACAAACGAGCTTGACGACTAGCTGCTGAAAACGTCCAAAGAATTAACAAAGCATACAAGCAGACCGCGAGAAAATCTTGCGGTCTGCTTTTTTTATTTCCAGAAAATCCAGAATGAAAACTTTTCCGCGCTTTTTCTTTTGCATTTTTTTCGATTAAAAAGCAAAGTAAAAAGCGCGAACTGCTTATTTCAAGATTTTTCCTGCGTGCCAGAGCTTTTCAAGCTCGTAGAATTTTCTTGCGTCTTCCGACATCAAATGAACAACAACCGGCCCGATGTCGATAAGATTCCAGTCATCGCCGTCAGGCAGTTTTCTGTTTGTCTTGTGGATTTCAAGTTCGTTTTCAGCGACGTAATCCTTCACCTGCTTTGCAAGTCCCTGCCAGTGCGCCGAGCTGTGAATCGTTCCAATCACAAAAAAATCTGTCCAGCTGTTGAGTTCTGAAACATCGATTACAGTAACATTTTCCGCCTTTCCGTCCTCAAGAATCTGAGCGATTTCAAGGGCATTTTCCTTTGCTGTTTTTTCAGCCATTATTTTCCTCCATAAAATCTAAAAAATCAAAACGCGATATTTTTCAACCGGATTTTTATTTTCCGCCCGATGATTTTACATAGAGTCCGTCAAAATCTTTTCCAATAATGATTGTAAAGTCAACTTCAGAGCTTGCTTCCGTGTAGTCAGTCTCGTCCGCCGGCTTTTCTTCAACAATATTTGTGCAGCGAATAAAATCGCCCAAACTTTTCGCAACTTCTGCATTTCCAATATGATTTATGATTACAGTTTTCTCATAATCATCAGAATCTGCGTTTAAAGTGCTAAGAACATCGTATCCCGCGCTTTGGAGCAGTGCGGAAGTGTTTCGCGCAAGTCCCTGAACCCTCGTTCCGTTTTGGATTTCAAGGACATAGATACGGTTCACGTTTGCATCATCAAGCGAGACAAGAGCGTTTGCCGCCTGTTTTACAACGTCTTTGATAAGCTGGCCGTCATAATATGGAAAAAGAAGAACTTTTCCGTCAACAACGCGCCGAGAGCCTGTAATCGCAGTCGGATTCAAATGCTCAGAATCAACGTTCGCGATTTCAGTTATAAGCGTGTGAAATTCCTTTTTTTCAAGATTTGAATTCATCCGCCTTGCGACTTTCTCGAACATTTTCATATTCTGAAGCGTTCTAGAATTTCTCGTGAGAGAGGCAAAAAACGCAATCAGAACATTTTGCCGCCGCTCAACCGCCGTCTCGTCCTCTTCGTCCTGCGCTGTGTAAGTCAGATAAGTGCGGATTTTGTCTCCGTCAAGATTCACGACTCCGCTCGGAAGAAGATAACGCTCGATTTTTTCGGCTTTCTCGCTTTTCAAGTCAACAGGAGACGGAATAAAAACTTTCATTCCGCCAAGCATATCTGTAAGCTCGCCGAATTTGTCCAAGTCAAGCACAACGTAAAAAGGAATCGTCTGCCCAACGAGCTTTTCAATCTCGCTTTTATACGCTTCAATTCCTTTTTCAGAATAAACCGCGTCAATTCGGTCTACGCGGCCAAGAGAACTGAAAATCGCGCCGGTGTTTCCTAAAATATTTATCAGCGCGCCGCGCTTTGAAATCGGATAATAGATAAAGACATCGGTAAACAAAACCTGATTCTTGTCTTCCATCACAAAAAGCGTCTTGATTACGCGGTCAGTTTCAAGGTTCTCCTCGATTTTGTCGGTTTTAAGAGAAACGGCAAGTCCCACCGACACGGAGATAAAAATCAAAAGGATAAGCGCGAGAAGCATTGCGCCCTTGCTTCCTGCCGCAAAGTTTTTCACGTTTCTCAATTTTTCAGATTCTCCGTTTTGCCGCCATTGTCTTTTTTAAGCTGTTTCAGCCATTCAAAAGATGCCGGAGCGATTTTTTTTCCTTTTTTTTCAAGATATTCAATATTCTCCTCAAGAACCGAAATCACAAGTCCGTCCAAAGTTTTTCCAAAGAGATTTTTTCTATATTCGTCCGTTGACTGAGGCCGCCCCGGCTCGATTTTGTCCGCCGCAAAGACAATTTTTGCCAAATCGCAGCAGTTCGCTTTTCCAAAAGTGTGGTTCGCGACGGCTTCAATCACGTCTTTGTTATGGATTCCAAACTCGCTCTGGATTTTTACAGCGGCTGCTCTTCCGTGCAAAAGCGAAGTTTTTTTTGCCTCAAGCCCTTCTATAGGATTTCCGTCTTTTTTTGCAAGCGAAATCATCTCGTCGTCTGAAATTTCCTTGCAGATGTCGTGCGCGATTCCCGCAATTTTTCCGAGATTTTCATCAATGCCGTAAAGCCGGCACATTTTTTCGGCAGTTTCCGCAACTCTAAAAGAATGTTCGTATCTTGCTTTTGAAAGATTTTTTTCCGCATACCCGCGGATTTTTTCAAAGCAAGTTTTGTCATCGTACTTATCTGAAACCATATAATTTCTTCGATTTAATATATTCAAAAACGCCGTCGCTTACAAGATAACGCCACGCGCCACCCTCCGCGATTTTCCGCCGGATTTCAGTCGAAGAGACTCCGATTCTCGGATTTTCAACGACTTTATGCGGATAAGGGAAATTTTCGTGGGAAACGCCTTTCATCGGATTTTTTCCGTATTTTTCAGTCGGGCTGTTTCCGAATTTTCCGTTTTTTTCATCGTCTTTGCCGGCAGAAGAAAGATTTTCAGGCCGGCAGGCGAGAATCAAGTCAGCTTTTTTCGCCAAATCTTCCGCGTGATTCCATTTGTCATAGTCAAAAATCAAATCATCTCCGAAAATCACGCCGATTTTTCCCGTCAGAACGCTTTTGTATTTTTCTTCAAGAAAGCAGACTGTGTCCCAAGTGTAGGAAACGCCTTTCCGCTCGATTTCGCAAGGCTCAGCCTCAAAACGCGCGTCATTTTTCACCGCGGACTGAACCATTTCAAGACGCTCTTTTGAGCCGGCATCTTCCGCCATAAATTTATGCGGCGGAATAAATGTCGGAACAAAGAGAATTTTGTCATAGCCCAAATCGCGGCAGACGCTGTCAGCCAAAATCAAGTGGCCGATGTGAATCGGATTGAAGCTGCCGCCAAGAATCGCGATTCTCATCAGTTTTCAGAACCCGGAAACTGCTCTTCCATGTATTCGTCAACCGAGCGTGTCGCCATAAAATCAGGATTCAAGCTTGAAGATTTTTTCTTTGATGAAAGAAAGCTTCCGTCGGAGATTTTCACGCCGTCAGAATTGAAAGTTCCTTTTCCGTTGATTGAGTCAACCAAATTCAAAATCGCAAGCCGAACCTCGTTCATTCCTTTCCGCTCATAAATCGAAACTGGAATGACTTTTGTCTCAGGCTCGCTTTTCTGAATCTCCTCAGCGATTTTTTTCGCGTTTTCTTCCGCGCCTTCAACGTCAATCTTGTTGCAAAGAACGATATGAGGCTTGTTGAGCAAATCTTTTGAATAGCCTTCAAGCTCGCCACACAAAGTCTTATACGATTCAAGACAGTTTTCGTCGGAGCAATCAATCATAAAAAGAAGACCGGCAGTGCGCGAAATATGCTTTAGGAATCTGATTCCAAGACCCGCACCCTCGCTTGCGCCCTCGATAATTCCAGGAATATCCGCGATTATGATGTCGCGGTCAGCATCCGCGCGCAAAACTCCAAGATTCGGAATTTTTGTCGTGAAAGGATAAGGAGCGATTTTCGGCCGCGCGTTTGTGAAAGCGTCAAGCAAGGAAGATTTTCCAGCGTTCGGAAAACCGACCAAACCGATGTCCGCCATAATGCCCATTTCAAGCAAAAGTTTTCTATATTGTCCTTCCTGGCCTTTGTTCGCATTTCTTGGAGCCTGATTCGTTGAAGATTTAAAGTGAACGTTTCCCCAGCCGCCGTTTCCGCCTTTCAGGAAAACGAACTGCTCATCTTCTGACTCAGTTGTGAACTCACGGATAAGCTCGTGTGTCTCCGCGTCTCTAATCGCTGTTCCCGGCGGAACTGCAATCGTAACGTCCTCGCCGTCTTTTCCAAAACGATTCCAGCCTTGTCCGTCGCCGCCGTTCTGGGCCTTAAAAAATCTCTTGAAGCGGATATTTGAAAGCGTTTTTACATTTCTTTTCACGCAGAAAATAACATCGCCGCCTTTTCCGCCGTCGCCGCCGTTCGGTCCGCCCATCGGAATGTATTTTTCACGGCGAAAGGAAACACAGCCGTTTCCGCCTTTTCCAGACCAAACTTCGATTATTGCCTCATCTGCAAATTGTTTCATAACAGTTCCATTATCAAATATACAAAAAAACCCGGAAACAGTAGCACTGAATCCGGGCTTATTTTTACCGAATGTAAAACTTATGCGTTTACAGGAACAACAGAAGCGTATTTTCTGTTGTTGCGCTCGTGGAATTTTACAACGCCGTCAGCTGTTGCAAAAAGTCCGTCGTCTCCGGCTTTCTTTACATTGTCGCCAGGGAAGATTTTAGTTCCACGCTGTTTTACAATGATTGAACCTGCTGTAATAGCCTGTCCACCATAAACTTTTACGCCCAAATGATTCGGATTTGAACGGCGTCCGTTTTTCGCGCCGCTACCACCTTTACTGCGTCCCATATTAAGCCTCCGCTATTCTTTCAGTTTATTCCCGCTAGGCTTCGACTTCATAAAAACTCACGTTTTCAGGAAAATCTTTTGCCAAAGAGCCGATTCCATTTCTGATAAAATCAGCCACGTATTTTAGGCGAATCTCCGTTTTTGGATTTTCGCCTTTAGCTTCCACCGAGAATGCGAGATTTCCCCGTGTAGAAGTTTCTGCTATCAAAGAAACATCTTCCGTGTGTGAAAGAACCTGCATTGAAGTCCTGAGCAATATTGTAATCGCCGAACAAACAATGTCTGTGCCTTTCTTAGAAAAACAGGCGTGTCCGTTAGCTTCACATTTTTTCAGCACACCGTTTTTGCCGCAGGAAAGTGTTACGACAGTCATTTTCTAAAGATTAGAGAATGATGTCCTTAACACGGATGTCTGTGTAGTTCTGTCTGTGTCCATGCAAGCGGTGATAGTCTTTCTTGCTCTTGTATTTGAAAACAAGAACCTTTCTGTCGCGCCAAGCGTGATCAACAACAACGCTGATTTTTGCGCCCTTAACGTATGGAGAGCCGACTGTTACTTTGTCGCCATCGCTAACCAAAAGAACTGAGTCGATTTCAATTTCTGTGCCGTCTTCTGCGTCGATTTTGTCAACAGCGATTACAGCATCTTTCTCAGCCTTGTACTGTTTGCCTTTGTATTCAAAAAGTGCGTACATATAAAACCTCTTAACCGCCGGGAAGTGTAACGGAAACTCCTTCGGCTAAAATAAAAATATGAGTGAAAAATATTATCAAATTTCTTTTAAGCAAGTCAAGACATAAAAAAGGACTTGAAAATATCGCATGCTGAATTTTTGTTCAGAATCTAAATGAAAATAAATTTAAGATTAAGCGAACTCTACTCAGTTCGAATTCAAACCAGCATCGGATTTTCAACATAACAAAAAAGCGATGTCGGATTTTCGCCAAAAAAAAACAACGTTAAACTTCTGCCATAACACAAAAAAAAGCGGCAGATTTTCTCCGCCGCCTTTTAAATTTTTTATGACAATATCAAAAAGCTAGTCCAGCTTGTATCTTCCTGTGGAAATTGTGTGTCCGTTCGAGTAAACGTCAAACCAGATTTCCTTATTGCGGCTCAAGTCAAGCGCGGCATAGAATTCCTGAACATTCTTTACTTTCTTGTCGTTCACCGCAGTGATTACGTCTCCGTTCTGGATTCTCAAAGCCGCCGCAGGAGATTTTTCAAGAACGCTGTTCACAACAACGCCTTTCACTTTTGAGTCAGTGATTTCGAGCTTTTCCTTTAGCTTGTCAGTCAAAGGCGAAACGATGAATCCCGGCCAAAGCTTAGAATTGTCGGCAGAAACCTTGTCAGTGCGCTCCTCGATTTTCACTTTAAGGTTTATTTTCTTTCCGGCGCGCAAAACTGTGAATTCCGCAACCTTGTCAGCTGGAAGATAGCCAACCTCGCGCATAAGCTCGTTCTGAGATTTTACGTCCTTTCCGTTGATTGCGATGATGTAGTCGCCAGCCTGAATTCCGCCTTTCGCCGCAGGAGAGCCGATGAACACCTGAGAAGCGAACGCTCCGTTATGGCCTTTCACACCAAGCTCTTCCTTATAGTCGTCATTGATTTCTACAAGAGAAACGCCAAGCCAGCCGTAAGTGATTTTTCCTTTTGAAACAAAGTCGTCAATCGCTTTCTTTACAGAATTGATTGGAAGCGCGAATCCAAGTCCAACGCTTCCGCCGCTTGAAGACGCAATCCAAGTGTTGATTCCGATTACCTCGCCGTAAATATTCACGAGAGGACCGCCCGAATTTCCCTGATTGATTGCCGCGTCAGTCTGGATAAAGTCGTTCATATTTCCAATCTGGTCGCCGCTTCGTCCAGTTGCGCTGACGATTCCCTGAGTAACAGACTGGCTGTAGCCCAAAGGCGCGCCCATCGCCAAGCAGATGTCGCCTGTCTGGACTTTATCGCTGTCTCCAAGAACCGCAACCGTGATGTTGGAATCTTTTTTCGCCTCGAACGAAACAAGCGCGATGTCCTGCCGCTCATCGTGGCCAATCAGCTTTCCGTTGAATTCCTGACCGTCATTCAGCTTTACTTTTATATCCGTCGCTTTTCCTGCAACATGGTTGTTTGTAAGAACATAGACCGTGTTTCCGTCTCTTCTTACAATCACGCCCGAGCCAAGACCTTTTTGTTCAAGCTCACGCTTGTTGTTTTTCTGATTTTGATTCGGCTGTCCAAAAAAGAAATCAAACGGCCAGCCGTCGAAAGGATTAACAGTCTCAACCTCGGTCTTTTCTGTGATGTCAATCTCGACAACCGAAGGAAGAACGCCCGTGCTTATCGAGCGGAAAGAATCCTGAAGAGCCTCGACAACTTTCAGAGACTCAGACGGAATTGAAACAGACGGGGCTTTTGTGTCGGCAAAAGCAGTGTCGGCAGTTCCTTTCACCTCGACTGCCTTGCATGAAATTGAAAGCGCACCGAAGCCAACCGCGCAGGCTGCAACTCCGGCAAAAATACCTTTTGTAATTTTTTTCATATCCAGTTCCTCCAAAAAGAGAAATAAAAATCTAACGCGGAGACGCTTCTTGTATCAAAAAATTATAAGCGTCTTCCAATGTCTTCATTAAATATAATCAAATTTTGAAGGAATGGTTACAAAAACTTAGCAGACCAAATCGTCGCAGGCTGTAAGGACTTCCGTGTGGTCATCAAAAACCGCGACAGTATGCTCCTCGTGGCAGCTCCATTTTCCGTCCGCAGTCAGAACTGTCCAGCCGTCTTTCGCCAAATCGACTTTTTCAGTTCCGAGATTTATCATCGGCTCGATTGCAAGAACCATTCCGCTTTGAATTCTTGGATTCGGACCTGAGCAAGGATAGTTCGGAATGCTCGGATCTTCATGAACATCGATTCCGACTCCATGTCCGCAGTAATCCTCAACAACGCCGTAGCCGTGCTTAACGTGCGCAACATCATAAACCGCATTTGAAATGTCTCTGATTCTGTTTCCGGCAACGCAGGCAGCGATTCCGGCGCGCAGACTTTCTCTTGTAACTTCAACCAGCTTTCTGATTTCAGGCTTCACAGCTCCGACCATTACAGTATGAGTCGAGTCAGAAATATATCCGTCCAAGTCGATTCCGATGTCAAGCGAGACAATATCTCCGTCGTGAATAATCCTGTGCTTGTTCGGAATTCCGTGGATAACTTCGTTGTTAATGCTGATGCAGGCAGCTCCGGCAAAATCTTCCTTATACCAAGCTGGAGTTCCGCCAACGCTTTTTATAAATTTCACAACCAAATCATCAACTTCTTTTGTACTCATTCCGGCATGGACTTTCGGCACAACCTCGCGGAACAAATCCGCCAAAGCATGGCAAGACTTTCTGATTCCGTCAATTTCCTTCTGATTTTTCAAACGAATCATTCTGTATATCTCCTTACTGTTTCCAAAAATAAAAAAATTGCAGACGCAAACGAAGCAATTCGATTTTTCGCCCGCAAATCAGGGCGTTCCGGCTTCGCCGTCGGGCTTTCCGAGGTTTCGCGCTAGCCGCGCTCCATTGCTCCGCTTCGCTCACGCTCGCTCCGCAACGGCTTCGCCGCCCCTGCAATCCCTAACGCAGAAAAATTTCACTCGCATAAAAGCCAAAACAGGCTTTGCTTTTTTTCTAAATCCGCACAAAAATTAAAATCCGTGCTGAATCCTTTTTATCCGCGTCAATTCGTGCCAAATTTTTCACTATTTCAGCCTTAAAGACTCTTCCTCGCAGATTCTCGCGGTCGCGCTGTCGCCAAGCCGCCGGTACGCAAGAGCCATTTTATGAAGAAAAACCGAGTCGTCGGCGCGTCCAAAGCCAAGCTCTAAAGCGCGCTCCCAGCAGTCAAGCGCAAGCTCGTCGTCAATTTTTCCTTCAAGATGATTCTTCAAAATATTTCTCGCCAAATCCAGAACTTCAGGGAAAAAAAGCCTGAAATACGAGTAGCTGTATTCCATTCGGATAATCTGCTCAAGCAAAATGAACGCGTCGTAATATTCCTGCCGAAGAACCAGCTCCTCGCAGAGGATAAAGCCGTAATCCATAAAATCCTCGCGGGTAAACCATTTCGCAAGGCGGAATCCGGCATGGTTCATGCTCATTCTCTTGAATTCCTGAACTGCGTCGTCTTCGCGGTGGTGCATCAAGTCAAAAAAAATCAGCTTTGAGCGGCTTTCCTCGTCAGTTCTTGCAAGAAGCCATTTTCTGTAGTCAAAAGAATCGACCGCCTCGCGCCTTTTAAATCCGCGCCGCGTAAAATACGACTCTTCAAAAAGCGAACGCTGCTTGACATCTGACAAAACTTCAAACGCGCGGACAACTTTCTTGAATTCCTCAACGGAATTCTCATCGTGCGAGACATCAGGATGAAGAAGTTTCGCCTTGTTTCTATATGCTCGTTTTATCTCGGCGGCTGTAGCTCCGTGCCGCACGCCAAGAATCTTGTAAAAATCTTCCAAAGTAGGCTAAGTTTACTCCAATCAAGAAAATTTGAAAACCACTTGCAAATTCGGCAAATCGATTTTGCTCACGGAGACTTTGACAGTTCCGTTCAAGTCAACAGGAGAAGCTCCGCCAATCACGGTTTCCATTCCAAGCGACGGAATAAAATACAAAGCCTGTTTTTGCTGCTTGTCAACGCAAATTGCCTCGCCGGTCCAGTCAGGATTTTTCAGAAGATAGACCAAAGTCCAGTGACTCCGGCTTGAACGCTCCGCTTTTCTTGAAGCCTGAGCCGCAGCGTCGCCCTCGCTCATGCGCAAAAGCATCGTGTCCTTGTCGATTAAATCCTCGCCATTTATAAACGCGCGGAGCTGCATATGGCTGATTAAGTCACCGTATCGGCGCAAAGGAGAAGTCACCTGAGAATACATTCCAAGCCCAAGTCCAGCGTGGCTAGACGGAGTAACGCTCACAACGCGCTTTCTCATGCATTTTCTAAGCCTGAACTGCCCCGCAAGTCCGTCAGGCAAATCTTTCGGCAAATCACCAATCTCCTGGGAGATAAAAGGAAACGGAAGATGATTCTTGAACGCGAACTTTGCCGCGCCCTCGCCCGCCAGAAGCATTGCCTCGCGCACAACTTCCGAGCTTTCCGTGTGCGGAACCTGCGTAAAAGCAACGTTTTTAGTTTCCGGGTCAACATCGATATGAACTTCAGGAATCGAAATATTAACCGCGCCTTTTTTCACACGCCGCTCAAAATTCCGCCTCGCAATATCAAAAAGCGGCTTCAATTCAGGCGTGTCTTTTAGCTCGTCGGCTTTCAAATAAGTCAGACGCTTCACATCGACAATCGTCCGCAGAACATCGCAGTCCTCAATGTCGCCGTTCTCGTTCAAAGAGATTTTAAAGCTGAGCGCGCGGCTTTCCTCGCGAAGACCAAGAGCGTAATCTTCAAGGCAGTCCTCGCTCAACATTCGAGCCGCTCCTTCAGGAAGATAAAGCGTCGCGCCGCGGCTTCTCGCCATCTTGTCAATTTCAGAGTCCGGCTTCACATAGCTTGCAGGGTCGGCAATATGAACCCAAAGATATTTTCCGTCAAAAGCAATCGCATCGTCCGGGTCATTTGACCACTCGCTGTCAATCGCGTAGCTTACGCCCTCAACTCTGATTCTTTCCTCATCAGGAATTTTTCCCAGCCCCAAAGTCGCGCTTTTCGCGCTAAGCCCGGCGCGCACAGGATAAGGATTTCGCGTAATGTCCCAGATTTTCGTGTCGAGCAAAAGCTTGTGCGCCTTTTCTGGAGTCTCGCCGATTCCAGCGTCGCGCATCGTCTTGCTTTTGTCAGTCATTCCAAGAGCCAAAGCCTCAACGTCCGCCATATATTTTGCGTCTTCAGGAAGAAGATTTTTCGATTTCAGCCGTTTTATGAACTCCGCCCTGATTTCTTCTGCATGCTCTTTTTCAAAAGCCTTGTCTTTCAGATTTTTTATCTCATCTTCTGAGCGCGGAACAAAGAAAATCGCGCTGTCTTTAATTTTTTCCTCAAATTCAAATCCGTTTTTCAGCGCGGAATAAACGCCCCAGCTTTCATCGGCCTTGACTTCGCCCCGAACAAGCTCAAAAAGCTCCGAAAAAGAAATCTCCTGATTTTTTGTTGAATCGTCGCTTTCCAAAAGTTCGTAAATCTCTTTTATCTGCTCTGTTAATTTTTTTCCGATTTCTGAATTTTCATCAGCGCAAGAATCTGCAAACGCCATAAGAGAATCAACCGAAGAAGCCGGCTTTTCGCAAAGCGGAACAACGTCCTTTCCGCGCACTTTCTGCGAAGCGTAATTGTTTTTCTTGCCCTTCGGCCTTCCCCAATACGAGCACCAGTCAATAGAAAATTTGTCGCCGTCTCTCTCGCCAATCAGCGCAGGAACATTCTTATAAATAACAACCGAAGATTTTTCCATAACAAAGCGATTCTATATTAAAGAACAATAAAAAAAAAGACGCTCACGATAAAAGGAACGCCTGAAAAGTTTTTCGGACAAAGCAACGAAAAATGTGACACGACAAAATGATTTTGAAGCAAAAAAAAATCGCACGGGCGCGAAACGCGATAAAATGATTTGAAAAATCGTCAAAACGCGCCGCGAAAAAATAATTAAGAAAGCAAAAAAATCGCCGGAAACCAAGCGAAAACTGCTGATTATCCGGCGAAATTGCCGCGCAAAAACGGCAAAAAAGCAATTAGAAAAAATTACACGAGCGTAATTTTTATTCTCTTACCATTTCTTCTCGATTTCTGGCTCGCAGATGTTGATTTCTGTGTCCAAATCGAAGAATTTTGCTCTTTCCATATCTGGAGTGAAATTCATTGTCTCGCCAATCTGAACCTGAACTTCCGGGTCAACCTTAGCAACAACGTTAGCCTCGTTTACTTTTACGAAAACGTGAGTTTCAGCTCCCAAAGGCTCTTTGTTCACAACTCTAACCTGCATATTGTTCTCAGCAGCTGGAGTTGCCTGATAGTACAAATCCTCAGGGCGAACACCGAAAGTAACTTCTTTTCCGACATAAGCCTTCAAGTGCTGAGCCTGCTTTTCTGTAGGAACGAGTGTAAAGCTTCCTTCAGTTGCAAAGAGTTTTCCGTTCTGCTCTTCAATCTTGAGGCGGAAGAAGTTCATTGGAGGAGTTCCGATGAATCCCGCAACGAATTTGTTGAGTGGGTGGTTGTAAAGATAGAGAGGCTCACCAATCTGCTGGATTTTCTTTTCTGACATTACAACGATTTTTGTACCCATTGTCATAGCTTCAATCTGGTCGTGAGTTACATAAATCATTGTCGCCTGAAGTCTGTGGTGAAGAGAAGAAATCTCGCCGCGCATTGTTACACGGAGCTTAGCGTCAAGGTTTGAAAGCGGCTCGTCGAACAAGAATACTTTTGGAGAACGAACGATTGCGCGTCCTACAGCAACACGCTGTCTCTGTCCGCCGGAAAGCGCCTTCGGCTTTCTGTTGAGATACTGAGTCAAGTCAAGCATTTTTGCAGCTTCATTTACTTTGCGCTCAATCTCGATTTTTGGAATTTTTCTGATTTTTAGTCCGAACGCCATATTGTCAAATACAGTCATGTGCGGATAAAGAGCGTAGTTCTGGAAAACCATCGCGATGTTTCTGTCTTTCGGCGGAACGTCGTTCATAACTTCGCCGTCAATAAGAAGCTCGCCTTCTGTGATGTCTTCAAGACCTGCAATCATGCGGAGAGTTGTTGATTTTCCGCAGCCAGAAGGACCAACGAATACACAGAATTCGCGGTCTTCGATTGTTACATTTGATTTTTCAACAGCGAGAACGTTGCCGTCGTAAACCTTTGTAACTCCTTTAAGTTCAACCTTTGCCATTTTTGGCCTCCAGGGATTATGATTATAAATTTTATTCTAAATGAGATTTTAAAGGAATTCAACAATCAGGAATGGCAAAATTCCGTCATCTTTTAGAAGATTTTCAGGAAATTTTTGATAAAAGGGTCAAGAAGCACAAACAGAACCGTAAAAACAACCGCCGGAAGATAATTCGCCGTCTTTATGCTTTTTATCTTCATAATGTTGAAGCCGATGAAAATAATCATAACTCCGCCGCAAGCCGTAAGCTCCGTTATCATCTGCTCGGAAACAAAAGGCTCAATCAATGTGGAAAGAAGCGTTAAAATTCCCTGATAGACAAAAATCGCAAGCGCGGAAAACATTGTTCCGATTCCAAGAGACGCCGCCATTCCAATAGAAAGAAAGCCGTCAAGCGTTGATTTCAGAAAAATTATCGAATAGTCGTGGCTGATTCCAGCCTTGAAAGAGCCGACAATCGCCATTGCGCCCACGCAGAACAGAACCGAAGAATTCAAGAATGCATAAGCGAAATTCTTTTCTGTCTTTCCAGCAATATTTTTAGATTCACAAGAATTTGCGTTCGAATTTTCAGTCGCCCCGAAAATTTTTCCGAGATATTTTCCAATCAGAAGAATTTTTCCGTCAATATCAACCGCAGTTCCGGCAAGTCCTCCGAACACAAGCGAAAGCGTCAGATAGACAACGTTCTGATATTTCAATGACATCTGGATTCCCATCACAAAAGTCACCGCGCCGCAGACAAGCGTGATTGCGTCAGTAAGTTTTTCATTTATCCGCTTTGAAAAAAGAACTCCAATCAGAGAGCCGAGAATTATCGCTCCACAGTTGACAAAAACCGCAATCATTATTTTGCCTCTAAAATAAAAAAGGCTTCCGATTTTCTCGAAAGCCTTGCGTTGCGGAGAAGCTGACTTGAACAGCCACGGATTGCTCCACCAGCACCTCAAGCTGGCGTGTCTACCAATTCCACCATCCCCGCTAATGAAAACTATATTATCACCGGCAGGCATTTTTGTCAATAGCAACTGGCGATGATTTTATCAATTCAAACACTTTTTTCTTGAAAAAACGCGGCGGCAGGAAAATATTCCACGACCAAAAGGAAAATATTCCACGACCAAAAGGAAAATATTCCACGACCAAAAGGAAAATATTCCACGACCAAAAGGAAAATATTCCACGACCAAAAGGAAAATATTCCAC
>JAXDVS010000050.1:0-3144 GCA_034088785.1 Treponema sp.
GCAAAGTCTGCATACACATACTATGTCGATGTTTTAAAAACTGTGTACATCTAAATGGAGTGTGTAATTTTCTAAAATCTCTTGATAATAATCTTAATAGATGTATATTTACATTCAAATTAAATGTATTTTGTGAGAGGAAGATAATGAAAAGAATTTCTTTATTGATGCCTATTCTTTTGGGAATGATTTTTACATCGTGTACCTCATTGTATAGCTTGTATATTGGAGAGAAATATTCGCCTGATGTTGTGGTAAAGGAGATTGAATTTCCGAATGGGAAAAAGGTTTCGAAAGCTTATGTTTTTAATAATGCTGTGACTGCGTTCAGTTGGTATCAGGGGGCGATAACTCGGGAAGACCCTGAATTTTATAAACGAGCAAAAGCAGAAATGAAAAAATGGTGCTGGTATAGCGAATGGAAAAGTTACAAATGAAATTGGTATAATGTATTATTATAGATTGGAAGATTTAGGGGTGTTTTCAAAATATTTGACAAAAGACTCTGCTGCTGTATCTTGGTATGAAGATGAAACCGGTTTTTATACAGAAAGTATTTCTCCTGTTAGATACTGTTCTCGTATGCCTTCTGCTTATGGTTTAACAATAGAAAAAAAACTTCTTGAGCAGGATTTGATGGTTTATTTTATGACTTATATGCCAAAAATGGATTATGTAGGAGTCATAAATCCTTTTTCTATTCCTAATTCAAAAAAACAGCCTCTTGACCCTTCTTCTATTCCTGATTCAAAAATTAAATTGAATCCTGTAAATTCGACTGGGAATTCTGGAAGCTATTATTATAATTCAGATTTAGCTGCTAAACTTGAATGGTTGGCGGTAAAAATTGCTTGTATTGGAAAATATGATATGTCTTATACAGGAGATTTTTATACAAAGAATCCTAAAGACTATTATACGACTAGTTTTATAAAACCATATCTCTTAAAAGAGAATCGTACAGTACGCGGAACAATGACATTTGAGGGAATTTGTTTTGATTATGCTGATTTTGCTATTCGAGAACTGACTAACAACTTTAACTTTTATAGTGTGAATAACAGTATTGCAAATTTTTGGATGGTTGGAACTTTTCAAAATTCTAATGATATGGTTATGTACAGAATTGCAGAAAATAGCGAGCAGGCGAATTCTACTATTAATGATACCCCTGTTGTTATCTTTAAACATCAAAACATAAAATCTCATGATGGAGCAACTTCTCATGCTTGGATTTGGATACAAGATATTAACGGAATAGTTTATTGGGTTGATCCTACTTGGACTGACAACACTGGAATTCCCTATTATGGAATTGTCAGAGACGGAAAAGAGATACGCCTTAATTCTCATAAATCTTTGTGTGTAAGATAAACATAGTTAATAAAAAATTGATAAAAGCAGGAATCAGTTGTAAGTTTAAGAGAATCGTTTTATGAATTGTAAATATGTAAAAAAAGAGATTGTAAATGGAATCCTTCATGAAAAATGTACAAATGAAGAGTTGAAAGAGATAAATAAATCAAACTGTAACGATATTCCATGTAGAAGCGAAAATTGTAGCAAGTTTGAAAAATGTGACAATGACTTGCACTAAAAAATAATAGTTTTTATAAGGCGGAAATGTTGTGCGTGTGCAATATTTCTGCTGTAAAATATTTTGTAATATTATTAAAAAACAGGGGGCAATTTATGGAGCAAATCAGAAATATCGATGAGCGCGTTGTGATGTTCAGAACGCATAATGAAGTTGTGAGAAGGCGTGGAACTCTTGTTGAGGCGACTAGAAAATGGTGGCGATGTTCTGAGAGAAAGGCTCGGCTTGCGGATTATGTTTTTTCTGTTATTGACGGCGTTGTTCAGGAAGTTTACACGATAAACGGTTGTTATAAAGAATCTGACGACGGAACGGCTTATCCTCATTTTAATGGCGAGCGTAATGTTTTTGATTTTTCTCTTGCGCCCGATAATATACGCGAAAAATATAAGGAAAAGCGGCTCCCGTTGGAATATATCGGTGGTCAAAATCCTGTTAGATACAATTTTTAACGAAATTTTCTTTTTTAGGACTTGCTGATTTCGTTCCGTTTTCTTCTATATGTTCGCAAATATTTGCAAACTTTTTCTTATTTGTTCATTTTCCACATATAAATCCGCCTCTTTTTCGAGAGTTTCACTTTCTTTTCAGTTCCGCCATTGCCGCGTAGTGAAGCACGTCGAATTCTTGCGGCGCGATTTCTTCGAGCAGTTTTTTGTGTTCCTTTTCCCACTCGGCGATTTCTTCTTTTGAAAGTGACGCTCCGATTCCGCGGCACGCTTTTAATCTGCCGTTCCAAGATTCGCGCGTAAAATGGACTTTCAGCGGATATTCCTCGTGGCGGACAAACTCAAAATATTCGCTGTAGATTTCTGGAATTTGAATCGGGTGGATTGTCTCGCGTGCGCCGCTCCAGTCCGGGCTGTATTTTAGAACGAGATTTTCGCTTGCGCCAGCGATTTTGTCCTCGAACGGAAGCCACGCCATGTAAAGAACGAGAATCCGTCCGCCGTTTTTAAGAATTTTGTGAAAATTCGGCGCGGTCTTTTCGTGCTTGAAATACCAGAAGCACTGGCACGCGGTGATTACGTCAAAAGTTCCGTCTGGAAAACGCAAATCCTCGGTCGCGCTCACGAGATATTCAATGTTTTTTCCTGCGGAAAGAATTTTCGCCTGCTCAATTTGCTCTTTTGAAATGTCCGCCGCCGTCCAGTTTGAGCCGTAGCCGTAAAGATTCCGCGGAAGAACGCCAGTTCCAGTTCCGATGTCGAGAACTTTTTGTCCGTTTGTGCAAAGTCCGTGGGCAATGATTTTGTCGTAAAATTCTTTCGGATAAATGTCTCTGTATTTTGCGTAGTCAGCGGAAGTTCGACCCCAGTCAAAGGCTTTTCCTTTGTCGATGCTCTCGTCTTTTATCAGCATTTTTTCCTCAGCAACAATTTTGAGAAGATTTTAATTAAAACTCAAACCCGCTTCAATATTTTTTATTGCCAAACTTTTTAAGATTTATGATTTTTCTTTTATCAAATAAATATTGACAAGCGACTTTAGTGTTATTATATTTTTGATTAGTTACAAAGTGTAACTCAAAACGTTGGATGTAAAGA
>JAXDVS010000051.1:0-35865 GCA_034088785.1 Treponema sp.
ATCATTTCGGCAAGCTTGCAGACGCCTTCAACCATCGCCTTATGCTCTTCTGGAGCAATCCGCGCGTAAAGAGTTTTCGGCGTGTCGTCCGGCAGAACAGGAACTTTTTTCTGGACAAGAATTTTTCCTGTGTCGCAGCCAGAATCCACGAGATGAACTGTGCAGCCGGATTCTTTTTCGCCAGCCGCAAGAACAGCCTCGTGAACATTGTGTCCCCACATTCCGACTCCGCCGAATTTCGGCAAAAGCGCTGGATGCAGGTTCACAATTCTATTTGAATATTCTTCTATTATTTTGCCGCTCAAAACTGTAAGCCAGCCAGCCAGCACAACCGCATCACAGCCGCAAGACTTTGCAGCGGAAAGAGCCGCGTCTGAAACAGCAATCCGCTTCTCTTCTTTTGAAGCCGCTTTCGCTTTTTCCGCGCCAAGAACCGCATAAGGCGAAACAATTTTTGTCTCTATTCCGGCATTTTGCGCGCGTTCAAGAGCGTAGGCTTTTTTTGTGTCTGCAATCACAATCTGAATGTGGTACGGACAATCTTCATTAGACTTTTCATAATCAATCAAAGCCTGAAGATTTGTTCCGCCACCGCTTACCAAAACAGCAATTTTCATTTTTTTCATAGCACACACATACAATTTTAAAGAAATCTCACATCAGACACAGGAACTAAAATTTAAAGTCCGCCATCTGACCGCCGAGCTTCTCAATATTTTTATTGTTTTCTCCAACGTGTTCTTTTGAGCTTCCCAAAGAAGCCGTAACTTTCTGAATCGAAGAATCGATAGAATTTACCTTGTCGTTTGTGGCAAAAGTAACTTTGCTCAAATTCTTCATCTCGTTTGCAATCTGCTCACCGCCCTGCAGCATTTCAGAAGAGCCGGTTTTTACAGTGTAAGTAGAGTTTGTCAAAAGGCTGATTCCGTCAAGAATCTGCTTGTTGCCCTCTTCCTGCTCCTGCATAGCGTTTGAAATCATAAGCTCCTCGTTTTTGACTTTCTGGGAAAGCTTGTAGATTTCGCTGAACTGGTTCGCCGCAGTCTCAGTGTTTTTCGCGACCTCGCTGATAAGCTCGGCGAGGCTTTTCAAGTCTTTTTCAATAGATTTCGCGCTTGTTGCGGACTGCTCGGAAAGTTTTCTGATTTCATCAGCGACAACCGAGAATCCTTTTCCCGCGTCTCCGGCATGAGCCGCCTCGATTGCGGCATTCATTGAAAGCAAGTTTGTCTGGCTTGCGATATTCTGAATGATTTTGCTCGCGTCAAGAAGAAGATTCGACTTTTGAAGAACTTCCTTTGAAAGGCTCGAAGCTCCCTGAATCTCCTTCATTCCGTTTTCAGAAGCAGATTCAAGTTTTTCCACAGTTCCGCTGTTGTTTTTCAGGCTTTTTGTAACGCCGTTCACGTTCGCGACCATCTCCTCGATTGCCGCCGACGACTGCGTGATAGCCGAAGTCTGGTTTTCAATCTAGTCGTTGAGCTTTCTGATGTGCTTGATGATTTCCTCGGCTGTCGCGCTTGTCTCCTCTACAGACGCAACCTGATTTGTCATCTCGTCTTTTACAGAATCAGCGACGCTTCTGACTTCATCCAAATCCGAAATCGACTGGTTGACATAATCCGCAACCTCGCTTGAAACTGAAATTGTTGACTCGACATCAGCATTGATTTCCTTAAAAATATGCTTGACTTCATCATACATATGGTTCAGGTCGTTGTTCAGAATTCCGAAGTCGTTTCTCGTGATGACCTGAGCTTTTTTTACAGTGTAATCCTTGTTTGCAAGCGCGCCGATTATATTTTTTTCCTGCTTCAAGTTCTTTGCAATGTCAAACGCAGTAACAAAAGTTGTAATCAGCAAAGAGACAAAAGCAAAAAATCCCGCCATGAAAAGAGATTTCATCAGCGCGCCCGGAATTTCGTCTCTTGCAATTTTTGCAACAGAAAGAGTCGCATACATTACAAGCAAATATCCGATAAAAACCAAAGCCGTGTAGCCAATGATTCTTTCGCGGTTTGAGCTTGTAGCGTTGTCCTTGTCAAAAGGAAGCCAGTGCATAAAATGCTCAAATTTGCTGTAGAAAAGCGTAAGGAAAGCTGGCTCGAACATAAGCACAAATCCGAAATAAATCAGAATAATCGTGAGATAAGGACTTGCATCTCCGAAGCCTGAAAGATTCTCGCTTGAAGTTAAAAGAGAAAATCCGACAGAAAGCGATGTTATAATAGAAAAAAGCGCGTTGTAAGCGACCATTATAAAGCGCGACTTTACAATCAGCGAGTTAAGGCTTTTTGTGTTTTCCTCAGTTCCGTCATATCCGAGAATTCTTTTCTTTAGAAAATAGGAAAAAACAAGCGGAACAATAAAAAGAAGAACGTGGCAAGAAATTGTGAAAGGATGCGAAATTGCAGTTAAAAGCTCACTTGAATTTAAGATTCCTGTAAAAACAAGATACAGCGGAGCAAGAATAAAAGGCACAACAGAAAGGCAAAGAACAAGCACAGGAAGCGTGACTTTAAAAAGCAGCTCATCAGAAGTTGAAAGTTTTATTTGCATAAATTACTCCAAATTTTTGTCTCTCCGCTTTTTTGAACTTTTTGTGCTACATTCTAAAATAATCTGAAAAATACAGAAAATCAATAAAATATGCGACTTTTTTATATTTTTATGAAGACTTTTTATATAAACTTTACAAAAACAAAGATGATTGCCTGAAAAATTTTGATTTCAAGGCTGCCCGCGTTATTTTCCGATTCTATTTAAAAATCTTAAGGGAAACATAAAAAAGCAAAGAACAGAAGCTGCTCCTGAAAAAATCAGGAACAGCCGTTAAACAGTCCGTTTGAAATTTTCTGTCAACGCAGGCAGATTTTTAAATCTACTCGAGAATTGTCGCCTCATGCGAGCCTTTCAAGTCAGCTCCCAAATCGTGGTCCGCAGCTTTTACGTAGCCGATTTTGTAAGCTTTCATATCAGGAATTCCAAGAGATTTCTGAACGTCGGTTGTGAATTTTGAGGCATTCTTGTTGAAATGCTCCAAAATCGCGTCAGCCTCGTCTTTTTTTACAGCGAGAACAAGACCGATTCCCATGTTGTAAGTTCCCCACATTCCTTCCTTGTCGGCTCCGCGGCGTTCAAGTTCGGCAAAAATCGCAGGCTTTTCCCAGCTGTCCTTTTTGATTACGCTCACAAGGTTCGCGCCTTTCTTGTACATTCTCGGAACATTCTCGTAGAATCCGCCGCCTGTAATGTGAACCATTCCGTGAATCGCGCTTCCGAAAGTTTCAAGCGCGTCCATTACCGGGCGGACGTAAATGCGTGTCGGCAAAAGCAATGTCTCGCCGATTGGCTTTCCGTTGAAGTCCTCATTGAAATCTTTCACAAGTTTTCTGACGAGAGAATATCCGTTCGAGTGGCAGCCTGTTGAAGAAAGTCCGATTAAAACGTCTCCGGCTTCAATTTTGTCGCCTGTAATCATATTTTCTTTCTCGCCGAATCCGACTCCGAATCCTGCCAAGTCGTATTTTCCGTCATCATAGAAACCTGGCATTTCGGCAGTCTCGCCGCCGAGAAGAGCGCATCCAGCATCAACACAGCCGTCAGCAACGCCTTTTACAAGCTCGCCTGCAACGTGCGCGTCGAGTTTTCCGCAGGCCACGTAGTCAAGGAAGAAAGAAGTCTTAACGCCGGAGCAGAGAATGTCGTTTACGCTCATCGCAACGCAGTCGATTCCGACAGTGTCGTACTTTTTGAGCTGAAAAGCTATATCGAGCTTTGTTCCAACGCCGTCAGTTCCAGAAACAGCGACAGGATGCTTTAATCCGGCAGGAATCTCGAACATTCCGTTGAAGCTTCCCAAATCTGTCAAAAGCCCCGGAATTCTAGTTCTCTTCGCGTGAACCTTGTATTCGTTTACCGCGTTGTAGCCTTCCTCAACATCAACGCCAGAATCTTTGTAGTCAATAGCCATAATTTTCCTCGCTTATTATTTTTATAAACAGTTTGTTTTATTTTTTACGGTTTTATTTCGTTTCAGAAGTTTCCTGATTTTTTATCGGTTTCTTACCGGTTTTCAGGAACTGCCATCGGATACTCGCCTGTAAAGCAGCCTTTGCAAAATCCATAGCTGTCTGGATTAACAGACTTCACCGCTTCCATAAGGCCGTCAGGACTAAGGAACGCAAGAGAGTCAGCCCCAATCATCTTGCAGATTTCGTCTGTAACGTGCTGGGCAGAAATCAGCTCGCCTCTGGTCGGAGTGTTGATTCCAAAATAGCACGGAAATTTTACAGGCGGAGACGAGATTCTAAAGTGAACTTCCGTTGCGCCAGCGCGCCGCAAAATCTGAACGAGACGCTTCGCCGTAGTTCCGCGGACAATCGAGTCGTCAATGACGATTACACGCTTGCCTTTGACATCGCACGAAATCGCGTTGAGCTTTACAAAAACCATGTTCTCGCGCTCTTTTTGAGTCGGCGCGATAAAAGTTCTTCCAATATATTTATTCTTGATGATTCCAAGCGCGTAAGGAATTCCTGTCGCTTTTGAATATCCGACTGCGGCTCCAAGCCCCGAGTCAGGAACGCCAATCACGACATCGGCAGGAACGCCGCTTTCCTTTGCAAGCTGCGCACCAAGCGCATGCCGCGCCTCCTGAACAGAAATTCCGTCAATAACGCTGTCAGGCCGCGCAAAATAAACATATTCAAATACACAAGTACGTTTTGAAGTGCGCTCGCCGAATTCAAAAGAAAGAACGCCGTCGTCGTTTATAATCACGATTTCGCCTGGCTTTACATCGCGCACAAAAGTTCCGTTCACAGCGTCAATCGCGCAGCTTTCGCTCGCAAGAATCCAGCCTTTCTCGGTTTTTCCAAGGCAAAGAGGACGGATTCCGTTAGGGTCGCGCGCGCCAATCAAGCATTTTTCCGTCATAACAACGAGAGCGTAGCTTCCCTTTATCATCTGGATTGTGTCGGTCAAGGCACGCTCCAAGCCTTTCTTGTACGAGCGCGCAATCATCTTAACGATAACTTCGGTGTCGCTTGTTGACTGGAAAGTGCAGCCCGCATCTTCAAGCATTTCGCGGAGCTGCTCGTAGTTTATGAGCTGGCCGTTGTGGGCAACCGCAATCGTTCCAAGCTTTGAAGACTGGACGAGAGGCTGTGCATTGTCAATCGTGCAAGAGCCGGCAGTCGCGTAGCGGACGTGACCCAAAGCGATTCTTCCCTGCAAGTCTCCGAGAGTCTGAGGATTGAAAACCTCGGCGATTGTTCCCATCTGCTTGTGGACTTTAACTTCCTTTCCGTCAGAAACCGCAATTCCTGCGCTGTCCTGGCCGCGGTGCTGCAAAGAATAAAGCGCGTAGTAAACTTTCTGCGCAGCGTTAAAATCAGAAATCGAATAAGGATTTTCGTCCTCGCCGTTTTTCTGAGATTCAGCGGCTTTCAAAGTCTGGAAAATTCCTGCAACGCCGCACTCATCGCGGAGCTTGTCTTCTTCCGCCTCGAAAAATTCTTTGTTTTTAATTTCGTCGCCTGTCATTTTTTACAACTCAACATCAAGACCTGTTTTTTTAGCATCGTCAGCAAGCTTTTTGCGGAAAGCAAGCAGCTTTTCTTTTAACTCAGGATATTTTATAGACAAAATCTGAACTGCAAGATATGCGGCATTTTTTGAGGAATTGATTCCGACAGTCGCAACCGGAATCTGAGGAGGCATCTGCACGATAGAAAAAAGCGCGTCAAGTCCGCCCAAGCCGTTTGATTTTCCCGGAGTGACGCACTCAAGAGGAACGCCAATCACCGGAAGAGTCGTCTCGCCCGCGATAACGCCAGGAAGAGCCGCAGCAAGTCCGGCTCCCGCGATAATCACTTCGCAGCCGTCTTTTTCAACCTGCTCGACAGTCTCTTTGAGCAAAGCTCCAGCTCTGTGAGCCGAAATAACATAAGCCTTGTAGTCAACACCGAATTCTTTAAGAACATCGGCCGCCTTTTTCATAGTTTCGGTGTCAGATTTTGAACCGAAGAAAATAGCAACTTTCATGTAAGATTACCTCTGATAAGCGATTTTACCAAAATATCGTCTTTTATAACAGTCAAAAAATAAAATTTGCCACTCTGTCTTTTCAGTCTTAGAATAAAAATTATGCCGATAACATCTGATATTCTAAAAAGCCCGATGGAATTCAACTTTATTTTCCGCGGGAACGAAATAATTTTAAAAGACGGAAAACTTCCTGACAACGATTTAATGCAAAAATGCCTGAAACTCAACGTAGCCTCGGACTGGCTCGAGGAAAAGCAGCTGAACTACGCGGCGATTCTCCTTGAAGATGACACGCCGAATCCAAAAGGCTATGAAAACATTCCGATAAGATATTTTTTCTCGCAAAGCGACGAGAAGATGACCGCGCTTGCCTCGCGCGCAAAAGGAATCTTGAATTTCAAGGCGAGCAAGCGTTTCTGCGCAAAATGCGGCGCGCCTTTAAAAGACGACGAGAATTTTACCGCGAGAACCTGCGTCAAATGCGGACATCAGTATTTTCCGCAGCTAGAGCCGGCGGTGATTGTGCTTGTGAAGAAAGGCGACGAGATTCTGCTTGGAAGGCACAAAAAACGCAACGACGACGTTTACTCGACTTTGGCGGGATTTGTTGAAATGGGCGAAACTGCCGAGCACGCTGTAAAACGCGAAATAATGGAAGAAAGCGGAATTTCCGTGAAAAACATAAAATACGTTGGAAGCCAGTCGTGGCCGTTCCCAGACCAGCTAATGCTAGCGTTCACGGCGGAATACGAGTCAGGCGAGATAAAAGTTCAGGAAGAAGAGCTTAGCGACGTTCGTTTTTTCAAGCGGGACAATATGCCGAACGTTCCAAAGCCAGGCTCGGTTGCGCACAATCTTATTTTTTCAAAATTTGATTCGTGAAAGAAATTAAGGATTCTGAATTAAGAATGAAAAATTAGATGATGAATCAAAAGCAAGCGAATTCGATGTGACGGATTTTTTAATGCAGATGCTGAATCAAAGCAACCATGGCAAGATACTGAAACAAGTTCAGTATGACTAGCTTTTTAATCCAAATGCTGAAACGAAAGGCGACAACGAATGTTGTCGAGTTCAGTATGACGGGCTTATTTTCAGCATGACGGCTTTTTTTGAATACGGATGATGAAACAAGTTCAGCATGACAAGTTTTTAAATGCCGCGCCGGTATGGAGCGGTTGCGGAGCAAGACCGAAGGGCCGAGCGTGAGCGAGCCGCGTAACACCGGGCTTGTATTGGAGCAAAAACGCGGAGCTTTTTTTAGCACTGAATGCTCGAGAAAATGTCCGCGCCTGATTTTCTAATTCCATATGCAAAAAATTTTTGATAAAATGCTTGAACTAAAAATTTTTTGGAGAAACAAATGAAAAATTTATACGAGATTGGACAGGAAGTTGAGACAACTGTTGTTCAGGTTGCCGGCGACACTGTTTTTATTGACTTGGGGCTGAAATCTGAGGGCTTTGTTGACAAGGCGGATTTTTTGGACAAGGACGGAAAATGCTCTGTAAAAGAAGGCGACAAGATTAAGGTTTATTTTGTCGGCTCTGAAAACGGCGAGCTTCACTTTACAACAAAACTTAAGGGCGAAAATGCCGGAGCTGAAGTTTTGGAAAGCGCGTTCAAATCTGGTTTGCCGGTTGAGGGACACGTTGAAAAGGAAATCAAGGGCGGATTTGAGGTAAAAGTCGGAACAAACCGCGCGTTCTGCCCTTACAGCCAGATGGGCTACAAAAACCGTCTTGAACCGGCAGAATACGTTGGAAGAACATTGACTTTTGTAATCAGCGAATTCAAGAACGACGGAAAAGACATCATCGTTTCAAACAGAAAGTTTGAAGAGCAGAAAGAAAACGGAAAAATCAAGGCTCTCGAGTCGAAAATCAAGGAAGGCGACACTGTAAAAGGAACCGTAAAATCGATTCAGTCTTACGGCGCGTTCATCGACATCGACGGATTTCAGGCGCTTCTTCCAATCAGCGAAATCAGCTACAAGCGCGTGAGCGACGTTTCAGAAGTTTTGAGCGTCGGTCAGGAAATCGAGGCGAAAGTTCTAAAGACAGAATGGAACGATGCGAAGCCGGAGCGTTCGAGAGTCTCGCTTAGCATGAAAGCACTTGAAACCGACCCGTGGAGTGCAATCGCGAATCTTTCGGCTGGAGAAAAGCTCACAGGAAAAATCGCAAGAATCGCCGCGTTCGGACTTTTCGTGAACTTGAAGCCTGGAATCGACGGGCTTGTCCACATTTCGACTTTGCAGGACGTGAATGACCACACGAACTTGAACAAAAAATACAAGGTTGGAGACGACTTTGACGTTGTAATCCAGAAAATCGACGCGGAAGAAAAAAGAATCAGCCTTGCTCCGGCGACAAGCAACGAGCAGGACGACGACGCTTCCGACTATATGAAAAAGCAGAGCAAGGCAGACGACGGCGAGACTTACAATCCGTTTGCGGCTTTGCTGAAAAAGTAAGCTAAACGGACAAGCGGAAGAAAACGGAAGCAGATTTTCCCGAAAGATTAAGCGGGATTTTCGTTAAGGAAGCCTGCGGAAAAGCTAAGGGAATTTTTCTTTTATGCGAGACAGCCAGGCAAAAAAGTCGGGCTGTTTTTTATTTAGGGATAAGGAAAGACGCTAGGAATGTTTTTTAGATATTTTGAAAGAAAAAAGAGTTTTTCATTTAAAATAATTTTCTGAAAAAAAACTCCGCCGGGCGTCGCTTGCTTTTATACACGCAACGCCCGGCGGAGTTTCGTTTTTATGACATTTTTCATTCAGCAAGTTCTATTTCGTCAACTTTTTTGACGATTTCTGCATTGTGCCGCACAAATGCTGAATGATTTTTTTTCATTTTTCTAGCGAAAGTCTATTTTCCGTTATCTGAAATTTTCCACGCCGTTCAAGTCCAGCGTCGCAAAATAATCGTCAATTGTCTCTTTTCGGCGAATCTGAACAACGCTTCTGTCTGAACGCAAGAGAAGCTCGCCGCAACGAAGCTTTCCGTTGTAGTTAAAGCCCATTGAGCGTCCGTGCGCGCCTGCGTCGTGAACAATCACAAAGTCTCCAATGTCGATTTTCGGAAGAGGACGCTGCACCGCAAACTTGTCGCAGTTCTCGCAAAGAGAGCCGACAACATCATAAACATGGTCTTTAGGCGCGTTCTCTTTTCCAGAAACTGTAACTTCGTGATAAGCCCCGTACATTCCAGGCCGCATCAAATCCGCCATGCACGAATCGAGACCGATGTAGTCGCGGTAAATGTGCTTTTCGTGAATCGCAGTTGAGACAAGCCAGCCGTAAGGTCCTGTAATCGGGCGGCCACACTCCCAGTAAATCGCAAGCGGGTCAAGTCCGGCAGGAACGATTGTCTTGTCGTACTCGGCTCTAATTCCCTTTGCAACCTCGTCATAGTCAACGGCTTTCTGCTCAGGCTTGTACGGAATTCCAAGTCCGCCGCCCAAGTCAACAAATTCGATTTTCACGCCGCACTCTTTCTGAACTTCAACGGCAAGGTCAAAAACAAGCTTCGCAGTGTCAACAAAAAAGTCAGGATTAAGCTCGTTTGAAGCGACCATTGTGTGAAGCCCGAAATGCTTAACTCCGCGCGCTTTCGCGACTTTGTAAGCCTCAATCATCTGCTCGCGCGTGAGTCCGTATTTCGCCTCTTCAGGCTTTCCGATAATCGAGTTGCAGCCATGCTTTGCCTCGCCCGGATTGTAGCGGAAGCACAAAGTCTCAGGCAGTTTGCCCAAAGTTTTTTCAAGATAGTCAATCATCGTGAAGTCATCAAGATTGATTATATTTCCATTTGCAAAAGCGTATTTGTATTCAGAAGCCGGGGTCTCGTTTGAAGTGAAAATCACTTTCTCGCCTTTTATTCCGGCAATTTCGCAAAGCATAAGCTCAGGCAGGCTTGAACAGTCTCCGCCGCAGCCTTCCTCAGCCAAAATTTTCATAATATAAGGATTCGGGCAGGCTTTTACCGCGAAATGCTCTCTGAATTTAGGAAAAATCGAGAAAGCCTTTGTAAATTTTCTCATATTCTCGCGGATTGCCTTCTCATCATAAAGATAAAAAGGAGTCGGAAAAGTCTCAGTAAGCTTTTTAAGCTCGTCATGATTTAATGGAAAAGTTTTCATATTGCTCTTATCTTACAATTTTCTTTATTTCTTGAAAATAACGCTTTATAATGATTTAAACAGAATTGCGGTAGTTTAGCAAATGAAAAAACAAAGAGTTCTCAATCCGTATTTTCTAAAAATTCTCTCATATGTTTTAATCGCGCTCTGCATGCTCGCAATGACGGTCGTGAGCACACGCGTGCTTTTTTCAAAATCAAACAGAATCTCGATTGAACAGCACGTTGACGCCTGCATAAAAGTTGCCGATGGCTATGCCGAAGCGATTTTTTCAGCGTTGAAAGCCGAAGTTTACGCGCTCGAGGCAGTTGACATTCCAAGCGACATATCAGAAAAGACATCAGACGAAATCTGCGATTTTTTAAAGGAAGCGAACAAAAAAGTCTTCAAGGATTTCAAAAGGATTTTCTACGTTGACGATGACGGAATGGCGTGGCTTCCAAGCGGAAAATCAGCGAGCGTTCAAAACAGAAGATATTTTCTTGAAGTTGTTGAAAACGGAAAAGACTATTATTTCAGCGACCTGATGCGCTCAAAATTCGACTACGCCCCTGTCTACGTCTGCGCAATTCCAGTCTACAGCGACAAAAAGGCTTACGGCGACGAATCTTCTTACGGCGGAAAATCTGTTTCAGGCGAGAAACAAAGCTTCGGCACAAGCAGAAAAAAAGCAAGCGGAGCTTTGTGCGCGGCGGTAACAATCACAACGATAAACGACATAATCGACTCGATTGAAATCGGGAAAAAAGGAAACATTCTGATTCAGAACCCGAACGGAGACATAATCGCCCACCCGAAAGGCGACTGGATTGGAAAAGTTTTCAGCCAAAGCACAATTCCTTTTGAGCTTGACATAAGCGACGATGAATTTGACGAAAAAATAAAGGAAGTCGCGGCAGTTTCACAGCTTACAAGCAAAAACGAAGAGTCGCTTTACGTTTTCAAGCGTTCAATTCAAAATACCGGCTGGACTGTTAGCTACTGCGTTCCGGCGGCATCTTTCAACGTGATTATGAAGGCTCAAAACAAAGTCCAGATTCTCGTGATTTTTCTTTCTATTATTATCACAATAATTCTGATTCTGATTGAAATGAAAATCACGAAAGTTCTTCACAAAAAGCAGCTGATTGACTCTTATTTTGACCCGCTCACTCATCTTATGACGCGGCAGCGTTTTGAAAAAGAAGCGGAGCATCAGCTTTCAAGAAATCCTACGAGCAAATTTGTCCTGATTGAGGCGAACATCAGAGGATTCAAATTTTACAACCAGAACAACGGCGAGGAACGCGCAAACGATATGCTTATTTTTCTCTCAAAAATTCTGAACAAGCACGCGCTTCAAAACAAAGGAATTTTAGGAAGAGGATACGCCGACCATTTTTATTCGCTCCACAAAGTCGAGACCGTAAGAGACACGATGAAAATTTTCAAGTCGTGCGTAAAGGAAGTTACAGAAGCGGCAAAAAACTACGAGATTCCGTTTGTCACAAAATTCGGAATCACTTTTCATATGCCAAAATCAGAAAACAGGCAGCCCACGATTCAGGACTTGATTGGAGAAGCGACTTTCGCGCGAAAAACGATTCAGGACGACGCGCTCCATTATTACGCGATTTTTGACTCGCGGCTTTCATCAAAGTCGAAAGAAGTCCATTACATCGAGTCGCATATGGAAAAAGCCCTTGAAAACAGGGAATTTTTCGTGATGTACCAGCCGAAAATCGACCTTTCAACGGAAAAAGTCATCGGCGCGGAAGCTCTCGTTCGCTGGCAAAATCCTAAGCTAGGATTTTTGTCTCCTGAAAAATTTATTCCGCTGTTCGAGCTTAACGACTTCATCATAAAACTTGACTACAGCGTTTACAGGCAGGTTTTCGCTTTTATCAGATATTGTCTTGACAACAGTCTCCCGGTTGTGCCAATTTCGGTGAATATGTCGCGAAACCATTCCAAGCCGGACAGGTTCGTCGATGAATTTATGGGAATGATGAGAGAATTCAAGATTCCGCCTGAATATGTGGAGGTGGAGCTTTTGGAACGCTCGACGCTTTACAAAAACACTCTACGCGATGTTACCGTTCTGCTTCATAAGGAGGGCTTGAAAGTCGCGATGGACGATTTTGGCTCGGGCGAAAGCTCGCTTAATATGCTTTCAAATATTCCGGTCGATATTCTGAAATTTGACCGCTCGTTTTTGCTCGGCGCGAACAACGAGAACACGGAAATCGACGAGGAAAAAGGCAACTTTATAAAATCGCTTGTTGACATTGGAAAGACGCTCAAAAAACGCACTGTTTTTGAAGGCGTTGAGACAGAAGCGCAGAAAAACTTCCTAAAATCGATAAACTGCGACGCTGTTCAGGGATTTTACTATTCAAAGCCGCTCACAGAAAGCGACTACGTGAAATTTCTGAAAAAGCACATATAAGACTGCGCGACTGGCGGGCACATCTGCGTTCAAGTTCTGCATAACGTCATTTTTGCAAGTTTGAAACAACAATTATTTTCGTACTCAGTACGATTTCAAAAATCAGATTCCGCTTTCGTACTCAATACGATTCAAAAAAATTAGCAAAACGGCTTTCGTATTCAGTACGATTCAAGAAAACTGTAAAAAACGAGCTTCGTATTCAGTACGATTTATAAAATTTAGAAAAATCCACATTCGTACTCAGTACGATTCGCATTTTTTAGGAAAAACGACATTCGTAGTGAGTACGATTTAAGAAAATGCAGAATTTATTTTCGTACTAATATAAAACTGCTCGACTGGCGGACTTTGCGAATGTAAATTGGAAAAACCGCTGCCATAAAACTCCCGAAATGCCGGCTGATTTTCCAACGGATTCGGCAAGTTTGCCTGCCACAACACACAAAAAAAGCCGCCTGAGCAAAATCTAAATGACTTTTGCCCGGCGGCCGTTTTCTATTTTTTTCAGTTTTTCTCAATCAAACAATCAGTCAAAAAATCCTTTTGCTTTGAGAAGCTCCGCGTTAAGGATTCCGCCGAGAGCGGCTCCGCGCTTTGTGTTGTGGCTCAAAGCGACAAATTTCACATCGAACACGCTGCATTTTCTAAGTCTTCCTACAACGCAAGCCATTCCTTTTTCAGTGTCGCGGTCGCGGCGCGGCTGAGGGCGGTTCTCTTCCTCGCGGTAGACAATCGGGTGCTCAGGCGCAGAAGGAAGATTCAGCTCCTGCGGAAGCGAAGTAAAGTCTTTCCAGACTTTCAAAATTTCTTCAAGAGAAGGCTTTTTGTCTTCCGGCAAGTCGAATTCAAGATTAACGCTCGCTGTATGTCCGTCGATTACAGGAACGCGCGTGCAAGTCGCGGAAACAACCGGCTCTTTCGCGTTCTCAATCTTTCCGCCTTTCACAGTTCCCAAAATCTTAAGACATTCTTTCTCGGTTTTTTCTTCCTCGCCGCCGATAAAAGGCACGATGTTGTCAATCATATCGAATGACGAAACGCCAGGATAGCCAGCTCCAGAAACAGCCTGCAAAGTTGTCACAGTCATTCTTTTTACAGGATAGCCAGCCTTGATAAGCGCGTAGATTGGAATCATATAAGTCTGCAAAGAGCAGTTAGGCTTTACAGCGATGAATCCTTTGTCCCAGCCGCGTGATTTTTTCTGCTCGGCGATGACATCGAGATGAGAATAGTTGATTTCAGGAATCAGCATCGGAACATCTTCTGTCCAGCGGTTCGCGCTCGCGTTTGAAACAACGGGAATTCCTTCGGCAGCATAAGCGGCTTCCAAAGCCTTGATTTCATCTTTTCCCATTTCAAGCGCGGAAAACACAAATCGGCATTTTCCAAGCGCGAGTTTCGGGTCGTTCGCATCCTGAACTGTAAGATTTTTCACATCGTCAGGAATGTCAGCTCCAATCAGCCAGCGGTTTTTGACAGCCTCGGTGTAAAGTTTTCCAGCCGAGCGAGGACTTGCCGCAACATAAGTCACTTTAAACCACGGATGATTTTCCAAAAGCTTGATGTATCTCTGGCCGACCATTCCAGTCGCGCCCAAAACTCCAACATTTATTCTTTCCATTTTTATCTCCTTAAAATTAACCACGGATTTATCGGATACCCCGAATAAATACACGGATTAGCTTTTATCATTCAAAAGTCTTTTCACCTCGACTTTTGAAGCTCCAAAATTTATCAAAAGACCTGTTTTTATTTTTGTTGCACGCAGATAATTTAAAAGCTGGGCTTTATGAATTGGCGCAATTTCGGAAACTGTTTTCAGCTCAACAATAACAGAACTTTCAACAAACAAATCCGCAAAATATTCACCAATAACTTTTCCCTCATAAAAAACAGAAATCGGAAACTGATTTTTGACCATTAAGCCAATTTTCCGTAACTCAAGAACCATTGCATTCTCATACACTTTCTCAAGAAAAACATAGCCTAATGTGCGCGCAACCTTATAAGCAGCGCCTATTATCTTTTCCGTTATAAAATTTTCTTCTGTTTCTATAAGCAATATCCACCTCACCTATCCGTTTTATCCGCGTTGTCCGTGTTTTTTCTTTGGAATAAACCACGGATTAAATTGCAACATTCTCTTTAAAACTAGTTTTTACAACCGACAGTCTTTCAAAGCGTTTTCAATCACTTTTTTTGCGCCGTCATGAACTTCAACGAGTGGAAGCCGCATAACGCCGGAATCCATTTTCTTGCATTTCAAAGCGTATTTTATAGAAGAAGGATTTCCGTCAACAAAAGCCGCCTTGAAGAACGGAAGCAGGCGGTAGTGAACTTTTCTCGCCTCCTCCAAGTTTCCAGAAAGCGCGTCAGAAACCATCTTTGAAATCAAGTCAGGAGCGAGATTCGAAACAACAGAAACAACTCCGTCGCCGCCAACGCTGATTAAAGGCAAAGTCAAACCGTCGTCTCCGCTCAAAACCGCAAAGTCAGGATTTTTCGACTTGATTCTCGCAATCACTTCCATCATCTGGTTTATGTTTCCGCTCGCCTCTTTTACGCCAATAACGTTCGGAAGAGAAGCAATTTTTTCCAAAGTGTCAGTCGCAATGTTCACGCCGGTTCTTCCTGCGATATTGTAAACTAGAATCGGCATTCCGACCTTTGAAACCGCCGCAAAATGCTGGTAAATTCCTTCCTGAGAAGGCTTGTTGTAGTAAGGAGTTACAACGAGAGCCACATCAGCTCCAAGTTTTTTCGCGCGCTCTGTGTATTTGACTGCCTCGCCTGTAGAGTTGCTTCCAGTTCCGATAATCACAGGAACTTTTTTTCCTGTTTTCTCAAGGAATTTTTTCGACTCCTCAACAGCAATCTTGATAATGTCATCCTCTTCATCAACAATGAGAGTCGGAGTCTCGCCGGTTGTTCCCATCGGAGCAATTCCAGAAATTCCATTCTCCATCTGAAAGACTACATTTTTTCGGAACTGCTCATAGTCAACAGAACCGTCATCTTTCATCGGCGTAATCATAGCAGTGTAAGAACCGCGCAGCTTAATCATTTTTCACCTCGTAAATATGATAAAAAATCCCTTATAGTTTAATGAATTCTACACATAGAAACAACAAGAATAATCCGCAATAAAAATCGCCTCGAATTGAAATCCAAATTCTTAAAATCAAGTCTTCAAGGGGGAAAGCCTTCCCCTCGCTCCAAAGCCAAGCCGTTCCGCGAAGCAAAATCTGCAAGCAAAGCGATTCGCTCCACTTTGTTGTCTTTTCCGCTACCCCTTCTAACGGGGCTTGCCGCCCGCGATGTTTGCGGAGCAAACTCGACTTTTAAATCCCCGCTTTTCGCTTTCATCTGACACTTTATCAAAACAGTTTCAGGTGTTAAAATAAAATCTGGAAATTCTAGCTGTTTTTGATTTTTCAAAATCAAAATTTCACTGCAAAATCAACAAGATTGAGGAAATCGAGGAAAAATTATGAAGCCAACACTTTTAGTATTAGCCGCAGGAATGGGAAGCCGCTACGGCGGAGTAAAGCAGATTGACGCTGTAGGAAAAAACGGCGAGTGCCTTTTGGATTTTGCGACTTTCGACGCTGCAAGATGCGGATTCGGAAAAGTTGTCTACATCATCAGAAAAGATATTGAAAAAGATTTTCGTGAACGCCTTTTTGACCGCGTTGCGCGCAATTTCAATGCGGAATACGTTTTCCAGACTCCAGACGCGCTTTTGACAGAAGCCGAGCAGGAAATCGCAAAAAAAGCTGACAGAAAAAAGCCGTGGGGAACAGTCCATGCGGTTTTGTGCGCAAAAGAAAAAATCAACGAGCCTTTCGCGGTCATCAATGCTGACGATTACTATGGAAGAAACGCGTTTGAAACGCTCGGAAAATATCTTTCTTCTATTGATAACGACTGCACAGAACACGCGATGGTCGGCTACGTTCTCGGAAAAACAATGAGCAGAAACGGCTCTGTAAGCCGCGGAATCACAGAAGCTGAAAACGGCTATCTTAAATCAATCACAGAAAACACAAAAATCTATTACACTGGCGAAAATTTCTCAGGAAACGAGATTGAGTCAGACTTGAACGGAAAAATCTCCAAGCTCACAGGCAAAGAGACCGTAAGCATGAACTTGTTCGGATTCTCGCCTAAAGCGTTTGAGGAATTTGAAAAATACTGGGAAGGCTTCAAGAAAACTTCTCTCTCGCTTCCAAAAGCAGAAGCTCTTCTTCCTGTTGCCGCAAGCGACATCATCAAAGACGGAAAAGGCAAAATTAAGGTTTTCACGTCGGAAGAAAGCTGGTTCGGAATGACTTATCCAGCCGACAAGGAAATCGTGAAAAACGAAATCGCAAAGAAAATCGAAAGCGGATATTATCCTGAAAAACTCTGGGAAAAATAAAACAAATCAGACACGGATGCACGCAGATGTTCACGGAGAAACGCGGATTTTATTAAAAAGAATCCGTGCAAATTCTTTTCATCTGTATATCTGTGGCTGTCCGTGTCGAAAAATTTTGAAAAATAAAACAAGTCAGACACGGAAGCGCGCAGATGTTCACGGAAAAAACACGGATTTCATAAAAAAGAATCCGTGCAAATTCTTGCAAATCCTTTTTATCTGTGGCTGTCCGTGCTGAAAAATAAATTATTATGCTTAATCTTACACCGCTTCATTTCGAAAAAATTTGGGGATATGAAAACTGGATTGCATCCACGCACAAAGACGGACCGCAGCCGGAATTTGTTTCCTTTGCAAAGAATTTTCCGCTTTTAGTAAAAGTTATTCAGGCTGACTCCACGCTTTCCGTGCAGATTCATCCTGACGACAAAAACGCAGCCGCACTTGAAGGCGACGGAAACAGCGGAAAAACCGAGTGCTGGTACGTTCTCGACGCAAAGCCAGGCTCAAAGCTCGTCTACGGATTCAAAAAAGACTATTTAATAGAAGAAATCAGAAATTCGATTGAAAAAAACACGCTCGAAAATCTCCTGAACCAAGTTGAAGTAAAAAAAGGCGACTTTGTTTTTATTCCGGCCGGAACAGTCCACGCGATTGGAGGCGGACTAAGGCTTCTTGAAGTCCAGCAGAGCTGCAATATCACTTACAGATTTTACGACTGGGGACGCGGACGCGAGCTTCACATTGAAAAAGGCCTTAAATCTGTAAAAACTTCGGAGCAAATAAAAAAAGAACTGAACACAAAAATGGACGGAAGTGATTTTGAACTTTCAAAAATCTCTCCGTTCGGCTCCGATTTTGAGTGCAATTATTTTGAAATCGTCAAAAAAACTGTAAAAGGCGGATATTCTTATCTCGTTCCGAAAAACGGCGCACCGGAGCTTTTGTTTGTGATAAACGCGGAAAGACTTTCTGCAAAATCCACGGACGCAAATGGAAACAAAAGCGAGATTAAAAATCTTTATGCGGAGCAAATTCTTGCTTTTTCTTCCGGCGAAAAAGTCACGCTTGAAGGAAGCGGCGAAATTTTTAGAATCAAGGCAAAAAATTAAATATAATCAGGAAAAATTTATGAACATCATTGAGGAAATCAAAAAATCGGTTCTTTCAGGAATCATGATTATGGTGGGCGGCTCAGTCTACTTGGCGTCGCGCACAATCTCGGTCGGCAGCTTCAATCTTATGTGGCTTGGAGCTTTCTTGTTCACGGCGGGACTTTTCACAATCTGCGTTTACGGATTCAACCTTTACACAGGAAAAGTCGGCTACATCGCCCTTCATTTTAAGGACACAAAATACATCGCGCTCGTCGTGCTGATTTGCGCTTTCAATCTTCTGACGACATTCCTGCTCGGAATCGTTGTCGCCTACGCTTTTCCGAACATCGGAGCGGAAGCGTTCAGAGTCTACACGCCAAAACTCAATCTTCCGCTTTTGAGGATTTTCATCTCTGGAACTTTCTGCGGACTTTTGATGTTTCTTGCGGTTGACACATGGAAAAAAGGCTTTCCAATCGGCTGCTTCCTTTTTGTTCCGGTCTTTATTTTTTCAGGATTCGACCACTCGATTGCAAATTCGCTTTACAACGGCGCAAGCTTCGGACACATTCTTTTTGCAGACGACTCATTTTTGAACCCGAACTCGGCGAGCTTTTCAGTTTTCTCGGCAAAAAACGCGCTTCTAACGCTAATAACAGTTCTAGGAAACGGCTTCGGAGGAATGATAATCCCGCTTCTCACAAGAAAATGGAAAAACGCTGAATAAAAGCGAAAAACAATTACGCGGCACGCTCTGGATTTTAGACAGTTTTCTAAGTTCGGAATGTGCCGAACACAAGCTTCGGAAATTAGTTTTAGAATTTAATATTTTCTAATTATTGTTTATCAATCATTTTTGTCTGCCTATCGAATTCTGAAATATATTCCCTGTCCTGAATCACCCGGAAAATCTCGTATTCTTTGTGAGCTTTTTCAATCGCCTGTTCATGGCTGATTTTGCCTTTTGTTTCAAGGATTTTCTGGCGGTTGCCCTGCAAAAAAGAATTAACAGCGTCCACACAATCCTGCATTTTCATAAGAATTCCGTCCTCTGCCTGAAGCTCAGCGTAATCAATGAACATTGTAACAAGCCGATTCAAACGCGAAATTTCTTTTTCATTCAGATAGTTTTTTGCAATCACAACATCGGACTTATAGATTTTTCCGTCTGGCGAGTTTTTCCAGTTTGTAAGCCCCATATGTTCTTTTGAAGAGTCAGCCCGGTTATAGACAATTTCCGCCGCGGTATTTCCAGAAACAGCATAATGCAGTTTATTTTGGACGAACGCGTAAAATTTTTTAGTAGTTTCACTGTTCTTGTCATAATCGCAGCTGCACTGTTCAAAAACATCTGTGATTTTTTGATAAGCACGCCGCTCGCTAGCTCGAATCTCGCGGATTTTTTCAAGCAACTCATCAAAATAGTCTTTTCCATATGGCTTGCCGTTTTTTAAAAACTCGTCATTTAAGACAAAACCTTTTGTGATGTATTCTTTTAACGTTTTTGTCGCCCATTGCCGGAATTTTGTGGCTTTCTTGGAATTTACCCTGTAGCCAACCGCAATAATTGCGTCGAGATTGTAAAAAACCAAATTGCGTTTTACAGAGCGATTTCCTTCCTGCTGAACTTGTTCCATTTTGGAACAAGTTGCCTTTTCAGAAAGTTCCTGTTCCTCATAAATATTTTGCAGATGTCTTGTGATTGCCTGCGTGTTTACATCAAACAGTTCAGCCATAGCCTTTTGAGTAAGCCAAAAAGTTTCATCTTTATAAATTACATTGATGACCACATTTTCATTTTCAGACTGATAAAAAACAATGTTGCTCTGATTCATAATTTTCTCCAATTTTAATTTTCCTCTACTCCAGCCAGCTTTTTAGCACGGCGGATTTTCTTGCGGGGCAGGCGGCGATTACGGATTTTGCAAACGAGATTTACCTAAAATTATATTCGTTGCATTTTGCTTCAAGAAGTTTGAAATCGCAGCAGAAAGGAACTATTTTTCCTGTTTTTAACTGCTTTTCATAAAGTTTTCCAGCTTTTTGAATAATTTTATCCAATATCTTCAGGCAAAATGAGTATTCTATATTCATCAAAATCTTGTATTTTTTCAATTCTGCCGAATCTTTTGAATCCAGATTAAAATTGACAACAGAATACAGATTGTTTTTTATTGGAATCATTTTCTTTAAATCGATTACAGATAAAATATGCTTGAAAGTTCCATCTTGATTTTCAACAAAAATTCCGTTTTTTATTTCATTTTTTGTGCAAGTTTCATAAATCAAAAAACGGTCTTGCTCAATATTTTTCCAAGTCTTATGTTTTTCTTTTGCAGAAGAAAGCGGAATCACATACTCTTGATTCTCAGCAGAAACCAAAATTCCTAAATAAGGCTTTGTTTCATAATTTACAGGCTTATAATAAACTTCTTGGCAAGCATCATGCAAATATTTTAGATAATTCTGATTGATATTTATGAATTTCAGGTTGCCTTGCAGAAAAAACAATTACGCCTCAAAAAAATAGACCGCTCGAAAACGAACGGTCTTGCTTTAATCTTCATCTCTTTGCGGATTAAAACCGCTGGTTAATGGAGACCATCTACTTAAAATATAAGTAAACAATACGATTCTGTCAAGCAATTTTATTTCTCTCTACTCCAGCCAGCTTTTTAGCACGGCGGATTTTCTTGCGGGGCAGCTGGCGATTACGGCTTTTGCGGCGGAGATTTTCTGCTCGAGTTCGGAGATTTTTGCAACTATTTTCTTTTGGTCGGCAAGAGAAGGAAGTTTTATTGAAAGACTTTCAACTCTGTCTATTGAAGCCCTGTATTCACGGCGAAAAGCTGCTGATTTTCCCTCTTTGCCTAAAACCCATGCAACATATTTTTCTTCAAGCTGACTGTTTTTTATTCTTAAGACTCCGCAATGGTCTGTAGGATAAAATTTCTGACCAGCAGGAATAACATTCACCATCCAGTCTCCATCAATTCCCCAGATTATAGACGGACGTTCAAAATCTTTTAAGAGAAGCTTATTTATCTTTCCGAACGGCTCAAAAACATTTGCACTGTAAACAGGAATATCAAAAGAATCATTGATTTCTGATGAGAGAACTCTGCGACCGATTGAAATTTCAAAAATTTCCTTGTTTGACAGCTTGTAATTCAAATTTGCATTTTTTTGTGATTTCTCAAACAGCTCTTCTATCTGATTTTCGCAATTTTCAATCTCATTTTTCGCGTTCTGACATTCCGAGTCGATTTTTTCACATTCTTTGACAATTGAATTCTGAATATTTTCATAGGCGGCTGGAATCAAAAGTTTGCAAATATCATCGGGATAAACGTGAGGCAGCGCGGCTCCTTTTTGAAGCTCAAAAACTTTTTCCTGATTCGCTTTCAGAAAATTAAAGATATATTTTGTTTCAAGCTCTGACTTTCCCAAAACTGTTGTGCAGTCAGAAGCAAAAATCGGCTCGCTCCAAAAATTCACAAATCCGGCATTTGCTCCGCTCGCGCTGACTGTGATAATATTCGCCGGCCGGTTCGCCTCGTTGTGGTAATACGCAAAGTCGATTCCGCCAGCAACAACTTTTACATTTCCATTTTTAGTTTCTGAGGAAGTGATTGATTTTCCTTTTTTGACTTCCGCCACATCTCCGAGCTTCACAAGAGGAAATTTGCTTTTTATTTCCGTCTCTGCGCTTTCGCTTTTCACATTCGTTCTTATCGCCTTGTCAAAAATCGTGCGTGAAAAATCTAGCATATCGGGCAAACTGCACACGTTAAGATATTTCTGCAGTTTTCCTTCGCTTCTGTAGATTTCCAAAAAACTGTCTTTTACGTAGCGGGAAACGGTGTTTTCTTCATCATAGATGTTGTACAAAAGCCCGCATTTTTCTTCTGTCTTTTCGTACTTCGGCTTGATTCCCTCGTCGCCCTTGCGGTTGCTCCAGCTGTATCCCAAGAAATTTTCCTGTTCAGCATTGTCATTCGGAGAAGTTACAACGAGAACTTTCTGATTTCTGCAAAGCGCGAAATAATAAATTTTATCTTCTTCTGTTTTTCGCGCAAATCTGTAAAACGCTTTTCGCGTGTTTTCGTTCGCATTTGCGTTTTCTTTCTTGTTTTCGCTTTTGTCTGAATCTGAATTTTGCTTTAACTTTTCGTCCTGCTTTTGGGCGGTTTTAAATTCCTGGCTCTGAACAAAATCAGAAAAATACATTCCAAAGTATTTGTGATTTTTGTAAGCTGAATAATCCGCATTTTCTTTTGCGTCTTTCAAAAATTTTTTGTAATCGTCCTTTTCAACTTGAATGTGCGCGCAATATTCCTCAAAAATTTCCTTGTCGGCGGCAATCTGCAAATCGTCTGAACTGAAAATCGCCGAAACGCTGTCTTTTGCCACAAGGCTTTTTACAGGCGGCTCGTCATTCTTCTCTAAGTACAAGACAACGGTGTTTGTGCCGGTCGCGCCGAAAGTCTTGCTTCCAAACTGAACGATAGAGTGAAGCGCAAAATTCTTTAGAATCACCTCGCGCGCTTTTATGTAAGTTGTGCTTGAGTTGCTCAAAATCGAGCTTGGCAAAATAACGGCGGCAATTCCTTTCGGCTTTAAAAGCTGCGCAATCCGCTCAACAAAAAGCGTCTCGATTTCTTTTCCGTCTTTTGAAATATAGTCAAGAATTTCAAAATCGTTGTTTTTTAGCTCTAGATGATTCTTGAACGCGCTCACGCTGTACGGCGGATTTGCCACAAGAATGTCGAACATTCCGTTTTTGATTGTGATTTCGTTCTCGTGGTTGTCGAGTCCGTCGCCAAAAATTATGTTTCCTTCGTCCGCGCCGTGCATAAAAAGCGAGATTTTGCTGACGCGCGCAAGCCGGTAATCCTTTTCGATTCCGTAAATGCAGCCTCGCTCCCAGCCGGATTTTGGCTTTAGATTGAGCTTTGCTATCGTCTTGTTGATTTCGCCGAAGCCTTCGGTTAAAAAATGTCCCGCTCCGCAGGCGTAGTCAATCACTTTCGGATAGCGGATTTCGTTTTTCTCGCCGTCAAAAATGATTTTTTCAAGCGGAAGGCACTTCCAGATAAAACTTGTGATTGGAACGGGCGTAAAAAACTGCCCCTCGTTCTGCTTGAAGCCCTTGTTCAAAAGCTGCTCGAACATATCGCCTAAAAGCTGGAGATTTTTTGAATCGACAATCTTGTAGTTCTGGAAAAGCTCGACCATTTCAACGAGAATTTTTCCGTTCTGATAAAAAAGCGTCTTGTTATGAACGTCCTTAAAAGCAAAATCGTTGTTCGTGTAGAATTTCAGCTTTGTGATTGTGTCGTTAAGCTCTTTTTCAAGCTGTTCGCGATTTTCTCCGAGCGAAGTTTTCAGGACATTTTTCACGTAGTCATCGGAAACGTAAAAAATTTCTTCTTTCATAAATTCTTTCATTCCGTCGTGATGAAGCCGCTGGAGACGGTCCTGCATTGTCTGATAAGTATCGGTGCCGCTCTTGTACTGAAAATCAACTTCCGTGTCGTCGGTCTTTTTCTTTTCGTCGTAAAGTTTCGCGATAAAAAGCGCGATAAGGCGGTTGAAAGCGTTTTCCTTGTCAGAGACGTTGTTGTGCCTTAAAATCTCCTCAAACTGGTTCACAATTTTTGCGTCGCGTGTAAAGTCAGCGAGATTTTTCTTTTTGAGAGGAAGCACGCCGATGTCGTAAGCGACTGTGTCATCGTTGAAAATTATGTCGCCCAAGAATTTCTGCTCGTAAGTTTCTTTCCAAGCTTCAAAAAGCGATTTTGCGTTTGTGGCGTCCTTGTAAAGCTTATATTTTGTGTCGTTTTTCTCGTCTTTTGAAAGTTCGAGAAGGTTCGGGTCGTCGCTGCAGTTCACAGTGGAAATTGTCGTTATTATCTTTCCGTTTTCTGACTCTGAATCTGAAACAAAGTCGCTTGCATAAAGAATCAGCCACTTTGTCGCCTTTTCCTGCTCCCAGTAAGAAAAAAGCTGTCCGCCGTCCTCTTTCATATTTGAAAGCTCTTTTTTGTATTCTGCGCCGAAAGTTTTGCATTCGATTATGCAAAGATAAGGCGAGCCGTCCTTGTTTTTAACGCAGATGTCAGCCTTTCCGCTTTTTCCGCCGTGTCCGAGCGACCATCTCGGCTCAAGCTCGATATGCTCCGGGCGGTAGCCTTTTTCAAAAAGACGCGCGACACATTCAAAGACAACAAAATTCTCGTCGTGAAGAAAATTGCTCGTAGTTCCGTCGTTCACGGCAAAGCCTTTTTCAACAGGATAAATCAATTTTCCGTTTGCAAAGTCGGCCTTTAAAACGCAGCCGACATTCTCAAATTTCTTTGTGTAAATATTGTTTTCTTCCGTAAATCCAAGATGAACTAAAACATCGGCGAAATTTTCTTTAGTGAGCATGATTTTAGTTTAGATTAAAACGCGAGAATTTTCTATTGAGGAGAGAAAAGCTGGAAAAGAAGTTCAGGAATTCTGATTTTCACAAAATAGAGCTGTCAAAAAAGTGCCGTCATTCTGATTCACAAAACTTGTCATTCCGAATTTATTTCAGAATCCATATTCTACAGATGCTGAATCGAAGCGAACACAAAGTGTTCGAGTTCAGCAGGACGGCGTTCGTTTTGTTCTGCGTGCAAAAATAAAATATTCTACGCCCAATAGGAAAATATTCTGCGTCCGACAAGAAAATCTTTCACGTCCAAAAAGAAAATGGTTTACGCCCGAAAATAAAATATTCTGCGACCAATAAGAAAATATTTTGTGCCCAAAATCAAAATCTTCTGCGTGCAAAAAGAAAATCTTTCACGTCCAACAGAAAAATACTCTACGTCCAAAATCAAAATCCGGATGGAATAAATAAAAAAAGCCGTGCGGCACAAGAAAATGCGCTGCACGGCGGTAAAATAAACTGATTAAAAACTAAATGCTAGAACTCAGCGAGTTTTTTCATATTCTCTTCGCTAAAGTCAAAATAAGTTCTGCCTTTTTCTGTTTCCGCGCCGAGCTTTCCGTAATATTCGATTGAAGGAACGTTAAAATCAAGTGCGCTCCATTCCATCGCCTTGTAGCCCTCGCTCAAAAGCCGCTTGCAGATATACGACAAAAAAGCCGTTCCGTAGCCTTTTCCGCGATGTTCCGACTTTATGAAAAGGTCTTCAAGATGAATTTTTCCGTGCGCGGAATAAGAGCCGTAAGTCGGATAGTAAATCGCGTATCCAACAACTTCTCCGTCAGCTTCCGCAAAAAGCGCGGTCGCAATTTTCCGCTCAAAAAGCCAGTATTTCATCTCATCGTTTGTGCCTGTAACGTCTTGAGGCCGTCTTTCATGCTCGGCAAGCCCCAAGATAAACGTGCGCAAAAGCGGAATTTCGTTTTCTGTAACTTCGCGGATTTTAAGATTTTCTGCTTTTTTCATTTTCAGTTGCTTCCTTCAATAATTGTGTCGAGCGCGATTTTCATCATATTTGTAAAAGTTGTCTCGCGTTCCTGAGCCGTTGTCTCGCCGCCTTTCAAAATGTGGTCGCTCACAGTCATAATCGCCATTGCTCGCCTGTTGTACTGCGCCGCAAGCGTGAAAAGCTCCGCGCTTTCCATTTCAATTCCTTTTACGCCGTACTCTTTCCATTTTTTCCAGTTTGAGTTGATGTCGTAGAAAAAATCCGACGAGCAGACAGAGCCGACCGTATATCTGATTCCCATTTTTTCCGCGATTTTGTCGGCAGTTTTCACGAGATTAAAATCCGCAGCCGGAGCAAAATGAAGAGAGCCGAAACGCTGGTTCAAAAGGCAGGAATCAGAGCAGGCCGCATTCACGAGAATCGTGTCGCGAAGCTCCAAATCTTCCTGAATCGCGCCGCAAGTTCCAACGCGGATTGCTTTTTGAACGCCGTAATCCTTGAAAAGCTCCGTAACGTAGATTGAAAGCGACGGCTGCCCCATTCCAGTTCCCTGAACGCTCACAGGAACGCCTTTGTAAGTGCCTGTATAGCCGAACATTCCGCGAACTTCGTTGTAAAGTTTCGGATTTTCAAGAAAATTTTCCGCGATAAATTTTGCGCGGAGAGGGTCGCCCGGCAAAAGTACATTTTTTGCGATTGCGCCGGCAGGCGCGTTGATATGTGTGCTCATTTTTTCTCCTGTGAAAATTTGATGTTATATCTGAAAAATAATAATTCAGACGAAGAAACAAAAGTCAGCGTGTCTGAAATTTTGAAACGTCTTTTTTGAAAATCATTTCTGTTTCTTTGACTTTATCTTTTTGATTTTCTTTGCCTTGTCCACGTTGATTCCAGTGGATTTCAGCGTTACTTCCGCCTTCTGCAAAAGATTATGAGAATTTTCCGCGGCCTCGGCGATTTCTTCCGCCATCTCCTTGTTTGAAACCATCATCAAGTCAAAACTTGAGCCGGATTTGTTCACAAGGTCGGTAAGGCTACGCAAATTCGCGTCGATTGTGCGTCCGAGAGTGTTCTGCTGTTCGATTGACTCTGACATTTCCTCAAAGTTCGCATTAACATTCGCGCTGTTCTCAACGATTTCCTCGAATGAAGAATGAACTGCTTCCGCGCTTGTAACCATCGACTCAATCATCTTGTTCATGTCGCTGATTGCTTTCTCAACATTCTCTTCCTGGTCGCGGCTTTTTTCCGCAAGCTGCCGGATTGCAGTCGCAACAACCGCAAAGCCCGCTCCAAGCTCGCCCGCGTGAGCCGCCTCAATCGCCGCATTCAGCGCAAGCAAGTCAGTCTGAGAAGTAACGTCAGCAATCAAATTGTTAGCGTCAACAAGACGCTTTGAGCACTCGACGATTTGCGAAATATTTTCTTTGAGAGTTGAAATGTGCTCCTGCCCAGAGCCTGAGCTTGATTCCAAAGCCTTTGCGTTTCCAAGAGAATTTTTTCTTACGCTGTCCAGAACGCGGAGCTGCGTCAAAAGCGTCTCGATATGGCTTTCTGATTCCTCAATGCTCGCAGTCTGGTTGTCCAGAAGCTCGCCGTACTCTTCAAGAGATTTCACGTTTGAGTCAACATTTTTCTTTACGCTCGTAACAAATCCGTTCTGCTCGGACGCGCTTTCCTTTGTTGACTTTATGACAGAAGCCATTGAGCGCAAAATTCTCTGGATAAAAACCGAATAAATCGTAATGCAGATTCCGGTAATCACCATCAAAAGAAGAACCATAAGCGCAAGGCTGTTTGTGAAAATATCTGCGGCGGTATATGGCTTGAACATCACCATTGTCCAGTTGAGCGTGTTTATAGGATAAAAGAAATATTCGCCTTTTTTTGTTGAAAACGCCTGCGGAACATCTTTTATAAGCTCCTGACCGTCAAGCTCCGGCAAAATCTGGTCGATATAAGCCTTGTCCTCAACATCAGATTTATTGAGCGAGCCTGTAACTTCCCCGTCCTCGTTGTAAAGATAAAGAATGTCGCCGTCTTTAAGCCCCAAGAAAACTGAGTCAAAAACATTGTCGAGCGGGATTTTAGTTCCAGCGATTCCGACCGGCTCGTAGTCCGCATTTCTCACAACCGCGTTTATCCAAAGAAAAAGGCTTCCGAGTGCCGCATTGTAGTTGATGTTGAAATTGTAGACATCAGTGCGGTACATCGTCATGTTGAACCAGTACTGGTCGTCAGCGTCAGGGTCAAGCGTGTAAAGATATTCCATATCGGAATAAAATTTATGGTCGGCCGCTGAAACCCAGAAAATATTCTCGCCTAAAAAAGAAGAGCTGAATTCCCTTAAATCATCAAAAGCCGCATTTTTCAAAGAAGAATCGGCAGGATTTTCCATGTATTTTATGATTGCAGGAGATTTTGCCATCTGCTTTACAAGCGTAAGCTGCATTCCCAAATCTGATTCAAGCTGAAGCGTCTTTACTTCTTCCGTGTTAAGAAGATATTCGTGAGCCTCTTTGTTGAACATTCGGCGGGAGCCAAAAACGATAAGGCTCACAGAAATAAGAAGAACAAGCGCGATAAAAACGCCTGAAAAAATCTGAAATTTTGTTTTGTAGGTCAAGCTTTTGAAATCAAACATATTAAAATTATCAGTTCAAATTTGAGAATTTGCAACCACTTTGTTTAGCAGAAGAAAACTCCGAAAATCGCGCCCGCAAGAACGATAAAAACCGGATGGAGTTTTGTCTTGAAAAGCACGAGCAAGCACAAAAGATAGAAGACAAGGTTCACCGCGCTTACAACAATTCCGCCCTGCCACGTTGAAATGCTCGCAGCGGCAAAAGTCGGCATAAAGACAAGCAAAGCCAAAATGATGATTTTAGCCGCGGCAACAGCGATAACGCCAGAAACCGCCGGACGCAAAGTTGAGAAAGCCGCCTGAACGCCTTTCTTGTCAGAAAATTTTCCGAAAAATCTTGCAATCAGCATTATCGTTATCAGCGAAGGCATAACCTGCCCCACCGTTGTGATGAATCCGCCGAAAACGCCGTAAAGCTCAGTTCCAACGTAAGTCGCAAGGTTAATTCCGATCGGGCCTGGAGTAGATTCTGAAATTGCGACCATATTGAAGAATTTTTCTGTCGTAAGAAGATGAAGATTGTCAACGATTATCTGCTGAATAATTGTGATTCCGACCTGTCCGCCGCCGATTGTTATGAGTCCGATGTAAAAGAAAACAGCCACAAGGCACAAAAGCCCCACGAAAGTCTGTCCCTGAATTTCATTCACCAAAAAATTTGTAAAACTTGCCATATTATTTTTCCTTTTTAAAATCTCCGCGGAAGCCTGCGATAATAACGCCCAAGAACGCGCTTCCCAAAATAATCCAGATTGTTCCAACATTCAAAACGAAAATCAAAAGGAACGAAATTACGAGCAAGATAAATCCGAAGAGATTTTTCACCGATTTTTTTGAGAACGTGTAGACCGCGTTTGTGAGGATTGCCGCAACTGCGACGTTAATTCCTTTCAAAGCGCGCTGCACCCAAGCGATTTCAGCAAAATTGTTTATAAAAAGCGCGATTATCGAAATTATGATAATCGACGGAAGAACCATTCCGAATGTCGCGATGCAGCCGCCCAAAACTTTTAGCCGCTTGTAGCCTGTAAAAGTCGCAACGTTCACAGCGATAATTCCCGGAGTTGACTGTCCGATTGCAAACCAGTCCATAAGCTCCTCGCTTGTTGTCCAGCCGCGTTTTTCGACTAATTCGCGCTCCAAAATCGGAAGCATTGCGATTCCGCCGCCGAAAGTGCAAAGCCCGACTTTAAACATGACAGAAAAAAGCTGCCACATTTCCTTTAATTTTTCTTTCATTTTTAAGCTCCTTAGAATCCCGCCAAATCTTTTAGACTGACGATTTTCCAAATTTCCAATTTTTAACTTTTTTATTTTGATTTTTTATCTGTTGTAAAGCCTTGAAAGCTCTTCAAGCCAAGATTTTATTTTTTTTGATTTCGGACTTCCCTCAATCATATTTTTTTCAGCACGCCAAGCCCAGTTTGAGCCGGAAGTTCCCGGAGCGTTCATTCTGCCTTCGTCTCCGACGCAGTACAAATCCTGAAGCGGAATCACCGCGAACGAAGCCGTTGAGGAAAACGCGAGCCGCACGAGAGAACGGCAAAGCTCGCCCGATTTTTGCATTGCGCGCGCTTTTTCAGCCGAAACTTTTTCGCCTTTAACGTAGCTTGCCACGAGAGAAATCATCTCATCGTTCAAAGTTTCAAACCAGCCTTGCGTTGTGTAATTGTCGTGAGTTCCTGTGTAGCAGACGCAGTTTGCGTTTTCATAAGAATGTGGAAGAAAAGCGTTTTTCATTCCGCCTGCGTTGTATTCGTTTTTGTCGAACGCGAACTGCAAAATCTTCATTCCCGGAAATTCGCAGTCGTCGCGGAGTTTTCTAACGTCGTCTGTGATTTCGCCCAAATCCTCGGCGATTAAAGGCAAGTCTCCAAGCTCCTTTTTTACAGCGTCGAAAAATTCTTTTCCAGGGCCTTTCTTCCATTCGCCGCCCACGGCGTTCTCGCTTCCAAACGGAATTGCCCAGTAAGTGTCGAAGCCCCGGAAATGGTCGATTCTAAGCCAGTCGTAAAGCTCAAGGCTTTTCTTGATTCTCAAAATCCACCATTCATAATTTGACGACTTCATTTTTTGCCAGTCATAAAGCGGATTTCCCCAAAGCTGCCCCGTCGCGCTGAAATAGTCAGGAGGAACGCCAGCCACGTTTTCAAATTCACCGTTTTCGTCAATCTGAAAGAGATTCTGGTTTGCCCAGACATCGCTTGAATCAGGCGAAACAAAAATCGGAATGTCGCCGATAATCCCGACATTTTTTGACTTTGCGTATTCGTGAAGCTCTTTCCACTGCGTGAACGCGAAAAACTGAATCGCCTCAGTCTGCAAAAATTCCTCAGTGTGGGAATTTATCCATTTTTCAACTTCATTTTGGTCGTGACACGCAAGTTTTTCAGGCCAGAACGAAGTCCAAGAGCCGTTCACATCCTGATTTGTCTCCTCGCGCTGTTTTTGGGCTTTTTCATCATAAAAATTCTTGATGCTCATAAAAGCCGCGTAATCTTTTAGCCAGAAGAGATTTTCACGGCAGAAAGTGAAAAAATTCGACTTTATTTCCAAAATTTCATCAGAATCAAGAGACGGAAGGTCTTTTTCGCCGTCAGGATTTGTAATCGCCTTCAGGAATTTCTCAGCGATTTTTTTGAGCGCGCCGTTTTTCCAGTAAGTTACCGCGCCGTAATCTACCGCGCCGGATTTTTTTATCCATTTTTGAGGCTTTATGTCTTTTTTTGAAGCCCAGCCTTTGTCGCACAAATCCTCAAAATCTATCAGAAGCGGATTCAATGCGAAAGTCGAGAAAGACTGATAAGGACTGTCGCCGTAGCCCGTAGGACCGAGCGGCAAAACCTGCCAAAGAGAAATTTTGCTTTCAGAAAGAAAATTCACAAAGTCAAAAGCGCATTTTCCGAAAGTTCCGATTCCGTCAGAACACGGAAGCGACGTTACATGAAGCAAAATGCCTGCCTTTCTTGGTAATTTCATAAAATCTCCAATAAATTTTCAAGTTAGATTCGCAATGACGAAAAAAGAACACGTCATTCCAAACTTGAGCATTTTTCTGCTCGCTTTGTTTCGGAATCTATATTTGCAACAGATGCTGAAATAAATTCAGCATGACGAAAAAATCAGTCATTCCGAACTCGAGCAGACTTCTGCTCGCTTTGATTCGGAATCCGTAACAATTTTTGCAACAGATGCTGAAATAAATTCAGCATGACGAAAAAAGCGCGTTATTTCGAATTCAGTTCGGAATCCGTAATAATTTTTGCAACAGATGCTGAAATAAATTCAGCATGACGAAAAAGCATGACATCTGTTTACAAAAGCTCCACGCGCCTGTCTTTTTTGAGCTGCTCCACAACTTTTTTAACGTCCTGAACTTTTGACTTGTCGCAGACCAGAACCGCGTCAGGAGTTTCAATCACAACGACGTTTTCCAAGCCGATTGTCGCGACAAGGCGGCCGCTCGAGTAAGTTATGCAGTTTTTCGTGCCAATGCTGATTTGGTCTCCGATTGCGACGTTTCCGTTTTGGTCAGGCTCGTGAAGAACGCCGAGCATATCAAAGCTGCCGACATCGTTCCAGCCGAATTCTCCGGGAACAACGTAAACGTCAGGCGATTTTTCCATGATTCCGTAATCGATTGAAATCGACTGGATTTTTGGATAAATATCTGCAATCACGTTGAATTCCTCGTCAGTTCCCATCGCCTCGCCGATTTTCTGCAAGTCACCGTAGATTTCAGGGAGAAAACGCTCAAAATTCTTTAGGATTGTGGAAGCCTTCCAGATAAACATTCCTGAATTCCATGCGTACTCGCCGCTTGAAACATATTTTTGCGCAGTTTCAGCGTCTGGCTTTTCTTTAAATTCAAGGACTTTCAGGACTTCTTCCGCGCCTGCTTTCTCCGCGTTAGGGCCTGGAGTGGCGCGAAGCGTTGCCGAAGGCAATGGAGCGAGAGCGGAACCACGCAAAGCCCGACGGCATGAAATGCCGGAACGCCCATTCTCTAAATTGTCTGCCTCTGATTGTTCACTGCTGACCGCATATTTTATGTAGCCGTAGCCTGTCGCCGCGAACGTTTGCTTTATTCCGACTGTGACAAGGGCGTCTTTTTCTTCCGCGGCCTTTACCGCGATTCCCAAAATTCTCGTGAATTCGGTCTCGTTTTTGATGTAAGCGTCGGAAGGCGTAATCACCATGATTCCGTCGCCGTATTTTTTCACGATTTCCATTGCCGCGTAGCCGACGCACGCCGCCGTATTTCTTGCGCTAGGCTCAGACAAAATGTGATTCCGTTTTACGCGGCCTTTTGTTGCCTGAAGCATTTTTTTTACCTGAGTCTCGTTTGTGACGATAAAAATGTCATCTTTGCCGGCGGTTTTTGAAAGGCGGTCAATCGCCTCGTTCACCATGATGTCTTTTCCAGAAAGATTCAAAAGCTGCTTAGGTGTTTCCTGCCTTGAAAGCGGCCAGAACCGAGTTCCGCCGCCGCCAGCCATTATAACGCCGTAAGTTTTCATATAATTCCTCCCCACGGAATATTCATATTTCTGCACAAGATTTCGTATTCTAAAATTTCTTTTTGATTCGCCTTTGTGACAAAAAATGTAAGGTTTTTGAGATTTGGATTTGATTTCGAAGCGATTTCAGATTTTGAATCGATTTCAGGTTGTGAGTTTGAATCGGTTTCAAGATTTTCAGACATTTTTCCGATTTCGGTTTTCAATTTCGAGTCGAATTCAGACTTTTTCAATTCTGTTCCATTTTCCGATTCAGAATTATTTTCCAATTCTGATTTCAGTTTTCTCAACGCCTGATTCGCGACTCCGTCGCGGCTGTCAACAACTTTAACGTCCGAGCCGCAGGCTTTTTTCATCTCGTTGAAAATATGCGTAAAATGAGTGCAGCCCAAAATAACGGTGTCGCAGTTCTGGGACTTGAAAAAATCGGCGGCAGGCTTCACAGCTTCAAGACGCTCTTCCTCGCTCGCGGTAAAATATTTTTTTTCAATAAAATCGACAAGCTCCGGGTCGCCGCGCTTTGCAACAAAGCAGTCGCTCGCAAAATCTTCGATAAGACGCTGGCAATAAGGATGCTTTACGGTCGCGTTTGTGGCAAGAAGCCCGATTCTCTTGTTTTTCGAGACTTTCGCGCCGAGCTTTATCGCAGGAACAGTTCCGATTATCGAAATTTCAGGAAAAAGTTTTCTAAGCTCCTCGAGAGCCGTCACAGAAATCGTGTTGCATGCAATCACAATCACTTTCGGAGACCAAAGCGAGACAATTTTTCTTATCGTTTTTGATGAGCAGCTGGTCACTTGCCCGGGAGATTTTTCGCCGTAAGGAAAATTCGCAGTGTCTCCAAGATAAACGCACTTTGCGTCCGGCATTTTTTTGTGAAGAGAAATCATATATGGAATTCCGCCGGTTCCGCTGTCAAGAAAGGCGAAATCAACTTTGTCTGACCGCATAAAACGGAGATAATTTTAATCATTTTAAGTCTTTCTTGCAATTAAGGCGATTTAAATAGAAAATGGGCTATGTTCAGTTACAAAAAATGCGCAAGTCCAGGCTGTGAAAGGCTTGCAATTTCAGAATTCGACGAAAACGGAAATCTTTTGGAAGACGGAAACTTTTGTTTTGAGCATATTTCGTCGCAGGAAAAATCAAAAAAAGCGATTTACGACTATATTTCATCGCACGAAAAAATAATCGGCTTGAACGCGAGCGGAATCACTTTTGAGAACGTGGATTTTACGAACAAAGGATTTTACGGCTGCAATTTTTCGCACTGCCATTTCAACGGAATCAGAACGACTGGAATGAGAAGCAGAATCTCGACTTTTGAATTTTCGACTTTCAGCGACTGCAATCTTCTTGAAAGCAATATGCAGTTTTCAAGTTTCGCGGGCGCAAAGCTTAGCCACGTTCTTTTTACCGGAAGCGATATGATTCAGGACAATTTCTGCGGAATCGAGTCATATCAGTCATCTTTTGACGACTCTGACCTTTACAACTCGCGCTTTATGAACGGAATTCTAATCGACACATCGTTCAGAAACTGCAATATAAAAGGAACAATGTCCTTTAAAATTATCCTGAAGAATGTGTCGTTCAGGCAGTCGAACACAAACGCGGCGATTTTTGACGAAAGAGGAAGCGCGCTTTTCACAGGCCTTGAAGAGCTTAACGTTCCGCGCGGCGAAGTCAAAGGCCCGGAGACAAAAGGAACAGTCCAATAGAAAACAGCATGTCATTCCGAACTCGAGAACGTTCGTTCTCGCTTTGATTCGGAATCTTTATTCAGAACAGATGCTGAAATAAATTCAGCATGACAAAAAGCGTGTCATTCCGAACAAGTTTCGGAATCAATAATCAAAAGATGCTGAAATCGAGCAGTTTTCTGCTCGCCTTGAATTCAGCATGACAGCCATTCTAAAAGAGGAAAAATGAAAATCTATCTGCATTTTAATATAGAAAGTTTCAGCAACAGCTATCTCGTTGTGAACGAAGAGACAATGGAAGCCCTGATTGTTGATCCGAGCAAGATAACCACAAAGCTGATTGACCAGATTGAACACGGACAATACAAGCTAAAGGCAGCCTTAATCACGCACAAGCACGAGACTCACACGGCGGGGCTTTCAACGCTCAAAAAGATTTATGATTTTGACGTTTACGCCGCCGACGCGGAAATCAGCGGCGACAAAAATATGCTCAACGGAGACGGAAAAATCGAAATCTGCGGATTTGAGGTCCGATATTTTTCAGTTCCGGGACATTCAAGCGATTCTTTGGTCTACGAAATCGGAAACGAAGTATTCACAGGCGACGTAATTTCGGCGGGCCTTATGGGAGAAAGCTCCTGCAGCTACAACCACAAGCGGCTTTCAAACGGAATACGCTCAAAGATTTTTTCAATGCCCGACTCAAACCTGATTTTTCCGGGGCACGGGCCGCTAACGTCTGTGGGCGCGGAAAAAATGTTCAACGTGGAGCTTGGAAAAAAGCGCAACTGGGAAGCGGAAAGCAACGAAGCGCAGGAAAGCTGAAAAACCGGATTTTAACTTGAAACGCTGAAAATGGCGTTGAAGGCAATTTTTTTGAAAAATATTGAAGGAACGTTTAAGCCAATTTGATTCGAAAACAACGCGAACGTTGAAAGTCGAGTTTGCTCCGCAAACATCACATGGCGTTGAAAGTCGAGTTTGCCATGCAAACATCGCGGGGGCGTTGAAAATCGAGCTTGCTCCGCAAACATCGCGGGGCAAAAATGCAAGTGGAGTTTCGCCCCCGCAGAAGGGGTAGCAGAAGACGCGGAGCGGCTGGAGCGAGGGGAAGACTTTCCCCTTTTTATTTTTATCTTGAAATCAGCCAGACTCTTCCGGCATTCAAATTCCAGCGTCCGCTCACGTACTGGTCTAAAAGGGTCGCCGCGCTCACAAATCCGGCGGCGTTTGTCTCGATTATGTAATCGGCTTCTTTTTTTGCCCATTTTTGCGAATGATAGCGGCTTGCCATGTCCACAAAATATTTTTCCGTTGCGGAAAGCGGCCGCTGAAGCATATACGCCATAAATTCGTTCTGCATAAGATAGCTGTCGTTCACATCGTAGTTCAAAGTTGGAGTAACCTGAAAATATTTTTTCAG
>JAXDVS010000052.1:0-14364 GCA_034088785.1 Treponema sp.
GCAACCTGCGCTCAGCAGAATAAATCCAAGTCTGCTGCTCAATCTTTCTCTAGCCATAAAAATATTTTAGCAGAATTTTAGGGCGGTGTGTACGAGGGGGAAAGCGTCATAAAATGATTCGTTCTGATGAACTCGAGAACATTTGTTCTTGCTTAGATTCGGCATCTGTAACAAGATGCTGAATCAAGTTCAGCATGACGTGATTTTTTTCGGAATGACGCGCGTTTGTCAAAATTTTTATAAAAATTCATTCTTGCTTCAAAATTCCTTATCAAAAATCATTCTTCATTATCTGTATCATTAATTTCCTTGCGGCCTCATTTCATGCTAAAATCGCGTTATGGCTTGCGTTTATTCTTACGGTTCTCCGCTCGGGGAGATTTTGATTGAAAGCGACGGGGATTTTTTGACGGGGCTTTTCTTTAAGGATTCTCCTGACTCGAAAAAGCACGGAATCTTTGAATCTGGCTCTGTTCAAGACGAAAAAAATGCCAGAGATTCTGATGTTCCTGCTGTTGCGGAAACTTGCCGCTGGCTTGACATTTATTTTTCGGGGCGGAATCCTGATTTTACGCCGAAGTTCAAAATCGAAAATCTTACGCCGTTCAGAAAACTTGTCGTTGACGAGATGATGAAAATTCCGTTCGGAGAAACATTGACTTACGGCGACATTGCCAAGAAAATTGCGGCGGAAAAAGGAATTGAGAAGATGAGCGCGCAGGCGGTCGGGGGAGCGGTGGGCTGGAATCCAGTCTGCATAATCGTTCCTTGCCATCGCGTTGTCGGCTTAAACGGCAGTTTGACTGGCTACGGCGGCGGAATCAAAAACAAAATCGCGCTTTTGAAAAATGAAGGAATCGATGTTGAAAAGTTCTCGATTCCGAAAAATTCCAGATTTTTGTGATTTTGAAACTGCTGACTTTTCCCCCTTTCTTCCAAATCATTTCTTTTGCAAAATCATTTCCGCAAAAAAATGCCGCTGACTGAAATCTGTCTCCGCCAGCGGCGTTGTCCATTTTTATCTATCTTTCAATTTGTTTTATTTCATCAGCTCGCGGTATTTGTGTGCAAGGCGAGCAGATTTTTTCGCCGCAAGTCCGCAGTAGTTCGCAGGATGCTCAAAGAAGCTCGCCGGATTTTCAACTCCGAGCTTTTCAAGCTGCGCAGTGATGTCCGCGTATTCTTTTTCGTGAGTTTTAAGCACTTCAAAGAATGTTTTTCCTGTTTTTTCAGCTTCAAGCGTGATTTTTCTGATAATCTCGTGGCCGTCGTTGTAGCCCGCCTCTCCAAGAAGAATGTAAGCCGGCTCCGCAAGAACTCCGCCCTTGACTTTTCCGCCCGCGCTTTCAAGATTTTTCGCCATGTTGTCGCGGTCTGCCTGCAAACCTTTTACAACTGAATTCATTCTGCTTACCGCCATCGTGAATCCTGAAACGTAGTCAGTGATGAATCTTTGGCTTGCCGAGTTTGTAAGGTCGCGCTGGTGCTCTGAAATCTGGTCCATATAGAACGTGATTACGCGCGGACACATCGCTTTCCAAAGAGATTTCACGTGCTCGCTGTTCCACGGATTTCGTTTCTGAGGCATTGTCGAAGAGCCGACCTGCGTTGCCGCGAAATACTCGAAAACTTCGCCGATTTCTGAACGCTGCAGGTTGCGCAAGTCGTCTGCAAGGTTCGCGATGATTCCGAAAGCCACGTTCATCTCGAGCAGAAGACGCAGAACGTGCTCAGGCTCTACGAGCTGGTTTGAATATTCAGACGGCTTTAAGCCCAAGAATTCTGTGTAAGTTTTTTCAAGCTCCTCCGGGTCTTTTACAATCATCGAAGGTCCGTTGTACGAGCCGACAGGTCCTGCAAGTTTTCCGACCAAGTCATTTGAAAGCTCTTCAATCTTCAGAATCGATTTTCCAAGACGAGCGACAAATTCCGCGATTTCCCATCCGAAAGTGATTGGAACTGCGTGCTGTCCGTGTGTGCGTCCAACCTGCGGAGTTGCGCTTTCGCGTTCTGCAATGTCGCAAAGATAATTTTCAAGTTTTTTAAGTTCAGGCAAGACAACATTCTTCGTAACATCTCTCATTCTGCAAGACAGGGCTGTGTCAAGAATATCAACAGAAGTCGCTCCAAGATGGATTAGAGGCCCGATTTTCGAGTCAACTTTTGTCTTCATAACATTCACGAGCGCGCGGATATTGTGCTTTGTTTTTTCCTCTTCCGCGTAAACTTCCTCAGGGTCGATTTTTTCTGCCACATCGTCAAGAGTTTTTGCAAGCTCTTCTGTAAGCTGGCCGCGCACTTTCAAATGCGCCTTTACAAGCGCCGCCTCGCATTTTGCGCACGAGCGGATTGAAGCTGTTTCAGAAATATACTGTGAAAGTCCGTCAAAAACCGCCTTTTCAGAAAGCGAATAGCGGTGGTCAATGCAAGAAAGATTGTCAAAAATGTTACGTGTTTCCATAGAAAGAAATTATAGTAAAATGAGAGAAAATACACAATTAAAAGCGATTTCAATTAAAAATGGACAATTAAGAATTGTGAATTGTGAATTTGGGCGTTGCGCTTCGCGACCGGGCTAGCAATCCCTAACGCGCCGGCATTTTAAAGCCCGTCATTCCGAATAAAAATCACGTCATTCTGAACTCGAGAACATCTGTTCTCGCTTAGTTTCGGAATCTATAATTGAAAAACTAAAAAATATAATTCCAAGCCTTTTCAATCTAAAATCACAATCCTAAAAAATTCATTGCAACTTTTTTCTCTTGAATCTATTCTAAGAGACATTTTTTTCCTGAAATTCTTAAAAAAATCATAAACTATTTCCAGAAATTTATAGCGTCAATTCTGTGTTTTCTTTAATATCTCTCTTACGCAGAAAAAACTTAGGGGCGAACACACAATATTCAAGAGGCGGTTTTTTCTGAACGCGGCGGTTTTGTCTGCCGTATTTCTTTTTTAGGTGGCTCATTATGTTCAATCGTAGTGACTACATTTCTGATTCCCAGTGGAATCGTTTTCTGGAGTTTTCAAAGGACCTCGAGACTCCGAATGTCGTGATTAATCTCAATCAGATTAAATTCAATTTTCTCAAGCTTAAGGATTCATTTCCGTTCGCGCAGATTTATTATGCTGTAAAAGCGAATCCGGGCGAGCCTGTGTTGAAAATGCTCGCTGAGCTTGGCTCAAGCTTTGACATTGCTTCGCGCTACGAGCTTGACAAGGTGCTTGCGCTTGGTGTTTCTCCGGACCGGCTTTCTTACGGAAACACAATCAAAAAAGCGCGGGACATCAAGTATTTTTACGAAAAGGGCGTAAGGATGTTTGCGACCGACTCGAAAGATGACCTGCGCGCGATTGCCGAAAATGCTCCTGGAAGCCGTGTCTATGTCCGTATGCTTGTGGAAGGCTCGCAGTCAGCGGATTGGCCTTTGAGCCGAAAGTTCGGCTGTCATCCTGACATGGCCTATGATTTGCTTGTTCAGGCGCGCGATTTGGGGTTGACGCCGTATGGAGTTTCTTTTCATGTCGGCTCGCAGCAGCGCGACATCGGTGTCTGGAACGAGGCGATTGCCAAGGCGACTTATCTTTTTAATTCTCTTGAAGAGGAGGAAGGAATCCGCCTTTCGATGATTAACATGGGCGGCGGTTTTCCAGCTCATTATATCCAGCCGACAAACTCTCTTGCCGATTACGCAAGCGAAATCACCCGCTATCTTCACGATGACTTTGGCGATGAGCTGCCGGCGATTATTCTTGAGCCAGGACGTTCTCTTGTGGGAGATTCTGGAATACTCACGAGCGAAATCATTCTTGTGAGCCGCAAAAACAACACCGCCTTGCAGCGCTGGGTTTATCAGGATGCTGGCAAATTCAACGGCCTGATTGAAACACTCGACGAGTCAATAAAATATCCTGTGATAACTTCAAAAGACAAGCCGGGCGAAAAAGATGGCGAGGTGATTCTTGCAGGACCGAGCTGCGACAGCATGGATATTATGTACGAAAAAATAAAATACCGTATGCCGACAACGCTCAAAAGCGGCGATCGCCTTTACTGGCTTTCAACAGGAGCGTACACAAGCACTTATGCGAGCGTTGAGTTCAACGGATTTCCGCCGATAAAAACTTACTATATGGACTGATTTTTTGACGCAAGCTTTTTCTCTGGCAATCCTGCGTTTTTTCTCGCGCTGGTTGCCGGGAACAGAAGCCGTTCTGCTTGAGTCTTGCGGCTTTGCTTGCGTTTCTGTGCCTGCATGTTATTTTTCTGCGTCAAGTTTTCCAAGTCTTTTCAATCTAAAATCATAATCCAAAAAAACTTGCAACCTTTTCTTTCCTTTTGTGTCTATTTTCTTGGACGGACTTTCAGGCTGTTAATCATATTTCGTTTTAGTTTGTTTTTGCGACTTTATTTTAGCGGCAATATGATTTTTCAGCATTTTATTATCTTTATGTCCGTCAGGAGAAAATATTGAATTTTTATTCTGATTACGTTGAAAACGGCACTGTTTACACAGATTATGAAGATTTGAAGAAAAACTTTAAAATCAAAGTTCCTGAAAATTTTAATTTTGCTTACGATATTGTTGACCGCTACGCGTCTTTCGCGCCTAAAAAACGCGCGCTTGTCTGGTGCGATGACTTGGGCGAGGAAAAAATCTTCAATTTCAAGGAGATTTCCGAAAAGTCAAAGCAGACTGCGAATTATCTTGTAAAGCACGGAATCAAAAAAGGCGACACTGTAATGCTTATTTTGCGCCGCCGCTACGAATTCTGGTATTTTATTCTCGCGCTCCACAGAATCGGCGCGATTGCAGTTCCTGCCACAAACCAGCTTTTGACAAAAGACCTTGAATACCGCACAAATGCGGCTCAAATCAAGATGATTGTCTCTTACGACGACGAGCCTGTTCAGGAGCGGATTGAAGCCGCAATGCCTGTGTCTCCGAGCGTAAAAGAGCTTGTTACGGTTGGCAAGGCGAGAAAAGGCTGGCAGACTTTTTATGACGAGATTGACTCGCTTTCAAATGAATTTGAGCGTCCGACAGGCGAGAACGCGACTCACAATGACGACATTATGCTTCTTTATTTTACTTCCGGCACGAGCGGAAATCCTAAAATGGTCGAGCATAACTTTGCTTATCCTCTTGGACACATTGTGACGGCAAAATACTGGCAGAATGTAATTGATGACGGGCTTCATCTTACAGTCGCGGAAACCGGCTGGGCAAAATCGGTGTGGGGCAAGCTTTACGGCCAGTGGATTTGCGGTTCTGCAGTCATGGTCTACGATATGCTCACTTTTATGCCTTCAAGAATGATGAACGTGATTTCAAAATATCACGTCACGACTTTCTGCGCTCCGCCTACAACTTACCGCTTCCTTGTAAAAGCCGACGTTAAAAAATACGACATTTCCGCGCTCAAATACATTGTCACGGCAGGCGAGGCTCTCGACCCGGAGCTTTTTGAGGAAGTCTACAGATTCACAGGACTTAGAATGTTCGAGGCTTTCGGCCAGACAGAAGCGACCGTTATGATTGGAAATTTCCCGGGAATGACTCCAAAGCCAGGCTCAATGGGAAAAAGCGCGCCGGGCTACGACATTGAAATTGTCCGCCCTGACGGAACAAAATGCGAGCCGAACGAGAACGGCTCAATCATAATCCGCCTTGACAAAGGCCGGCCGTTCGGACTTTTCGCAGGCTACTACAAAAATCAGGAACTTACCGAAAAAGCGTTTGAAAACGGCGTTTACAACACTGGCGACGTTGCCCGCGTTGACGAGGACGGCTACATCTGGTTTGTCGGACGCAACGACGACGTAATCAAGACTTCTGGCTACCGCGTAAGCCCTTTTGAAGTTGAAAGCGCGCTCCTGCAGCATCCTGCGGTTCTTGAGTGCGCTGTTACAGGCGTTCCGGACGAAAGGCGAGGGCAGGCAATCAAGGCGACAATCGTTTTGAACGACGGATTCGAGCCTTCAAGACAGCTCCAGCTTGAAATTTTCGACTTTATGAAGCAAAAAACAGCCGTTTACAAGCGCCCGAGGATCATCGAGTTTGTAAAAGAGCTTCCAAAAACAATCAGCGGAAAAATCCGCCGCGTCGAAATCCGCGAAAAAGACAACGGAAAATAATCTTCAAGATTGATTTTGTGAAAATCAGCGTGCTTTGATTGAACCGAATTTAATTCTCCTCAATCAAAGCACGATTTTTTATTTTAAATTTTCGGACGGAGATTTTTTAGAGCAGCCAGCGATTTTCTTCAGCTCCGCATTTAAAGCTGTGATTGTTAGCCCGACGTTCCGCCGCTCGCTGTCCGCTCGGCCCTCCGCTTCGCTCCGGGCTTGCAACTGCTCCATGTCGGCGTAGGATTTTTCTTCGCTTTTTATTCGCGTTCCTAACAGTAAAAAAAATCGTCATGCTGAACTTGTTTCAGCATCTGTTAAAAATTTTGCCTGTTCAAAATCAATCGAAAAGCCTGTTATGCTGAACTCGAGTACATTCGTACTCGCTTTGATTCAGCATCTTTTAAAATCTTGTTTACTCAAAATCAATCGAGCTTAAAAACTTTTCCTGAAACTGCGGAACTGCCGCAAGATTCACTTGAACCGCGTGCTTTTTTAGCTTCCGTGCCTTTTCGCGCAAATTCTGCGAGAACAAAAGCGCGCTTGCGCCTGAAAGAGCCGCGTTACCAAGCTGAACTGTTCCCTTGTTCAAATTTTCAGGCAAAAGTCCGATTGCGCGCGCCTCTTCAAGATTCATTTTCGAGCCGAATCCGCCTGCAATGCAGAAAACCGGCGTTTGGTCAGTCTTTTCAAGCAAGAACTGCAATCCTGTTTTTACCGCGGATTTTGCAAGCTGCAAATTTCTTATGTCCTGCTGGGAAATGTAAACCGCCGGAGTAAGCTCAATGCAGTCCGTTCCGTCTCCGAGCTTTGACTTGTCGCGGAGAATCGCGCCGCTCGCGTCGATATATTTGTTTTTCAGAAAGACTGCCGCCGCGCTTATCAAGCCTGAGCCGCAAATTCCTTTCGGATTCTTGTCTCCAATCGCGTGGCATTTGAGCTGGCCGTTGAGATATGAAAGCGAGTCAATCGCGCCAGCAATAGCCGGCATTCCGCAGCTTATATTTGCCGCCTCAAAAGCAGGCCCTGAAGCCGCCGCCGTGCAGATGATTTTTCCGCTTCTTTCATAATTTTCTGGAAGATAAAGGCAAAGCTCGCTGTTTGTTCCGATGTCGGCAAGCAAAATCGGAGATTTCAATTCTGCTTCGCCTGTTTTCAAATCTTGCTTTTGCGAAAGCGGAACTGGAAATCCTGCCGCAATCATCGCGCAGACTGTGTCCGCTCCGATAAACGCTCCGATGCAAGGCGGAAAATAAATTTCAGTTTCAGGCGGAATCACGCTTGAAGAGAAAATTTGAAGCATTTCCGGCGTTGGCGAGTCCAAAATTGCGCATTGAGGACAGCAAGTTCCGTTTCTAACTTGCTCCCAGCTTGCAAAAAAGTCAAAAAGCGTTGCCGGAGTAAAAGGAGCGGCCGCCATTTTGTCAACTGGAGTTCCAGCCACAAACGAAAGCATAGTTGTGTTTCCAGTGATTACAATCTGTTTTATTGCAGGCTGAAATCCGCGCGGAAGTTTTTGCGCCGCAAGATTCACGGCTTTTGCGAACATTCGTTCCAGCTGGCAGATAATGCAGTAGTGCAGGGCAGAAGGTCCGGTTTCAACAATATTTGCCGATCCTGTAAGCGGAGGACGCGTTGAAAAAGCGATTCTTCGGATAATGTCGTAGCCGTATCTTATCTGGTCGTTTTTCTCTGCGACTGTCGCGATGTGCTTTCGTTTTCCGAGCGTCCAGACAGAAACCGCAACCGTTGTAGTTCCAACGTCAACTGCAATCCCCAAGTTCGCCGGTGAAACTGAATCTTGAATTTTCTCAGGAATTTCTGGAACAACGCCTTCTGTTAAAATCTGCAATTTAATTATCCCCTTGTGCTTAATTTTGCAGGCGAAAGATTTTCATGTCAAGAACGGCTGTTGAGAACTTCTGCTGGCTGTTGTTGTCAAAATAAGAAAAAAACTAAGGCCGCCGTTTTCCAAATTTCAGAAAGACAGTCAAAAGATTGTCTCTTGAGCCGCCTCTCGGCATGCTTTTTAGCGCGAATCCTAAAGTCGGGGCGTAGCCGTTTGTGTGAACCGAAAAATCGTAGCCCGCGCCGAATCTGAATCCGTTTCCCCATTTTGTGTTTTTAACTTCGTCGTCATAATCATCGAAAGAAAGAAAATCAGTGCGCCTTCCAAGCGCGTAGTCAACCGAAAGAACGAGTCCTGCAAGCCCCGGATACATTCTGAATCCGAACAAAAATGAATAGTCAACGAGAAAAATATGGTCGCCGCCTTTCCATCTGCCGTCAAAAGTCGAGTCGCCGCCCAAAGAAAGGTACATATTTTTTTCAATCGGAAAGAGAATTCTCGCGTCTGTTGTCAAAATCAGCTGGTTGGAGCTTCCAAGCGCGCTGTTCCGGTCTTTTGTCGCTCTGCTTCCGTAAAAAACGTAGCCTGAGCCGAATCCGACTTCGTAGCCCGGAGAAGCAAAAGCGAAAAATGAAGAGAAAATCAGCAAGAATGATAAAAAAGCAAGTTTTCGTTTCATAAATTTATTATCGGAAGAACGTTTCCGTTTGTTGCGTTAAAGATTTTTGACTTGAATTCCTCGCCGTCCGCCGCCGCGATTTTCCCGGAAATAAAAATCATTTCCTTGAAGTCCTCTTTGACATCGTAAAGCGAAAAATCCTCAAAGATTTTTTTTACAATCTGATATTTTTGATAGTCGCATTTGAGTTCAAAAGACGATTTTTCAATCAGTTCCTCAAATTTTGTCTCGGAAAGAACGTTTTTTGCGCCGTTTGAGTAAGCGTGCACAAGTCCGCCAGTTCCGAGCAAAGTTCCGCCGAACCACCGCGTTACCGTCACGAGAATATTTGTGCAGTTTCTTCCTTTTAAAACGTCGAGCATCGGTCTGCCTGCCGTTCCGCCTGGTTCTCCGTCGTCGCTCATTCCCATGATTTCGGCGTTTTTTCCAAAAATGAACGCGTGGCAAACGTGAGTCGCGTCTGAATATTTTTGCTTTTGAGATTTTATGATTTTTTTGACTTCATTTTGTGAAGAAATCAAGAAAGATTCAGACAAAAAACGCGAGCCTTTGATGATTTCTTCCGTTGAAGCCGTTTTAATTGGAATCTGCATTGTCGTTTCTGATTTCGAGCGGAATTTTCAGCATCGGGTGAATTTCTCCGTTCAAATCCTCGTGGAGAATCGCCTCGTACAAAACTGGAACCGTAAAATAAAATTTCACGAGAGCTGTGTAAAGATTTATAAAATAAGCCAAGTCAAAGATAAACACGAGAATTGAAAGTCCCGCTTTTTCACCCGGAAGAAAAGTCGCAAGCACAGCAAAAACAATAGCGACAAGAAGATTTTTTCCGCCTGCGCGAAGCGCGAATCCAATCAGCTTGAAAACTTTTCCTTCCATCAGCTTGAAGCTTTGGGAGAAAATTTTCGAGATTTTCCAGTTCGGATTGTCAAAATGAAGATGAAAAACGAACGCGAAATGGATTACGACCACGAACGCGATTAAAAAGAAAATCAGACTGAAACTCGCCGCCTGAAAAATAATTTCCAGCGTTTCCTCTGCCGAAAGCGGAGTTATTGAAGCGGCCGCGCCTGCATAATCCAAAATTCCGCTTGAAACTGCGTTTGTTGCGTCCGCCGCAGCTGAAATGCCGGAAGCCGCTTCTGCCGCAGAATTTGCAGCTTGCGTTGCGGCTTGTTCCGCTGCCTCCGCCATGCCCGACGCTATCCCGCCAAAAAAATCCTTGAAAAGCGGAAAAACTTTTGAAAAAATCGCCTTTGCAACAAATCTCGCCGCAACCGCCGCCGCAGAAATCATCGCCGCAAGGCTCAAAATCACTTTTCCTGCCGGATTGAATTTCCGAAATCCCATAAAAAGAAAGCCGAGATTTGTCTTTTCGTTCCGCACCATTCGCAAAAGCATAATCGCAAATCCGAACTGAAACGTTAGCCAGACCGTAATCGCGACGAAAATCAGCGCGAAAAAAATTATTTTTGACTGAATTTCCAATGAAGTTCCAGCCGCGTCAGAAAAAATCTTGATTCCTGGAAAAACGATAAGCCCAGAAACAAGCGATTCAAGCAGCGTGAGCAAAAAAAGCGTGTAAATCACCTGTCCGATGTTTTTCGAGCAAGTTTGATTCATTTTTATCATAAGATTTTTTATCGTCAATTTTCAGCTCCTTGAAAAAGTTCCTGCTGCGTTTTTGGATTTTCAACTTTTATTGATTCAACAGCGCGCGGAGAAATTCTCACGCCAAGCGTTTTAAGTCCTTTTTCCTCAAATTTTGCCGCCTGAAATTTCTCCTCCGACTTTCCGCGCGTCTTGTTTTCGTAGCACAAAGTAAACGAGAATTTCTCGCGGGTGTCAATGTGAAGAACTTCCATTTTGTCCGGCGCGAAAAAATAGTCGCGGTTCATAATCCAGCTTGCGATTCTGCATCTTTTTATAGAAACAAGATGGCTTTCCGGGTCGCGGAAAATTATTGTGAACAAGACAGGATTGATTTTTTCCTTTTCCGCCAGCTGGCAAAACCACATTCCCTTGTCAATGAAAAGCTTTTCCGGAACGTCTGTAACCGTGTACATTCCGTTGTTTCGGACGTAAAGAATCCGGTCGTACGGCGAAACTTTCATAATTTCGCTTCCGCCTGAGATATTTGTTCCAAGATAGCCTTTGTCGTCGTAGCGCAGGCTTAAATCCGACTTTGCTACGGCTTTCACATCTGTCGCCGAGAATTTTTTGATTGTTGTGTGGCGTTTCATCAGTTCCGGCGCGATTTTCTCGAATTTTCCGTAAACGTCATTTAGATATTCAACCGCGCAGCCGACCAAGTCCTTTAAGCGGCGGTTTATTTCTTTGAGTCTGTCTTTTATCGCCTTGACTTGCTCCCGATTTTTTGAAATGTCGAAAAGCGAGATTCTTCTGATTGGAATTTGCAGAAGATGTTCAACGTCATCGTCAGAAAGAGGGCGCAAAAGCTCTTCCTTGAATGGCTTGAATCCGTCTTTAACGGCTTTGTTCACAGTTTCGGCGGTTCGCTTTGTCTCAATCTCCTTGTAGATTCTTTCCTCAACGAAAATCCGCTCGATTGTGCGCAGGTGAAGTTCGTCCGTCAGCTTTGATTTTTCAAATTCTAGCTCCGATTTTATGATTGAAGTGAGCCGTCCCGCGTAATATTTTATGATTTCGCTTGCCGTCATCAAAGTCGGCATATTGTCTTTTATTACGAGCATTTGGCAGGCGATTGTCTTTTCGCAGTCTGTGTAGGCGTAAAGCGAATCAACAACGTCTTTCGCGTAAGTTCCGCGCGGCAGTTTGATTTCAATGCAGCAGTGGTCGGTCGTGAAGTTTTCAACCGAGCTGATTTTGATTTTTCCTGCCTTGTACGCGTTATCAATTGAGGCAAGCAAATCTTTTGCGTTTGAATCGACCGGAAGCTCCGTTATCACGATTTTTTTCTCGTCCGAAGTGTCAAATTTCGCTCTCGTGACGATTTTTCCGTTTCCGTCGTTGTAAGAAGAAACGTCGATTAAGCCGCCTGTCGAAACATCTGGCAGAATCTTAAAATCCTCGCCTTTCAAGCATTTTATTTCCGCGTCAATCACTTCCTTGAAATTGTACGGCAGAATTTTCGTGCTCATTCCAACCGCAATTCCTTCCGCGCCAATCAAAAGCACAACAGGAAGCTTCGCCTTGTAGACTTCCGGCTCCAAATCGCGTCCGTCATAATTCGGAACGTAATGCGTAATTTCTTTGTTTGTGACTAAAAATTCCTTTGCCAGTGGATGAACGCGGCATTCAATGTAACGTCCAGCCGAAGCTCCGTCGCCAGTGAATTTGTTTCCGAAGTTTCCTTGCTTTTCAATGAAAATTTCCTTGTTCGCAAGATTCACAAGCGCGCCGTAAATCGAAGCGTCTCCGTGCGGATGATATTTCATCGTTCTTCCAACGACAAACTGAACTTTCTGGAAAAGCCCGTCGTTCACTTCAAAAAGCGTGTGCATAATTCTGCGCTGAACAGGTTTCAGTCCGTCTTCAAGGTCGGGAATCGCGCGGTCGCGGATAACATACGAAGCGTACTCGATAAAATTTTTATCAAAAATATTTTTTACAAAAGCCATAAATCCATTTTATGCTACAATAAATCGAAGAAAAATTCAAAATTAAGAAGAATTCGGGCGGTCCGCTCAACTTTCAGTTTCGCGTCGCTATGTAGGGAGCGACGGCAAAGCCGGCACGAGTCTCCGAGCAACTGTGTTGCGATGGTCGAAGGCTTGCTGCGCGCGGTCTTCCGCTCCGCTCCAGACTGCCTCCGGCACCTCTGCCAGCGCTACCGCATTTGCATTTTTTTAATCGTTGAAAAACTTTGCAAAACAAAAAAAGCATTGCAAAAAATGCAATGCCTTTTCTTTTAGAAATACGCGTTAAACGAGAGCGAAAATTCGTGCCATTTTTCGCCCCAGTCCATATTGAATGAGTAACCGGCTTTCAGCGAGAAATTCTGCGCGAAATTCAAGCCTTCGTTCACGCTCGCCTGAATTCTCAGATGGTCTTTGTCAAACGGCGACTGAAACGCGCTTGCGGCAACTTTGTTCTTCCAAATTCCTGCCGTCGTGATAAATCCAAGCTCTGCGCCAAGAAGCGGGTCTGCGTAAAAATGGCCGCGCTCGTATTTTGGAGAAAAATAAGCGTCGAATCCGGCGAGAAAATACGGCTGAATCCAAGAAGCAGGCCTTATGCTCGTTCCGAACATCGATTTGAGTCTGAAAGTCAAATCCTCTTCCTTTTCCTCGTTAGGATTTGAGTCAAATCCCATCACAATGTTCAGCGCGCTGTTGAAAAAATACATATCAGAAACCGGAAGCGAGACAACGGACGCAAGCAGGGCTTTTTTTAGATAGAATTCCTTTTCCTCTGGATTAAAACGCACGTCGATATTTCCAAACACAAGCTCCGAATTTGAAGCGTAGCCAGCCGGGCTTTCAAGAAGCTCGTGCGCTGTAAGCCGGAATTCCGCGCCTGCGAAAGCCCCGCCAATGTCTTTACCGCCTGAAATTGCGACTTTTTTTGAGCCGTGCGCTTTCTCCGGGTGAGGCGGCTCTTTTATCACGCTTGTGTTTTCAACTTTCCCGAGCTTTCTTCGTTCCGAAAGAACCGCCAAGAAGCGCGGTCGGTACTCGTCCGAAGTGATTTTCTTGCTGTTCAAAAGCGAGATAAGATAATCCGAAGCCTGAGACCAAATTTCCGCCTGCTTTTCCTTTGGCAAGTCTCCGAACGGAAAATCCTGCGTTGTCTTTTTTCCAAGGCAAACGTCTTTTACATATTTGTTTTGCGCCTTTGTAAGCTGAGTTTTTTCGCTTTCAAGCCTTGAATAAACTGAAGGCCGGTATTCCGCCTTGTCTGTAAGCCCCATCTCGTAGATTGTCTTTACAGTCTCAATCGGCTCAACGACTCCGCCTAGAACGTTTGTAATATTCGTCTCAGGTTTTGCCGCCTCAACAAGAAACAGCAAATTGTAGGAACAGTTTTCGCTTATGAAAAAATATCTTGAATAAATTCCCGAAAGGTCAAAAACGTGGCGCAGCATCCTGTCTTTTTCTTCATCGGAAAAATTCAGCCGGTATTCCCAAATGTCGCGCATATCCATGTCGGCGTACTGCTTGATTTTTTCGTAGTAAGGAACGAATCCGAAATATCCTCTGAATCCGCCGCAAAGTCCTAAAAGCGCGTAAAGAACTCCGTTCTTGATGTTTGTGACGGCCCCGTAATTTATTGAATTTGCGATAATTCGGCTTTGCCCTTTTGTCTCAACCAGCAAAAATGTGTGTCCGAAAACAGAAGCCGGATTTTTAAGAAATCCTGCTGGAAAAACGAGATAGACATCGCCCGGATTCACTTTTTTTACGATTGACTGATAAAAAGCGTCGCCGTCGTAAGGAAAATCTTCTTTTGAAAGATTCAGTTCGTCGCAAATCCATTTGAATCTGCCGGGAAAGCGTTCGATTGCGTGCCGCTCGTCTTTGGCTGGAGCAGGCGAGAAGAACGCTTTTATTGTGGCTTCAAGTTCTGCCTTTGGATTTGTCTTGCCTTTTTTGGCGCAGAAAAACATCGGGTCGTCAACGAGACTTTTATTTTTATGAAACAGCGAAGGTTTGTAATGAAGAAGAGTTTTCCAGTATGGTGATTTGTAAAGCTCAAGCGAAAAAGCCTTGTTCACGGCATTCT
>JAXDVS010000053.1:0-4638 GCA_034088785.1 Treponema sp.
CATCTTATGCACGGATTCGGAGTGCGCCCGTTTCTGTATTCGGACTTGAAATATTCGAGAACGTTTTTCTTGTATTCGTCCTCGACATGGACAACGTGATACTCAATTCCCTGCTCCGCGCAGAATTTCTCGCAGGCTTCAATGTCGTCTTTTTCATGCGGACTGTAGCAGGCATCTTTTATAGCGTGTCCTTCTTTTTTTAACTCTGGAATCGAGTTGTCCCAAAGAGCCATTGTAACACCAATCACCCGGCAGCCTTTCTCTTTCAGCATGAAAGCGGTCAAAGTAGAGTCAACGCCGCCCGACATTCCCACAACAACAGTGTCGCCGCTTTTCGGCATTTCCAAAGCTGTGTATTTCATAAAACATTCACCTTCAATTTTTTGCATTAATTTGCGTTAGGGATAGCAGCACCGCCGGAGGCGTTCCTGCACGCTTTGCTTAATTTCTTGCCCAAAAGTGCTGGAATGAGCCGCGCAATACGGCGAAGTGGTGCAAAACACTTTTTGATTTTGCACATAGCCCGGACCGCCATAAGCGGCAACGCCCTTGTATTTTATTTTCTCATCAAATCTGCGAGAGTTACAGTGTCAAGATAGTTTTCTATTAAATCGTCAAGTTTTGTCCACATCGGAATCGTCCGGCACTCGCCTTTTCGCGGGCAAGGCTCGGCATTTTCTTCAAGGCAAGCGACAGGGGCAAGAGTTCCCTCGGTAAGGCGCAAAATCTCGCCGACCTTGTATTCTTCGGGCTTTCGGTTGAGCTTATAACCGCCGCCTTTTCCGTGAACAGCGTCAACAAACGAATTTTTTGAAAGAAGCGTCATTATCGCCTCGATATATTTCTGTGAAATATTCTGGCGTTCAGCAATCTCCTTGAGCGGAATTCTTTCATGAACGCCGTTTTCCGCCAAGTCAATCATAACTCTTAAAGCGTAACGCCCGCGAGTTGACACAATCATCTTTTTACCCACCAAAAAAGTATTTAATTGATGATACCACAAACGATTTCTTAAAACAATCAGATGAAGGGGAAAGCCTTCCCCTGCGCGTCCACTTCGTTGGCCGCTACCCCTTCTCCTAGGGGCAAGCCCCTAAAACCCCATAAAAAATGGCCGCCTTTGAAAAGCTATAAAAACTCCAAAGACAGCCAAATAAAAATTTAAGATTTTTAATTTTCAACACGGATTAAACGGACAAGAAAGATTTCCACGGATTTTTTATCTTTCCGTGTCAATCATTCAAATCCTTGATTATCCGTGTTTTTTTTGTTTCCGTGTCAATCCACAAAATCCGTATTTATCCGTGCTTCGCTTTTTTACCGAACCGGCCAAATCAGACCTTAGTCCTGAAGAGCCTCGTAGCCTTCCTCGCCGGTTCTTACCTTTACAACATTGTCAACATCGTAAACAAAAATCTTTCCGTCGCCGATGTGTCCTGTGTAAAGAACTTCTTTTGCCGCCGCAATCACAAGGTCAACCGGAACTTCTGAAACAACGATGTCAACCTTGATTTTTGGAAGCAAAGTGATGTCAATCGGAGTTCCGCGGTACATCTCAGTCTTTCCGTGCTGAACGCCGCAGCCAAGAACGTTTGTCACAGTCATTCCAGTAACGTTGATGTCGTTCATCGCCTGCTTAAGCTCGTTGAACTTGTTCTGCCGTGTGATGATTGTAACAAGATGGAATTTCGCCTCCGGATGGGCTGTCGCCTTTGCAACTGGAACTGCCTTCTCAACAGAAACCGCAGCCGCCTTGACTCCAAGCGAAACGCCGTTCTCCTTAGCCTCCTCGATTTCATCGTCAGAATATTCTGTCGCAAATCCCGCGTATCCTGAATCAAGACCATGCTCGAGCTTGTCAAGACCGACAATCTCCTCTTCCGCTGTAACGCGAAGTCCGAAGATTTTCTTGATTACTGTGAACAAAAGCGTGATTGTGACAACAGTCCAAGCGATTGTGCAGAACATTCCGAGAAGCTGGAGACCGAGACACTCAAATCCGCCGCCATAGAAAAGTCCTGAAATCTGCTCGCCAGCCTTGTTCGCAAGCGAATATCCCGGAACTGAAGGGCTTGCGAAAAGTCCTACAGCGATTGTTCCCCAGATACCGTTCAGGCAGTGAACCGCGACAGCTCCAACCGGGTCATCAATATGAAGTTTGTGGTCCAAAAGCCATACGCCAAACACAACCAGAAGACCAGCGACAATTCCGATGATTGAAGCTCCGAGAGCGTCTGCAACATCGCAAGGCGCGGTGATTGCAACAAGTCCTGCCAATGAAGCGTTCAAGCACATTGAAACATCAGGCTTTCCGTATTTAATCCAAGTGAAAATCATGCAGGTTACAGTCGCAACTGCAGGAGCGATTGTTGTGGCAACGAAGATTGAGCCGAGCTGAGCCACAGAAGTCGCAGCCGCGCCGTTGAATCCGTACCAGCCCAGCCAAAGAATGAAAACGCCGAGCGCGCCGATTGGAATGTTGTGGCCCGGGAATGCGTGAACCTCAGTCACTTTTCCGCTCTTGTCGCGTGTGAATTTTCCGATACGAGGTCCGACCATCGCAGCTCCAATCAAAGCGCAGATTCCGCCGACCATATGAATACAGTTAGAGCCTGCAAAGTCATGGAATCCAATCTGCGCAAGCCAGCCGCCGCCCCAAGTCCAGTGCGCCTCAATCGGGTAGATTACCGCGGAAATCACAGCGGAATAGACGCAGTAGGAAAGGAACTTTGTGCGCTCCGCCATCGCGCCTGAAACGATTGTCGCAGTTGTCGCGCAAAAAACAAGGTTAAAGACAAATGCCGACCAGTCAAAATCAGCATAGTTTGTGAAAATCTGCCAGTTTGGCTTTCCAAGCAAGCCGAAAAGCGTGTTCTCGCCCAAGAAAAGACCGAATCCAATCAAGATAAACACCACAGTTCCAATGCAGAAGTCCATAAGGTTCTTCATTATGATGTTTCCAGTGTTCTTTGCGCGTGTAAAGCCAGTTTCAACCATTGCGAATCCGGCCTGCATCCAGAACACGAGAGCCGCTCCCAAAAGGAACCAGACTCCCCACAAGTCGCTCGAGACGCCTTTAATCGCCTCCATCAAAGCAGCTGAATCCATAAATACCTCCAAAAAGTTTTCCAAATAAAAAAGGCGCGCGGAACTGAAAGGCTTTTTTGCCAGTCAAAACCGCACGCCATTGTGCATAAAACAAAAATCACGCTCTGCAACTTTTGTCTTTTTTTGCTTTTGCTGCCGCGCTATGCGACATCATTTGTTACAATAAAAATTTGGCGTTCCCGCTTCGCGGTCGGGCTTTTCAGGGTTTCGCTTTTCGCTCCATTGCTTCGTTCGCTTCGCCGTTCGGCACGCTCGCTCAGCAACGGCTAACGCCGCCCTTCCAATCCCTAACGCATTTTCTTATCGTTGCCGTTCACAACCGCAAGCCATTACAAACCTCAGACTTGTCATCATAGGCAACAAAAATCTTGAAGCCATTGCCAGAAGAAGAATTGCCGTCATTACGGGTGCAACTTCGCCCCGTCATTGCGAGGAGCAAAGCGACGAAGCAATCCAATAATTGCCCCGAAAGCCTCAAACTCCCCAGCAGCAACGATTTTTACACTCTAAAAAGCAAGTCCTCGTAGCTTGGGAACGGCTTGTATTCCTCTCCCAAAAGCGGCTCAATCTCGTCAGCAACTTCGCGCGCAGCTTCCATCGCAGGCTTCACGCTGTCAGCATAAGCCTTTGCAACTGCAAGAGCGTCTCCTGCCTTTGCCGCCGCTTCGTGGGCTTTCACAAGAGCGTCTGCCTTTTCAGAAAGTGCGTCAACAAGAGAATCGAGCTTTGCAAGAACTTTCGTTTCCGCAGCCGCCTTTGCTCCCGGAACTACAGATTTCAGCTCGGCAACAGTCTTTGAAACCGCCGAAATGTATTTGTAAGCCGCCGGAAGAATATCCTTTGAAATCATCTCGAGCATTGTGTTCACTTCGATGTTCAAAATCTGGGCATATTTTTCAAGCTTAATCTCGTAGTGGCTTTCCATCTCGTCTTTTGTGTAAACGCCCATCTCAGTGAAGAGCTTAACGTTTTTCTCGTCGAGATAATGCTCAACAGCGTCAGGAGTTGTCTTCAGCTCAAGGAGACCGCGCTTTTTAGCCTCGGCTTTCCAAGACTCGTCGTAGCCGTTTCCGTTGAAAACGATTTTCCAGTGGGCTTTCACCTCGCGCACAATCAAAGTGTTCAACGCTTTCTCAAAGTCCGCCGCGCCTTCAAGCTCGTCAGCGAATGTTTTCAAGACACTTGCGACAATCGCGTCCAAAGTCGTGTTAGGACCTGCGATTGAAAGGCTTGAGCCGACAGATCGGAACTCGAATTTGTTTCCAGTGAACGCGAACGGAGAAGTTCTGTTGCGGTCAGTAGAATCCTTTGGAATCGGAGGAAGAACGTCAACGCCGATTGTCATCTTGTCGCTCTTGTCAGAAGTGTAAGCCTTTCCGTCTTTGAGAGCTTCAAGAACTTTGTAAAGTTCGTCTCCAAGATAAACGGAAATGATTGCCGGCGGCGCCTCGTTCGCTCCAAGACGGTGGTCGTTTCCTGCACTTGCAACAGAAATTCTCAGCAAATCCTGGTTCTCGTCGACTGCCTTTA
>JAXDVS010000054.1:0-3273 GCA_034088785.1 Treponema sp.
CTTTATTCATATTATCTTCCGGGAAACTATTTTCAGCTTTCAGAGATTTACACAGGCGCGACACGCTGGGGAAAAACTGGCGCGGGCGCAAAACTTGAATATAAAGGATTTACGCTCGGGCTTGCTCTTCCGTTAAAAGAGACGAAAACCGCATTCAAGGATTCTTTCGGGTTGAACGCGGCGGCCTGCTACGATTTTTCTTCTTTAAGCGATTCTGTTCCTGTAAAAATCGGCGCGGACATAAATTACACGCGGACTGGAGCGGTTTATTCAAAAAATGGCACGAAGACAAGCGATACTGACTACGACTTTGAAAAATCTTTCTCGCTTTACTTCACGCCGAAAATCAGCGGATTTTTCAAGAATCCTGCTTTGACTTTGACATATTCTCATAACGCAGAGCCTTACGTTTCAAGCTCAATTTTTAGGAATGTTTCAAATTATTCTAATTCTGACATGAAAAAGTCGCAGTTCGCCTCTCTTAATTTCAGGGGAAATTTCGGGGCGGTTCAGATGATTGCAGAGGGCGAGGCTGGACATTCGATTTCAGGCAATATGATTCCGCTTTACGCCGGAGTTCAAGCTTTGATTCCGATTTACGGAAAAATCATCTGGTTCAAGCCGCGTTTTTATTATTATGCGGCTCTTGATTCAAGCGACAGCGAAAAAAGCCGCTCGACATTTGAATTTTATCCTCGCGCGTGGATTACGGCAGGAAAAATCACAGTTTCGGCAGGCGCGGACATTCTCCACAAGGAATACGAAAAAGATTTCTGGAAATGGGAATGGTCGCTTCCGATGTATGTTCAGTACAAAGTCGGAAAATAAAATCGCTGATTCTAACGTTTCTGCGTTTCTTTCAAAAATATCAAAAAGTTGCACGTTCTTAAATCTTCTATTACAATAAAAATAGTGAATACTCAGTATACGATTGTTCTGCAGGACGGCGATATTCTTTCAAAAGTCTGCGGAACAAATGATAGCAACTTAAAACTCATCGAGAATCATTTGGGAGTGCCGGTCTTTACGCGCGGAAACGAAATTTCAATTGACAGCGCGGACGAGGCTCTCCAGCAGGAATTCAGATTCATAATAGACAGAATAACCGACGAGATTTCAGATTCAGGCGAAAGCTCTTCCGATATGATAAATTCCGTCTTGAACACAGGCTTTTGCTCGGACGGATTCAGCCCGGACTTCAACGCTGGAAAATATGCGGTCGCGATTCCAGGCTCTTCAAGAAAAATCTATCCTAAGACAAAAAATCAGGCGGAGCTTGTAAAGGCTTTCAGAAAAAGCGACCTTGTTTTTGCGGAAGGTCCTGCCGGAAGCGGAAAAACTTTTCTCGCTGTTGCGGAATCTCTGCGGCTTGTTCTTTCAAAAAAAGTCTCTTCTGTGATTTTGACTCGGCCTGTCGTTGAGGCGGGCGAGAATCTCGGCTTTCTTCCCGGCGACTTGGACGACAAGATAAATCCGTATCTCCGGCCTCTTTACGACTCGATAAATGCCTGTCTTCCGCGCGAAATAGTGCATAAGCTCACTGAAAATGGTATCATCGAGACAGCTCCGCTTGCGTATATGCGCGGACGCACGCTGAACAACTGCGCTGTAATTCTGGACGAGGCTCAGAACACGACTTTTGAGCAGATGAAAATGTTCCTGACGAGAATGGGTGAGAATTCAAAGGTTTTTGTCACGGGAGACACGAGCCAGGTTGACTTGCCAAAAAAAACGCAGTCGGGGCTTTCAAGCGCGCTTAGAATTCTGAAAGACGTTGACGGAATCAGCATTGTCCATCTTTCTGGAGAGGACGTTGTGCGCTCGCCGTTGGTCAGAAAAATTGTTGCGGCATACGAACGTGAGGAGAAAATTTAAAAAGACAAAAGGCCACCTTTTCAAAAAAGGTTTCCTTTTTTCTTTCAAACTTTTTTTCTTCCAAAATTATAAAAAGGGTTAAAAATGAAAGACAAAGACAAAAGTGAAAATTCGGAGAGCCTGTTCAAGTCAATAGGAAAATTTGTTGTGAAGAACTGGGGCGTTATTGCTCTCGCGTTCATCACATTTTTCGCTTCATCGGCGATTGTTTATTTTGACGCGAACACAACCGAGACAATCGTTTCTTTTGCGGTTGACGAGTATGAAATCGGGCAGATTGCCGACAAGACAATCTACGCGACAAAGTCGCTTCCTGCCGACGACTTGTATCCGATTGAAGTCGAGAAAGGCGAGAAAGTAATCAGAAAAGGCTTTCCAATCACTGAGGAAGAATTCTACAAGCTGAAGAAAATCGCGGAGTCGCCTGTCTACGTTGACTACCGGGCTTTCTGCAACAGCGTGCTTTTCCTTTTGCTGGTCTCAGCGTTCTGGATTATTCTTTTCAATCCAGTCCTGCTAAAAAGAAATGTCGAATTCAAGGAGCTGATTCTTGAATGTGTTCTTTTTGTGCTTGTGTTTTTTGTTTCAGCTTTCGGCGGAAAATCGCCTTTGTTCCAGACTCCGTTCGCTCTTTCCGCGCTGATTCCGGCTTCTTTCAGCGTGTTTTTGGTCGCAATCCTGTTCGGACAGACTTCCGCGCTTTTTTTCTCGGTTCTGCTTTCGCTTGGAGTCTTGTGCGCCGGGAATTTTCAACTTGTGCCTGCTGTTTTCACGCTTGCAACTGCGGTTTCCGCGTCCCGCATCGTTCTTAGAATCGAGCGCAGAATCGATATGGTTTTCGCCTCGATAATGCAGGCTGTGTTGAACATTGTCTTCATTATCTTCTTGAAAGTTGTTTTTAACGGAAATTTCGGCGACAGCATTTTTGTGATTCCAGCAGTCGCTTTCAACGGCTTTCTTTCAGGAATTCTCGTTCTCGGATTTTTGACTCCGCTTGAGTCTCTTATGAACACGGCTTCGGTTTTCCGCCTGATGGACTTGAGCGACCAGAACACTCCTGTCTTGCGAAAGCTTCTTCTTACCGCAAGCGGAACTTACCAGCACTCGATGATGGTGGCTCAGCTTGCGGAGAACGCGTGCAAGGCAATCGGGGCGAATGCTCTTCTGGCGCGCGTGGGAGCTTACTACCACGACATCGGGAAAATGGAGCATCCTGAATATTTCACTGAAAACAACATCGACACGGCGAACAAGCATACTGACTTGAATCCGTCTCTTTCAGTGTCAATCATAAAAAGCCACATAAAAATCGGGCTTGAAAAGGCGCGGCAGCTTCATCTTCCAAAGCCGATTCTTGACATAATCGCCGAGCGCCATCGGAATTCTGCGTCTGTCGGG
>JAXDVS010000055.1:0-11984 GCA_034088785.1 Treponema sp.
CAAAATTTAACTCAGGCTCAACACTGACTTTCTATGAATCCGGGAAGCCGAAAAGCTTCACTCCGTCGTCATCTTTAAAACATCAGCTCGGATTCAGCACAAAAGCAAGAAGTGAGGTTGTGATTTCAGAGGACGGAAAAATAATCTCATGCATTCCCGACAGAGCCTCGACTTTGAAATTCAACGGAGAGTACTGGCACTTGTCTCCAAGCATGCCATTCAAGAATTTTGAAGACAATTTTCCAAAAGAGATGACAGTTGACATGACTGGCAAGCATTTTCTTTTCGGCACAGAGCAGGCTGGAATTTATTTCGACCTTGAAGAAGGAACTCCAGTCATGCAGGGGAAAACAGGAAAAAGGCCGGAGTCAAGCGGAAGCGTTCCATACGGCGTAATCACGTTGAAATTCTTCAGCACAAAAACATTGAGAAGCGCGGTGTCGAGAAATCCGTTTGTAGTCAAAGTCGGCGCAAATGGAATTTCCACAACAAATGTTGAATTCAATGAAAATTTCAGCCTGAAGAAAATTCTCCTGTCGCCTTATGCTGAAGTTCTAATGGAGACAACGGCAGTGCAGATTTCAACCGCTGAAAATCCGGATGTGAAAGTCGCGCGCAAAAAATACACAAGCTGCATTCTGCAGAAAGTCTACTTCACAAACGGACGCATGGGATGCGCAATCGGAAGCTACTCGCAGGTTCTTCAGGGAAACAGCAAATACTACAGGCCTCTAAGCTGTATCGCTATTTTTGAGAATGGAAAAATAAACAACATTATTGCAAAAGGCGCGGAAGGTCTTACTGCCGCATCCGAGCTTATTTTTGATGGGAACGGAAATCCTGTAGCATACACTTCAAAAGACAACCTCGGCAATGAAAGAACTTTTGAAATAAAATAGAAGCTTAAAAATGAATCTCCACAGACGGCAGTTTGCTATCCGTGGAGATTTTTTATACCAATGAGCAAGATTTAAGAGCCTGCCCATTCCACAATTCCAGCTAGTTCATGCTGCAGTTTCTGATTTCTCCGACAACCAGAAATTCCTTGTACTCCGACTTTCCGTTATGGTCTATCACAACTTTTATGCGACCGAAATCCTGAATGCCTTTCACAGTCTCATCAGAACTGTTTCTATAAACCGCATCGACGACATCTGTCAAGACAGAAGGCGACACCAGCATTGACCAGCCCTCACCATCATCAAGAGTTGAAATTCCGCTTGCATTGTCAACAGCACACTTATAGCCTCTGTCTGTATAATACAGAATCCTCTCGCCCTCGCCTGTTCTTGTGCCATGGCAATAGAACCAGCCTATTTTTAGAAAATCCGACTCCTGATATATTTTGCCCCGGAGAGACGTTTTTTCTCTGATAGAAAAAGAGCCGCTCTTCGTATAGGCGGGACTGCTTCCGTCAAAATGTCCGAAGCTCCAGACACCTTGGTTTCTGCCTATGGCTCTGTAAGCCCAATTCTGCTGCATCCATTGAGCAAGAGAATCTTTGTTAGAATTCTTTCTACAGCGGTTTCCGCTATAGTTGAAGCTTCTGTTGTTTGAGCTGTAAATCTGGGCAAATGTAAAGCAGTCATGGGCAGAGGAGTGCTTGCAGTCGTCTGCATACCAAGTGAAAGCAGTTTCCCAATTTTTCTAACTCATAGCTGGATTGACTTTTATTATAATGTAGCCCATTGTTCAATTCTTCACTTTTCGAGAATGATTATTTTCCTGAGAATTTTCTTTACGGCCTAAAACAACGACTTTATTGAGAAAAACACATTCTAAACAAAAAATGAGCCGACATATGTCGGCTCAACAAGGAAACAGCAATGAAAAATTTGCAGGACCTGAGAGAATCGGAAAATCAACAAATGAATTTCAGGAAAAAATGATTACAAAACGTCCGAAGAACTTTGCAAAGAGCGATTTTATATATAATTCCTGAAAGAAAACAGCGTAATCTGAATTTGCAAAATTTGAAATAGATATTTAACTTCTAGTCCTGCAATCTTTGAATCATTTTGTACATTGCTTCTGCGCTATTAAAATTTGCAGGAACAATGTCTTCTGCACCGATTTCAATGTCGAATTCTTCATTCAATTTCATTACAAGCTGGACAATGTCAAAAGAATCAAGGACTGAATTGTCAATCAATGCTGTTTCCTTTTCAAAGTCAACTTCAGGCTTTGCTTCCTTTAAGATTTCAAGCAGTTCTTCCATTTTTTTCTCCTACTTTTATTTTATTTTCAACTAAAGCATTTTTTTTAGCTCGACTCTGTCAATTTTTCCGTTAAGATTTATCGGCATTTTATCAAGCTTTATTTTCTTGTTCGGAATCATATACTCAGGCACAGTGTTTTTTATTGCCTCTATGATTTGCTGTGCTTCAATTGAGCCAGTAAAGAACATTACAATTTTACTGTGTTCTGTATCGTAAAGACAGCAGTTCTGCTCAACTCCTTCAACAGCCGAAACAGCCGTTTCTATTTCCCCAAGTTCGATTCTGTGTCCAAGGTGCTTTATCTGAAAATCTTTTCTGCAGTCATACATAAGCTCGTGCCGCTCATTGTAATGCACAATATCACCAGTTCGATAGATTATTTCAGGATAAGAATGATTCAAAGGATTTTGCACAAATGCAGCGCTTGTCTTTTCTGGATTGTTATAATAGCCGTAAGAAAGACATATTCCTCTAACACAAAGTTCTCCCTTTTCATCGCCTTTCACAAGCTCGTTTTTGTCATTCAAGACGATAATCTCTGTGTTTTCGCACGCGAATCCAATAGGAAGGCTTTCATCATCTGAAAATTCACGGTCGACAATATAATATGCGCATACATCTGTTATTTCCGTAGGTCCATAAAGATTTGTAAAAAGACAGTCTGGAAAAGCTTTTCTCCAGATATTAAGCTGCTTGTTCGGCATTACCTCGCCACAGAAAAGCACTTTTCTCAAGCTCGGAACAGGAAATTTTCCTACAGCTTTCAGGTTTGCCATTATGCACAGTGCGGACGGAACCCAAAAAATCGTGTTTACTTTTTTCTCCGCAAGGAATTCAAAAAGCTGCTTTGGGAGCATAAAGAACTTCTGCGGAATAATGTACATAGTCGCGCCATTTTTCAATGTCTGATAAATGTCTAAAATCGAGTTGTCAAAGTAGAAAGGAGCTTGTTCGCCAAAAACTGTCTCATCAGAAATATTGAATGTTTTTGTGACCCACTCAGCATAGTCAATGCATGACTTATGACTGATAATTACTCCTTTTGGAGTTCCTGTCGAGCCGGAAGTAAATAAAACATACAAAATATCAGTGTCAAGAATTTTTGTTCTCACTGATTCTATAAGTTTTTCATCAGTTTTGATTTTTTGAATATTTCCATATAAAAGAACTGGAGTTGTGCTAGAAAAAGCTTTTACAGCTTCTTTATGCGCTTCATCCGTTATTATTGCGGCAGGATTTAGCGTTTCCATTATTTTTTCGATTCTTGAGGAAGGCATTCCAGTGTCAATTGGAGTATAGAAATTTCCAGAATAAGCGACTCCCATAAAGGAAACAAGAACTTCAACGCTTTTATCAAGATAAATCACAATCGGCTGCTTGAAAATGTTTTTATTTGCAAGCTCAGTCGCAATTTTCAGAGCCTCATTTTTTACTTCAGAAAAAGTGATTTCACGGTTAGAATCCACAAACGCAGTTTTAGAAGCAAACCGCTGGGCTGTCAAATCAAGATAATCCGTTACAAGTCGAACATTCATAAAAAAATAGTCTCCGCAAAGATAACAATTCTAAAAGTCAACATAGCGTACTTTTAGAAAGCAAGCATAATTTAACATTTTTTTAAAAATTTGGCAATTGAAGGGAAAAAATGATATTTTGCGGCAAGCGGTCTTCTCGACCATATTTATCAACTCATAGGACTCGGAAAATAGAAAAAGGAAGTCAAAAAGAATTAAGTTCACAGAAAAGAAAGGCGGCATAATCAATGCAGAAACTGCTTATATGCTAAAAATTATTGGACACTTTAACGCCACTAGACTGAATTAAAAAAAAGCACTTTGGTTATTCTATAAAAATCAAAGTGCTTTTTCTTTTCATAAACAGTTTATGAAAAGTTCTTTAGTATTGGGCATACATAAATCCGCTGTCGCCAGAAGTGAAACTAAGCGAGAGAATGACAAGCGCGAGCGGAATATAATATGAAAACCAGCGCAATACAATATTTTTCTTTTGAATTGAAGCGTAAACATCAACTTTGTTTTCTTTGAAAACACTCACAGCAAAAACAATTGCGCATGCAATAAAAACAAGCACGATATGCGATTGAAAATCACTTATTGAACCTAAGATTTGGTTTAAATAAGTTTTAGAAAGCAAATTCAGAGGATTTCCAAATTTTGTAAACGTGTTTGCAAGATAACGGAAAGATTTTTGAATATCCGTAATTTTATCAAAATACCAGCCTATATTAACAATCACAAAAGTTCTTATGATTCTAAAAATATGCCAAGCTTTTGATTTTTCGTTAACATGCAAAATTCTGTTCAATTTTCCAAAAACAGGACTCAAAATATCGCTCAATGCAATAAGCAGTCCGTTATAAAGTCCCCACAGGAAGAAATGAAGTTCCGGTCCGTGCCACACGCCTACAAGCATAAAAACTAAAATGTTTGCAATGCACGCAGGAAGCACACGGCCGAAGTGCTTTCCAAGATGAGCCGTACACCATTTACTCATATTTTGCATTCCTTTGGTAAGCGCAAAAGGATAAAAAACGTAATCACGCATCCAGCTGCCTAATGTGATATGCCACCTTTGCCAGAAATTCGAAATGCTTGTTGAAAAATACGGCTGTCTAAAGTTTTGCGCCATATTGATTCCAAAAAGGCGGGCAACGCCTAAAACCATGTCAGTTCCGCCTGAAAAGTCCGCGTATTGATATACTGCATACATTAAAATTCCAAAGACTAGCACAAATCCAGGATAATCCACGTAAGGTCCGTCAAAAATTGTGCATACATGATTTACAAGCAAATCTGCAATCACATATTTTTTTAATGCCCCATACAAAATCTGCATTGTGCCGTATTTTATATTTTCAAAATCAAATGATTTGCCTTCGCGCAGCGCAAAACCAGTCTGGTTATAACGGTTAATAGGACCTAAAATCAGCTGAGGGAAAAATGAAACAAATACAAAATACTTTAGATAGTTTCTTTCACATTCATATTTTGAATTATAAATGTCCATAAAATAACCGATTGTCTGCAGCGTGTAATAAGAAATGCCAAGCGGAAGAAGAAGTGTTTTTGATCCGATTAAGACCCGCCAGTATTTTAAGTAAAACAGCAGACCGACATTTAAAACAAGCATTAAGACAAGAACAAATCTTTTTCTATTCTGCACACATTTTTTTTCATTCTTAAAATCAGCTTTTGAAAGTTCGCTCTTTTTTGCCTTTAAGCCAGTATTCAGTTTCTGTACTGCAACAGCTCCGGCATATGTCACAAGAGATGAAAAAATAATGAATATAAAATGTCCTATTCCGCTAAACGCATAAAAAACACTGTTCGCTAGAAGTATGCAAATCCACTGAAACTTCTTAGGAACTGCATAATAAGATAAAAGTGTAATAAACAAAAAAATTGCAAATGTAAAGGAAAGTAAATTCATAATAAGCTCCATATATCCGCGCTAAAATGCGTTGTAATCCGTTTGCGCACAAGTTTGCGGCACACCGTCAATATATGTAATGATTTTTAGAGTTCCGTTTGTATGCTCCGGAAGAACAACAGTCATTTTTGAATCTGTAAACAAGCGCTGTTCTTTTGAGTCGTAATACGCAATACAGTCAACGGTTATTCTGCTTTTTTCAACATGATTCGTTATTGGAGTAATCAAAATTGATTTTTTATCTTCTGACGGTTCTGCAAGAACTCCAAAAATTTTATCAGGCTGGCTATCCATTTTCTGCTTGTAAGATGTATAAAAATAATCTTCATCTTCAAAATGGTTCTGCATAAAATCGCAGAAGACGCATGTCCATTTTCTAACACCGTTTTTATTAAGATGATTGTCATCAGAATAATCGCTGTCTTTAAGATTTAGATATTTCTCCTTGGCAAGATTAAAGTCATAGTATTTAAATCCGCGTTCTTTTAGAAATTCAACACAAAAATCGTAATATTCGTCATAGTTGCCTTTTTCATTTAAATAAAAATCAGAGCCAGGCATTGAGTAAAAAATCAGCTCCGCACCGTTTGAGCGGCACAGCTCGATAATTTTATCAATTGTGTTTTTCCAGTCGATATTTATATTTTTTACAGCGATAGCTCCTTCCTGATGGTCATTTATAAAAGAGCCGTCATTAATCTGGTCAGGATCCAAGACACAGCCTTTTGACACATATTCGCTATTTTTGTCAGTATAAACATAATTAAAATAGTCACCATTAATCATTGACTTTATTTTTTTCCCCACAAGTTTCGGATTTAGAGTCATATACTTATCCTTTCCAATCGGAAGAATAGTATTCAGATAATATTTTGGAGAAGAGAGGCTCATTAAATATTCATACTTGATTTCAGGATCTTTTAAATATTGCGCGACAAGATAGTCTGACTTAAAGCCGGTGCGTTCCTTAAAAAGCGAAGCGCGAGTTGTAATTGCAAAATCAAGCTCAAGGAAAACTTTTTGAACTTTGTACAGTTTCAAAGCCTGCCTTAAAATCGCATAAGTTCCGTCAATATTTTGGTTTGCAGTTCCTGAACAAAAATTGCTTACACCTGTAAGCTCATCGGCAAGCGACGGGTCAATTCCATGACTTACATGCGAAGCCCCGCAGTAAAGCCAGTCAATTTTTTTCTGCTCATAAAGCTCATGCAAAACTATCCGTCCATAAGACGAGCCGTCGTCTCGAAGAAAAAAAGCAAGCGCAACGCTGAACAAATAAAATCCAGCAATAAAGACAAGAATTTTTAATGAAATAGTGATTTTCTTAGACATCACAAATCTCCGTTCCTAAAAAATGAATGACCAACAACGCGAAAGTTGAGCTTAAATATTAAATCAAAAAAAAACAAAATAAAAGCCGTCTTGTTTTTCCAGTTTGCAATAAAAAAAGCAATTCACTATTATTAAGAGAATTATGCTAAATGCTCTCTACAATATAATTATTCTCCCGCTTAACACTCTTCTTGAGTTTTTTTACCAGTTTATTTTTGAGGCGACCAGCAACAAGGTGATTGCTGTCATAGGCCTTAGTTTTATCGTGACGCTCTGCACGCTTCCGCTTTATATGGTCGCGGAGGGCTGGCAGGAAAAGGAGCGCGAGACCCAGCTGAGGCTCAAGCCTGGAATTGAAAGAATCAAGAAATTCTTCAAGGGCGATGAGCAGTATATGATTTTGAATACTTTTTACCGTCAAAATCATTACAGCCCGATTATGGCGTTGCGCTCTTCTTTCAGCCTTTTGATTCAAATTCCTTTTTTTCTTGCCGCATACCACTTTCTTTCTAACGTAGGATTAGGTGGCGTATCTTTTTTATTTATAAAGGATTTCGGCTCTCCTGACGCGACTTTCCATATCGGAAGCTTTGCTGTAAATATTCTTCCGATTGCAATGACGATTATTAACTGCGCATCAGGATTTATCTATTCAAAAGGTCATCCTATAAAAGAAAAAATCCAGATTTATGCTTTTGCGGCAATTTTTCTTGTTGTGCTTTACAATTCTCCGGCGGGGCTTGTCGTTTACTGGACGATGAACAATATTCTCTCGCTTGTAAAAAACATTTTCTACAAGTTAAAGAATCCGAAAAAAGTTCTTTACATCATTCTTTGCATTTTCGCCGCATTCTGCGTCGTTTCGCCGTTTACAGTTCTGTCATCTTCAAAAAGCGGATTTAGAAAAGTGATTCTGACGATGGGAATAATTCTTCCCCTGATTCCGTTTGCTGTAATCAAGCTTGCCCAGCTTACAGACAATTCATTTAAAATTCTTGAAAAGAACAAAAATCTTAGATGCGCGCTTTTTGCTTTTTCTGCAGTTGCGCTTGCATTTCTTTCAGGGCTTGCGATTCCTTCCACGATTATGGAAAGCGAGCCGAACAACTACTGCTATGTTGACAGCTATTCTTCTCCGTTTGTATTCCTTTCGGCGACTTTCTTTCAGGCTTTGGGATTTTTTATTCTGTGGCCGTCATGTTTTTACGCGCTGTTTTCTGTCAGAATAAAGAAGATTCTCGCTGTTCTGTTTACCGCAGGAGCATTTATTGCAACTATAAACACTTTTATTTTTGGCGGTCATTACGGGCCTATTGAGGCATGGCTTGAGTTTATGCAGCCGCAGGTCTTTACTCCAAAACTGAGCGAGATTATTTTGAATTTTGCTGTTCTTCTTGCGGTTTTTGCAGGATTTATCTTTCTGCTGTCAAAATTTCCAAAAATCGCACATTCGCTCGCTGTAATTCTTGTGCTTTCGCTCGGCGCAGTTTCTGTAAAGAACATAGTCACGATTCAAAAAGCCTATAAAAATCTTGCTGTTCCGTCATACAACAATGAGCTTGAGCCGATTTTTTCGCTTTCTAAAACGCATAAAAATGTTCTTGTGATTATGCAGGACAAACTTTTCAATCCGTATATTCCTTATATTTTTGACGAGCTTCCAGAGCTAAAGCAAAAATTTGACGGATTTGTGAATTATCCTAACACAGTTTCGATGGGAAAACTCACGATGATTGGAACTCCGGGACTTTTCGGAGGCTACGACTACACTCCGCACAGAATGAACGAGCGCGCAGCCGAAGAGCCTGAAAAAACACTTCAGGATAAGCACAATGAAGCTTTGCTCACGATGCCGCTGATTTTTACAGCAAACGGCTACAAGGCGTATGTTGCAAATCTTCCATATGAAAACTATCTCGAGCAGCCTGAAAGCAATATGTATCTAAAAAATCCTGACTTGGAGAGAAATGGGCTTTCAATTGAATCGGCCTCAGATCCAAATATAAATCCTTACACTGTAAAATATGCAGGACATGAGCCAATCCAGCATAACCATGTTCTTGGAACTTATACTGGCTATTGGTACTCAAAGCATGGAATGGAAAAAGAGCCTTATATAAGCACTCAGATTTTCAGGAATTTTATCTGGTTCAGCTTTTTCAAGATGGTTCCGCCTGTTATACGGGGGGGGGTATACCACAGAGACTATTGGCTTTCCGGCAACAAATGGGACAACTCCGCGCGCTTTATAGACAACTACGCAGTGGTTGATTATCTTCCAGAGCTTACAAAAATTGACGACGGAAAAGGCTCTCTGATTCTTCTTGACAACGAGGCGACGCATGAGTCAACGCCGCTTCAGGCGCCAGAGTATGACTTTAAGAAAAAAATCACAAACAGAGGAAGCAGTCCGCTTAAAAATGAAGCTCCTTTTAGCACAAGCTGCGGAATTTTCAACAGACTTTCTGAATTTTTTGATTACATGAAAGAAAACGGAGTTTACGACAATACAAAAATCATTATCGTTTCTGACCACGGTGCTATATATAAGACGATAAAATCAGATCTGCCGCAATTACAAGAAATAAAAGCCGATTCGAGAAGTTTTGTCGCTTCTCTTCTAGTAAAAGATTTTGATTCTCATGGAGAAATAAAGGATGACTACACTTTTATGACAAATGCTGACACTCCTTATCTTGCAACAAAAGATGTCATTGAAAATGCGGTCCACCCTTTCACGCACAAGCCGCTCAAAGTTGAGAACAAAAACGACTACACGATTTTGAACAACGCTCCGGCTCAAAGCACAAGAATCAGAAAAGAAAAGGCATTCAATGTAAAAGACAGCGAATGGCTTACTGTCAAGGACGATATTTACAAGAAAGAAAACTGGGGACAACTCAAAAAATGACATTTGCAGGAATTCTCTACAATATAATTCTTTCGCCAATCACACAGCTGATTGAAATTTCATACAGAATATTTTCAAAAATGTTCAGCAACACGGGAATCGCTTTGCTCGGAGTAAGCCTGACTGTAACATTGCTCTGTCTTCCGCTCTATATAGTTGCTGAGAAATGGCAGGACATAGAACGCGATAAAATGTCAAAAATGCGTCCTGGAGTTGAACGGATAAAAAAATTTTTCAAGGGCGATGAGCAGTACATGATTCTTTCGGCTTTCTACAGGCAGAATCATTACCACCCGATTATGGCATTGCGCTCAAGTTTTGGAATCCTTATCCAGATTCCTTTTTTTCTGGCGGCTTATCACACATTGTCGGCTCTGCCTGAGCTGCAGGGCGCAAGTTTTCTTTTCATAACGGACATGGGGCTTTCGGATGAGGCCTTTAAAATCGGCTCTTTCAGCGTTAATATTCTCCCGGTTCTGATGACGCTTATAAACTGCATCTCCGGGGCAATTTACTCAAAAGGCCATTATCTCCGCGAGAAAGTCCAGATTTACGCGATGGCGGCAGTTTTCCTTGTTGTCTTGTACAATTCTCCTGCAGGGCTTGTAGTCTACTGGACAATGAACAACATTCTCTCGCTTTTAAAGAACGTGTTCTACAAGATGAAAAATCCGCTGAAAGTTCTTTACGCGCTTATGTGCCTTGCGGCGGCTTTCCTTGCCTTCTACATTCTTTTTGTATATTCGGGCGGAGCAAGCATGAAAAAACGGCTTCCAGCGAGTGCTGCGCTTTTGGCTATGATTCCGATTCCGCTTTATCTGCGCGGAATAAACTATCTTCTGGAAAATCCTCTTAAAAAAATCGCTGAAAACAGCAAGCTCCGCTTCCTTATATTTTTATTTTCTGGTCTGTCGCTATGCGTGCTTACAGGCCTTGTTCTGCCGACTTCGCTGATTCTTTCGTCTGTGCAGGAATTCTCAAACATCGACAATTACACGAATCCGACAGGATTTCTGCAAAGCTCGTTCTGGATTAGCTTCGGACTAATAATCTTCTGGCCTACGTGCATATATTTTCTTTTTAAAGAGAAAATCCAGACATTGCTTTCATTCGCATATTTATTTTTGCTAGTCTCTTCAATAATAAACGCCTACGCTTTTGCAGGAGACTACGGCTCGATGGATTCCACGCTAAAACTCATTGACGGATTCTCAAATCCCTCAATGAAGTTTATGCTTTTGAACATTGCCTCTTTGCTTCTTGCGGCGGCAGTTCTTCTAGTCCTTGTGAATTTCAATTTTTCAAGGATTCTCTCAAACCTCTGCTTTGTCGCTTTTATCGCTTTCACGCTTTTCACAGTGATAAATGTGTCAAAAATAAACCGCGAATATTCCGCGTTTGCGCTTTCGTCTAAAAAAGACGATGACTCTGGATTCAAGACAAAATATCATCTTTCTAAAAACGGAAAAAACGTAATCATATTCATGCTCGACCGTTTTGAGAGCGCGTATCTTCCGTACATATTGAATGACGAGCCTGATCTCAAAGAAAAGCTCTGCGGATTTGTCTATTATCCGAACACGATTTCGGCGAATTCGCACACTTTGATGGGCTCTCCGGGAATATACGGCGGCTACGAATACACGCCTTACGAAATGAACAAGCGAAGCGATGTGCCTTTAAAAGAAAAGCACAATGAGGCTCTTCTTCTCCTTCCGAAAATTTTAACAGAAAACGCAGGCTTCAAGGCTTATATTTCTGACTTGTCATGGGCAAACTACAGCTACATATCAGACATGAGCTTTGCACAGAATATTCCGGATGTGAGCGCGTTCTCGCTTTCAGGACGCTATTCCGCAGACTTCAAGAAAGAATGTATGAAAGCGGGCGGCGAAAAAACTTCATTAAGCCATGTGATGAACAGAAACCTTGTATGGGTCAGCCTTTTCCGTGAATTTCCGTCTCCGTTGCGCGGCGTTGTCTACTACAAAGGCACTTGGTGGGAAAACGGCGCAAAGGAAAGTTCCAACGCTTTTTCAGACTGGTTTCCAGGACTTTACTATCTTGAAAAA
>JAXDVS010000056.1:0-15228 GCA_034088785.1 Treponema sp.
GGAGTTTTTCTGAATTTCTGCCTTGTGTAGACGTTCGTGAAGCAGAAAACTGGCGTTTTGTATTCGACAGGATATTTAAAAGACGAGTCTGGAAACGGCCGGATTTTCGTGTAAAACGGCCAGATATGCGCCTCGGGATAAATCATAATCGAAGAATTTTCGCTCATGTGAAGCTTTATTGTCTCCATGAAATTTTTCCCGGCTTTTAGATTGTCAGGAAGAGGAAGCGCGCCGAGATAAGGCATAAATCTTCCCCAGAACGGCATTGAGACGTTGTTCGGATGGACAATCACAAAAGTGCTGTGCGGCCAGCTGGCGAAAGTCGGAACGAGCGGGTCTGAAAAAGTGTTCGTGTGGTTTCCGTAAAAGAAAATCGGAGATTTTTTGAACGGCTTTACTTTTTCGCGCCCGACAATCTTATTTGCAAAAACAAGCTTTAAATATGCGAAAGCAACCGGAACTGCGATTATTCTCCAGAGAAAGAAACGCTTTATCTTCCATGAGAAAGTTCTGCCGCCGTAATCATAGCTTTCGTCGATTTTTCTCGGCTTTATCACCGCTGTGGAAAATTCGTCGTTCAGCTCATCTGAATAGTAGATTATTTTTCGTCTGTCCATTTTCTGCTTTTTGCACGGAAATTTTGATTCCCGCCTAGTTTTTGTACTCAAGCGGAATTCCGTACGTTTTCTCGTAGATTTCCTTCCAAGCCTTGTAGTTTTCTTCTTTCATATATTCCGCATTTTTCCGCGCGGAGAATTCTGGATTCGGGAAAATCGGCTTTAAAATGTGGATTGAATATTCCTGAACTGGAAATCCGTCGCTTTTGTCGATGATTTTTGAGTCTTCCATCGTGATGAAAAACGGAATGACTGGCGCGTTGTTCTCCGCCGCAAATTTGAAAGCTCCGTTTGTGAGCGGACGCGGTTTTCTGTAGTTCCACCACATCGCCTGCTCAGGATAAATCAGAATCTGCCTTCCTTTTGAAAGATAAGTTTTAACGGCAGCCATAAAATTTTTCATTGTCGAGGCGACGCTGCTTAAAGGAAGCGTGTTGCAGTGCTTGAACAAAAATCCGTAGAAGCCCGGAAAATTCGTGTAGTTTCCCTCGCGGCAGACTTTCACAAGCTCGCGGTGATAAACGTGCTTTTCAATCGCCTTGTAAACTGCGAAATTGTCCATCGCGTTGAAATGGTTGCAGGTTATGATTGCGCCGGTTCTTTTGAGCGGAACGTAGTTTTCCTCAAGACCTGTAACTTCCTTTATTATCATTATTTTTTTTCGGAGAAGAGTGTTGATGTGATGGCGCGCGAGCATATTGGCAAATTTCATCCAAAATTTGCTCGAAATCTTTTTGTTCAGATAGTCAACCTTGTCGGGAGTCAGCGGAATTGTTGGCGGATCTGCCTCCACGTCTTCTGTCCAGCGTTTTTCCCTTTCAAACTGTTCTATCTTTTTGACGATTGCGACTCTTTCCGAATTTTTTCCTGAATTTTCTTTGGAATTTTTTATGGAAATTTCCTGATTTTCAGTTTTTGCCATCTTTCTTCCCTGATTTTTTATTTTGAGGATTTTTGAATCGAGTTGAAATAATTTTTCGGGTCGTTTGTGTCTTCAATCGCCATTTTTTTCAAATTTTCAAAAGCGATTCTGTCGCGCTCATGCAAGTCCTCTGAGTAAGTCGCCTTGATTTTAAGGATATTGTCGTAAAGGAAAGTTTTCTGCGCGTATTTCCAGAAAAATTCCTCGTAGTGAACATTGTCGTAATGCCACGGCTTCCAGTTGATTTTGTAGTGAATCAGTTTTAGATTCTTGTCGTCGAAGCTTGGAGTCTCGAATGCGGACTTGTTCCAGCCCACGTCAATCATTTTTGTCTTTCCGTAGCAGAGAACGTTGAGATAATCCTCGTCCTGAGTAACGCGGAAAGTGAAAGTGTTCATCAGATTTATGAATTTCGACTCGATTTCTTCCTCGCGGTATTTTTTCGCGTTTATCAGAAGAACGCCTGCGCTGAAATATTTGTCGCGCGGAACGCCGAGTGCTTTTTCAACATAAGTTCCAAAGACATCGTACTCGACCATGACTTCCTCGCTCGCGGCTCCCACAAGATTGTCGCCAAGCTCGATGTTGTAAAGCTCTGAAATGTCGCCTGTAACAACGATGTCGCAGTCAAGATAAATCACCTTGTCATACTGCGGAAAAACTCGCGGAATAAAAACGCGGCAGTAAGTTTCTTTTGAATAATAGTCGCGCAGATGAAAATTTCCGGAAGATTTTTCCATTTCCTCGCGCAGGTCAACAAATTCTATAGAAGCGATGTCCGCTCCTGCGTCTTTTGCAATAAGCGTAAGCTCATCGACATATTCTTTTCTAAGGCTCGTGGTCAAGACAAAAATTCTGTAAAAATAATCTTTTGAAGCGTTGTCCAAAAGCGACGTAAGCGCAACCGCAAGAAAAGGAACATAATTGTTGTCGGTCGCGAAGAAAATCGGAATTTCTTTTTTAGATGCGAAATTTTGCATAATAAAATATCCTAGCATAGATTTGGTTTCATTTTCAAGGCAAAGAATTTTCTCATCTTGCCGAAAACATTTTATTAGACTCCGAAAATCCGAAAAAGTTGCATTCTCAAAAACTGGAAAAAATCCTGAAAAAACTATATTTTCTTTTAATATGAAAAAAACTTTTTTCCCTTTTTCTTTTTCAAAACTTCTTGTCATTCTGGCGTTTTTTATGCTTTTTTCAGTTTCTGCCGCGTTCTCACAAAATTTTTCAAAGAATGAAAACAAAATGATTCAGGAGATTTTTGATTTCAGGCTTTCGCTCCGTTCTCTTCCGGACGCTGACTCATGCATCGAAAAAATCAGAAATTACAAAAATCTCAATGGTGAAAAAATAAATTCGCTTGGAGAAGAGGCCCGGCTCACTTGCGAAAATATGCTTGCGACTGCCGAATACAACTGCGAGTACGAGAAAGACATTCATTCTCCGAATATGGAAAAAATTCTGCGTCCGCAATATGAAAAAATCACAGAATTCTCAAAAGGAAAATCCGCCGAAGACTTGAATCCTTATTTTGTCCTAACCAGCGCGGACTTGACAAATTCAATGCTCCAGTTTTTGCCGCGCTCAAATTCAATCACGCTCGGCTTGCAGGAGAAAAAAGATTACGCGGTCGTCGTGAAAAACAATCCGAAAATGGCTTTCGCGCTCACGCTTTCCGGCTGGTGGTATTATTATGCGCCAGCTGTAGGCGGCGGAAGCGATTCAAAAGCGAAAGAATTCTTCGAGCTTGCGGCGCAGAACGCGGTTTCAGATTATGACAAATATTATTGCAGCATAAATCTTGCGCAGTTTTATTTTGAAAAGAAACAAGCTGATTTGTGCGAAAAATATATGAAAGAAGCGGAGAAAATTCTGCCTGAAACTCGCTATGTCAAATTTCTTAGAAAAATCAACAAAATCGGATATTCTCTTTTTGACTACAACATGAACAGCCGCCGCGAGAAAATCGACAAGAAATTGATTGTTGAAGATTGATTTGTTTTTAGATAGAATACTTGTCTATGCTCTTGTATCTTGCCCTGAAAAATATAATCACAAAAAAAAGCTCATATGTAATTGTTTTGTTCATCGCGTTTGCCGTGATGATGCTCGTTGTTACAAACGCTGTTTTTGACAGCACCGAGAAAGGCGTTCAGGAGACTTTTGTCTCTTCGTTTACCGGCGATGTTGTAATTCGGCCTAAGCACGTTCCGCCGCTGAGCCTTTTCGGCGACCAGACTCCAGTAACTGGAAAGCTTTCAGAAATTCCGATTTTGAATCCCTACGGAGAAATCTGCGGAATTCTCGAGTCTGATTCAAGAATTAAAAAAATCACGCCGCAGATTACAGGTCAGGTGGCAATCTCAAACGACGAGGGAGACGACCTTTCGGCCTCGTACATTTTCGGAGTGGACGGCGAGGAATACAATGACTGCATGACTTCAATCAAAATCATTGAGGGCGCGCCATGGAAAAACGGCGAGAAGGGCGTTATGCTCACAAAATCTCACGCGGAAGAGCTTAATGTCTCAGTTGGAGACACAGTCCAGTTTGCGATAAACGCGGGCTTTTCTTCAAGGCTTCGAGCCGCGCCGCTAACTGCAATCTACGAATACAAAAATGACAACCAGACTCTTGAAAATCTCGTTCTTGTGAATTCTGAGACTGTGCGCCAGCTTCTCGACATTTCAGATATGACTGACTCGTCTAAAATTCAGCTTGATGAAAGCCAGCAGAATTTTCTTGGCGACTTGGATTTTGACAATCTTTTTGGAGACGCTGCGGACGTGAGCGAGGCTGTGGCAACCGATGAAATAACTTTCTCAAAAGAAGAGCAGGACGCTTTGCAGGCTTCTTATTCGTCTTCGACATGGAATTTTATAATCTGCCGTCTTGAAGACTCAAAAGACGCGCGGAAAGTCATAAAGTCGCTCAACGCCATTTTCGAGGAGAAAGGCTGGCAGGTTGAGGCGGTAAACTGGCGGAGCAGCGCGGGAAGCACAGCGTTTTATCTTTATATTCTCCGTTTGATTTTGAATATCGGAATCATAATCGTTCTTGCAGCGGGCTTTATCGTTGTGAACAACACGCTTGTAATAAACGTTCTCGACAGAATCAGAGAGATTGGAACAATGCGCGCGATTGGAGCGAACAAACGCTATATCTCAAAGGAATGTATGGCTGAAACTGTGATTATGGCTGTGATTTCAGGAATCTTGGGGCTTCTGCTCGGCGTTCTGGCTTCAAAAATCGTGAATCTTATGAACATAACCGTGCATAACAGTTTTTTAATCCAGCTTTTCGGCGGTCCGAACATTGTAACTTCCGTGAAAATCTCAAATCTCGTAAGCTCGTTTTCAGTCGCTCTTATAATCGGTCTTGTCGCGTGGATTTATCCTGTTATAAACGCGCTTAGAGTAAATCCTGTTCAGGCAATGCAGGGAGCAAAATAATGTATCAGATAAAAATCGGTCTTCGCTCGCTTTTATATAGAAAAACTCAGTATGTTTCTTTGTTTCTCGTCTGTGCTGTCGGAGTCGCAATCTCGCTCGCTTCAATTTTCGTGAGCAAGGGAATGATAAAGGCGATGACGGACAAGGCCAGCGTCTACTACGGCGGCGACCTTGTGTTTATGGCGGCAAGCGAGGCTGAGGGAATCGAATATATTGACTATTCAAAATACGTTCCGACGCTTGAAAAAGTTTTCGGAAAAGACGCTGTAGTCTCTCCGAGAATGGATTTTGACGCGAGGCACTGCGCTTATTATTTTGAAGGAACAGAGGCTCTCCAAAAAACAATAAAGGGAATAAATTTCGACAAGGAAGCCTCGCTTTTTGAGAAGCTTTATTTTATCGAGGGCGGAATCGACGGAATGAAAGGCTCGAACGGCGTCTTGATTTCAAAGCCGATTTCGGAGCTTTTGAATGTCCACGTCGGCGACTCAATCACCTTTATGGTCGAGACAGACGATTATGAAAAAAACACGCTCGACATCGTCGTGAAAGGAATTTTTCAGGACTCGAGCGCGTTCGGAATGTACACTTCCTACATGGATTTTGAATATCTGAAAGCTGCCTACGCGCGCCCGACTTACAAGACAGACGCGAACCGCATTGCAATCGATTTTCCGAAAAAGGAAATCAGCAGAAAAGAGCTTGAAAAATATCAGGCGGAGCTTGAAAAAATCTACAATATGCATCCTCTTGTTGATGACAAGGACGATTTTATCGACAACGATGATGACTACAAGGAAATAACCTACGCGATAATTCCTCTTGAAGCGAATCTTACTGACGTAAAAATAATGCAAAAGGCGATGGACGCGGTTGTCTCGTTCGTTATCTTTATGCTCACCGTGATAATCATCGCAGGAATCGGAAGCACTTACAGAATTCTCATAATGAAGAGAATCAACGAGATTGGAATTTATATGTCAATCGGAATGAAAAAGTCCAACATCATAAAAACGCTTTTTTTCGAGTCTTTCGTGCTTCTGCTTTTGGGCTGTGCCGCGGGGCTTCTGCTTTCCGGCGTTATCTGCGCTGTAATGTCGGCTTTCAACTTCTCTTTTATTCCGGCTTTTGATATGTTCCTCGTGAAAGGTAACCTTTCGCCAGCGTTCGATGTTCTAAAAAGTGTGGCGGTCATAGCGGCTGTCATTATTGTCACATTGCTTGCTGTTTTGTATTCAACGTGCAAGTCTATAAAAATTCTTCCAGTACAGGCTCTTGCCACTACTGAGTAACCGTTTTCTTTTTCAGGAAACATTTTAGGGAGATTTTGACTTATGAAAAAAATTATGGTTTCTGTTGCGGCTTTTGCTGCTCTTTTTGCTCCGGCTTTTGCAGAAAAACTTACTTACGCAAAGGCGCGCGAGCTTCTCCAGAAAGCCGAGGACAACACCGCTTTTTACGGCACTGACTTTACAGCAAGCTACGAGGTCGTTCAGGACAAGCCGGGCGAGGGCAGAAGCAAGACAAACGCGACAATCTACCGGCGCGACTCGGAAAGCAAATGGACGATTCTGATTACAGCTCCGATCAAAGACAAGGGAAAAGGCTATCTTCAGGCGAACTCGACAATCTGGTTCTACGACCCTGCAGACCGCCGATTCACATTTTCAAGCTCAAAGGACAAATTTCAGGGAACAAACGCGAACACATCTGATTTTGCGCCCCAGAGATTTGTGAAAGACTACGACATTAAAGACAACGAGCAGGTCAATCTCGGAAAACTCAAATGCGTGCTTTTCACGCTCGAGGCAAAGACAAAAAATGTCGAGTATCCTAGAATCAAGCTCTGGGTCACAGAAGACGACGGACTTATGAGAATGAAAGAGGATTATTCGCTTTCAGGTCAGAAGCTCCGCACAACAGCAGTTCCGTCTTACCAGCCTGTAACAGGAAACGGACGCGACGCGAAAATTCCGGTCAACATGGTCATTCAGGACAACTTAAAAGGAAAGAAAATCAACAATAAGATTGAATATGAGAAAACTTTGATTTCAATCTCAAACGCGACTCTTTCAAAACAAGATGATGCGGTATATACTAAGCCGTATCTTGAGTTAATGAGTGACAGATAAATTGATTCGTACATTTAATAAAATGCCTAAAATTCTGATGGCAGCGTTTGCAGCTGCCATTTTTTGTGTTTCCGTTCAGGCGCAGGAAACTTCTGGAACAACTGACATAACCGCTGACATCAGCACGGACGCTAGCGTGAATACTGAAAATACATCAGATTCTCTTTCAGGTTCTGATTCTGAAAATTCCGGCTCTGACCTTTTTGGCGACCTCGGCGACTTGTTTGACAACGCAAGCGACTCAGATGAGACTGTTGTGACGGACAAGCAGGAAAGCGGCTCGGACACGACTTTCAGCCTTGCTTCTCTTTCGATTCCATTGAAAATGAGCGGCGACATATCGGCGGAGCTTGGAGCGGCGGCAATCAATTCCGACGGAGAGACAAGCGGCTCCGCATATTTTGACCTTGTGAACTATCTTTATTTCACGACACGTCCAGACAAGCACATGGCCGTGAAAGGCTCGCTGAAAACTTCTCTTATCGATTCTTCGGAAGCCGATGTTGAAAACCAGAACCAGTATTTTTATCTTTATGAGCTTTATTTTGACTACATCATGGCTGACAAGGTTTATATCACAGCCGGAAAAAAGAAGACTGTCTGGGGAAACATAAGGCTTTTCTCAAATGACGACGATTTTGAGGACGACGAGGACGCGCTTTACACAAACGCACTGTACGACAGCCGATACAATATTTCTGGAATCATAAGAATTCCGTTCGGGCTTTCAACTTTGACCGTTCTCACAATGTACAGGGGCGGAAGCGACGAGCCTTCACACCGCGAGCTGTCATACGCAGGAAGCGCGGAGGCGATTGTTTTTGGAACTTCGCTCAACTTTTTTGCGCGCGTTTTTCCTTCAAGATACGGCGAGCTTTCAAAATATTACAATCTTCCGATTGTCGGAGCGGAAGCGAAAAGGACTGTTTTCGGCACTGACTTGTATGCGCAGCTTATCGGGCGCGTGAATTCAAACAGCACACTCCGCGAATTCTGGAAAAGCGACCTGTACAAGAAATCCGCGTTTGAAAGATTCGTGTTCACCGGCGGATTCTACAAGCTTTTTACAGACTTTTTCCCGTATTTTGGAATCAATGCGGAATATCAGGCGGTTTATTATCCGAATGATGTTGTCCATTATGAATACAACGGAACTTCATACAAATATCTTGATGACTTGGAAGATGCAGGATTTTCAGGCAAGCTAGAAGATATAACCGTAACCGACAAGGAAAGCGGAGATTTCGAGCAGCGTCTTATTGTTGACGTGGGACTTGCAAAGCTTGGAAAGGAAAGAAATCTGAAAGTCGGCGTGCAGTGGTATCATAACATCACAGAAAAAAGCGGCTACATAAAGCCTGCATTTATCGCTTCAAGAATCGTTCCTCACTGCGACTGGCGCATCGGCTTAAAATGGGAATACTGGAAAGACCAAGAGTATTTCGGAAAATTTACTCTTGGCTCTTACTTGAAATTCTCGCTCGGATACTAAAATCCTAAAAGCTAGGCGACAATTCCGTCCCGGATTTTTATGACGTGGTCGCTAAGCGCGACAATTTTCGCGTCGTGCGTCGAGAACACGAACGTTGTCTTCAATTCCTGATTCAGCTTTTTCATAAGCTCGAGAATCTGGTCTCCGTTTTTCGAGTCCAAGTTTGCAGTCGGCTCGTCCGCAAGAATAATCGGGGCTTTTGTAACAAGCGCGCGGGCAATCGCGACCCGCTGCCTCTGTCCGCCGGAAAGCTCGGAAGGCTTGTTTTTCCGCCTGTTTTCAAGTCCGACAGTTTCAAGAAGATATTCAATCCAGTCTTTTTTTTCTGACGCGCTCATAGAGTCAGAAGCCGGAGATTTTCCAAGAGAAAGCGGAAGCTCGATATTTTCCCAGACATTCAGAACTGGAATAAGGTTGAAAGTCTGAAAAATGAATCCTAAATGACCGCGGCGCAGTTCCGTAAGCTTTGAGTCGAGCCTTAGAGGAACTTTTTTTGTCTTTTCAAGGTCGATTCCTTTGTAGACATCCTCGCCCTCAAGAATAACTGAGCCTGAAGAAGGCAGGTCAATCAAGCCGATTATATTCAGCAAAGTCGATTTTCCAGAGCCTGAAGGTCCTGAAATCGCCGCGAATTCGCCTTTTTCAATCTTGAAAGAGACTTTGTCAACCGCGCGCACTTCAACTTTTTCCATCTGATAAATTTTGCTCACATCTTTAAGTTCAATTATTGCCATAAAAAAAGATTATATTGACTATCGATAATTTTTTCTACACTTTAGATTTTAAAGAAGAAATTTGAAACCGGAAAATGTAGTTAAAATGACGAAATTGTATTAAAATTGTCTTGAATATGTGGATTGCGATTTTTATAACAGCTGTTCTTGTGGCGGCTTTCATAAGGCTTTGCGTTGTTTTTCAGGACAAGATAAAATTTATCATAAGAGGTCAGGACGAAGGATTCAAGCTGAGCGAGATTCTTCTTTTGTGGAAGCTCGCGAAAAGAACCGGGCTTGAGCAGCCTGAGTCGCTTTTTTATTCGCTCGGCTCGCTTAACAGCGCGATTTCAAAATATCTTTCCGAGGCAAAGCAGAGCGGAAGCGAGTCATCGCCTGAAATCCAGAATTTTCTTTCAAAACTTTACAAATACAGGACAAAAATCGATATTGACCACGAAAACAGGCGCGGACTTGAGTCTTCAAAATATCTTGAAAAAGGCCAGCGGCTTAGAATTCTGCTGAAAGGAAGCGGAGTTTTTTCTTCGGAAGTCCTGAACAATGCGAGCGAGATTGCGGCGCGTCTGCCGCTGCAGAAAAACACTCTGAAAATGCCGGGCGAAAGCTGGATTGGAAAAAACGTGAGCGTTTATCTTTGGCGCAAAGGAGACGCGGGCTACGTTTTTGACACGAAAGTTACGGATTCGGGCGTTTTTCATGGGCAGAACGTGATTTATCTTGCGCAGTCAAACAAAATGGAGCGTGCGCAGAAACGCCGTTCAGTCAGAAGCGAATGTTCGATACCGGCTCATCTTTATTTTATAACTTCTGAAATCACAGATTTTACAACGCTTGAAGTCGAGCCTGGCTACAAGTGCATTCTCGAGGATATTTCCGAGGACGGAGCGATGGTCAGAGTCGGCGGAAAGGGCGAGAGCAGCGTTCAGATTAAGCTCCAGTTTGAGATTGACGGAAAGCCGATTGTGATGTTCGGAATTGTGCGCGCGGTTGAGTACAACGCGAAAGTGAACCAGTCGCGTCTTCATTTTGAATGTCTCCACATCGAAAAAAATATGCGGAACGAAATCTTGAATTACGTCTACAAAATTGTTCCTGATGACAAAAAAGAAGTGATTGAGGCGATGGCGATGTCAGAGCAGGACGCAAATGAAGATTCTGACAAAAAAGATGAAAAAAAATCTCAAAAATCTTCCGAGCTTGAAACTCAGAAAATCGAGCAAGAAATTGAAGCCGGACTTGCGATTGACGGAGAAAACGCGAAAAAAGCAGAAAACGCAAAAAATGTCGCGAGCCAAAATCCTGAAAATGATGAAAATGTTGCTGAAATCAAAAATGAAATCGACACGGACGCGCTTGCTTCTCTTGACGTTGAAGATTCTGACTACGGAGAAAAAATATGAAAAAGCTGACTGTTTTCTTGCTTGTTTTTTATTTTATCTTTTCTTTGAGCGGAATTTCTGCGGAGACGCAGGCACAATCGCAGATGAAAGCAAGCGAAAGCGAGAAAAAATTTATTCTTGGAAACATAAAAGACAAAATCGAGGCTGTTTTGAACACGGTTCAGAACGCGGATTTTCAAAGCGGCTTGAATCTTTCTCTCCGCGGAATCGATTATTCGATTGAAAACGCTGAAATCCTAGGAAACAATGCGGAACTTTTGTCGCTTGCAGCGGCTTCAATGCAGGCTTTGTCGCAAAATGCTGATTTGAATTCTTTAAATGAAGAAAAAATCGCGGAAATTTCAGGCAAGATAATAGAAATTTTCAAGAATTTTGACGATGAAAACGTGAAAATCGCCGCCGTTGACTGCCTTTCAAAATTTCCTGGCGCGAAATGGAACGGAACAATCGATGTATTGAACGATTATCTTGAAAAACGCTACAGGGAAAATCATCCGGGAAATCTTCTGATTGGAAATGTTATAAATTCGCTTGGAGAATTCGGGGACAGCAGGTCATTTTCTTTGGTTTTCAACATCTGGCTGAACGAAATTTGGCCAGAATACAGAACTGCAACGGAAAATTCGCTTGTGAATCTCGCGCAGAATTCATTTGAGAACGCGAACAAGGCTGTTTTTTTCTCTGACAATCCGACAATTTTGAAATTTTTCACTTTGATGAAAAAATCTGGAAAAAATAACAAAAATTTCTTGGAAAATCTTGCCGAAAAATCACTTTCATATGCAATAAATAATGCAGAGAGCAAACAGGAATTTCTGCCGGTCTTTTTTATGATTCAAAAAGAAACTCTTGAAACGCTTGCTTCTGCAAAATGGTCCCGCGCCGAGGAAACTGTGCTGAAAAATTTCAGCGTGGCAAAAAAAGAGTTCGAGACAAAAATCATCGGTGACGGAGAATTTATTGAAATCATCGAGCTGACAGCGAAATTTTCAAGTCCGAAGATTGCAGAAAAGCTTTCAAAACTTCTCGGAGAATTCAATTTAAGCGCCGAAAAAACGGAAATTCCGTCTGAGCCTGTCACGCTCGCTCTCATAAAATCTTTGGGAGAGCTTGGGGACAAAACGGCTTTTGACAATCTTCTTTACGTTACTTACTTGAATTATTCTGAAAAAGTGATTGCACAGGCGAAAGATTCTCTTGCGAAATTGAAATGGTAAAACCGTGGAAAAATCCAGTTTTCGCTTCCGCTTTGATTTGCGGATTTTTAGTTTATTCAAAAATTTTGCCAATAAAAGAAAAAAATTCTTTTTCATCTCCTGTTCCTAAAGAAAAAGTAACCGAAATTTTCGGAAAAGTCGTGTCAAATCCTGTAAAGTCGGAATTTTTCGGCGGAACTTATAAAATTTCGTTTGAAGCTTCAAAAGTAAAATCTTATGATTCTGTCTCTTCCAGCTTTGCTGGCAAAATTAGCGTTTCCAGCGGAGGAAAAGCAAGCGGAATCGCGACTGTTTTTATTCCTGCAGAAATTGTCGAGGCTCTTTATCCTGGAAAACTTTACACAGCAACAGAAAAAGAAAAACGCGCGCCCTTAATCGAAAACGGCGCAAATCTCGTCTTGAAAGTGAAATATGTTCAAAGAAAAAATATGGAAAACTGCTTTCTTGCAGCTTCCACGGAAAAAAATCCGTTTTCAAATGATGAGAAAAATCTAAGGTCAAAAATCGTGAGATTCCGCTCTTTGTGCCGACTTCAGTTCAAGCGTCTTATGCACGCGTGGGGCAGCGCAGGCGGACTTTTGCTCGCTCTCGTAAGCGGAAGCCGCGAATACACCGAAAAAGACTTGAGCAATGCTTTCCGCTCGGCAGGGCTTTCTCATATTCTGGCTCTTTCTGGAATGCATTTGTCGCTTTTTGGCGGGCTTGCGCAATTTTTAGGGAAAAAGTTAAGCTCGAAAAATATCGCCGCGGAATTTCAGTTTTGCGCGCTTCTTTTTTTCGTCTGGTTCGCAGGAATTTCGCCGTCGCTTTTCCGGGCGTTTCTTTCTTCACTGATAATTTTTGCGGCGGCAGTTTTTAGAATCAACCGGCCGAAGGGACTTTCGGTTTTGTCGCTTTCATTTTTGATTCATATTGTCATTTTTCCTGAGCATATTTTTAACCTCGGCTTTATGCTTTCTTATTCGTCGCTTGTAGGAATCATTTTGCTTTCAAATTCAGTCAAGAAAATAATACATCCTGCCGTTCCTTTTAAATTGCGTTCTTCGCTTGGAGACTCGGCTTCTGCTCAGCTTGCAACCGCTCCCGTCGCCTTGAAATTTTTCGGGAAAATCATGCCTGTGGGAATTTTCGCGAGCATTGTTGTCTCTCCGCTTGTCGTCCTTTTCTTATATTTCGGGCTTTTCGGAATGGCTCTTTGCCTTGCTCTGCCTTTTCTTAACGTGCCGATAAGTGCTATTATGAACGGAGTTTATAAAATCATAAAACTGCTGGTCTTGAATTTCAGCAGATTCAGTTAAAAGGATTCAAAAATCAATGCTAAAAACTCCAGATTACAACAGTCCGCTCGCGCTCAAAGCGTTTCTTGACGAAAACGGAATGACGATGCAGAAAAAATTCGGCCAGAATTTTCTTGTGAACGAGACTGCTAGAAAAAAAATTGTTGATGCGCTCGATGTTCAAAAAGATACAAAAGTCTGGGAAGTCGGGCCGGGGCTTGGCTCGATGACTTCTGAAATCCTTGAGCGGGGAGCGAAACTTGCCGCTTTTGAGATTGACCACGGTTTTGCGCGCCTTTTAAGGCAGTTTTTCGAGGATTATTCTGAAAAAAAATATTTTGAGCTTGTCGAGGGCGATGTCCTGAAAACTTGGAAAAAATATTACGATGAGAATGGAAAAGCTGACAGATTTTTCGGGAATTTGCCTTACAATGTCGCCGCGACGATAATCGCAGACACGATAAACGAAGGCGTGAGATTCGAGAAAATCGTTGTGACAGTTCAAAAGGAAGTCGCGCAGAGAATGGCGGCAAAAGCCGGAACTGAAAATTATTCTTCGTTCAGCGTCTTGTGCCAGTGGGCTTACGAGATAAAAAATGTGCTTGACTTGGCGGGCGGAAATTTCTGGCCTGTTCCAAATGTCGCAAGCCGCGCCGTTCTTATGACAAAAAGAGACGATTTTCCGCGCTGTGAAAATCCGAAGCTCTTTATGAAAATGATTCGCCAGCTTTTTTCATCGAGACGAAAGACAATCAGAAACAATATGTTGAAGCTTGCTTCGCCTGAAAACGTTGACAAAACTTTGGAAGCCGCAGGAATAAGCGCGAATGAACGGGCTGAGAACCTTAGCGTTGACGCGCTTTTAAAGCTCAGCGACTGCCTTAACGGTGTGATGTGAAAAAAACATTTCTCCTGATTTTCGCTTTTTTGATTCTTTTCTCAAAACTTCCGCTTTCCGCTGCCGATTCGTCATCTTCCGGCGGGACTTGGGACGACTTGAATCCGCCGCAGTGGGCAAAAGATTTGCGGAGAACGGAGATTATCACGCTCGGCTCGCTTCCTTTTGTGACAATCTGGACGACGCTTGGATATTCGCTTGCCGTTCTCGGTGAATTTCACAATCCGCTTGACAAAAGCACTGACGGATTTGACGACACTGACCAGATGAACATAATCAAGATTTCTGCCGCGACTTGCCTCGGACTCGGGCTTTTTGACTTGGGATTCAATCTTGTGAAAAGGACTGCCGCGAAAAAAAATCTTCAAAAAAAGGAAAATTCTGCGTTTGAGGTTCTGCCGTTCAGTGTTAAGCAGCGCGAGCAGGACGATTTGAATCCGCCGCAGCCTGAAAAGCAAGAATATTTTGAATGTGGAGTTGAAAGTGCCGTTTTTTAACGCGGAAGTTCCAGAAAAATCATCATCTTTGAGACTCGATAAATTTATTGCGCAGACTTTTCCAGAAATGAACCGTTCAAAGCTGAAATCTGGCGTTACGGAAATTCTTTTGAACGGAAAGAACGCGAAACTTTCGGCAAAAGTTAAGCCGGGAGACAAAATCGAAATCTCATGGGAAGATTCTGTTCCTGAAGACATCGAGCCAGAAAACATTCCGGTGGACATAATTTATGAAGACGAAAATGTGACAGTCGTGAACAAGAAGCAGGGAATGGTGACACATCCGGCGGCTGGAAACTGGACTGGCACACTCGTGAACGCGCTTTTGTATCATTGGGGAAAGGAAAAAATCAAAAACAGCGATGACGGAGAGCCTTCTGAAATTCTTGCGCGCCGTCGTCCCGGAATCGTTCATCGCCTTGACAAAGACACTTCCGGAATCATAATAACCGCGAAAAACAGGGAGACAGAAGAATTTCTTCAAAAGCAGTTCCAAGACCATAGAAAAATCACGAAGGAATATATCTGCATTTGCTGCGGTCATCCGAAAAAACTGTCTGGAAAAATCGAGACGCAGATTGTCCGCG
>JAXDVS010000057.1:0-11330 GCA_034088785.1 Treponema sp.
CCAATAATTCATCTCTGTGGCAAATTTTCTTCTATACATTTTTCACCGCGCGATAAAAAACGAACTTGATTTTTCTTGAAATAAAGCATTTTTAGACTTATGATTTATTCATATTGAAACAGCAAAACAATAAAAAGGAGATTTTCCGATGGTAAGCTACAAAGATTTAGGTCTTGTGAACACAAAAGACATGTTTGCAAAGGCAATCAAGGGCGGGTATGCGATTCCAGCCTACAATTTCAACAACATGGAACAGATGCAGGCGATTATTCAGGCTTGTGTCGAGACAAAATCGCCTGTAATTTTGCAGGTTTCAAAAGGCGCGAGACAGTACGCCGACAAATTCATTCTGCGGAACATGGCACGCGGAGCGGTTGAGTACGCGCACGAGCTTGGCTGCGACATTCCGATTGTCCTTCATCTTGACCACGGTCCGAACTTTGAAGTCGCAAAAGACTGCATTGACAACGGATTCTCGTCTGTAATGATTGACGGATCTTCTCTTCCGTATGATGAAAATGTCGCACTCACAAAAAAAGTCGTTGAATACGCGCACCAGTTTGACGTTACTGTTGAAGCCGAGCTTGGCGTTTTGGCAGGAGTTGAGGACGAGGTAAGCGCGGCAGAAAGCCACTACACAAAGCCAGAGGAAGTTATCGACTTCACTTCAAAGACAGGCTGCGACTCGCTTGCAATCTCAATCGGAACTTCGCACGGAAGATGCAAATTCACGCCTGAGCAATGCACAAGAAATGCAGACGGAATTTTGATTCCGCCGCCGCTCGCTTTTGATGTTCTTGCTGAAATCGAGAAAAAACTTCCGGGCTTCCCAATTGTTCTTCACGGCTCATCTTCTGTTCCAATCGAATACGTAAAAATGATTGAGCAGTACGGCGGAAAAATCCCTGATTCAGTCGGAATTCCAGAGGAGCAGCTTAGAAAGGCGGCAAAATCGGCTGTATGCAAAATCAACATCGATTCTGACGGACGGCTTGCAATGACAGCTCTCGTAAGAAAAGTTCTTTCTGAACATCCGGAAGAATTCGACCCGAGAAAATATCTTGGACCTGCGCGCGACGAGCTTAAAAAAATGTATATGCACAAGAACATCGACGTTCTTGGCTCGGCTGGCCACGCTTTGGACTAGAGAAACAAAAAAAACAAAAGCTGATAATTCAAGATTCGCATAAAAAAGCCCTTCGGATTTCGTAAAATAAAATCTGAAGGGCTTTCTTTTTGATTTTTTGTGAAATTTCGTTCACGGATGCAACGTTATTTTTATTTCAAAAACAGACGCTGTGTCCAAAACATCTCAAAAATCAGATTAGACTAGTTTTCGTAAGCCATCATCTGCTCGTCAATCGGCTTTCCAGGAATCGCCATAGGGAGAATCATCTCGTCAATGTCAATCTGAACATCGACAATGCACGGCTCGTTCGAGTCAAAGGCTTTCTTGAATTCCTTGTCGAATTCGGAATTGTTTTTCGCCTTGTAATATCCGATTCCGTAAGCGTCGGCAAGTTTTTTCCAGTCAGGACCGAAATCAAGAGTTGTGTGGCTGTAGCGTTTTTCATAGAAAAGTTTCTGCCAGACGCGAACATTTCCGAGCGTGCCGTTGTTCACAAGCACAATCACAATTGGAAGATTGTAGCGTCTAATTGTGCAAAGCTCGTTGCAGTTCATTCTAAAAGAACCGTCGCCTGCAACCGCCACAACGCGGCTTTTCGGGTTTCCGACTTGGCTTCCGATTGCGGCTCCAGTTCCGAATCCCATTGTTCCAAGTCCGCCTGACGTTACAAATCTTCTTGACTTTCCAAAAGGATAGAACTGCGCCGTCCACATCTGGTGCTGGCCGACCTCAGTTGTGATAAACGCGTCGTCGCCAGCATATTTATGAACGGTTTCAAGCATAAATTTCGGATTTACATAGTTTACTTTCTCTTCAAAATATGCTGCCGGAACATCTTTTTTCCATTCCTCAATCTTTTTGATCCACGGAGAATGGTCTTTTTTCTGAATCAAAGGAAGGAGCCGCTGCAAAATCGATTTTATGTCTCCGACAAGGCTCGCTCCGGCAGGAATATTCTTGTTGATTTCAGCAGGATCGATGTCAATATGGAAGACAGTCGCATTAGAAGCGAATTTTTTCGGGTCACCGATTACACGGTCTGAAAAGCGCGAGCCAAGAGCCAAAACCAAGTCGCTTTCCGTAACAGCCATGTTGCTAGCGCGTGTTCCGTGCATTCCGACCATCCAAGTGCAAAGCGGATTTGAAGCCGGAAAAACATCGCGTGCCATAAGGCTTTCGCTCACAGGAATCTGGGCTTTTTCCGCGAATTCGAGAAGCTCTTTCTCAGCTCCTGAAATCTTGATTCCGCCTCCGGCATAAATCACTGGACGCTCGGATTCATTGATGATTTCTGCTGCTTTTGCGATTTCCTCGTCAGACGGAACATTCACAGAAACAACGCGCTTGAAATTAGGATTTTCTTCTATTAATTCTGAAAGTCCGTGTCCGTTGTCGTTTTTTGAAAGCGGCTCAAATTCGCACTCTTTCGCCGTAACATCTTTTGGAATATCGATTAAGACAGGACCGGGTCTTCCTGATTTTGCGATTATGAACGCCTCGCGGAAAGTCTTAGCCAAGTCTTTTACATCTTTTACAATAAAATTGTGCTTTGTGATTGGCAAAGTAACGCCGGTAATGTCAATCTCCTGAAAAGTGTCCTTTCCGAGAAGCGGAGTTCCGACATTGCACGTGATTGCCACAACAGGAACAGAATCCATATACGCAGTCGCGATTCCTGTAACGAGATTTGTCGCTCCAGGGCCTGAAGTCGCCATGCAGACTCCGACTTTTCCAGTTGTGCGCGCATATCCGTCGGCAGCATGAGCCGCAGCCTGCTCGTGGGCAGTCAAAATATGGCGGATTCTATCCTGATTCTTATAGAGGGCATCGTAAATATTCAAGATATTTCCGCCCGGATAACCAAAAACAGTGTCAACGCCCTGCTCAACAAGACATTCGATTACAATTTGAGAGCCGTTTATTTTCATTATGACAGTTTCCTACCGTTACTTATTTTTTATTCCGATTTTAATGAATTTCTCACTTATCTTCAATCTGAATGAAAATTATTTGACGGCAAGAATTTTCAATCGTAAACTTAATAAAGCATAATATTACAAACGGAGGCGTTTTTATGAAAAAAGCGTTGTTTACAATTTCAGCATTGGCGATGGCAGCCGCTGGATTTATGGGATGCAAAGAAAAAACTGCAGCAACTTCTGTTACACTCAACAAAGATAAACCTCTCGTTTTCTTTAACAGACAGCCTTCTGACCCTACAACAGGCCAGATTGAAATGGACACAATGAGCTGGAACAACAAGACTTACTACGTAGGTTTTGATGCGGCCGGCGGCGGAGCTGTTCAGGGAAAACTTATCGTTGACTGGCTTGCAAATCAGGATGCGTCAAAAATCGACCGCAACGGAGACGGCGTAATCGGCTACGTTCTCTGCGTAGGAGATGTAGGACACAACGACTCAAAGGCGAGAACTGAAGGAATCAGAAAAGCGCTCAACACTTGGAACGGCACAACAGACCCGACAGACTCAAAAGAAGGAACTGTTGTTGTAGGCGGAAAAACTCTTAAAGTTGTAGAGCTTGAAGGAAAAGCGATGACAGGAACTGACGGCTCTACTTGGAACGCAAACGCGGCGACAGACGCAATGGGCGGCTGGGCTACAAAATACGGCGACCAGCTCGACATGGTTGTATCAAACAACGACGGAATGGCGATGGGCTGTCTTCAGGCTTCAAACTACCCGGCTGGAGTTCCAATTTTCGGATATGACGCTAACGCAGACGCAATCGAGGCAATCGGAGCTGGAAAACTCACTGGAACAGTCTCGCAGAACGTAGACGCTCAGGCTACAGCGACTTTGCAGGTTATCCGCAATCTTCTTGACGGACTTGAAGGCGAGGATGTCTACAAGAAAGGAATTTCTGAAAACGACAAATATGGAAACAAAATTTCCGCTGACCTCATTTATCTTCCTGAGACAAAGGCTCTCCTTGCTTTGAACGTCGGAGTAAACTCAGACAACTGGCAGCAGTTCACAGCTGGAAACAGAGACAAGGGAATCAAGCAGACAAACGCGGATTCAAAGAAAGTTCTTCTGACAATCTACAACGCGGCTGACAACTTCCTTTCATCATCTTATCTTCCTGCGCTCAACTACTACGCTCCGCTCTTGAACCTCAACCTTACTGTAGTTCAAGGCGACGGCCAGAACGAGGCTTCTTGCCTTGACAAGTTCACAAACCTGAACAGCTTTGACGCATATGCAATCAATATGGTCAAGACAAATTCAGGAAGAGACTACACAGACAAGCTTAAATACTAGGAAGATGCCAAAGTCTGGATTCTGCCGCTATTTTAAAAATATTTTAGGATTCATATAAAAGATGATGAATCAAAACGGACTTATAGAGTCCGAAGTCAGAATGGCGACAGTTTTTAGGCAGTCTTTTTAACGGGAATATTCTGCTTGCGCAAATGCAGGCGGAATATTCTCTCTTTTCCATATTTTCCGCGTTGCTGCGGAACTTTCCCCAAAATATGCATTGGAGTCTGAATGAGCGAGTATCTACTTGAATTAAAAAATCTTTCAAAATCATTTGGAAAAAACAAAGTCCTTAACGGAATAAACATAACTTTAAAAAAAGGCTCAGTTTTGGGACTTATGGGCGAAAACGGAGCCGGAAAATCAACAATGATGAAATGTCTTTTCGGAATCTACGCGAAAGACGAGGGGCAGATTTTTCTTGACGGAAAACCGATAGATTTTTCAAGCCCGAAAGAGGCGCTTGAAAACGGCGTTTCAATGGTTCATCAGGAATTGAACCAGTGTCTTGACAGAACAGTAATGGACAACCTGTTTCTTGGACGCTATCCGAAAAAATTTGGAATGGTTGACGAAAAACGAATGTTCAAGGAATCGAGCAGGCTTTTCAGCTCGCTGAAAATGAATGTCAACCCGAACACGATAATGAGAACAATGTCCGTGTCTCAGCGTCAAATGGTGGAAATCGCGAAAGCGGTCTCGTACAATGCGAAAATAATTGTGCTTGACGAGCCGACATCATCTTTGACAGAGCCGGAAATAAATAAACTTTTTGCAATAGTGCGGGATTTGAAGGCGAAAGGCGTTTCTTTTGTCTACATTTCCCACAAGATGGACGAGATTTTTCAGATTTGCGACGAAATTTCCGTTCTGCGCGACGGAAACATGGTCTATCAGAAAAATGTAAAAGACTCAAAAATGGAAGAGCTTATTTCCGCAATGGTCGGACGCTCACTCGACAAGCGTTTTCCTGACGTTACAAACACTCCGGGAAAAGATTATCTTGAAATCAGAAATCTTTCGACAAAATACGCGCCTCATCTTGAAGATATTTCGTTCACGGTCAAAAAAGGCGAGATTTTCGGGCTTTACGGTCTCGTTGGAGCTGGACGAAGCGAGCTTCTGGAATCGATTTTCGGCGTAAGGACGATTTCAAAAGGCGAAATCATTCTTGACGGGAAAAAATTAAGATTCAAGTCTCCGAAAGACGCGATGAACTACAACTTTGCGATGGTTACAGAAGAGCGCAAGCTCAACGGAATGTTCGCGAAAGACACAATCGAATTCAACACGTGCATAACAAATCTTGAGCAGTACAAAAAATTCGGGCTGCTTTCTTCAAGAAAAATGCGCGATGCGGCAAACCGCGAAATCAAGAAAATCCACACGAAATGCGTTTCGGCGGACGAGCTTATCTCGTCGCTTTCAGGCGGAAACCAGCAGAAAGTCATAATCGGAAAATGGCTTGAGCGGGAGCCGGATGTGCTTCTTCTTGACGAGCCGACGCGAGGAATCGATGTCGGCGCGAAATACGAAATCTACCAGCTGATAATCCAGATGGCGACGGAAGGCAAGACGATTATCGTTGTTTCGAGCGAAATGCCGGAGATTCTTGGAATAACAAACAGAATCGCGGTTATGTCAAATCATAGGCTGGCAGGAATCGTGGACACAAAGGACACTGACCAGGAAGCTCTTTTGAGGCTTTCTGACAAATACCTGTAGCGTTAGCGCTGGAGCAGGCGCGAAGCGTTGCGAAGAGAGCAAGCGAAGCGCGCGATCTGAGCAATGAAGCGGCAGCGCAACCAGCGACATAGCGACCCGAGCGAAGCGCTTGCGCGGAGCGAGGGGAACGCCCAAAAACATTTAAGGAGAAAAATATGGCTGAAATTATGACACTTCACGACAATCCAAAAATAAAGGAATTTCAAAATAAACTTCATGAGCTGCGCTCAAACGGCGTGAACAAAATCACAGAAATCAAGCAGGCGGTTCACAAGGCGAAAAAAAATCCGATGATTGAATACGCTGAAAAACCGAAAATTCTTGCGGATTACAAGGCTCAGCTTGAAGAAGCTGAAAAAGTCGCAAGAAAAAATCACGAGGAGGACAAGGCGGTTACAAAAGAAGCTCTCGCCTACTCGAACACGGCTGCGAAAGAGTACATAAATGCGGTAAATATAGAACAAAACAAGAAAATCGCTGATGAAAAAGCGGCTTACGCGGCGGAAATTCAGAAAATCAAGGCGGAAGGAACGGCGAGAATTGCGGAGGCGAAATCTCCTGCGGACAAGGCGACTGCGAAATACGAGCTGAAATCAGAGCTTTTTGACGCGAAAAACCGAAGCCAGACAATAATCGACCGCTGCAAGGACGCAAAAAAGCAGGCTTTCACCGACCACGTGACAATCAACAGAGGATTGCGGAATGAAAAGTCGAATTTTGCAGAGGATATTCAGCTTTCGTTCATAAATTATGTGAACAATTTTAAGTTCTCAAAGTTTTTCCTAGACAACGGACTTTACATCGCGATTGCAGTTTTCTTTATAGTCTGCATTGCGGTTGCGCCGGCGATTGGAGCGGGAAACCTTTTGACTTTGCCTAACATTTTCACGATTCTCGAGCAGTCTTCAACAAGAATGTTCTACGCGCTTGGAGTTGCGGGCTTGATTCTTCTTGCAGGAACGGACTTGAGCGTTGGACGAATGGTTGCGATGGGCTCGGTTGTTACAGGACTTATTCTCCACCCGGGAACGAACATCGTGAAATTTTTCAATATGGGGCCGTGGAATTTCACAGCTCTTCCGATGGGAATCAGACTGATTCTCGCGCTCGTGCTTTCAATTTTGCTTTGTACGGCGTTCTGCTCGTTTGCAGGCGTTTTCACGGCGAAGCTCAAAATCCATCCGTTTATTTCAACGCTCGCCTCGCAGCTTATTATCTACGGACTTTTGTTCTTTGGAACGACAGGAACTCCGGTCGGCTCAATTGACGCGAACGTAAAAGACTTGATTGGAGGAAGATGGACGCTCGGAATTATCAACGGAGAGCTTGTAACGTTCCCGAAACTGATTATTCCTGCGATTATCGCGATTATTGCGGCGTGGTTCATCTGGAACAAGACGACTTTCGGAAAAAATATGTACGCTGTCGGCGGAAACGCAGAGGCGGCGGCGGTCTCAGGAATTTCTGTTTTCTGGGTTACGATGGGCGTGTTTATAATGGCAGGAATTTTCTACGGCTGCGGTGCTTTTCTTGAAGCGTTCAGGGCAAACGCGAGCGCAGGAACGGGACAGGGCTACGAGATGGATGCGATTGCGGCATGCGTAGTCGGCGGAATCTCGTTTAACGGAGGAATCGGAAAAATCGGCGGAGCGGCAATCGGCGTTGTGATTTTCACAAGCCTGACCTACTGCCTCACGTTCCTTCACATCGACACGAACTTGCAGTTTGTTTTCAAAGGCTTGATTATCATTGCGGCGGTCGCGCTTGACTCAATCAAATATTTGAAGCGAAAGTAAAAACGGCAAAAAATGCGTCATGCTGAATCAGTGCCGAAAGGAGCTGGTTCAGCATTTTTTTTATTTTCTGAAAACAAAGCGAACAGGGAACACGGACAAGCACGGAAATAGCGGAAAAAAGCGGATTTTTTTCTGTGAAATATTTTTTTAGATTCAGAGACGAAGCAAACAAAAACACGAATTGACATGGATTTTGTAGATAAAAACGGATTTTTTTTTGAAATAGTTTTTTAGATTACGAATCGAAGTGGAGTTCTAAACGACGTGCTTTCATTTTTATTTTTACAGATTCCGAAATGAATTCGGAATGACGTGTTTTTAGTTTTTTCTCTTAATCAAAATCCAAAAAATCAGTTTCGGCAAGGAAGATTTTTCATTAGAATCTTGATATGCGAATTCTTTTTTACTCAACAAATTCAAACAGATACGACGGCGAAAAGACAAATCTTAGAACGCTTCCGTCTTTTGCAAGCCAATGGGAAAATCTTGCAGAAAAACACCCGGAGCACCAGTTTTTGATTGCGACGCAGCTTCCTGGAACTTTTCTTTTGGACGTAAAAAACAATGAAATCGCGCAAAAAGCAAAAAATATTGAATATTTTCTGATTGAAGATGACGACGAGGAAAAAATCGCAGATTTTCTTTTTTCGCTGAATCCTGAAATTGCGCTGGCGGCGAGCTTTTACGTTCCGCCTTTCGACTGGCTTACTGCAAAAGACGCGCTCGTTGCGGAAAATCTCCGAAAAAAAGGAATAAAAACAGTTTGCCATCCGCTTGAAGCGGCTTTGATTTCTTTTGACAAATGGCAGACGCACCAGTTTTTTGAAAAATACGATTTTCCGTGCGCAAAGGCGGTCTATCTTCATCACGAGCTTTTCATAAACGGCGGAAACAGGCGCGAAATCAAAAGCAATGTCTACAAAAACGCGGTTTTCAGCCAAATCAGAAAATTAAAATTTCCGGCAATCATAAAAGACACAACAGGAATGAGCTCGTTTGGAATGGACGTTGTGAACAGCTTTGATGAAGCGAAGGCGATAATTCTCTCAAAAAAAACGACTGCGGACAGAATCATCGAGGAGATGATAAAAGGCGGACAGTTCGGGCTTGAAGCCGTGAAATTCCAAAAAAACGGAAGAAGTTTTGTGAAAGTTCTTCCGCCGTTCAAGTTTTCTGTGAACCGCTACGGAATCACGTCGCCAAAGCAAAGCGTGAAAGTCGGGCCGGTTTTTGACCGCGAAAAATATTGCCTTTCCGACCTTGAAAAAATGATTTCAAGACTCTGCGAAAAAATGAATCTTGACGGAAGCGCGAACTTTGACCTTGTTTTTAACGAAGACGAAAAAAAATGGTTTGTGCTTGAAGTAAATCCGCGTCTTTCTGGAATGACGACAACTTACGCCGCAAGCATGAAAAAGCCAGTTCCAGAAATGCTTTTTGAGATTGCAAAAGAAAATCTTGAAAGCGATGAAGATTTTAAGGATTCTGAAACAAAAAGCGAAGCCGGAAATAAAAACAATTTTTCTCCAGCGATGAACATAAAATTTCCGCTTTTAAGCGATGAAAAGCTTGAAAAAGCAAAATCGCTGCCGTTTGTCTCGATTGTAAACCAGCAGGAAAATCTCGGGGCAAGGCAGCTTCGCGAGAAAGGCTACTGCGAAGTGATTTTCACGGCGGACACTTTTGAAAAGCTGCGTGAAAACCTGAACATCTTGAAAAGCGAATTTGAAGGCGAAATGGAAGAAATTTTCTTCAACAACGCGATGAGCCTTATTGATTCGCTTTAGCTTCCTCTTCTTTCTGCATTTTTTCCCATTCAGCTTTTTCAACGTACTCGGCGTTTACTTTTCCGTCTTCCTCGTTCACGGAAACAATCGCGTACTGCTCGTAATTTTTGACGAGCCAATTGTCATATTCTGTCCAGCTAGAAAAAGATTGTGTCATATATTCTCCAGTTCTGTTTTCAATTCATAATGAAAAATCGGATTTTCCGCAAGCGGAAAGAAAAAATTATTCAAACGATTTTTCTAAAAGTTTTTTGAAATTCTGATAAAAGGAAACTCTCCGTGCGCGGCTTTCATTGCGGTGAGGGAATGGAAGCCCGAAGTTCTGGAGCGCAGCATTGGCGAAGCCAAGCAAGCGGAAGAACGAGCGTTAGCGAAGGCTGGAACTCCCGGCCGCGGAGCGGCACCGCCCAGATTTCTATTTTTAAGATTTTTTGATTTTCCAGAATCTGCCAATTTTTCCGATTTTTGATTCCAGTTTTTTAGTCGTTCTGCCGCTTGAAAAATTTTCCGATGATTTCTTTTGACTGCAAAACGTTGATGAACGCGTGCGGGTCAACGCTCCGGAGAGCTTTTTCGAGGCTGCCGCTTTCAGAGGACGAGACGACCGTGTAGACCATTTTGTGAGTGTGGCCGGAAAACTCGCCCCGCCCCTCAAAAACCGTCGCGCCGTGATTTGTAAGCTCCTTGATTTTCTCGTAAATCTCGGAAGGCTTGTCGGTTATTATCAGAAGAGTCGTCTTTGAATATTTTTTGTAGAGCGTGTTTACAACCTGCGTTGACGCGAACTGAAAAATAATCGAGTAAAGAGCCTTGTCCCAGCCAAAAAGAAGCCCGGCAGTGAGCAAAACGCAAACGTTGAAGCCGAAAATCAAGTTCCAAGAAGACTTTCCAGTTTTTTCGGAGATGAAAATCGCGATAAAATCCGTGCCGCCCGAAGACGCGCCGGCAAAAAGGCAAAGAGAGATTGAAACCGCGTTCACGATTCCGCCGAAAACCGAGCATAAAAGCATATCGTCTGTGAGATGAAGAAAAGTGCAGGAAGAAAGCAGGTCGGTGAAAATGCCGGAAATAAAAATCATCACGACGCTGAAAAACGTGAACTTTTTTCCGATATATTTTATCCCAATCACGACAGGAATCGCGTTCAAGCCGTAGTTCACGAGCGAATAAGGAATTTTAAGATTGAAATATTTTAAGAAGATGTCCTGAATCAGAAGCGAGATTCCAGTGAATCCGCCCGGAAAAAGATTTGCAGGACGGGCAAAAGCGACGATGTTGCACGCCATCAAAAAGCCGCCGGCGACAACAAGAAGAAGCCGCCGGGCAGTCTTGGAGATATTTTCGTTCATACTTTTCAGATGATAACGCATAAACGAAATTGCTCCAAGATTATGATTTTTGATTTCTACTCGAGAATCGCGCCCTTGTCCGCAGAGCTTACGAGTTTCGCATAGCGCGCAAGATAGCCGGTCTTTACTTTAGGCTCAATCGGCTTCCATGCGGCACGGCGTTTTTCAAGCTCCTCATCGCTCACTTCAAGATGAATCTTGTAGTTGTTGATGTCGAGCGTGATTTTGTCGCCTTCCTGAACAAGCGCAATCGGGCCGCCG
>JAXDVS010000058.1:0-36833 GCA_034088785.1 Treponema sp.
ACATAGTTTCCGATTATAATTCTTCGCTTTACTTCCGGACCAAAACCGTTTGAACGAGTGTCGATATAAAGCTGATCGTAGCCTTTCTCGTTGTCAATGCGGTTTCCGTAACGAATTCCATCAAAACGGCTCAGATTTGAAGCGGCTTCTGAAAGCGCAATTACATAGTAAGAAGCGATTGAAGCGTCCAAAACCGGAAGGTCAACGATTTCGATTTTTGCGCCTTTTGAAGCGAACCAGGATTTCACATCTGCAAAAACTTTCGCAACGTCAGAATCCATTCCTTTTGATTCCTCAAACTGCTTAGGAACGGCAATCTTCAATTTTGAGACATCAATCGCCTTTAGATTTTTCAGCTCGTCAGAAGAAGGCAAGTCAGCGGAAGTGTCATCATAAAAATCAACTCCAGACATTAAAGAAAGCGGAAGCGCAATATCTTTTGGAGAATGTCCGATAATTCCAACCTGATCGAGCGAAGAGCCGTAAGCCACAACGCCCCAGCGGCTCAAAACGCCGTAAGTCGGCTTTAATCCGTAAACTCCGCAGTAAGAAGCCGGCAATCGCACAGAGCCGCCGGTCTCAGTTCCAAGACCGAAGAGAGCCTGATTTGCGGCAACAGCGGCAGTCGAGCCGCCAGAAGAACCGCCTGAAACATAGTCGCGGTTAATCGGATTTCTTGTAGGCCCGTAAATTGAATATTCGGTTGAAGAGCCCATCGCAAATTCATCCTGATTGCATCTTCCAAGCGGAATTGCGCCAGCGTCCAAAAGCCGGGCGATTACAGTCGCGTTGTAAGGCGCGCGGTAGCCCTGCAAGATTTTTGACGAGCAAGTAAGAGATTTTCCTTTAACGGAAATGTTGTCTTTTACGGCAAAAGGAACGCCAAGAAGCGGCTTTTCCTCAAAAAGCTTTTCGACTGTGCCGTTTTTTCTTGCCTCTGCAATTTCCGCGTCGGCAGCGTTCGCCTTTTCAACAACATCGTCGTAAATTTCAAGAAAAGCGTTCAGCGGCTTTTCAGATTTTTTGTCATTTTCAAAAGTATCAACAGAAGCCTTAACAAGCGCGGCAGAAGTTGTCTCGCCTGATTTCAAGGCTTTTACAGTTTCTTCTATTGTATAAAACATATTTTCACCTTATGAAGATTTTAAAGCAGGATTTTAAGGGCGCAGCCCTTAGGAGAATAGGGTATGACACAACGAAGTGTGGCATAGGGGAAAGGCTTTTCCCCTTCCCGATTTTCAAAATTCTTGCTTTTTACGCTCCCTCGCCAAGAACTTTAGGAACCTGATAATATCCGTCCATAAATTTGTCGGTTGTCTGCTTGAGAGATGGAATATCAAGGCCCGGAACAATCTCGTCCTCGCGGAGTTTTTCAGCCTCGGTTGAAGGATAAGCGTCATAAGGATTCTCGGAGTCGTCATATTTGGAAAGAATGTCAAAATATCCAACGATTTCGTCCACTTGTTTTTTAAGTGTTGCCATGTCAGTGCTTTCAGGAGAAAGGCGGCTGAGCTGCAGCAAATTTGAAAGAGTTGTCTCGTCTACAGTTTTCATAGAAAGCATTTTACAAAAAAACGCCGCTTTGTGGAATAAGCGATTAAAATATGAAATTTACACAAGCCCGGCAAGAGATTTTTCAGGCGACGCGTTTTCAAGCTTGAAGCCTTCCGGCACGGTCAAAATCACGTTTGTATAATTCACAATTCCTTTTACTCCGTATTTTACGAGACGGTCGGTCATTTTCTGGGCTTTTTCGTCCTCAACGGTCAAAATAACGAATTCGATTTTTTTCTGCCTGATGATTTTTTCCAAGTCCAGCGTCTGATAAAGCGGAATCTTCGATTTTAGGATTTCAACGCGGTTTTGATTTGAGTCGAACGCCGCCACAAGCGCGAAAATTCCGCTCTCGAAAACAGAATTTTCCAGAAAAGCCTGGCCAAGATTTCCAAGCCCGACAATCGCGCAGTTGTGCTTCTGCGAATTTTCGCCGTTTCCGCAAAGTCCGAACGCCTCGTCAATCGCTTTTTTTAAGATTTTCACGTCGTAGCCGTTTGAAACGCCATTGTGAAGCTCCAAAAGCGAAATGTCGCGCCGGATTGTCGCCTCGCTCCAAAGAGTTTTCTCAGAAATCTGAACCGAAGTGATTTTTTTCGCGTCAACCTGCTCCAAAAATCTTGAAAGCAAAACAAGACGCTTTTTTGATGGCAAAGGAATTTTTTTCATTTTTTATCCGAATCGTTGTTCAAAAACGCAACCGCAAGATAGATTAGCACAAAAATGCAGAAAATATAAATTGATTTTTAGAGATTTTACTTGTCAAAAGACTAATATTTTTCTTATTTTTAGGAATTTTTCGAATTTATCCCGAATTTCTTGCCGATTTTGAACTTTTTTTTGAAATATAAAATTGAAAAAATAAAAAGCGATTTTAGAAATTTTTCAACAAAATTTTTAAGAGGATTTTAGATTTTATGAAAGCGATTTTTATGCAAATTGTTTTGGCAAGCCTGATTTTTTGCTCCTGCGGGCAGATGATTTCGTGCAAAGCGGAAAATTCCGGCAAAAAGACAAGTGTGAAGATTCTTAACTGGAATCTCCAGACATTTTTTGACGCGAATTTTGATGGAAACGAATATTCAGAATTCAAAAACGAAAAATCAGGCTGGAACGAGCAAAAATATGTCCAGCGGCTTTCGCGCCTTGAAGAAGCAATCAAGAAATTCGACGCAGACATTCTTGTCTTTGAGGAACTTGAAAAGGAAAATCAGCTTTATGACATTTCAAACCGACTTTCAGGAACTTTCAATTTTGCAAAGCTCTACAGTTACGGAGTTTTCGCGTCATCGCCCGGCTCTTCAATCGGCTGCGGAATTCTGTCGCGTTTTCCGCTCGGAGAAACCACGGTTCATAATCTGGAAAGCCGCTCGCAAACTTTGGCTCAGCCGTCAATGCGCCCGATTATCAAAACTGAAATTCTCGTGAACGAAAAGCCGCTCGCGCTTTTTGTAAACCACTGGAAAAGCAAAAGCAGCGGAGAGGAGGAAAGCAAAATTTGGCGAAAAAAGCAGGAAAGACTTTTGGCGCGCCTTATTTCAGACTGCAAGACAAAGGCGAAAATTGCGTGCGGCGACTTCAATATGGATATTTCTGAATTTTCTTTCCATAAGGACGGCAAAAATAATCTCGTTTTGAACGGAAAAAACAATGCCGCAGTTTATTCGCCGTGGATTTTAGAAAACGGAGAACTAAAAACACCGGGAAGCTATTTTTATAAGGAAAAATGGGAGCGAATCGACCATTTTTTTGCGGCAGGAAGCGTGGAAATTCAAGATTTTTCGGCAGAAACAAGCGGAGAATGGGCGGACGAGGAAAATAAGCCAAATCGATACAAAATTTGGACAGGGCAAGGATATTCCGACCATCTCCCGATTTCATGCACAGTAAGTTTTTAGATGGGACATTTTCCGAAAAATCTTTAGAAGTTTTGACTGGGACAAAAGCGATTGCCGTGAGTCCAAACGATATTTTCCAACGAATTTCTTGGAATGTTTTAGAGCTATTTTGAGCAGCATTTTTGTAGTTTTATGCATTTCGTTTCGGCGACTGTTTTTCTTCGATTTCAAAATGAAACGAAACAAGCAAAAGCCGCTCGAGTTCAAAATGCATAAAATCTTAAAGCCCGATTTTAGCCTATTTATTATCCCACTGGCTAAAAAGATTTTCAGGAGCAGTTTCATCTTCGTCTTCAGAATCAGGATTTTCTTCTTTTGATTCAGACGATTTGTTTTCAGGATTTTCGGAATCTTGCGATTCAGAAACGGCTTGTTCAGAAATATTTTTTCCCGTTTCGTTTGTTCCAGAATCTTGTGATTCTGTTTCGAGAGTTTCAGAAACTGTCGTTTCGGATTTCAGCTCTTCAAAGTCTTTTTTCAGAGTCTCGATTTTATATGAATCAGGCTCAACGGAGATTTTATTTTCAGAAACATTGGTTTCAGAATCAGAAACATCAATTTTAGAAGCGTCATCAAAATTTCCATTTTCAGAAACGGAATTTTCCGCAGTTTCAGCGGCTTTTTCAAAAGCAATCGCGTTTTCTTCAAGCAAATTTTCTTTCTCAGTTTCTGCTTTTTCGTTTTGCGGAACCGCGACCTCAAAAGGAAAGCCTTTTCTCAAAATCGCCTGCGTCAAAAAAATTTTGATTGCAGAATCTATATCAGAGCCGAGCGTCTCAAAAATCTCGCTCGCGTCGTTCACAAGTTTGTCGTCAAGGTCAATTTCGTAAGTTCTAACCATTTTTTACTCCGTTTTTGGAACAAAAGTTTTTAAGTCTTCATAAGAAAGCGGCTTCGAGAAAAAGTAGCCCTGAATAAAATCACAGCCGAACAATTTTAGCTTGTCGTACTGCCATTTTTCCTCAACGCCCTCAACTGTCAGCTTCATTCCAAGAGAATGAACAAGCCTTACGATATTTTCGATAAACTCAGGCTTGCCGTCAAGATAAGCGTCAACAGTGCTTTTATCGAGCTTTACTGCGCAAACCGGAAGATAGCCAAGATAATTCAAAGACGAATATCCAGTTCCAAAATCATCAATGGCGACCTTTATTCCAAGAGACGAAAACTGCCCGAAAAGCTCCAGCGCGCGGATTCTGTCTTTCAAAAGGAAACTTTCGGTAATTTCAATCACAATAAGCTCGGGCGGAATTTCATAAGTCCGCATAAGTTTCGACAAAAACGGAATATAATTTTTGTCTTCCAGCTGGGCAACAGAAAAATTGATTGAAACGCGATGAAGCTCCCGGCCGCTTTTCCGCCATTCGGCAAGCTGCCTCACAACTTTTTCAGTTACAATTCTGCCGATTTTCGCGATATGGCCGTCGCGCTCCGCAATCGGAATAAAAACGCTTGGCGAAATATCGCTATTTGGAAGCCTGACAAGCGCCTCGTATCCGCAGACTTTTCCGGTTTTTGCGTCAATCTGCGGCTGGTAAAGCACGTTGAAATCTTCATTTTTGCAGGCATTTTCAAGAAGATTCCCGATTTTTGAAATCTTTAGAACCTCATTTTTCATCTCGTCATCGAAAATCAAAAATCTGCTTTTTCCTTGCCGCTTTGCAAAATGAATCGCGATGTCAACATTCGAAAGATAATCGTCAACATCAAATTCCGGGCGAGAATTCACAATTCCGCCGGTCGTCCGTATCAAAAAAGTCTTTTCTTCAAAAACAATCGCGTTTTCAAGGAACTGCTTCAAAAAATAAATTTCCGGGGCGTTCTGAGAAAGATTTCCGCCTTTGAAAATCAAAAGAAAACTGTCGCCGTCAAAACGAGCGGCTTCATATTTTCCATCTTTGCAAAGAGATTTTATTCTAAGCGCAAGCTCCTTCAAAATCGCGTCGCCGCACTTGTAGGAATTAAAGTCGTTTATCGAGCGAAAATCATCGACATCAATCTGAATCACAGAAAATTTCTTGCCGCTTTTTATCGCAAGTCCAATTCTGCTCAAAATCGCATAGCGGTTGTAAAGCCCGGTGAGCAAATCGTGCTTTGTCGAAAACGCATTTTCCCGGTGCGATTTGTAAATTTCAACAATGCAAGTGAACAAAACAACGAAAAAAACAAGCAGCGAAACGAAAATTTCGATAACCGGGCTTAAAATCGGAAAATATTTTTGCCAGTAATCGTATTTTTTGTTCAGAAGAATTGCGCTGGAAAGCACTTTTTTCTTCATACCGAACTTTTTCAAAAGCTCGCTGTCAAAATAATATTCAGGCTCAAACCGCGAAACGTGAAGATTTTTAATATCAACATCGCCTTCAACAATGTCTTTTACAACTTCGGCCGCGGCTTTCGCCATTTTTTCCTCGTTGATGATTTTGCCGCCGACAAATCCTTTTCCAACAGAAGAAAAATTGTCAGAAAAAACAGGAGCTTTCGTGTGCGTCGCAAGAAATTCCGTGGTTTCGGTAGAAGAATACCAGTTTCCGTCGTTGTCCTCGCTAACTCCAAGACAAATAACAAGATTGTCTTCTTCAATAACGTCCAGAATTTTTCCAAGCGACTCTCTCGAATATTCAGAAGCGTCAACTCCGCGGAAAAGATAGCCGGAATAATTTTGTCTAAGCGAGAAAAAATCCGACTGCCGCTCAATTCCCATCGTCGAGTCGTCGTAAACCGCATAAATCACTTTCGCTTTCGGATAAAGCTTCATCGCAATCTCAACTGTGCCGCGGATGCTTTTGTCTGAAATAAAGCCTGTCGCGTTTTGATTTTGCTCAGCAAGAGCCGCAAGACGGCCGTCATTCACGCCGGTAAAAACAAGCGGAATGTCATTGAAAAATTCTTTTTCATGGTCAAAAGCAAAAGAAAGGGCAAAATCGTCGCCAAGAACAACCGCATCGTAAGAATCTTTTCTTGAAAATTTTATCTGGAGCGTCTTGTAAAAAATATCGAGATTAGATTTTGAGTCGAAATTCAGCATATCCATAAACTGAACATCAAGCGCGATGTTCGCCGGGTCAAAAACTGACTTCAGACCGCGGACTTGCTGGCCAACATTGTCGAAAGTGTTGTTGTAAGAGCTGATGTAAAGAACTTTTTTGTCGCTTAAAGACTGAAAATCAGAAGAATCGTCATTTTTTCCGACAGAATCAAAATAATTCGCGCTAATGCGAAAAAGTCCGTGAGTAATTCCAACCGAAGCAACAGCAATAAGAAGATATGAAACAAATCTCAACGGATTCTTCATTAAAAACAGCTCCAAAGATGATTTTTTTATTTTTTACAAAGAAAAGTTAAAAACTGTCGCTTTCATTATATTATTTTTATAAGAATTTTCCAAACAAAAAAAGCCCGCTGCGTTTTTTGCAGCGGGCTTCAAGCTTACGCGATTCAACCAACTTTCAAAGCGAAAATCGCTTTTCAGCTAGCTAAAAACCAGTTTTGTGAACTAGTTTGCCGCGTTAAGTCTGCTCTCGAGGTCATCAAGAATAGACATAAGCTCTTTTGGAAGGTGTTTTCCGAATTTTGGATAGTGGTTCTCACGAATATCCTTAACTTCTTTCTTCCATCCTTCGATGTCAACTTTTGTAATCTCTGGCAAAGTCTTCTTGTAGTAGTCAGCGAGACCATCAGTGTTGATTGCGCCTTCTTTTGGCATATATCCGATTGGAGTGTCAACAAAGTTGTCTTTTCCGTCGCAGCGGTCAAAAATCCACTCGAGAACGCGGCTGTTGTCGCCGTATCCTGGCCACATGAATCCGCCTGGAAGGTCTTTGTTGTTGTCGTCCTTGCGGAACCAGTTTACATAGAAGATTTTTGGCAAGAGATTCTTGTCTTTTGCAGCGTTTCCAACGTCAATCCAGTGCTGGAAGTAGTCGCCCATGTTGTATCCGCAGAATGGAATAATTGCGAATGGGTCGCGGCGGATTTTTCCGACTTCGTCAGCGTTGATTGTAGAAGCAGCTGTGATTTCTGAACCTACGATAGATCCGAGGAATACACCGTGCTCCCAAGAGCGTGACTGGTGAACAAGCGGAATTGTTGATGGACGGCGTCCGCCGAACAAGATTGCAGAAATCGGAACGCCCTCTGGTGATTCCCAGTCAGAAGCGATACATGGACACTGTTTTGCAGGTGCTGTAAAGCGTGCGTTCGGGTGAGCGAATTCCTCGCCCTTTGGTGATTTGTCTTTTGGAAGAGCGTCGCGTGTGTTGCCTTTCCAGTCAACAAGCTTGCCCTTTGCAGGATAGCCGATTCCTTCCCACCAAACATCTCCGTCTTCTGTAAGAGCGCAGTTTGTGAAAATTGTGTTCTTTGAAGCAGCTTCGAGAGCGTTTTTGTTAGACTGAGCAGAAGTTCCCGGAGCAACTCCGAAGAATCCAGCTTCTGGGTTGATAGCGTAAAGACGTCCGTCTTTTCCGAATTTCATCCAAGCGATGTCATCGCCGACTGTCTCAACTTTCCAGCCCGGAATTGTAGGAATAAGCATTGCGAGGTTTGTCTTTCCGCAAGCTGACGGGAATGCTCCAGTAACGTATTTAACTTCGCCTTTTGGATTTGTGAGCTTAAGAATAAGCATATGCTCAGCAAGCCAGCCTTCCTCGCGTGCGATTACAGAAGCGATGCGCAAAGCAAAGCATTTCTTTCCGAGGAGAGCGTTTCCGCCGTATCCAGAACCGAAAGACCAAACAAGGTGCTCCTCTGGGAACTGTGAAATGTATTTTTTCTCGACTGGAGCGCAAGCCCAAACGCCGTTGTCTTTTGCGCCGTTCTCAAGAGGTTTTCCGACTGAGTGCAAGCAAGGAACGAAGTTGTCATCAAGATAAGCCCAAACTTTCTCGCCTGCGCGTGTCATAATGTCCATGTTCAAAACAACGTATTCTGAATCTGTAAGCTCAACGCCGTATTTTGCGATTGGCGAGCCGAGAGGTCCCATGCAGAACGGAATAACGTACATTGTGCGTCCGTGCATACATCCCTTGTAAAGACCTTTCATTGTAGCTTTGAGTTCTACTGGGTCAATCCAGTTGTTTGTCGGACCCGCATCTTCCTGCTTTTTAGAAGCGATGAAAGTTCTTTTTTCAACACGAGCAACGTCAGAAGGATCTGAGCGGAAAAGATAGCTGTGTGGTTTTTTAGCCAATGGAGTAGCAAGACCAGCGTCCACGCAAACTTTTACGAGACGGTCATACTCTGCTGCTGAACCGTCGCAAACAACAACCTGATCTGGTTCGCACATTTTAACACATTCTTCAATCCAAGACTTAATCTTGGCATTTTTAATGTCATTAACTGTCATTCTAAGATCTCCTTAAAAAAATCTATTACTAATATATTGAATTTTTTTTTGATGTACAATGTTTTTTGATGTCAATAAAATCTGCAAAATCCACGCGTTTTTCTCTGGAATCTCAAAATTTTACCGATTTTTTAGATTTCAATTTTAGATTTTTGATTTTCCAAAAATCTTCAAAAAGAGATTCCAAAAATTGCGTTCTTAAAATCATCAAAATCAGATTAAAGAAAATTCGCTCTGATAAAACTGCTTTATTGCACGCGCCATAAAATCCACATCGTATTTTCCGGCAGTCTCGTAAGGCGAATGCATCGCCCACTGCGCAAGCCCGATGTCAACGCAAGGAACTGAAACCTGCGTCTGGCTTATGTTTCCGAGCGTTGAGCCACCAGCGACATTTGAATTGTTCGTGAAAACCTGAAAAGGAACGCCAGCCTGCGCGCAAACGCTCTTGAAAAATCCCGCGCTCACAGAATCTGAAGTGTATTTTTGCGCCGCATTGAATTTTATGACGACTCCGCCGTTGATTTTCGGGCGGTTTACAGGGTCGGCAGCTGAAACAAAATTCGGATGCAAAGCGTGAGCATTGTCCGCGCTGACCATAAAGCTTTTTGAAAGCCTGATTTTCAAGTCTTCCTCATCTGAGCCGAGCGCGAAATTTATGCGGGAAAGAGTGTCGCTCAAAAAAGTTGAAGCCGCACCCTGCCTTGTCTGGCTTCCGACTTCCTCGTTGTCAAAAACGCAGTAGACTTTTACCGATTTTGCAAATTTTTCCGAGCCTGAGGAAACGTCAGATTTTACGAAATTTTCTGACTTTTCATTTTCTGAACCGATTTTTCCAGAATCACAATCCGCAGAATCAAGATTCTCCGAATCCAGAAAACCTTGCAAAGTTGAAAAAGCACATTCCAAGTCGTCAAGCTTTGAAGACGAGATAAATTCGTTTTCCGCGCCCCAAACGCAAGGCTCGCTCCTGTTGTACAAAAACAAGTCAGCGCTCAAAATGTCTTTCTCATCGACTTTCGCATTTTCCGCAACGATTTTTATCAAATCAGCGTTTTCATTAAGGCTCAAAACCGGTCTAATTTCCGACTGAACATCAAATTTGTGTCCGTTGTTCGCGTCTCTGTCCATATGAATCGCAAGATTTGGAATCATCAGAAGATTTTTATCAATATCGACGAGAATCTGCTTTAGCCCACGCCCAGATTTTGCCACAACGCGGCCTGCAACGGAAAGCGGGCGGTCAAGCCACGGAGCAATCAACATTCCGCCGTATTTTTCAACATTCAGAACAACGCAGCCGCCGGACTTTATTTCTGGATTTTCCTTGATTTTAAATGACGGAGAATCGGAATGGCTCGCACAAATCATAAAAGGCGACTTTTCCATTTTTTCATCAGAATTCGGAACTGCAAAAGCAATCACGGAAGACAAATTCCGCGTCACAAAATATTTTTTTCCTCTTTCAAGATTCCATTTTTCAGATTCCAAAAGCTCTGAAAAGCCGTTTTTCCGCAAAATTTCAGATATGTTTTTTACCGCGTGAAAGCACGAAGGAGATTTTTTTATGAATTCCAGCAAGTTTTCAGCAAGATTTTCATTTTTTTCCATGATTTTATGATAATGAAATTCCGCTCGCGCGTTCAACCGATTTTTTTTTTGCGATTTTTAATCGGTTCTTTGCCAGTTTCTAACCGATTTTCTTGCGTTTTTTCTGCCGGCTAATTCGTAATTCTTAAATTTTTATCCTTAAAGTTCTATTTCTCAGAAGATTTTTTCAATATATAATCGAAGAATGAATTTTATCAGCATTTTTGGCGCGATGGAAGGCGCGGTTTCTCAGGGAGTTCTCTGGGGAATTATGACTCTCGGTGTTTATTTGACATTTAGAATTTTGAATATTGCGGATATGACCTGCGACGGCTCATTTGCTCTCGGCGGCTGCACTTGCGCAATTCTCGTGAAAAAAGGCGTGAATCCGCTTGTTGCAGTTGCAATCTCGTTTGGAGCGGGACTTCTGGCAGGACTTGCGACTGGAATTATGCACGCAAAGCTAAAAATCCACGAAATTCTGGCAGGAATTCTGACAATGATTGCGTTGTATTCTATTAATATCAGAATTATGGGACGCTCGAACACTCCGCTTCTCGGCGTTCAGACAATGATGACAAAACTTCAAGGCGCGTTTTCGCTTTCGCCGAATGTGGCGTCTCTTATAATCGGCGTGATTTTCAGCGTTGTGCTTGTGATTGCGCTTTACTGGTTCTGCGGAACTGAAATCGGCTCTTGCCTCCGCGCGACTGGAAACAACGAGCATATGGTGCGCGCAGTTGGCGTTGACACAGACAAAATAAAGCTTCTCGGGCTTTCGCTTTCAAACGGGCTTATCGCAATGTCTGGCGCGCTCGTGGCTCAAAGCCAGGGCTACGGAGACGTTGGAATGGGAACTGGAACAATCGTTATCGGCTTGGCTTCGATTATTTTGGGCGAATGTATTTTCGGCGCGCTCGGAAAAAATCTTTCGTTCTGGTTCACGCTCCTTTCCGTTGTTCTCGGCTCAATCGTCTACAGAATCATCATCGCGGTTGTTCTTCAGCTTGGACTAAAATCTTCCGACCTCAAACTTTTAACGGCAATTATCGTTGTGATTGCGCTTTCAATTCCTGTAATCAAGAAAAAGGCGACAACGCGCTACAAGGCGGCTCCAGAAAAATCTGAAAAATAACGATTTTGATTTTTATGATTTCAAAGACGTTTAACGAGGAAAACAAATGCTAAAAATCACACACGTATCAAAAACTTTCAATCCGGGGCAAATCACAGAAAAAAAAGCCCTTTTGGACATAAATCTTGAAATTGCCAACGGAGACTTTATAACTGTAATCGGCGGAAACGGAGCCGGAAAATCGACTTTGCTCAACTTGATTGCCGGAGTGCATATTTGCGACACTGGCTCAATCGTTCTGAACAACAAGAATCTTACGCAAATGCCGGAATACAAGCGGGCGGCGTTTTTAGGACGCGTTTTTCAGGACCCGATGATGGGAACTGCGGCGAATATGCAGATTGAAGAAAATCTTGCGATGGCTTACCGCCGCGGAAACAAGAGGACTCTCGCATGGGGAATCAAAAAAGACGAGCGCGAGCTTTACAAGGAAAGGCTTTCAATGCTCGAGCTGGGGCTTGAAAACAGAATGACAAGCAAAGTCGGGCTTCTTTCGGGCGGACAGCGGCAGGCTCTAACGCTTTTGATGGCGACGCTGAAAAAGCCGGAGCTTCTGCTTCTTGACGAGCACACAGCGGCTCTCGACCCGAAAACTGCGGCAAAAGTCCTTGAAATCACGGATAAAATTGTGCGGCGCGACCATCTCACAACTTTTATGGTGACCCACAACATGAAGCACGCGATTGAATACGGAAACCGCCTGATTATGATGATGAACGGGAATATCGTCTATGATGTGCGGGATGAAGAAAAGAAAAATCTGAAAGTCGATGACCTGCTTGCAAAATTTGCGGCGCAAGGCGACATGAACGACCGGATAATGCTCGGCCAATAAAAAGAAAAGCTGCGGATTTTTGAAGAAACTTCATATTCCGCAGCTTTTTTGTTTTTTAATTCAAAATGTTTTGCATTGCAAGCGGATTGCTTCGCCAGAACTTAGTCCAGACTCTGTCCGTGGCTTGCAATTACAACAAAATCCTAAAATCAAATTAGAACGAATATTTCGCGCCAAACTGAACAAAGCCGTTGTTGTGCCAGCCTTCAAATTCTGTCTTGTCGCTCTTGTAGCTCGCCATGTACATTCCTTTCGCGCTGAATTCAAGCCCGTCGGAAACATACCAAGTGATTTTCGGCATTACAATCAAGTCATAATGCTGAATTCCATAAACCGCGCTTACTTCCGGCTTAACTTTTCCGTGATTCCAGCTGTCAGAAATATTCAAGACGATTTTAATGTCGTTTGTAAAATTTCCGTCTTCCGTGTCATTTACGCCGTTGTCGTCGATTTTATCGTGATGAAGAATGTGCTTGCCCTGCCCCTGAATGTTCACGTTAAGCTCGCTGATTGGCAAGTCGCGGTCAAAGCCGGCAACCCACGCAATCGAATTGTTCTGAATCGTCGGGTCGTCTCCAGCAGTGTCTTTTGTGAGATTGTAAGCCGCTTCCGCGCGGAAATTGTACGCCCCGAAAGTTTTTGCCGCTTCAAGACCGAAAACCTGCAAAAAGTCGTAGTCAATGAATTTGTCGTCATCGTCCGCGTCGCCTGTCTCAAGATAAGTTGAAACGAAACTTCCAATTTTATTGTAGTCAAAAGAAGCGCGCTTGTTTCTTCCAACGTAGTAGCTCAAGCCCCAGTCGAGAGAGCCGGTCGTTGTCGTGAACCGCGCGCCAGCCTGCATATATTTGAGCTGGTTTGTGTCAGGATAAAGATTGTCCGCAAGAGAAGATGAATTGCTGAGCATTGTTGCCGCAGCAGCTTCAATTTTCTCTTTTGCCAAACCAGTCAACTCACTTTTCAAACTCGTAACCTGCGCCGGAACCCATCTTCCGCTTGAAGCGTAGCGGTCGGCCGTCATAAACGGAGTCCACACAACCTCAAACCTGCTTGAAGAAAAAGGCCCGATATCGTTCGGAACATTGTAAAGAACGCGCACCATCGGCTCGGCAAGGCGGCGGTCAATGTAGTCGTCGTTTATAAAATCCGTGTAGTCGTTCGCGTTGAAATTGTCGATTGCGTGGAGCTTGTCGCCCTTTCCCCAGACAACTTTCATTTTTCCAGCCTGAACAACAAAATTTCCAAGATAAGATTCAAGCGTAAGCTCGTCAACAATGTCCCCGTGATATTCGTCGAGAATATCCTTGCTGAGCGCAAATTTCACTTCCGCAGAAACCGCGTCATTCGCGTATTTCAAGTTGATTTTTCCTTTCGGGTCAGCCTGAGTCTCCCATTCTTTGAGCGGAACTCCAAACTCATCTTCCTTGTCAAAATATCCGCGGAAATTAACCTCGGCTTCGCCGCTCACTTCAAGCGCGGACGATGAAAATCCGGAAAATGACGATGACAAAGAAGAGCTTCCAAAGTCGCCGGAAAAGTCATTTCCGAAATCGCCTCCAAAATCTCCCGATGATGAAGAATCTGAAAAATCAAAATCAGAGCTGAAATCCTGCGCCGCCGCAAAAGAAACGCAAAGAAGCGCGGAAGTCAGAAATCCAAGAAATTTAATCTTTTTCATAAAAATTATCCCTATTAAATAAGCTGCCGAACAAAACCGAACCAAAGCAAACGCAGCAGCAATCAAGTCCAGCATGGCAGACTGTCTTCTAAAATATGACAGAACACAATCAAAAATAAACTAAAACTCCGCCGGAAAAGCGGCGGAGCAAAAACTTTTCAAGCTGTTTTATTTTGCCTGATTCAAATAGTTCTGAGTGAAAACATTATCCGGAATCGGCTTGTCAAGAATGATGTTGTAGCCGTTCGGGCTTTTCGGATTTTTCTGGGCAGCCATTCTTGTTGAATGTCCAGACTTCACGTTCTTCAAAGTTGTTGAAACTGTGATGTCGTAGCCCTGAATGTTTTCAAGAGTGTCAACAGTCAAAACCTTTACGAGCGACTTGTCTTTTTTGTCGTACATTTCAGCATAAACTGGAACGTAAGTTTTTTTGTCAATCCACTGGATTCTGTAAGCGTACTGAGCGTCGCCCATTGTCTTGTCAGTCGGAGTTGACTTGATTACAAAGCAGTCGAATCCGTTCTTGTTTTCCTCGCGCAAAAGCTCGTGTGTGTCGTCGTCAAGCTCGCGTGTTGACATATCATCATAAGAAGCGTCAGTTCCTGTAAAAGACTTGCTTCCCTCTGAAGAATTTACGCGGCGGGTTGTTTTAAGAGACGGCATATAAATCCATTTGTCGTCGTCCTTGCCCTTGTTCTCTTTCTGCAAGAATTTAATTCCCTGATTTGACTTGTTGTTGCTCATAACAAAGTTCATTACAACATCAGAAGTGTCAGTGTCTTTCTTGTGGCGGCCAAGCTCGTCGATAACGCGGTGCTCCTCAACTTTTCCGCTCTTGTTAATCAAGTCCATCTCGATAATTGAATGGTTAAAATCCGGCTTCTTGATGTTCAAAGCCTTGTCAACGATTGAGCGCGCGTCCTGCGCAAAAGCCACAGCAGAAACCGCCGCGACAGCCAATGCCAAAATCGATTTTTTCAAATTTTTTTTCATAAATTTCTCCTTCTGCAATCCGCAGGATTGAATAAAATTTCAACTTCCAATAAAGGAAACTCCAATTATCAGGGCGTTTCCCTCACTGCGTTCGGGTCGGGCTTTCCGCACTTCCGGCTTTCGCCTCCATTGTCTTTGAAAGAAGCAAAACTTCAAGCAGAACATTTTTCAAAAACAACGCTTCGCGGTGCTCCAATCCCTAACGCTTTAGCGGTTATGATGCTTCGCATCATGCGTTCGCGCGAGCGAACAGTCTTATAATCGAGTTTGTGAAACAAACTCGCAGCACGCTTGCGTGCAGGAATCCCTAACGCGTCAGTATTTATCCGTTTATTAAATTAAACGGATAAACCAATTTTAGGTTACATTATTTTTACTTTTTTTCTTCGGATTCTTCAAGCAAATCTTCGTCCGCTCCCAAATCCTCTGTCGGCTCCACTTTCGGGCGAGAGAATTTCGGGTCAAAGTTTGTCAAAAATCCCGGAAGAATCGTCATCGCAAGCATTGAGCTTGTGAACATTACAATCGCAACCAAAATTCCGATGTAGCGCAAAACCATAAATCTTGAAAGGCACAAAACCAAGAATCCAAGACCTACGGCAACCGCGTTTGTCAAAATTCCAGTTCCGCTCGACTTGAAAGTTCTTCTCGCAGCCGCATGAACATCTGTCGTTTTTGCGCGCTCCATTCGGTAAGTCTCAAGGAAATGAATCGTGTAGTCAATTCCAATTCCGACCGCAACCGACGCGATAATCGAAGTTACCAAGTCAAGGCTGATTCCGAAAGTTCCCATCGTCCAGTAGTTGAGCAAGATTGTAAGAGAAAGCGGAATCGCTCCCAAAAGTCCTGCCAGAATTGAACGAAACGAGATTGCAATCACAACGAAAACGCTCAAAAGCGAGATTATCAAGCTTTGAACCTGGCTAGAGAAAACCATCTCGGTCATTACGGTTTCAAGCTCGCCCTTTCCTGTGAAAGAAATTGTGTAGCCATCCGGGAAATGGTTTTTCGCGTAAGAGTCGCACTCGCGGATAACTTTTTCAATGTCGCTTGTCGCATTTGAGCGAGAGACAAGCTGAACGCGCAATCTGTTCGGGTTCAAGACGTTCTCGTTCTGAGGGTCGTTTGCCCAGCGTCCCAAAGTTTCCTTGTCTGAAAGCATTGAAAGGAAGTTTCCAACAATGTTTTTCAGCGCGGCGTGCTGCTTGTAGCCGTATTTTGCCTCGTCAAAAGGAATCTCGTAATAGTCAGTTCCCTTGTAGTTGAGTTTTCTTTCAAGAACTTTCACAACATCATCAAGAGAAGCGTTTTTTCCGCCAGCCTCAGCGTAAGCCGAAGTCAAAAGCTGGAAGCCTTCCTCAACTGTGATTGTGCTGTTGAGCTTTTCAACGTATTCAACGTTCGGGTCAACATAGTCAGGAAGCATCTCATCTTCATCAGAAGAATCAGCAGCGTCAAATCCGCCGAAATCTTCAAAGTCGGAATTTGTGTCAAATCCGAAATCTGAGCTTGAATCAAAAGCGAAATCCGAACCGGAATCAAAGTCAAAATCAGAATTGAAATCGCCTGAACCAAAATCTCCGCTTGAAGAGCCAGAAGAAACAGCGACCGCCTCCGCGCTTGGAGCATGAAGAACCTGGTTCATTCGCTTGATGAGAGTCGGGAATGAAATCATTTTTCCGATGTAAGGAAATTTGCTCTGAATGCTTTCCTGCATTCCGTCAATCGCCTCGAGAATGTCAGGATTTTTCATTGAGCCTTCAACAAGAGCCGCCTCGCGTCCGTCAGACTTCTTGATGATGTTTCCATTCACGTCAAGGAATTTCCCATCCTTGTTCATCATCGGAATTCCGTTCTCGTCAAGAATATTGCCGTTCTCGTCTGTAACTTTCGGGCCGTCAACCAGCATAAAAATCAGGTTTGTTCCGGCAAATCTTTCGTCAACGTAGTCAATATCCTGCCTGAGCTGTGAATCCGGCGGGAAATAGTTAATCATTGAAGACTCGATTTTTACCTTGCGGACTCCAAAAATTGAAAGCACAACAATGAAAAGCATAAAGACGAACATTCTCGGGCGCGAGCCGCAGAAGAAAAGGAAGATATTGTACAAAGTATCTTTGCGCTCGTTTCCGCGTCTGATGATGTGCTTTTTTGCGCGGCTTGTGAGCTTCATCATCAGCTTTGATTTTTTTCCGATTTTGTTCACCGGCTTTATCATCAAGACAGCCGGAATGAAAGTCTCAGCGAAAAGCCATGAAAGCGCGATTCCAACAGCCGTAAAGATTGAGAAGCTGTGGAGCGGCCCCATCGGGCTTAAAATCAAGGAGATAAATCCGATTACAGTTGTGATTGCGGCAAGGAAAACCGCAGTGCGGCAGCCAGCAACGCCTTCAAGAATGATTTCCTTGTGAGTCTCTTTTGTGATTTCAACGCCTTTCGCCTTTGCCTCGTCCAGCGCGAGATAATAATGCGTCATAACGTGGATTCCGTAGGCAGAACCGCAGGCAATCAGCGCGACTGGAATTACGCTTGAAACAATCGTGAATGTGAATCCGAAAACCGCCATAAGTCCGCAAGTGCAGGCAGTCGCAAGCAAAACCGTAACAAGCGGCAAAAGCGTTCCGTCAAGAGTTTTAAGGCTTGCAAACAAAGTCAAAAGAACGACAATCGAAACAAGAGGAATCAAATTCGTCAAATCCGAAACCATGTATTCCAAGAAATTCTCAGAAACAACCGGGTCTCCAAAGAAAATGACTTTCAGATTTGTGCCTTTTGTGTATTTGAGCGCGATTTCCTTAACCTGAGCGAGCGTCTCTGCTTCAAGGTCAGATTCAGACTTCTGAGTTTTCGCAGCCTCGTTTATCGCCTCGGAAAGAGAAGCGATTTCATCAGCGGTCAAGCCTTCGATTGAAGAAAGTTTTCCATTTTTTTCAGCTTTCTGAAAATCCGAAATTGTCTTGATTCCTGCGTTTGCAAGCACGTCGACGCGATCCGCCGACAAAGTGCCAAGGAACGCGATTTCGCCCGGATGGTTGTTTGTAATGAGCGTAATCTGCATTTGAGCCGCTTTGTTGTCATCAGAAATAATCGAGCGCGTGTACATTTCGTCCCAGTCTGTGAGATTCTGCTTAAGCTCGTTCACCTGAGCCTGCGTCAAAAGCGGAAGATAGCCGTTCTCGTCGCGGTCGGCATCGATGATGTTTCCTGCGGTAAGCGCGCCGTCAACGTCCTCAATAAAATCAATTTTTGTAATCGAGTCGATTCTGTCAACACCCGGAAGATTTTCCACGTCAGTTGAGATATGGTCGATAATCTGCAAATTCTCCGGCGGGATGATTGTTCCCTTGTCAGTTTCAAGAGAAACTCCGATTACGACTGTGCTTCCAAACCTGTCCTCCGACTCAATCAGTCTTTTGTAAGAGTCGTGCTTTTGAGGGAAATACAGTCTCGTTGAGTTGTCCATCTTAATATCTTTAAGCTGGAAACTCAGCACGCCCGTAACTGCCAGCGTAAGCACAATAATCAGCCACGGAGCTTTGAATAAACGTTTCATAAAACGATCCATGATGTGCAATCCTCCTCGCATCATTTTTAATTTTCAGAACTTAATTAGGTTCGTATGTTTAACAAATTAAACCAATAACACAAATATATAAATTTTATCTTTCATCGTCAATTATTTTAGTGCAATTCTTTCCTAAAATCATAAAATAAACTTAAACGAGAGATTAAGATTTTTTTGAATGATAATGGATTGCTTCGCTCGGACTCTGTCCGTGGCTCGCAATGACACACGTGGCAACGTGAACCGCCGCAATAAAACAAAGCCGTCATGCTGAACTCGAACTCCTTTAGAGTTCGCTTTGATTCAGAATCTTTTTTACGGATTCCGAATCACGTTCGGAATGACGCACGTGTCAACGTGAACCACCGCGATGACACAAAGCTGTCATGCTGAACTCGTTTCAGCATCTTTTTATGGATTCCGAATCAAAAAGCGAGCAGTAAACTGCTCGAGTTCGGAATGACATCCGTAATAACAGGAAAACGCCCGCAATGACGTGAAACTCAAAACTTGACAATCCGCCGAAATATGATTATCTATTTAAACGAATAAACCTATAAACACAAGAGATGAAAAATATGAACGAAACAGATTTTGCGATTCAGAAAAAATCAGGAACGAAAAACGCGCTTGCTGACGATTATTTGGAAAAACTTGAAGCTCTTCGCAAGAAATTTATTGTCTGCAGTCCGTATCTTTCAACTTTGAGCGACCCTGTCCGCCAGAAAATTCTTCTGATTTTGGCAGAATCTGGAATCGACGGAATGGACGTTCAGGACATCACCGCAAAAACTCATCTTTCTCGCCCGGCGATTTCTCATCATCTTAAAATTTTGAAGGACGCAGGAATGATAATCAGCCACAAGAAAGGCACGCAGGTTTATTATTTTATCTACATTCAAAACGCGCTCGAATCTCTTGAAGACTTAATCACGACCGTCCAGAAAATCGTCTCGAACATCGACATGGAAACCGTAAAGCAAAACGCGCCGTGGATGCTCAATGATTCTATTTAAGGACTCTTGAAATGACTCGCTTTCCGTCATGCTGAACTCGCTTCAGCATCTTTATTGTGGATTCCGAAGTAAATTCGGAATGACCTGCTCGTTGTCATTGCGAGGAGTAAAGCGACGAAGCAATCCATAAAGAAAATGTCTGCGAAAAAACTTGCCTTGCAATGAGAATGGATTGCCTCGCACGGACTCTGTCCGCGGCTCGCAATGACACTGCCTTTATCCGCAATGACATCACCTTTTGCGTCCAATCACATCAAAATCTGTGTTAATTGAATATCGCAAAAACTTTCATTAGAATATCGGGAATCATCTATTTTGCGCAAAATGACTGCTGATTTCTTTGGCAGCAACATTAGTCAAAAACAAACTTATATAGAGGAAAATTATGGAAAACATCAAGGAAGTACGCGTTCGCTACGCTCCGTCTCCGACAGGAATGCAGCACATCGGCGGAGTCAGAACCGCGCTGTTCAATTATCTTTACGCGCGCTCAAAAGGCGGAAAATTCATTCTCCGTCTTGAGGACACTGACCGCACTCGCTACGACGGAAAATACGTTAAAAATCTTTACGACACAATGGCCTGGCTTGGAATTGACTGGGACGAAGGCGGCGACAAGGGCGGCGAATACGGTCCTTACGTTCAGAGCGAGCGTTTCGAGCTTTACAAAAAATACGCGAACGAGCTTATTGAAAAAGGCGAGGCTTACTACTGCTTCTGCGATGCCGAGCGACTTGAAAGAATCCGAAAGATTCAGACAGAAAACAAGATGGCTCCGGGATACGACAGAAACTGCCGCCATTTGACTCCAGAGGAAGTAAAAGAAAAGCTCGCGTCTGGAATTCCGCACGTAATCCGTCTGAAAGTTCCGATGGAAGGCGAGACAAAATTCCACGACCACATCTTGGGCGACATTGTCTGGAAAAACGAGGACATCTCGCCTGATCCGATTCTCTTGAAGTCAGACGGATTTCCGACTTATCACCTTGCGAACATCGTTGACGACCATCTTATGAAAATTTCGCACGTTATGCGCGCTCAGGAATGGATTCCTTCAACTCCGCTCCACGTTCAGATGTACAAGGCTTTCGGCTGGGAGCATCCTGAATTCTGCCATTTGCCGATGGTAAACGGCTCGGACGGGAAAAAGCTTTCAAAACGCCACGGCTCAACTTCGCTCAACGAGTTCCGCGCGCGCGGCTATCTTCCGCAGGCAATCGTGAACTACGTCGCAATGCTCGGCTGCTCATACGAGGAAGGAAAAGAATTCTATAATCTCAAAGAGCTTGCCGAAAATTTCAAGCTCGAGCATTTGAACAAAGCTCCGGCAGTTTTCGACTACAAGAAACTCGAGTATTACAACGCGAACTATATCCGCCAGCTTTCAACAGAAGAGCTTTACAAGTGGACTTTGCCGTTCATCACAGGAACAGGCGACGCTACGCTTGAAATCAATCCTGAAAATCCTCAGCCAAAACCGAATGTCGGACCAGAATTCTCAGGAGTCGCGCTCGGAGAAGACGGCGAGCCTTACTGCGTTGACAAGTCAATGAATATGACTTCTGAAGACGTGAAGAAAACTTTGCTCGGACTTATGCCGCTCATTCAGGAAAGGCTCAAATTCCTTACAGAAGCCGCAGAAATGGTTCATTTTATGTTCACAGAGCCGGCAGTTCCGCCTGTTGAGCAGATTGTTCCGAAAAGAATCGATGCTGCAAAGACAAAAGAAGTTCTTGAAGCCGCAAAAGAATTTGTCGCGAAGGTTTTTGAGACAGACCACGAAGGCGCAGAGAATTTCGCGAAGGCAAAAGCAGAAGAGCTTGGCGTAAAGCTCGGCGACTTTATGATGCCAATCAGAATGGCAGTAACAGGAAGCCGCGTTTCTCCGCCGCTCATCGGCTCGATAAGCGTTTTAGGCAAGGAGCGAAGCCTTAAACGAATCGAAAAGACTTTGGCAACGCTTTAGTTTTTGGAAGAAAAAGAGATTGAAAGAGGAAAAGAAACCTTTTTAAGGTGTCGTTTCCTCTTTTTTTATTTTCTGATTGAATATGCGGCTGCTGAATCAAAAACAACGCAACTGCGTTCGAGTTCAGCATGACAGTTTTTATTTAAGCTGCAAGCCGTCTTTGAATGCTTTTCCGACGACTTCGCCGATTACGCGGTACGCCTGAATTGAGCTGTCGTAGATTATAGGCTTTAGCTTGCCGAGGTCGATTTTTCCGTCTGTGAGAATCGAGTCGTCCGCCTGCTGCGCAACGATTGTTCCAACGAGAATTCCCGTAGCGTCGTCATAGCTTTTTACGGCGCACTCAAGAGTTAGCGGATATTCCTCGATAATCGGGGCGTTCACGTGCGCGCTTTTGTGAACGTGGACTTTCGCCTTTTCAATCTTGTTCACATTTTTTCCGGTCTCGACTCCAAAATAATCTGAAATCACAACCGTGTCCTTTGTTCCGAACGAAACCGTGAAAGCTCCGGTTTTCTTCAGATTTTCCGTTGTCTTGTGCTCGGCAAGATAAAAAGTCACCTCAGTAAAGTCAGACTGGATTCCCCACGCGGCGTTCATAGCGTTCGGCACGCCGTTTTCGTCATAAGTCGCGATAATAAAAACGCCTTCCGGCGTGATAACTGAATGTTTCGGGTCAAATTCCATTTTTTTCCTCCAAAATATAAACTTTTTTTGGATTATATCATAAAATAGCTCGCGTAAAACAAGGAAAAATTATGACAGCAGAAGAAAAAGACAGACTTTTTGAGCAGACAGACAAAGTTCTGGAGATTTTTGAGCAGAACCAGCCGATTAACAGCGACGGAACTTTTGAAATCGAGCAGGTAAAGAAAACAGTGACAGAAATCGCGGACATTTTGATTGAAAACAAGGAATCCGAGAAAAAATTTCTTGAATGGATGGACACGCACGAGTTTTGGACAAGCCCGGCGAGCGCGAGATTCCACGGAAACGTAAAAGGCGGACTTGCAGGCCACTCGCTTTTGGTTGTTAAGCAGGCTTTTTTCTACGCGAAATCTTTTGCCGAGAATTTTATGGGCTCAAAGCGTGCCGACAAATTCACTTTTTCCGCTTCGGATATTTTCATTTCCGCAATCGCGCACGATTTTTGCAAGGCTGGAAGCTACAATCTTGAAAGCCGAAAAACAAAAGACATAAAAGGCAACTGGAAATACGAGCCGTTCTACAAAGTCAAAACCGACTGGCGAAATCTCGGGCACGGAAACGAGTCAGTTCTTCTTTTGCTAGAGACGATTCCCGAAGCTCTTCAAAACCGGACTTTAATCGAGGCGATAAGCCGGCACATGGGATTTTCAGATTTGTCCGACATGGAAAGAATCAACTTCTCGCTTTTCCTGCAGAATCCGCTTGTTGTTCTGATTCAGCTTGCGGACGAGACTGCCGCCCAATGGTGGGATTTATAAGGATTTTATTAAAATGGATATTTTTCTTGCGGTTTTGGCAGGCGTTCTGCTCCTGCTCGGATTCATCGGAACTTTTCTGCCAGTTTTGCCAGGCCCGGTTCTCGCCTGGGCCGGACTTTTGGCGGCGCATTTTTCATCTTATTCAGAAATTAAAATCTGGATTCTCGTTGCGGCAGGAATTTTGACCGCGTTCGTGAGCATCATGGACAATATTTTTCCGTCAATGCTCACGAAAAAATCCGGCGGAAGCAAGGCCGGCGTTTTGGGAAGCACAATCGGGCTTTTCGCAGGATTTTTCTTAGGCCCTCTTTTCGTGATTTTAGGTCCGTTTCTCGGCGCGTTCATCGGCGAAATGATTCACGATTCCTCAGACGCAAAAAAAGCCTTCAAAGCGGCTTGGGGAGCTTTTAAAGGCTTTCTTCTCGGAACAGGAATCAAGATGATTTCAGTCCTGATTTTTATCTGGATTTTTGCTTGGTCAGTTTTTGCAGGAAAATAAGGATTTAGGCGATATTGGAATCGAACCAATGACTTCTACCGTGTGAAGGTAGCACTCTACCGCTGAGTTAATCGCCCAAAACAAACTTTAAGTTGTGCCGTTTGCGCGACAGATTATCGAAAGGCTTGCTTCAATTTGAAAAATCTGGGCCATCTTGGATTTGAACCAAGGACCAAAGGATTATGAGTCCTCTGCTCTAACCGCTGAGCTAATGGCCCGGACACTTCAAACGAAGTGGAATCATTTTATCAAAAAAGTTTATTGCTAGTCAATGTGATAATTACTTTTTAAATGCCATAAACTCGTCGTCGATTTCTTTGTTCTCGCCGTTTTCAACATTCAAAAATCTTCCGCTGGTGTTTTTCATGCAGTTTTCTGAAAGTTCCGCATATTCTGGAAAGGAAGCCGAAATCTTTTTGATTTCTTCCGCTGCGATTTTCGAGAAAACATTCGCTCCGTCGCTTCTAAGATGGCTGTTGTCGGCTTTTCCGTCAGGATAATTCGGATAAAGCCCCGGCGCAAAGTTCATATAGAATCTTTTTGAAGCCTCCTCGCCTGTTTTTTCAAGAAATTCCATCGTGAGGGCGTTCATATCGATGCAAGGAACATTTTCTTCCGCCGCAGTCTCAATAATCGCGTCCGGATATTCTCCGTGGGAATTTTTTATATGGCCGTTCTCGAACATTCTACGCGCTATCGGAGTCATCAAGACCGGAAGAACGCCTTTTTCACGCAACGAGCGAACAAAATAGGCGAGATTTTTTCTGAAAGCCCCGCCTTCTTGAGGAGACGTGAATCGCGTCAAATCAGCGGATTTTTCATCGTTGTGGGCAAACTGGATTATCGCAAAGTCGCCTTTCTCCGCGTTTTCCATCACCAAGTCGAATCTGCCTTCATCGATAAAAGATTTTGTGCTGCGTCCGTTTCTCGCAAAATTCAAAAAATCCCAGTCCTCAGGGAAAAATTTCTTTAATTCCTGAACCCAGCCAGTCTGAGGATAAGACGAAAAATCGTTGTACTGCATTATGCTGTCGCCAAGACAAAGTATTCTCATAAAACTAAAATAATAAATCCTTTATAAAAATCAAATCTGCAAAAATAAAAATGCAAAACCGCTCCAAAAACGGCGCGGCTTGCAAAGATTCTATCAAAACGTCCTGATTACTCAACAGTAACGCTTTTCGCAAGATTTCTCGGCTTGTCAGGGTCGATTCCTTTTTGAACAGAGCAATAATAAGCGAAAAGCTGTGCTGGAATCACCGAGAGCATCGAAGCAAGCGAAGAATCCGTGTCTGGAATTGTGATAACTGTGTCGCAAATTTTGTCGAAACTTCCGGACTTGTCGAGAGTAATGCACATTGTGGCGGCTCCGCGGCTCTTAACTTCCAGAATATTCGACGCAAGCTTTTCATAAAGCTCGGGAACAGTCGCAATCGCGACAACAAGCGTGTTTTTGTCGATTAAGGCAATCGGGCCGTGCTTCAGCTCGCCTGCCGCAAACGCCTCGCAGTGCATATAGCTGACTTCTTTTAGCTTTAACGCGCTTTCAAGCGACGACGCGCTGTCAAACTGGCGGCCGATGTAGAAAATCTTTTCCTTGTTGAACTGCTCGGAAGCGAATTTCTGGATTACTGACAAATTATCAAGAATCTCCTGAGCCTTTGAAGGAATTTTTTCAAGCTCGCACAAAAGATTTGAATATTCAGAGTCATCGATTGTTCCGCGGACTTTTCCAAGCTTTACCGCAAGGAGATAAAGGCACATGAGCTGCGTTGTGTACGCTTTTGTTGACGCAACTGCAATTTCAGGGCCTGCCCAAGTGTAAATCACCTCGTCGGCTTCGCGGCTTACGGTCGAGCCAACGCAGTTTGTGATTGCAATGACTTTCGCGCCTGCTTTTTTTGCAAGGCGAAGGGCTGCCAAAGTGTCGGCTGTCTCGCCTGACTGAGAAATCACGATGAAAATGTCATCTTTGAACAAAATCGGATTTCTATATCTGAATTCAGAAGCAACATCTACAACAACAGGAATTCTCGCGAATTTCTCAAACGCGTACTTTCCGACAACTCCCGCGTGGTAAGCCGTTCCGCAAGCTGTAATCACAATGCGCTTTGCGCGTGTCCAGTCCTCATCAAAACTGATTTCGTCAAATTTAATGTCGGAAGGGCGGCCGCCGTAAAGTTCAAGGCGCGGACGCAAAGTGTCTGTAAACGCTTTCGGCTGCTCGAAAATCTCTTTGAGCATAAAGTGTGCGTATCCGTCTTTTTCCGCCGCAGACATATCCCAGTCAACGTGGCTCGGCTCGCGGACAATTTTCTGGCCGTCCTCGGTGAAAAGGTCAACGTGGTCGTTATACAAAACCGCGACTTCTTTCTGGTCAAGATAATAGACTTCTCGCGTGTATTCAAGAATCGCCGGAACATCAGAAGCGATGAAATTCTCGTTTTTTCCAAGACCGACAATCAGCGGCGCTTCCTTTCTTGCCGCAATCACTCTGTCAGGAAAATCCGTGCAGACAATTCCGAGCGCGTAGCTTCCTTCAAGACGATGAAGAGTCTCCAGAACCGCAGGAAAAATCTCGCCAGTTTTCTCATAAAAATAGTTTACAAGATGGGCGATAACTTCTGTGTCTGTCTGGCTTTTGAAAACGTCGCCTTTGTCCTGAAGCCAAGCCTTTAGCTTCGCGTAATTCTCGATAATTCCGTTGTGCACAACCGCAATCGAGCCTGAAATATTTGTCTGAGGATGAGCGTTAAGGTCGCTTGGCTCGCCGTGGGTTGCCCAGCGCGTGTGTCCAACGCCGACGTGTCCTTTCAGAATCTCGCCGGTTTTTTCAATCAAGTCTGAATAGCGTTTTTCAGTTTCTTCCTCGGGCTCATTCTGCGATTTTTTTACAACTTCATCAGTGATTTTCTCAACGAGAAATTTGAGCGCGCCCTTCGATTTTTTCACTAGAATTTCATCAGAATCTTCCGAAAGAACCGCAACTCCGGCAGAGTCATAGCCGCGATATTCAAGTTTTCTAAGCCCGTTAATCAAAACTGGAGTCGCCTGCCGCGAGCCAACATATCCAACAATTCCGCACATATTTTTCTCCTATAAAAAGACAATGAGGAAATATCAATTTCCGATTTGGCTTTTCAACGCAATTTCGCAACGATTTTTATCATTTTTCCTAAAATCAAAAATTAGGATTTTATTATAGAATAACCGCAAGCATTTTTACAACTTCGCTGTCGTACAACTTTGGTTTTGATTCAAGCTCCCGCACCGCGCTTTCCTTGTCCGTAATCTGCTTGTAATTTCTAAGGCTGATAAGAGAATTATAGCTTTCCGCAACGTGAATCAGCCGCGCCACCTGCGGAATCGCATTTCCTTTCAAGCCTTCAGGATAGCCGCTTCCGTCCATATTTTCATGATGATATTTTGAAGCCTCCTCAAAGACTTTCCAGAATTTTTTCGGAACAAATCCAAGATAAGGCTCAAATTTCTCAACATGGGTCTGCAAAAGTTTCCGCTGCTCGTCGCTTAGATTTTCAGATTTCAGGAGATTTTCAGGCAAAGCCTTGAATCCGGCATCGTAAACCATCGCCGCGCAAAAATAAAGCTTCGCCGAATTGTGGTTAAGCCCGAGTTTCCGCGCAAGTTTATAGACAAGCTCGCTCACGTTTTTTGAATTGTTTTTTCTGTCGGTGATTTTGTCGATTTCCTCGCCGAGTTTTTCGCACTCAAGCGCAAGTTTTTTAAGCTCGCTTTGTTCTGCATCAGTCATTTCTGGAGACGGAAGCGCGTCAACGCCCCAAGTGGAGCTTCCCGCGAATTTTAAATTCTCCACAGAATCAAAATCGGTCAAAGTGTCGAGCAAAATCTGGCTATTTCTCCGTTGCTGCTCGGCAAGAAGTTTTAGCGTGCGGTCAAGATTTTTCATCTGCGAGCGGGATTTTCTTGAAATCATTATGAACGGAACAAAAATCAAAACTGCAAGAAGCAAAACAACCGCAAAAATCCAAAAAAGCCAGTTTTTTATTGATTTAAGCGCGGAAAGCTGATTCTCGCTCTGCGCCTGAAATTTCTGGTTTTCAAGCTTCTCCTTTACTTTGTTCACTTGAACTTGAAGATAAGACGACGAAATTCCCTTAAAAATGTTCAGATTGCTGTCAACTTCTTCTATTAAACTGTAATTTTTGCTTTCATCAATCTGGCGGATATATTTTTCGTAAGCCTGCATTGAAACCGCCGTGACATTTCCAGGAAAAACCGCTGGCTCTTCAAACGAGCGCAAAAGAACGTTTGTCTTTTCGTAAGCGTCAGAAATTTTTCCATTTTGAAGCTCTGTTTTTATCGATTCAACCTGCTGCTTTACAATCTGCTCCGGCAAGTCCGCAAAAGCGAAAGCGCAAAGAGACGTAAAAAAAAGCGAAATGATGATTTTAATAGATTTCATGTCCGGCTCCTTTTAGTTCACGGTTTCTCTTCAAGATTTGGGACCTTTTGTAAGCCCGCTCATTCGCAATCGTTTTCTCGATGAACGAATACAAGTCAATCGCCTCGAAATTTTCGATATTCATTTCAATAACGCAAAGCGAAATGTTTTTTGCAAGCTCAAAGTCCTCTGTCAAAACGAGATTCCGCGCTTTTTCAAGAACAAGATTTTCAATTTGAGGATAATTTTCCTGATTTTTGCTGTTTTTTAAGATTTGCGCGACAGATTCAGACGAGCGAATTTCCACCGCCGAATCAAGTTCCGCCTGAATTTCAAGAAGCTCGGAATCCAAAGCAGAATCATTTTCAGAATTCAAGAGAGAATTTTGAAAATCGCTTTCTGGAATTTTGCTTCCAACGTTTTCAGAATTTTCAGATTTCGTGCTTTTAACGTCCGCAATTTTTGAAGATTCTTTTTCTGATGAAGATTTTTTCTTTAAAGAATTGTCTTTCGCAAAAACAGAGAAAGAAAGAAGAAAAACAAGCGAGAAAAGCACGAAAAATGCCGTTTTTTCAATTTTATAAAATTTATAAAAAACCGGGCGGCAAAAAATCTTTTTCGGGCTTTTTCCAGCGAAATTTTCCGATAAATCTTTAGAGAAATTTTCAGCAGATTTTTCAGCGGATTCGGCTTTTTCAGCTTTCAGAATTTGATTTTTCATCTTAAATTCAGCGTTTAAAATCACTTTTCTTATTTTCCGACGCAAAATCTTGAAAAAATCGAGCCTAAAACATCGTCTGGAGTCACTTCGCCTGTAACTTCGCCAAGATAATCAAGGCAATCCTCCAAATCCTGAACAACAGCGTCGAGCGCGTAATTCGTCGCAAGCGAAAGCGCGTGGTTCACACATTCAAGTGCCTGCACAACAGCCTCTTTTTGACGCTCGGAGCCAAGCCCGGTCTGCGCCCTGTCGGATTCAGAAGCCTTCATCAAGATGTTTTTCACAGCGGAACTAAGAGAGCCAAGCCCCAAGCCTTTTTTTGCCGCGATTTTTACACAGACAAAAGGATTTTTCTTTTCATCTTTAGAATTTTGATTTTCAGAACCAGAATTTGAATTTTCGGAATCAATGAAATCTTTCAAAAATGGAAAATCTGACGAAGAAAGTTTGTCCGCCATTAAATCTTCATTTTCGTTTTTACTTTCGATTTTGTCGCATTTGTTGAAAACGAGAATCAGCGGCTTTTTGTTTTCAAGCGCGTTTTTTATGAAATTTTTGTCCTCGCCGTTAAGACAATTTTCAATTCCGCAAGATGAGTCAACGAGATACAAAATCAAGTCCGCCTCAACGCTCAAATCTTTTGTGCGCTCAACTCCAACCGCCTCGATTTTGTCGCTTGTCTCGCGCAAGCCTGCCGTGTCAAAAAGCCGGGCAGGAACGCCGTCAAAGTCAATCCAGCTTTCAATAAAATCCCGCGTTGTGCCTTCAATGTCGCTAACAATCGCGCGGTCTTCCTTTAAAAGAGCGTTAAAAAGCGAAGATTTTCCGGCGTTTGTGCGTCCGCAAAGAACAACGCGCGCTCCATCCTGATAAATTTTCTCGCTGTTCCAAGATGAAGCAAGTGCAGATAGCTCCGCCGAAGCCTTTTTCAAGTCTGTCGCGTCGTAGGAATCTGCGATTGTCTCCTCGTCTTCCGGATATTCGATTCCGACCTCGATAGAAGCCAAAGTGTCAACAACGAGCTTTTTGATTTTGTCGATTGTCTCGAAAAGATTTCCTGCAAGCCTGCCTGCCGCCCGCGAACGCCCCGCGTTTGTCTTTGAGTCGATGATTTCGCGGATTGCCTCAGCGCGTGTCAAATCGGTTTTTCCGTTTATGTAGGCGCGGAAAGTGAATTCGCCCCGCTCCGCCTGTCTGAATCCGTTTTTCAAAAGGACATTGTAAATCGCCTGAACAACATTGACTCCGCCGTGGCAGCTGATTTCGCACATCTCCTCGCCGGTGAAGCTTTTTGGCGCGCGGAAAACAGAAACAAGCACTTCGTCGATTTTTGCGCCGCCGTCAACAATCCAGCCGTAGACGATTGAATTTCCGTTCGATTCAAGAAGAGCTTTCGGCCGTGAAAATATTTTTGAAACAAGCCCAACGCAGTTTTTGCCGGAAGCGCGCACAATTCCAAGCGCAGCCGGAGCAAGAGCCGTAGCAATCGCCGCAATCGGCTCCTCCGGTGTATATCCAAGATTTGTCATAGAGATAATTCTAGCGTATTTTTTGGAAAACTTATAGATTCACGATTCGTAGGCTGCCCACAGTTTTTTGATGTCGCCAAGAGACGGAAATCCGCTGGATTTTTCGCGTTTTTCCTGCTCGCGGATTGAATCCCACGCGGTTGTGTCCGAAGACGAAGAAGAATCTTCAAATTCATTGTCTCCGTCATAATTTTCAGAATCGCCTTTTGTCTGAGAATTGGCAGAAAAAGGATATTCGGCAGATTTTGAGCCGCCGCTTAACGCAGGTTTTCGGAATTTCGGGTCAGCTTCAAATGACTGCCACGGATATTTTGAGTCTCCAACGTCAGGCGAAAGGTCATCGTAGCGGCAAAGTCCGTTCCAGTACATATAGCCGCGGTTCACAGAGTCGCGCACGCCGTAAATCTCTTTCTGGACATAATCCTTGTTGTACCATGCGCGGTCGTAGCTCACATTCAAATAAAAAGCCTGAACCCACGGACGGATAATCAGCTTGTTTCTGCCAATCACGGTGTTGCGGTAAGTTCCATAATAATAAATTCTGTAAGGACGCTCACCCGCAGGCGCGTAATTCAAGAAACTCTGCTCAAAATGGCTCGGATAGAACATCGGGCAGACAATATCAACATATTCCGCAAGCTGCTCGACATCCTGACCAGTCCGCGTGCCTGAGCGGTACCAGCCGTTCGCGCCGTAAATATCGATTCCAATCGGAGCGTCGATATTTTTTCTCGCGTAGCTCAAGAACGAATGCAATGCCGATTCCTTGTCCATTCCCGCGCTTTTCCATCTGAACTGCGCGTTCGCCATATTTTTTCCGTCGGTCGGAAATCTGATGTAGTCAAACTGAATCTCGTCAAAGCCGCGTTCAACAAGCTCTTTCGCAATGTGGACAAAATATTCCCAGACTTCAGGCGAATAAGGGTCAACCCAGTCCTCATCATAATAAGTCGCTTTTGTAGCTCCAGTCTCGTTTCCGTTTTCATCAACGACTTTCTCGTAGCCTGAAATTCCTTTCCACGGGCGGTTCAAAGCCTTGTCCCACACCGCGTACTGCTTTTTCCCGTACTGTGCGAGATTTCTGTCCTTAAAAGTTACAATCCGCGCAATCAGATAAATTCCCTGCTTTTTCATCTCGGGAACAAAAGTGTCCAAATCGAGTTTCCAGCGCGAAACAAAGCCTTTCTCGCGCACAAGCGGGTCGTTCGGCTCAAAGCGAAGTCCGCCGTAATCGTCTTTCATATCGATTACCATTGAGTCAAGCTTGTTATCCTTTATGATTTTCACGTAGCTGTCGATTCCTTTTTTGTCCATCAGCTTGTGCGCCTGAATGTAAATCGACTTGTGTCCGCTCGCTTTCTCCGCATATTTGTTGTTTATGTCGTTCGGATACAACAGCCAAAGCTCGTTAAGACAGATTCCGCTTTTGTTTCCGCCGATTGCGTTTCCGTCCGTGCCGTTTTCTGTTTTTATAGAAGGAATCCACACCGCGTTCAAAGTGTCGTTTTTTGCAAGAACGTTGAAAAATCCGCGCCATTTGTTGTATTCAGGAGGAACAAAATCCGCCGCGCCTGTTGAAGGATTAAAAGCCGCAACCTCGCCCGGCCGTGAATACAAAAGCTTTGTTCCGTCGTAAAAAAGTCCGTCGATTGTGTCGGCAGGCTCGCTTCCAGAAAAAATAAGCTCGCCTCGCTTCGTCTCCCAGTTGAACCTGTAAATTCGCGGAAGATAAGACTGCGAAATAAAAATTTCAGTTGAAGAAATTCCGTTCACGTCTGTTTTTACAACCGGCAGAATGTCGGAAATCTCGTCAGGATAAGTCTGAGTCTTCATATTCTCGATTCCGCCGTTGCAGTCACGCCAAGTCACATTTTTTGCGTTCTCGCCCGGAAAGCAGTAAGAGAATCCAAAAATCGTGTGCGCCATAAACACGACAAGCTCCGTCGGATTTTCCGCAGTCGGCTTTCTCGCTGGCAAGCTGCAAACCGCCACCGCCTTGATTCCAGAAGTGTAAGCGGAAGTTGAGCCAAGCGATTTCCAATTTTTTCCGCCGTCGTAAGTTATGTAAACGTCATCTTTCGTTGCCGTAACAAGAATATTCGGATTTTGAGGATGAGACGCCAAGTCCTTTAGCTGGGCAGGCTGCTTTGTAAAATAAGTGTTCGTTCCGTCCCATTCTTTTATCGTGAGAAACGGCAGGCCTTCATTGCGCATATCAAAAATAGAAAGGTCAGAACTGTGGATAACTCCTTGATTTGTAAGGAAATACCATTCAGTTTTGTTTTCACTGTTTTCATTGCTTGCAGATGAACCGCCTGAAAGATTTTCAGATGAAGATGAGTCCGCTGAAAAAGAGTCAGTCCGCAAAATTTTCGTCACTTTTCCCTGCGTCCAAAGAGGAACCGCCGTGCGCGTGGAAGTGATTTTATAAAGCCCGGACTCGCTCCCGGCAAGCATAAAGCCCGAGTCAGGACCTTCAGAAACCTGAGTTTCGGCTTCGGGCAGCTTGTACAAAGTTTCATCGCTCTGAGCTGGAGCAAGACAAGAACTTACTGAAATAACAAAAAGCAAAGAAAAAAGTATGCGCATATTTCATTTATCGGAAAATCGGCCGATAATTTTAATGATACAATCGAAAATCGCAAAAAAATCGAAAAGAAAATAACGCAGCAAAAAAATTCAAAAAGTGAAATCAAAATAAGGATAAAAAATGACAAAAAAAATTAAAAAAGTTGAAATCAAAAAATCTGAAACACCAAAAGAGACAAAAGAAAAAAAATCCAGCAATGATAAACCGGACAAACTGACTTCCGCAGAATCTGCGAAATCAGAAAAAAAAATAAATAAGAAGACAATTCTCGCGTCTGCAATTATCGCTTTAGTTCTCGTTGTTTTTTCAGTTCTCGCGGCGATAATTTTTTCAGGCAAAAAAAATACAGTCGCAATCTGGGGACTTGAAAAACCGCAGTCGCTTGCAGTCAAATCAGAAATCGAAAAAATCTCTAAAGAACAAAATCTCGCGCTTGAAGTTCAGATTCTCGACGGAGAAAAAAGCCTTTCAAGCCAGCTTATGATTCCAGCGAAAATTCTCGCGGTAATCACAACGAAAGGCTACGGAACGGAAACGGCAGAAAGCAAGGCAAGCAAAAATTCCGCGCTTCCAGCGGATTTGACTTTAGAAATGACATCTTCAATGCGCGCCGCCGCAAAAATCACGAAAAATGAAAAAGGCGGAAAAGACGACGGCAAAATCTCCGTGATTCCGCTTCTTTCCGACAATCTTGAAATCGATATTGCAACTCAGGCTTTCAGAAATTCCGGAATGAGCGCGATTTCAACTTGGAGCGACATCGAAAATTTCAGCAGAATCCAAAAAAGAAAAATCGAATTTCCGCTAGTTTTCGCCGGCGCGGACGGAAAATTCTTTCTCGACCTTTTAGGCGGGCTTGCAGAAGCGTTTGACGGCCAGGACTCATACAAAAAAGCGAAAGAGATTCTGAAAAACGCGGCAGGAAAAAGATTCAACGCGGCAAAGCTTGCAGACGAGCTTGCGCAAAATCCAGACTCGCCGCTAATCACTTCAGTCAGAACTCTGAAAAACTGGCAAAAAAACGGAATTTTGAATCCGAACACATTCGCGCTTTCAAAAAAAGATGTAAACGCGTTCGTCTCGAACAATCTTGCGTCAGGATTTTTTATGAGCCTTTCAGACCACAGAAATTTCGGAAGCAAAATTTCAAATTATTCTTCTATATATTTGCCGTCTGAAAACAATGCTGCCGCAAGATGCTTCACCTCGGCGACAATTTGCGCAGTTCCGCTGAAAAAATCAAAATCCGTGGAAAAACTGATAAAAACGCTCGTTTCGCAGGAAGGACAGGAAAATTTAAGCCGCGCAACGGGATTAGCCCCAGTTCTCGCGCATTGCCGCACGCCCGACAAGCAGGCCGACGATGTAAGATACTGGATTGCCGCGACAAACACACCAAACGCTGGGCTTGGAAACGAAATCTTCTTTACGCCTTCTCAATACCGCCAGCTTGCAAAAGAACTCGCCACAAAAGTGATGTATTAAGAGGAAAGGGGATTACGTCAGGATAAGTGAAAAAGGACATTTTTATTTATCTATGCTATCATCAATTGCAAAATGTTTTTATGAATATAAATGTTAGACAATTTTCAGGAGGCTCTCGCCATGCCTAAAACTATCGCTGAAATTTACGATACTCTCACAGAAACATCCCAACAAGAGGTTTTTGATTTTATGCTGTATCTTGTCCAAAAAGAAAAAAAATATTCTGGCGTTACCAAAACTAAAAGAAAAAATGAGCGTCTGTCCGCCCTTTCCGACCTTGCAGGAAGCATGAAAGAAATATGGAAAAACACAGATGCTCTCGAATATCAAAATTCTCATCGGCAGGAGCGTAATTTTGATTAAAAAAGTTTTTATCGATACAAATCCGCTCATATACCTTACAGGCATGCAAGAACCGTACTACGAAAAAGTTTTAAACTTTTTCGCTGACTGCATAACAGAAGACGCAGAATTTTACACCTCAACAATCACAGATGCCGAATTTCTTATAAAACCATTTGCCGACAACAATATAAAACAGATAGAAAACTACAAACAATGCTTAAAAAGGCTCGGCGTTCTAAAAATTTTCATCAATGAGCAAATTGCTGAAAAAGCAGCTCTTCTAAGAGCGAAATACACAAATATAAAACTTGCAGATGCTCTTCAGCTGGCAGCAAGCATTGACTGCAATTGCGACATATTTTTTACAAATGACAAGCAATTAAAGCAAGTAACAGAAGCAAAAGTCATGTATTTAGGAGATTTATAGAACTGGCGTTTTTTACTTCTCAAATAAATCAGAATGTGTGCCTGTCCGGGAAAGCTCAATGATAAGAATGTCGTTTTTAATCTGATAAATCAAAAGCCAGTCAGGTTTTATGTGGCACTCCCGATGATTAAGATAATTTCCTTCAAGAGCGTGGTCGTGATATTTTTCGTCCAACGGGATGTCGTTTGCGAGCTGAAAAACAACTTTTTCAAGTTCTTCAATATCATAATGCCTTTTCTTAGCAAGTTTTATATCTTTCTTGTATCTAGATGTCCATTTAATTTGGTACTTCGCCTCTACCATTTTTTCATCTCCTTTATAAATTCATCAAATGAATATCCCTTCACATTCGGGTCGCTTGCAATCCGGTCGCCCTCCTCCATCGCCTTGATTGTTTTGCGGTTCGGACGGTCAACAGCGATTTCAAACGGAATTCGCCCCTCGCGCAAAACCTGCTTAGTAAAAACATTGTAAAGCCCGGAAACAGTCATTCCGACCTGCTCGCAGAAAGAAGAAATGCCGATTTTGTCCTGGTCATCAAGAGTGATTGTAATGTTTGCCATAATTTGCTCCTTAAATAAATAAAAACACTTGAATATATATAAATATAAGTGCATTTTACGTGATTTTCAAGTAAAAATTATATTAAAAGCACAGAACAGCAAGCCTCAAAAAAATGCTTTCCAGAACTTTTTTTAAAGGCACACCTATTTCAGACTAAAGGTATGCTTCCTAACTCCCGAAGGAATACTTCCTAAGAGCCTAAGGTATACTTCCTAAGGACTAAAGGAATACTTGCTTCAGGTCTTAGGAATACTTACTTCGCCCCTTAGGTATGCTTCCTTCAGCTCTTAGGTAGGCTTGCTTCAATTCGAAAAGGCAAAGAAAGCAGGATTTTATGTTTTTGAGAATAAGTTCAGAAAAGATTTGAATAGAAAATCTCCGGCTTTCCGCAGTGAGAAAGCCGGAGAAAAATGAGAGAAAATTATTTTTGCTAATTATTTCTCGCTTTTTAAGAAGACTACATCCATTCGGCCAGTGTTAAAGCCTACTACAGAATCGCAGTCGCCCATTGAGACACTGTCTTCGGTTGTATTCCAAGAGCCGGACTTGCCTTCAACATAGACAAGCTCGCCGCCAGTCACATAATGGTTTCCGCCATCGACAACGGCAGGAACAATCTGAACGTCCCAAAGGCTTTCTGTGTTTCCGTCGCCTGTGTCAACATTGCGGAGAAGCGCGTATTTTACGCCGTTTGCCGTGCCTTCGCTGTTGAGCCAAGAAACGCAAGGAACGTAAGAGCCATTAACATTCATAACAGAAAGAGTTCCGTAAGTTCCGCTTGAATCAATTGTCATAGGCTTATCAAATGTGTAAGCACCTCCGTCAGGATTATTGGTTGACTTCAAATAGCAAAGCTTTCCGTCTGAGTCGCGATACATTATGTGCAGATAATTGTTGCCGTCAATCTTTGCCTGAACGTAAGTTCCGCCTGAAACGACTGAGATTGTCTGGCGAGTCCAACTTGAAGCAGTCGCACCGTTTGAATAAGCAGAGCAATAAGCGATTCTTAACTGTTCATTTTCAGCATCATAATAAACAATTACAGGATTTCCAGAAGATGTTAAAACAAGACTTTGATATTTACCAGCAGAAGATGAAGAACTTCCTGATGAAACAATATTTTTTGCACCAAAATATATAGCAACTGTATATCTGCTGCAACCAGTTGGGGTTTCTCCGGAAACAGATGTATCCCATGTAAATGTAT
>JAXDVS010000059.1:0-3195 GCA_034088785.1 Treponema sp.
CTATTTTTTGATTTTTCCGAGCTGGTAGAAACATTGCTTTCATATCGCCGATACAGATGCAGCGGCTCATTCAGGAAAATAAGTTTTTCAGAAAGACAGCCAATCCAATAGTCATGCGCTATCAGTTTATCTGGAAACGGCAATGCTTTTTGCAGCAAATTCCTTGAAAAAGCCATGCAGCAGCCTAGAAACTTTGATTTCAGAATATTAACAACGAGACTTTTTGATATTGGCGAATTCTCATAAAACTTTTCTTTAATAATATTTCCATTCTCGTCAATCACAGAAAAATTGCACATCACACAGTCAGCCTTGTAATCAGCAAGGGCTTTCAGCATTTTTTCTTTTTTATCAGATTTCCAAATATCGTCCTGGTCGCTCAAAAAAATGTAGTCTCCTTTAGCCTGATTCAACGCGTTCTCAAAATTGCTGGTTGCATAATAAAAATTGCGACTATGTTTTATCTTCGCATATTCAGGATTTTTCTTATGATGAAACACCTTTATCCGCTCATCTTTATACGACGCGATAATTTCAAGCGTTTTGTCCGTGCTTCCATCATCGCTAATTATAAGCTCGTCCTCCTGTGAAAGCTGCGGAAGAATCGAGTCAATCTGTTCTTTTATAAAACGCCCGCCGTTGTAGGTGGCCATGCACACGCTGATCATATCTCTTCTCCGTTGAAAGTTTTTGGGATCGGTCTTACAAGCCTGAAAAGCCTGTCATGAAGTTTTTTTCCTAAGAGATGAATCACAACGTTATGCACGACAAGCGTCCATTTTCGTTTTTCATTCGGTCTCCAGGCGCTCGCAAAACGGTGAACGCAGACAGTCTCAGGCTTTATTCTGATTTTTCCTGTGAAGTAGTTTTTGGGTGAAAAATAAGAATACGGATAAAGCTCAAGGCCGTCCAAATGCTGGATTTTTCCGTTGTCCTCAATTTTTCTTCCATATTTCTTTTCAAGGACAAGTTTCACAAGACGAGGAACAACATCCCTTTTCATCTCCCCGGCAGAAGTTAAGAATGACTTTCCGTTGTACCAGTCAAGACAGTTTTTTATCCATTCCGTTCCCTTTTCCGCGCCGACAACAGCCGCCTCCGGGATATTCAGATACTCAAATCCTGTAAAACTCCTGCAGCCCAAAAAGTCATCAAAAGACTTCAAGACCTCTACATCTGAGTCAAGATAGATTCCGCCGTAGTTGTAAAGCGACCAGAAACGTATGTAGTCCGCTGCAAAGGCATATTTTTTCGCCTCAAATGCCTGCTTTACCCAAAGAACAGAGTCAATGTCAAAATTTTCTTTAGTCCAGATTTTTATCTCATAGTCCGGCAGCTTTGAACAAATGGACTCGACACATTTTTTTATAAGCGGCGGATATTCGTCTCCGCTCAGCCAGCACAGGTGAATTATCTTGGGAATCATTCTTACTCCTCCCATCTGATGTTTTCTTTCAAGAGTTTTGCAGGGCTGCCGCCGTAAACAGAATTTTTCCTGTCGAACTTTTTGCAGACAAGGCTTCCGGCTCCCACAACAGAACCGTCAGCAATTTCCGAGCCTTTAAGAACAGTTGTCCGGCAGCCAATCCAGCAGTTCTTTCCGATTTTCACAGGAGAATTCCCGTTTGCAATTTTTCCGTCCGCATAGATTTTATGAAAATCGGTGTCCATAAAAAGACAGTCCCAAGAGATAAGACTTCCGCCGCCAATTTCCACATCAGAAAGACAGCAGATATTGGAATTTCCGTTTATTCGCACATTGTCTCCAAACCGCAAAGTTCCGTGAACATTAAGCCTTGTTCCGCTGCCCAAGCAGCATTTTCCGTCAAAAACCACTTTTCCGGTTTTCCTGATTTCAACAATGGAACGCTCAAATTTCCCGTCAACATTTCCGACAATGCCGTATCCAATCTGAACCATCGCCGGAGCTACATTTTTACTATTCAACCGTACCCCCCCCCGATAAATCGCAGAGACTTTTACATTCCGGGCAAAAAGCAACGGCAGATGCACCGCCTGCCTGAACGGAAGAAGATAAAAATTGAGAAAAACAGAACGAAAGTTGAGTTTTAAGAATTTATGGAGAAAGTCCTTCATTTATGAATCGCCTCCTTGTATTCTTCACGCCATCTTTTATTCGCCGGCAAAAGAAATATAAGTTTGTTCAAAAAATTCAGAAGACTTGTCTTTTTCCCGTATTTCTCAAAATAAAGAACACTGGAAACTTTATTATGAAAAGTTGAGAATGTTTCAAACCTGATTTTCTCAGTCATGCCTTTATGCAGAAGATGAATTATTTTAGGCTCATCTATAAGGAAAGATTTTTTCCCGGTCTGATTGCGCAAATTCCTCTGCAAGTCTGTTTCCTCGTAGTAAAGGACAAATCTCTCGTCAAATTCCGCAAATCTGTCATTGAGCATAAACAGGTCCGCTCCGGTAACATAATCCACTTCTCCGGGAATAACACGCTCGCTTTTTATCTCTTTTCTTGAAAACTGGTAAAGCTTTTCAAGATGAAGTTTTAAAAGCAGATATTTCGCACAAGAATGAACCAGCTCCGAGAATCTTTCCTTGCAGATTGACTTGCATTTTGGAAACTCTCCGCCCGAATGAATCAAGTTTCCGTTCTCATCTTGAAGAACGCAGCCCAATGCTCCGATTTTTTCTTTTTCAGGAGAATTTTCCCAATAATCAAAGAAAATTTTTGCGGCATTGTTCAACAAAACTGTATCGCTATTCAGATAGAAAATGTATTTTCCCTTTGCAATTTTTAATCCACGGTTGTTTGCGGCTCCGAATCCCAGATTCGCATTGTTTTCTATAAGAACAACCTGCGGAAATTCGGATTTTATCATTTCAATAGAGCCGTCATTGCTACCGTTATCCGAAACAATAACTTCAAATGAAATATCTTTAGTCTGCCTAAAAACTGACTTCAGGCAGTTTCGTGTCAGCTCTTTTGTGTTGTAGTTTACGATTATAATTGAAACATCAAGAGATTTTTCCATCAGGCACACCGCCTGATTTCTCCAGTTTTTACAAACTGGTACTTGACAAACTTGACTCTTGCTACATAATCAACTGCTGACTGCTGACTGCTGACTGCTGACTGCTGACTGCTGACTGCTGACTGCTGACTGCTGACTGCTGACTGCTGACTGCTGACTGCTGTCTGCTGACTGATGTCTGATGACT
>JAXDVS010000060.1:0-41546 GCA_034088785.1 Treponema sp.
TGTCAGGTGTTAATACAGTTTTTAAGTCCATAGATAAAGTGTAAATTCCCTTATTAGAAAAGTCAAGTTTTTTAAATTAAAAATAAACTAGAATTTTCTAGTCCAAATTTTGCACATTTACGAAGCGAATCTTAATGCTACGCCAGATTGGAGCGGCGAAGTTCTGGAGCGAAGCGCAGGCGAAGCCAAGTGAAGCGGAAGAATAAGCGTTAGCGCACCGCGGAAAGCTGGGCTTGTTTTTCAGCATTGACGCTTTGCTCGAGAAAAACACTGGCTGCTCAAAAAAAAGTCCGTCCAAAAAAGAAAAAATCATAAAAAAACAATTTTCGCGGGAAAAAAATGGAAAAATCGATTGCTTTAACAGATTCAAAAAAAACATTATAATTGAAAATATGACACAAATTGAGAAATTTTTATCGGACATAAAGAGAATCATAAAATACGACCGCGCAAACAACGGCGGACGCTACGACGGAAAAAGAGCCTGCACGGAAATTTCAAAGCTTTTCGCACGGAACAACCCGAATTTGGGCGTGCTTGCAACTTCGCTTTCGGATTATTGGCTTGACAAATACATTTTGGCTTCTGAAAATCCGGAAAACGAGCCGACAGAAGAAAATATCGAAAAAATCAAGGCGTTTCAGTGTTTTGTTGACAATATTGACGACGAAAGTCTGGACAGCCTTTCAGCTGAGGATTTTGAGAATTTGAAAGGCTTTGTTGACGAGGCGAGCGAGGAGCTTGATTTGGACGCGCTTCAAAATATGATGGGAATTTTGCTTGACAGAGGCGCGATTTAATTGAATCAGAATTTTTGCCCAGATAATCTTTATTCGAAATGCCTTCAATGCCCGAGAAAATGCGGAATTGACCGCACGGAAAAGTCGCCGCTGAACCACGCAGGATTTTGCAGGGAAAGCGAAAAAATCAGAGTTGCGGTTGCTTGCCTGCATTTTGGCGAAGAGCCGCTTTTGACTGTCCACAACGGAAGCGGAACGATTTTTCTGACAGGCTGCAATTTGCGTTGTGCATTCTGCCAAAATTATCAGATTAGCCAGCAGGGAATGGGCGCGGAAATCTCAAAAGAAGAATTTTCAAGAATTTGCCTAAAACTTGAAGCAGCTGGAGCTGAAAATATAAATCTCGTTACAGGAAGCCACCACATTCCGGCGATTGCAGAAGGGCTTGAAGAAGCAAAAAAACGCGGACTTAAAATTCCTGTTTGCTGGAATTCGAGCGGATACGACGATGTTGAGTCGCTTAAAATGCTTGAAGGGCTTGTTTCTATTTATCTTCCTGACTTGAAAACTTTGAGCGCGGAGCTTTCGCAGAATTTATGCCAGACGAAAGATTATCCTGAAAAGGCTGAAAAAGCGATTTCTTGGATGATTTCCCATAATCCGCTGAAAATTGTTCAGGAAGAAAAAATTGTAGACGGCGAAAAAATCACAAAAGACAAAATTTTTTCGGGCGTGATTGTGCGTCATCTTTTTTTGCCGGGAAAATTCTTTGAAACGGCAGATGTCCTTGAATGGCTTAAACACAACGCGGACAAAAAAGCGATTATCTCGCTGATGAGCCAATATACGCCAGTTCCTTTTAAGGGAAGCGACGAAGAGCTTTCAAAACGGAAAAAAGCGTTGTCTTCTATAGAAAACCGTCTTGTGAACGCGCAGGAAGACAAAGATTTGCGCGATTTAATAGAAGCTTACGATTTCGACTATCTTTTTTATCAGGATTTGTGCCAGGACACAGAATGGCTTCCAGATTTCGAGAAAAAACAGCCTTTCAGCTACAAACTTGCAAAGCCCGTTTGGCACTGGAAATACGGTTTTATTGAATAAAAAAACGAGATATTCCGCAAATCTATGATATAATTTTAAGGATTACAAAATATTTTCCTCCGGGGGCTTTTTATGTTTTTCTCGCACAACGAATTCCACATTTCTCGGACTGTCCGGGATGCGTGCAACTTTTCTGATGGACTTTTTGCTTCTAGCGGAAACGTGATTTTAGCGAATATTTCAGCAGTTCGCGCTTTTCAGACAAAATTCAACGAATATCTTGAAAAAAACAATCTGCCTCAAATTTCAGCAGGAACTTTGAACGCGATGGGCTTGCTCGACGAGATTTTTCATCTTGCGTGCTACACTTACCGACGCCACAAAAACTCCGACGCTTTCAAAAATCTTCTTTCAAAACTCGAAAACAAATTCGGAAAAGAAAAAATCGATTTGCTTCTGGTCAAATTTTCTGAAGAATTTCCGCCGGTTGATGTTTATAAAGGAAAATGTTCAGTAGAAGAATATCTGAACACGGAACTTACAGAGCGGAAAACAGGCAGAGTGCGGACAAATCGGGAGCAGACGCTTGAAGAGCTGATTATGCTTTGCCTCGACAACGAAAATCCTGCGTTCAAGCCATTTTATCCGCTTTTTGACGATTCAAAATTAAAAGAGAATTCTGATTTTGACTTCAAGGAAATCTGGAGCGAGATTCAGGCATTTTTCAAAAGCCAGTCAGGATTTGGAAGCTACGGAAACGATTTGATTTCATTTTTGCGCGAGCCTGTCAGATTTGCGCCTGACAATCTTCAAGAGCAGCTGAATTACGTCCGTGTTCACTGGGCGGAGCTTTTTCTCCCGGGCGACGGAGAAGGCGAAGATTACTGGCTAAAGCGGCTTTTTGGCGGAAGCGACCTTTTGGCTGAGGAATGGAAACCTGAGTGGCATCCGACAAACGGCGGAAGTCCTGATATGTCGCCGCCAAACTACGATTATCTTATGCGCGAGTATGAGCGTTTCAGCGCAGACAAGGAATGGATGCCGCGCGTTGTTCTTATGGCAAAAACGGTTCTTGTCTGGCTTTTCCAGCTTTCAAAAAAATACAACAGAGAAATTTCGCGCCTAGACCAAATTCCAGACGAGGAGCTTGATTTGCTCCGTGACGAAGGATTTACGGGACTTTGGCTGATTGGGCTTTGGGAGCGTTCGCAGGCAAGCAAGAAAATCAAGCAGATGTGCGGAAACCCGGAAGCGGCGGCTTCTGCATATTCTCTTGAGGACTACGAGATTGCGGCGAATCTTGGAGGCTGGGACGCGCTTTCAAATTTGCGCACAAGGCTTTGGCAGCGCGGAATCCGGCTTGCAAGCGACATGGTTCCGAATCACACAGGAATGGACGCGAGATGGATTGTTGAAAAGCCCGATTTGTTCATGCAAAGAAAAGACAATCCTTTTCCGCAGTACACGTTCAACGGCCCGAATTTAAGCCACGACAGCCGAGTTGCGATTTATCTTGAAGACCATTACTACTCAAAATCAGATTGCGCGGTTGTCTTCAAGCGAGTTGACACAAACACAGGCGACACTCGATACATCTACCACGGAAACGACGGAACTGGAATGCCGTGGAACGACACAGCCCAAATTGACTTTTTGAATCCGCAGGCGCGCGAGGAAGTTATGCAGGAAATTCTTCACGTTGCGCGGAATTTCCCTATTATCCGATTCGACGCGGCGATGGTTCTCGCAAAAAAGCATATCAAGCGACTTTGGTATCCAGAGCCGGGAAAAGGCGGAGACATTGCGACAAGAAGCGAATTTGCGCTGAGCGCGGCGGAATTTGAAAAACGGATTCCAAACGAATTTTGGCGCGAGGTTGTTGACCGAATCGCGAAAGAAGTTCCAGACACACTTTTGCTCGCCGAGGCATTCTGGATGATGGAAGGATATTTCACACGAACGCTCGGAATGCACCGCGTCTACAATTCGGCGTTTATGAATATGCTCAAAAAAGAGGAAAACTACAAATACCGCCAGACCGTCAAGAACACGATTCAGTTTGACCCGCAGATTCTAAAACGCTACGTGAATTTTATGAACAATCCGGACGAAGAGACGGCGGTTGCGCAGTTTGGAAAAGGTGACAAATATTTTGGTGTCTGCACGCTGATGGTCACAATGCCGGGCTTGCCGATGTTCGGACACGGCCAAATCGAAGGATTTGAAGAAAAATACGGAATGGAATACACGCGCGCATACAGAGACGAGCAGCCTGACCAGTATTTAATCGAGCGGCACAAAAGAGAAATCTTCCCGCTTATGAAAAAACGCTACATTTTCGCAGGCGTTGAGGACTTTTTGTTCTACGATGTCTGGAACAACGGAGCCGTCAATGAGAACGTTTTTGCATATTCAAACAAATGCGGCTCAGAATATTCACTTGTCTTCTATAATAATAAATACGAGCGAGCATGCGGCTGGATAAAACAGTCGTGCGAATACAGCGTAAAAACAGGCTCGGGCGAAAACGACAAAAAACTCGAAACACGCTCAATCTCCGAAGGTCTTGGACTTTGGGGCGAGGACGATTTCTATATGATTTTCCGCGAGCAGAGAAGCAATCTCTGGTACATCAGAAAATCAAAAGAGATTTGCGATAACGGAATTTTCATCGCGTTGAACGGATTTGAGACTCAGGTTTTTCTCGACATTCGGCAGGAAAAAGACACAGACGGAAGCCTCGGCGAAATCTGCAATTTTTTGAACGGAAGCGGAACGCCAGACTTGAAAATCGCTTGGCAGGAACTTCATTACAAGGAACTTTACGAAGCGTTCGCGCAACTCCTTGAAAGCGTAAAAAATGCGGAGTCAAAATCAAAGAAAATCGCGCTTAAAGAATACAAGGCGGAAATTGAAAAGCCGCTTGAAGATTTCTATAAGCTCGCAAATATTTTCGCAGAAAAGGAATTCAACGAAAATCTTGAACGGACTGAATCAAAAGAAAAAAGCAGCGTGAAAAAATCAAAATCGCCTGCAAAAAGAAAAACTCAGAAATTCAAGCCGGTCGAGTTTCCTAAAATAATTCTGCCGAAAAAATCAAAAGATTCTGAAAACGATTCGAGCCTGAATCTTTCGATTCTCGCGCTTCTTCTTCCGCTTGCAGAAAACGGAAAGACAAGCGAATGGGGACTTGCGCGGAAAATTTCAGACTTTTTGAAAAATGAAAATTCTGAATCCGAAAAAAGCGAAAAAATTTCAGAATGGTTTGAAAAAGCGTTTATCCTGCTTGAAAACTGCAAGCTAAAATTCTCTGAAAACTCAGAAAATCAGGACTGCCTTGAATTTGCGCAAAATCTCGTAAGCTCAAAAAATGCGTGGCTTTTGACCGGCGCAAACGAGTACGGCGGCGTAAAATGGTTCAACGCGGAAAAAATGGAAGAGATTTTAAAACTCGGAAAAGCTGTGTTCTCGCTTGCAAAAAGCACGAAAAAAGTGGCTTTGGTTTCAAAAGTGTTCAAAAAAATTGACAAAGCGCAAAAAAATGCTGAATACAAGTGCGAAAATCTCTTAAAAGAATTTTTAGAATCTGAAAAATCAGAAACGGAAAAAGAAAAATCTCCGAAAACTGAAACAAAAACAGGCAGCAAGAAGATTCTAAAAAATCAAAAAGAAAAGAAATAAAACAAAAGGCGGATTTGTAAAAAAAATGCAAATCCGCCTTTTTTATAATTTTCCAAAAATCTAAAAAATGAAACAGAATTTCAAAACGCTTAGTTCAATTTTTATTTTCCGAGATATTTTTTCATAATCGCCAAAACTTCATCTGCCGTCTTTACAAGCGGATTTTCAAGATGATTTTGGGCAAGCGCGCTTTTCACACATTCCGGCATTTCAGGAGCTTCACCAATCGCGTGCCGAATCCACGACGAAGAAAGAGCCGGATGATCGCGCATAACAAGAACAGTGCAGGCTTCGTCCTCGTCTGTCATTCCCTTTCGCGCGGCGGCAGCGGCAAAAGCCCGGCTCGTGCATTTGTCAGCGTAAACATTGTAGTCAAGGAAAAGTTTCCGGCTGCATTTTTCCGCCTCTTCATCAGAAACATCGCTTGGATAAATAAAATGCTTCAGCATAAGCGAATAAGACGAAAAAACTTCTTCAAGACGCTCAAGATTTGAAGGGCTTGCAGGGTCGGCATTTTCACGGTCTTTAAGAGAGACAATGCTGTCCATAATCTGGCAGTTTCCAGCCAAGTCAGTTTTGATTTCGTCAGTTGTCGGGCAAATAAATCCGTTTACAGGAAGAGAAAGCCGCCAGCTGTAAAGGCCTGCAACGAGATTTGAATAATTTCCGCAAGGCATCGCATAAAAAATATCCGCGTTGACCTGCTCTTTCAAGCGGCTGAACGCGTAAGGATAAAAAAACATCTGTGGCATAAGACGGCCGATATTCGCAGTGTTTGCAACAGTCAGATTGTATTTTTCAACGAGATTTCTGTCCGCGAAAAATTTTCTTGCAAGGGAATGGCAATCGTGCTCAGTTCCGTCAATTTCAATAGGAAGAACATTTCCGCCGTTCCAGATAAAATCCTCATCGCAAAGTCCGCGCATAAATCCGCGAGGATAAAGCAAAACCGCTTTCAGATTCTTTTTTCCGCGGATTGCACGCGCAAGGCTCGCCCCGAGTTCTCCTACAGTGGAATCAAGAAAAACCGCATTTCCGCCGTTCATAGTGAGAATTGTTTCAAGGCAGTTCACGAGATAGGAAATTCCGAAATCTTTGTGGCTTCCAGTCGGCGTGTGAAAAAGCTCCAGCGCAAAAAGCCTTTCGTCAAGACGCTTCAAGCTCGGAGCAAAAGGAAAGGCCTTTGTCGCGATTGTCTCGCAAATAATCGGTGAAAATTCGTCGTTTATGCACGCCGAGGTCAACGTTCCGGCAATGTTCGCAAAAGAAGTGCGGCTGTCCATATACAAAAGAAAACGGCGCAAGTCAACAAAATCTTTTGGAACATAAAGTCCGCCGTCCTTTGGCATACAGTCAAGCACGGCTTTTTCAAAATTTACAGGATTCGAAGAATCTCTAGTGCTAACAAATTTCATATATCGCTAGATATTCTAACGGAACTTCCATTTTGCGTAAATGCTCGCAGAATTCAAAATCTGGAAAACATCAGGCTCTGTCTCGTAGAAAGTCCGCTTTGCATAAAGTCTGTCGGAAATTCCAAGAAGAACAGATTTTGAAACCGCAACTTCCGCGCTTAGAGTTCCTTTTCCAATAAGCTCCCAGCCGACAGAAGCTCCGTCTTTCAGCTGATTGTAAAAATCATACATCGCATATCCGTGGAAATCAAAAGCGATGTTCGAGCCTTTGTCTGTCGCGTATTTCAATTTCAAGACCGACTCGGCACCCGTCGTGTAGCTGTAGAACCGCACAGTTCCGTCCGGCCAGTCGGCCAGCAAGCTTCTTCTGATGTAATAATTGTCCGCAGTTCCCAAAGCAATCCAGGCTCCGTGAAGCTGCCATTCAAAGCGGCTTGTGTCAAAATTTACGCGCTGCTTGATTGCAAGTCCAGGCGCAAGCGATGAAATCAGATAGAACGAATGCCAGTCAAAATCGTATTCCATCACAAATCCCAAAGTCGTGTCTACATTGTCTGCAAAAACAGGCGAGCGTGACCACAACATTCCGTTGCTTTCAATTTCAATGTTGTACATAACCTGCTCGTCGAATTCCTTAAAATTGCAGTCAGAGCCAGTTCCAGAGCCTTTTCCGGCATCAGCGTGGATTTTCAGCTCAAAATGGCTGTAAGGAACGTTCGAGTCGTTTGTGTAAGGGTCGTTGTAAACCGCCAAAACTTCAAATCCGCCATAAATCGGATAATTCTCGTTTCTGTCAAAATTCGTCATGTCGACTTTTGAATCCGAGCCAAGAATGTTCGTGTAAGAAGATGCAGTTCCAGCCTCAACTTTAAAAGTAAGCTCGTTGATTGTTCCATGAGGATTTTGCGGCTTCTGTCCTGTCGCAAATTCAGTCCAAAGACGCATCGGGTTCAAGGCGAAGCCCGCAAGACGAGATTTGCTGTCCGCGGCAAGCGAAAGGCGATACATCATCTCGCCGACAGAAAACGCGCCCAAAGTCGTGTAGACCATATCATTTTTTGAAGGAGCGTTTGTCTCGCAAAGATATTCCCAAAAAGCCGAGCCAACGGTTGTAACAAGCAAAGACTCAAAAACATTGAGATTCGAGCCACGTGCCGACATATAATAAAGGCTTCCCTGATAAGGATGAAGAACGAAATTCGTCCAGTACCAGTCATCGTCCCAAGCCAAGTCGCGCTCCCAAAAGCGGTTCCATTCATCAGGACCAGTCTGCGCCCAGCCCGAGCCAATCACGTAGCGGTTCCAAGTCGCAAGTCCCAAGTTAAAAATCAACATTCCGCCGAACGCAGAAAACCAGTGTTTTTTTCCGTCATTTTCTGAATCAGAGAGAGCATTCTCTGCTTCCGTCATCTGTCCAACAGATTCAAAATTTGCCTGCGAATAAACATTTCCGCCTAAAAACGCGGCGAGCAAGCAAACAGCTGCCATTTTCGTAATTTTTTTCATAGTCATAAATAATAGTAAAAAGATTGCAGTTTTTCAATTTATGTAAGATAATTTTAAGTTAGGACTTCTTTAGCATTTATGAACAAAATATTCACAAAATTTTTTGCAGCGTCGGCCGTTTGTTCCGCCATATTTTCATTTTTTTCCTGCCAAAACAAAAAAATCAGCCTGAAACTTGCCGAAATTCATCTTGACGGCTACCCTATTTCGCTCGCGGACAAAGAATTTGCGAATCTCGTAGAAAAAAGAACGAACGGAAGAATTCATATCGAAGTTTTCTCGGGCGGAATTCTTTATCAGGATGAGACAGATTCTATAAAAGCCCTGATAAACGGAGAAATCGATTTTGCGAGAGTTTCAAGCGCGCCGGTTTCGGCGTTTGTTCCAAAAATAAATCTCGTGAATCTGCCTTATCTTTTCCGCGGCAGGGAACATATGTGGCGAGTTTTAAACAGCGATGTTGGAAGCGAAATCTTGAGCGAGATTGAAAAATCGAATTTAGGACTTGCCGGGATTTGCTATTACGATTCTGACTGCCGCTCTTTTTACAGCGCAGAGCCAATCAGAAATCTTGAAGATATGAAAGGAATGAGAATCCGGGTTATGAACAGCCCGCTGATGAAAGATATTGTAAGCGCGCTCGGCGGAGTCGGAGTTGTGAACATTCCGCCAACAGAAGTTTACGCGGCGATTCAAAACGGATTTGTTGACGGAGCCGAAAACAACTGGTCAACTTACGAGGGCATGGGAGATTTTCTCGTCGCGCCTTATTATACGCTCGACCAGCACGCCTGGATTCCAGAAATTTTGCTCGCGTCAAAAACGGCTTTGTCAAAACTTTCAGAAAAAAACGTGGAGCTTATAAAATCCTGCGCAAAAGATGTCCAAAAATACGATATTGAAAAAAACATCGAAAAGCAAGCCTCGGCAGAAGAAAAAGTCAGGCAGTCGGGAACGACGGTAATTGAGCTTTCTGAAAACGAGCTTCAAAAATTCAAGAACGCAACAGAAAAAATTTACGAAAAATACGCCGCAGACTCAAAAGACTTAATTGAAAAAATCAAAAAGATGTAAAAAAAATAAAAGAAGCGAAAGAGACGATTTTTTTTGATTAAAAATGATAAGAAAGATTCAAAAAAAGTGGAAAGAAGCAAACCGGAAATGTCTTTAAGAAGCTAGAATTCTGCAATTCAAGATGATAAGAAAGACTTGAAAAGAAACGAAACTTTAATTCGAGAAAACAAAAAAAATCCGCGGAAATCGCTAAAAAAGCAGTCCGCGGATTTTTTATCTTCCTATTTCAATATTTCGGTAAAAAACTACTCGACAAATTTCTTTATGACAACGCAGCCATTGTGTCCGCCGAATCCCAAGCTCGCGCTTGCGGCAGCGTCAATGTTGCAGGCAACGCCTTTGTTTGGAGTGTAGTCCAAGTCGCAGCCGCCTTCGACGTCTTGATTTTCAAGATTGATTGTAGGCGGAACAAAGCTGTCGTTAATTGCTTTTACGCAGAAAAGAGCCTCGATTGCGCCTGCGGCTCCAACCAAGTGTCCTGTCATCGATTTTGTTGAAGAAATGTGGAGCTTTCTCGCCTGCTCCTCGCCGAATGCGAGCTTAAGCATATGAGTTTCGCCAACATCGTTCGCATGAGTTGAAGTTCCGTGCGCATTGTAATACTGAATGTCCTCTGGCTTTAATCCGGCATCTGCAATCGCTTCTTTTACAGCGAGAGCAGCTCCGCTTCCGTCTTTCAACGGTGCTGTAATGTGGTAAGCGTCGCAGCTTGAGCCAAAGCCGGCAAGTTCCGCGTAGATTTTCGCGCCGCGTTTTTTCGCGTGCTCAAGCTCTTCAAGCATAAACATTGCCGAGCCTTCCGCAAGAACGAATCCATCGCGGTCGCGGTCAAACGGCCGGCTTGCTTTTTCTGGGCAGTCATTGAATTTTGAAGCCAAAGCCATCAATTTTATGAATGAAGCGATTGAAAATTCTGTGATTGCAGCTTCAGTTCCGCCTGAAAGGCAGACATCAACTCTTCCGCTTCGAATCATATCGATTGCAAGTCCGAGAGCGTCAGTTCCAGAAGCGCAGGCTGTGTTCAAAGCCCAAGAAGGTCCTTTTAGTCCGTAGTAAATTGAAACGTTCGCCGCGGCCTCGTTTGAAATCATAAGCGGAGTTGTGAGCGGAGGCAAGCGCGAAGGTCCGGCCTCTGGATTGTCGAGCTTTGAAAAGCCCTCGCTGATTGCGTCCATTCCGCCAATGCAGCAGCCGACCATAACGCCGACTTTTTCAGCCGACAAAGTCTCTTTTGTGTATCCAGAATCAGTTATAGCCTGGCTTGATGCCGCAAGACAGAATTTTGAAAAGCGCGCCATTTTCCGCACTGCTTTTGACTCGATTCCGTATTTTTCAACATCAAAATCCTTGACTTCCGCATCGATTTTCACGCTCAAGCGCGACGGGTCAAACAAAGTTACTTTTCCGATTCCTGATTTTCCATTTTTTACAGAATTCCACGCTTCGTCCACTGTGTTACCAACAGGAGAAATAACGCCCATTCCAGTAATCACAACTCTTCTTTTGCTCATAAAAAATCCTCAAAAACAAAAATTCTTTTTATTTTTAGACACATTATCTAAAGAAACGTTGCAAACGTTCCATTTTTCGCATTTTTTCTATTTTTTTAATCGTTGACTTTATTGTCGTCCATAAGGAGATTGCTCGACTCAACCTGAATCTTGCAGCGGTTTTCCCAGTCAAGTCCGCCCATATTGTCAAATTCAGAGAGCCAGCTTTTCCAGCTTTCAGGAGTCAGGCGAACCGCGCCTGTAACAAAATCAAGAACGCCTTTCTCGTAATATTCTTTAAGCTCTTTTGAGCAGCCCGGAATTCCGACCGCCATAGTCCACGGCTGATTCTGCATTGAACGGAGCAAAGTCAAAGCCGACATTGTTTTTCCGTTGCGCGAAGTCCAAGTTGGATAGCGTCCGGCAAGCTCTTCGTTCGAGTTGTGGAAGACAAGGTTTCTAAGCTGCAAAAGCGAAGCCACAGATTTTTTTGTGTATGCAAGCTCCGGATTTGGAAGCCCCTCAGTTGTGACATTTCCGTCATCATCAAGAAGAAAGTTCACGCCTTCCTCGCCGTAAACGACGTAATTGTAGCCGTCGGTAGACATCCACTCAAGAAGTTTTGCAAGAACAGGAAGTTTTCCAAGCTCCTGAGTTCGTTTTGAAACTGCGTAAGTTCTGTAACCTGTTGTGTAAGCTCCAACGGAAGATTCTCCGCGCGGGCCTTTTGGAGGCGCAATCAAAAGCCATTCGCCGTCCGGGAAATTTTCATCAAAAGAACGGTAGTTAGACTCAAGCGCGAGAGCCGCATTCTGCTCGCGCATCATTCCGAATTTTCCAGCTTTCCAAGCCGCACGGAACTCGTTTTTGTTGTAGGTTGTCCAGTTCGGGTCGATTACGCGGTCAGCGCACATCGTCCTTATAAAATCGAGAGCGTCATAATACGCAGGCTTACGAACGTTCAAGCCGGCATTTTTCTTTGTGGCATTGTAAGTTCCCTCAACGCCGAACGCGCCGAAAAACGGAGAAAATCGCTTTCCAAGTCCGTCCTCGTAAGCGGCAATCTCAATGTAAGCTCCGTAGCCGTAAGTGTCGTCCTTGCCGTTTCCGTCAGGGTCATTAAAAGTGAATTCGCGCATTACATTCAAAAATTCTTCTGTTGTTGTCGGAACTGAAAGACCAAGCTTGTCAAGCCAATCCTTTCTGATAAGAACGCCCTCGTTGCGGTCGATTGAGCCGGAATGTGAAAGCCCGAAAGAAAGTCCGTCAAAAGTCGAAGAACGTCGCGAAGGTCCGTTGTACATCTGCTTTGTGCGCTCAGGCATCAGCGGATACATCGAGTCAACGCGCGCAAGCTTGTCATCTGCAAGAAGCTGGAGCAAAGTGTCACGGTTCACATAAAACAAATCTGGAAGCGAATTTGTCTTTGCCGCCGACAAAATCGCGTTGTTAAGCTCGTCCTTGTCCGTCGGAAGCGCGACTGCCTTCAAGTTAATTCCCAAGTCGCCTTCAATTCTGTCAAGCAAATCGCACTCTTTTGGAAGAGGAGCAGCGTCGCTTGTGTAAGGGCTGTACCAAATTTCAATTTCGTTAAGCTCGGAAATTCCTTCCATATCGATTCTTTCGCAGGCCGTAAAAACAAAGCCCGCAGTCAAAATCAAAGAAACAGCTTTTATGATTTTCTTCATTTTTTTCCTTCCAAGTCAAATGGATTTTTCTATTTTATTATTATTTTCGGAAAGTTTAAACACGTTCCGCAGAAAGGAAAATTTTTGGAGATTCAGAGTTCAGAAGATTTTGATTTTTGGAAAATTATGTGAAATAAGGAACTTTTAGACAAAGAGAAATGAAACACACGTTAGATTTTTAGACAAAGCAAAAAGGGAAAGCACGCGAGATTTTTCATCTCCTTATTTTCCTGAATTCCGCTCCCAAAAAACGCCGTCCTCGTAGCCTTGAATTTTCTTGTCGGTTTCAGCGAGATTCAGCCTTTTTTGCGCGAGAAGGCAATATTCCTCGTTCAGCTCGATTCCGCAGTAATTTCTTCCGAGCTTTTTCGCCACAACGCTTGCAGTTCCGCTTCCCAAAAACGGGTCAAAAACCAAATCGCCTGACCTTGAGCTTGCCAAAATCAGCTTCGCGTAAAGTTTTTCAGGCTTTTGAGTCGGATGGTCGGTATTTTCAGGCATTGACCAAAACGGAACTGAAATATCATCCCAAAAATTCGACGGATACGTTATTCTGAATTTTCCGCCGTCGCTTTCTTCCCAGTCTTTCGGCTTTCCTTCTTGCCGGTAAGGCGCGACAACTTTTCTCTTGATTTTCACGGCTTCAACGTTGAAATAATAATCTTTCGGATTTTTCACCGCGAACCAAATATCTTCCATTGAATTTTTCCAGTTCGACTTTGAGCCGCGGCCTTTTTCCCTCTGCCAAGTGATTCTGTTCAAAACAAAAAGCTCTTTTTCCACCGCGCGCTGCAAAGACGAAGTGCATTTCCAGTCGCCGCAAATGTAAAGCGAGCCGTTTTTTTTTAGTTTTTTTCAGACAAGCGGAAACCACGAAGCCAGATATTCGTCGTAAGACTCGATTGAACGCTGAGAAAACGTAAATCCGTTGAAATTTTTCGTGAGATTGTAAGGCGGATCGATTATGATTAAATCCGCGAATTCGTCAGGAAGAAGAGGAAGAGCCTCCAAAATGTCGGAATTTATCGTGGAATTTACGAAATTTCCAAAATTCACTTGACTTTTTGAGAGAATTTGGCTTTTTAAAACAGGAATTTCATCCTCGCTCAAAGTGACAGTTCTGTTCCGCGGAGCTTTCTGCTTGTTCATACTAGCTATTTTTATTGAAGAGAATCGCGTTTTTTATCGCTTTTTCCATGACTTCGGCGGCCAAAGTTCCAGCCACATTCAGATTTGACTTTACTTTGCTTTCTGATTTTGCCGTGCTGAACGCGTAAATCGTGTCGCCATCGCCCATCGTTCCAACCGGCCTAATGCATCTGTCGTAAGCCGCGCGCGCCATTGAAGCGATTTTTTTTAGCTGCGACTTTGAAAAGTCTCCGTTCGTGAAAACCGCGCCGATTGTTGTGTTCGACCTGCCAGAAAACGCGCCAAAATCTTTTTTTTCTGATTTTGATTTTTCGCAAGATTTTTCATCTGACGTTTTAGAAAGATTTTCAGAATAATCGTTTCCGCAAGATTTCTCGTAAATTTTGTAAAGCTCTTTCACGCTGTCGCAAAACGATTTTTTGTCTTCTGACAAAAGCCCCGCGATTTTTCTTCCGCCTGCACATTCGCCGTCAAAAGCGTAAATGTCTCCGAGCGCGTTCACAACGACCGCCGCCCCGACTTTTAGATTTCCAACCTGAGCCGCCGCAAAGCCGATTCCAGCCTTTTGGCTTCGCTCCATTCCGCGGATTTTTCCGACAGTCGCGCCAGTTCCCGCGCCAAAAGAGCCGTTCCTAGCCCCGGAAAAAACTTTGTTTTCAAAACAAGAAAGATTCTGCGAAACTTCGCAAGAAGAATCCGATGACGCATGAGAATCGCCGCAAGAAGAATCAAAATCGCCTGAACTTAGAGAAGAATCAAAAGACGAACCGCTTAAAGCAGCCTCGCACGCTTCCGCGCCCATTTTTTTGTCAGGACGGATTTTAGAGCTTCCAAAACTCAAATCGTAAATGTCGCTTTGAACAACAATCGGAACTAAAGCCGAGCGTGTGTCGTAACCGATTCCGTGCTTTTCAAGGCAGTCCATGACTCCGCTTGAAGCGTCAAGGCCGTAAGCCGAGCCGCCGCCTAAGACAAGCGCGTTTACAGGAGTGTCTGCGCGCTCCGGGTCGATTACAGGAGTTTCCCGGCTTGCAGGCCCGCCGCCTGAAATATCAACCGCGCCGGCCGCCGTGTAAGGAAAAACAAAAACTGTAACGCCTGTTTTCGCGTCTTCATTCTGAGCGTTTCCAACGAGAACGCCCTCAATTTCAGAAAAATCAATCTCTTTCATCTTTTTTATTTTTTCCGATTTATCTTTTTATCTTCTTCGCCGTTTCTGAGTCAAAAGCAAAAGCCGCACAAAGTTTCCGATTGCGCCGAGCGCGCTTGCAACGTAAGTCATCGCCGCAGCCCACAAAACTTCCCGCGCGCCTGCAACTTCGTCTTTGTCAACAAAAACACCCGCGCCTTTCAGGATTTTCAATGCGCGCCATGAAGCGTTGAATTCAACAGGAAGAGTAACGAGATAAAAAAGCGTCGCGCCAGCAAAAAGCAAAAGCCCGATGTTCGTCAAAAGTTGGCAAACCGGAACATATTCGGCAGAAGCGGCAGAATATCCAAATCCAAGACCTGCAATCGCAAGAATCGGGCCGAAAGTCGAGCCAAGATTGGCGACCGGAACGAGCATACGGCGGAATTCAAGCGGAAAATATCCGACATTGTGCTGAATCGCGTGTCCTGTCTCGTGCGCCGCAACTCCAACCGCCGCAATCGACGAGCTTGAATAAGTCGCGTCGCTTAAACTTAGGACTTTATTCGCCGGATTGTAGTTGTCTGTCAAATTTCCTTTGATATGCGCAATTTTCACATCGGTGATTCCGTTTGCGCGGAGCAAAATCGCCGCCGCCTGCGCGCCTGTAACGCCTTTTTTCGTGCGGATTCTGTCGTATTTTGCAAAGCGGGTTTTTACCGCAGACTGCGCCCACAGCCCCAAAAGCAAAGCCGGAACTGCAAAAATCAAATAGCTTAAATCAAAACCGCCATAATAAAACATTTTGAACTCCATTTTTCCTGCAAAAACGCAATTTCGTCACACAGAGCAGCATTGCACAAAGCCTGTCATGCTGAAATTGGCAAAATCAGTTTTCGCAATGCAAGCAGATTTTCGGTTTAGATTCTAGCATTTATCAATAATTTTTAAAATACGAATTGAAACAAAATCAAATCCAGACCAAGTCGCGCACAGAGCTGTAAGACACAAGCGGATTTCTGATGTTCCAGCTTTCAAGATTCTGCTTTAAGCCGTCTTCTGGAGTTCCGTCAAAAACTTTGTCGCCGCGGAACAAGACGATAAAGCGGTCGGCAAGCCCCAGGCATTTTTCAAGCTCATGGGTCAAGATTATGATTGTCTTTCCCTCGGAATTGAGTTTTTTAACGAGAGAATTCACCTGCTTTACGCCGCCAAAATCAAGATTCGCATACGGCTCGTCCAAAATCAGAACCGGAAAATTCATTGAGAGCATGCACGCAACGGCAAGCCGCCTTTTTTCGCCGCCTGAAAGAAAGCGCGCAGGATAGTCAGCCTTTGCCGAAAGCCCAGTCTGCAAAAGCGCGTCGTTCACGGCTTTTTCAATCTCTTCTTTTGATTTCTTCTGATTTTTTAGACCGAACGAGATGTCCTCGCGCGGAGTCTCGCCCAAAATCTGAGTGTCGGCTTCCTGAAAAACAAGCCCTGCCCTGCCATAAGACGAGACGCTTCCTGAATCGGCTTTTTCAAGCCCCGAAATTATGTTCATCAAAACGCTTTTTCCGCTTCCGTTCTCGCCGCCGATAACGCAAAGCGAGCCTTCGTCAAGCGAAAACGAGACATTCCGCACCGCGACTTTTTCGCCCTCGGCAGTCTCGTAGGATTTTGTGATATTTTTTAGTTCGATTTTATTCATTCAAAGATAATCGCAAATTGAAGAGCGATTGTCAACTTTATTCAATTTTCCAAAGTTTACAATCAGACAGATTTGTCGATTCGGTCAGCCGCAGTTAATTTTCGTATTCAGTACGATTTGGAAAAACAAAAACTGCTTTCGTACTGATTACGATTCAAGGAATTTGAAAAAATGAGTTTCGTACCCAGTACGTTTTGTAAATTTTACGCAGGCCGGGATTCGTACTCAATACGATTTGTAATTTTTAGAAAAATGACATTCGTACTCAGTACGATTTGTATTTTTAGGAAATTGGACATTCGTACTCAGCACGATTCAAGAAAATGGGAAAAGCGGATTTCGTATTGAATACGATTTGGAAAACGGCATGATTTGAAGATGGATTGCTTCGTCGCTCCGCTCCTCGCAATGACGTGCGTTTTTATTCGCAGATTCTGAAACGAGTTCAGAATGACGTACAATTTTATTTGAAAATATGCTTACGCCGTCACCCTGAATTTATTTCAGGATCTACATTTTTATAGATTCTGAATCAAAGCGAACACGACAACGAAAGTGCTCGAGTTCAGAATGACGTGTGTCATCGCACGAAATGCAAGCAAATAAGAAAACGCGATGGACTTGAAGCTGGATTGCTTCGTCGCTCCGCTCCTCGCAATGACGTGTTTTTTTTATAGATTCTGAATCAAGTTCAGAATGACACGCTCCGCTTCTCGCAATGACGTTTTTTGCATTTGAAAAGCAAATCCTGCGTGCGCGGCTTGCTTGCGTTAGGGCCAGTAGTGGATACATCACACGTGCCAGTATGCTGCTGCGCACTGGAGCGTGAGCGGAGCCACGGATAGCCAGCCCCGGCATTTTCCGCCGAAAACGATTTTCTTCGGAAGATGATTCCGCCACGGATGGCGGACTAGGGGAAGAAAACCGCAAAAGAACAGCGGCTGCCGGGGAACGCCCTAGAAAAAATTAAAGTTCCCGGATGTCGAGCTTTTTGACGCCGATTTCGCTGATTACGCTTTCAACGCCGTTTGTGTCGAGATTCGAGATTTTTACAGTGACTTTTTTGCTTGTCATGTTGCTGCCGTCGTCCGTGACCACCGCGATTATGTTTCCGCCTTTGTCGGCGATTTTTCTTGCAAAGTCAGCGAGCGCGCCTGTTCTGTCCGGGAATTCCATTGTCACGCGGACTCCGTGGTGGCGCGCGCCGAACATCGAGATGAACTGCTTGAAAATGTCGCTTTCGGTGATGATTCCGACTAAGATTCCGTCCTGAACAACTGGCAGGCAGCCGATGTCCTTGTCTGCCATTATTCTTGCGGCTTCCTCAATAACTTCGTCAGGCGAGACCGTAACAGGATTTTTTGTCATCACTTTTTCGACTTTGAGCTTTGAGAGAAGATAGCCCATCTCGTAGATGTCGAGAGTTGTGGCGGCAGACGGAGCGGCCTTTGCCAAGTCATTTTTTGTTATGATTCCAACGAGATTGCTGTCCTTGTCCAGAACCGGCAGCTTGTTGATTTTTTCTTTTGTCATTATCGCTTTGGCTTCGGTAACCGAGCGGTCAAGTGAAATGCAGACCGGGTTTTTGCTCATGTAGTCAGATATAATCATTTTTAGCCTCCTAAATATGCTTTTTGAACGGCAGGGTCTTTTATCATGTCGCAGGCGTTTCCGCTTGCAGAAATCAGGCCTGTTTCAAGAATGTAGACGCGGCTTGCAATCTGCATCGCCTTGTAAGCGTTCTGTTCGACTAAGAGAATCGTTGTTCCCTCGCTGTTGATTTTCTTTACAATCTCAAAAATCTCGTCAACGAGAATCGGGGCAAGTCCCATGCTAGGCTCATCAAGAAGAAGAAGCTCCGGCTTTGACATAAGCGCGCGGCCCATCGCAAGCATCTGCTGCTCGCCGCCGGACAAAGTGCCTGCCTCCTGCCTTAGACGCTCTTTCAAGCGCGGAAAAAGCGTGTAGACGTGCTCCATATCGCTTTTGATGTTCTGCTTGTCCTTTCTGGTGTACGCTCCCATCTCAAGATTTTCCTTTACAGTAAGGTTCGCGAAAATGCGCCGTCCCTCTGGAACTTGAATCAGCCCGCGGCGGACAATCTGGTCTGGAGAAAGACTTGTGATGTCCTCGCCCTTGAAGAAAACTTTTCCTTCCGCCTTTTTTATGAGATTCGAGATTGAATGAAGAGTTGTGGTTTTTCCCGCACCGTTCGAGCCAATCAAGCTTATTATTTCGCCTTTCTGAACGTCAAAGCTGATTCCTTTCAACGCCTTGAGTGCACCGTAGCTCACAACGAGATTTTCAACAGAAAGCATTTTTTCGTTTTCAGCCATTTACAGCCTCCACCTCAGTTCCAAGATAAGCCTTTATGACTTCAGGATTTTTCTGAATCTCCTCTGGAGTTCCCTCCGCGAGAACCCGACCGTAGTTAAGAACGTAAAGACGCTCGCAGATTCCCATTACAAGCTTCATATCATGCTCAATCAGAAGAATCGTAAGACCGAATTCTTTTCTGATGAACGAAATCAAGTCCATAAGCTCCGCCGTTTCCTGAGGATTCATTCCGGCAGCAGGCTCGTCAAGAAGAAGCAGGCTCGGCTTTGAAGCAAGCGCGCGGCAGATTTCAAGCTTTCGCTGCTCGCCGTAAGGAAGATTTGAGGCAAGCTCGTTTTCCTTTTTTTCAAGCCCGAAAAGTTTTAAGAGATGGAAAACCTGCCGTCCGACTCTGAATTCTTCCTGAAGGAATTTTTTTGTTCTGAGCAATACGCTGAACGGATTCGCCTTTCTCTGGCCGTGCATTGCAATTTTAACGTTGTCAGCCACAGAAAGATTTCCGAAAAGCCTGATGTTCTGGAAAGTGCGCGCGATTCCGATTTTGTTAAGCTCGGCAGGCGTTTTTTTGTTCACGACGTTCACTTTGTCGTTTTTGTCCCAGAAAGCAATCTGTCCGCTTGTAGGCGTGTAAACCCCGGAAAGCATATTGAACAAAGTCGTCTTTCCGGCTCCGTTCGGGCCGATTAAGCCAATAAGCTCGCCTTTGTAAATTTCCATGTTCAAGTCGCTGACAGCGCGGAGTCCGCCGAAAACGATTGAGATGTCAGTCGCCTGAAGAACCAGCTGTTTTTCACTCATTGCCAGCCTCCGATTTGTTCTTTTTCATTTTTGTCTTGAGCTTTGAAAAAATCTTGTCCCAGAAGCCCACGAAAGAAAGCTCCTTCATTCCGAGCAAGCCCTGCGGTCTGAAAAGCATTACGAGAATCAAGACGACAGGGTAAAGCAAAAGCCTGTAGTTCGCCATAAAGCGCAAGAATTCCTGCAAATATGTGAGAACGAAAGCCGAAATCACCGAGCCTGTAATCGAGCCCATTCCGCCTAAGACAACGAAGATAAGCGCGTTGATTGAGTTGTTGAAAGAAGCAAGCTCCGGCTTGATAAAGCCCAAGAAAGGCGCGTACAAAGCACCGCCGATTCCGCCGATAAAAGCCGCGATAACAAAGCCAATCATCTTGTATCTAAAGACGTTGATTCCGTTTGAGTTCGCCGCAATCTCGTCCTCGCGCACTGCCTTTATAGCGCGTCCGTAGCTTGAGCGCAAGAAATTCTGCAAAAGGATAATCACAACGACAAGCATGCCGATTACCGCAAGATAAGAAAGCGACGCTCCCCAGTCAAGGCTGTCGCGCAAGAATGAATACTTGAAGCTTTTTCCGTTAGGTCCGCCAGTAATTCCCCTGAAATTCACAAGAACAACGCGGATAATCTCGCCGAACGCAAGAGTCACAATCGCAAGATAGTCGCCCTCAAGCTTCAAAGTCGGAAATCCAATCAGAAATCCGAAGAACGCCGCCACAAAAGGTCCGATTGCCATTGCAAGAGGAAGCGGAAGCCCCACGTCCTGAGCAAGAATCATAACAGTGTACGCTCCCACGGCCTGAAAAGCACACTGACCGAGTGTCAGCTGTCCGGTGATTCCAGTAACAACGTTCACGCTGATTGCCATAATCGCATTGACACCGCCGAGAGTTATGACCTGCGCCGTGTATGAGTCAATCACGCCGATTTTTATCAAAAGGAACGGAACGACAACCGCAAAAAGCGAGATTCCGCCGAGAATAAAAGTGTTTCGCCTGAATTTATTTTTCATTGTCTTCCGTCCTTAAACCTTTACGTGAGTTTTCTTTCCGAGAAGTCCGGCAGGCTTTACAAGAAGAATCACAATCAAAATGCAGTAAGAGACAGCGTCAGCATAGCTTGAAGAAACATAAGCCTTTACCATTGTCTCCGCAACGCCAAGAATAATTCCGCCGGCCATCGCGCCTGGAATAGAGCCGATTCCGCCGAGAACCGCCGCAACGAACGCCTTGAGACCCGGAATGTAGCCCATCACAGGGTCAATCTGAGGATAATAAGTCGCGTAAAGAACGCCGCCCGCGCCTGCAAGAACTGAGCCAATCACAAAAGTCGTGGCGATAACGCGGTTCACATTGATTCCCATAAGGCTTGCCGCCCCCAAGTCAAAAGAGACCGCGCGCATCGCCTTGCCCATTTTTGTGTAGTTTACGATGTAGTTCAGGATAATCATCAAAATCGCGCTAAGAACGATAACGACAATCTGAATGTTCGAGATTGAAACGAGACCGAATTTAAGGTTCACAGTCGCCATTGTCGGAAACTCGCGAGGGTCAGGTCCCACAAACGGAAGAACCCGCATAAGATTCTGCAGGATAAGCTCAACCGCAATCGCCGTAATAAGCGAATTCAAGCGAGGAGCGTTTCTAAGCGGACGGTAAGCGACGCGCTCAATCACAAGAATCAAAAGAGCGCACATTATCATAGCCGCGACAAAAGCGCAGACCATTCCGGCAGGCGTAGTGCCAAGCGCGCAAAGCACAAAATAGCCAGCATACGCGCCGACCATCATAACATCGCCGTGCGCAAAGTTAATCAGCTTTACAATACCATAGACCATCGTGTAGCCAAGCGCAATCAAAGCGTAAATGCTGCCGAGCGAAAGTCCGTTCACAAGCTGCTGTATAAAAACTGAACCAGCGTTCATTTTTCCTCCATCACTTTTTCTTATATAACTTTCAGCAATTTTACTTTAAAACCGCAACCCCCGCAACAACAGCAAAAAGTAGAAGAAAACAAGGGAAAATAACGTTCTTGTCACCATGAACTAGAACGCGGAAAGCTCACTTTGTTTCAAGGACGATGTCTGTCATGCTGAATTTATTTCAGCATCTATTTTTTGTGGATTCCGAAACAAGTTCGGAATGTGTCGCAACCTTACGGTTGCTTAACGAGTTTTGTTCCAAAACTCGCAAGACACTATTTTTCTTTTTCAGATTCCGAAGAAAATTCGGAATGACATACTAAAACTAAAAACGTGTCCACGTCAGATGATGTGACAAGGCTTTGTCAGGAGACCTGCCCAGCACACGGCAGGGGTACTGACAAGGAAATGTCAGCCCACCTGACAAAGAATCAGGAAGAAACAATGGAAGACAAGGGAACATTCGATTATAATTAAGAAAATCAGCAAGGAGAAATTATATGACAACAGCGGTTCTTGAAAAAAAAATAAAGTCTCTGCCAAAAAATCTTGTCTCAGAAGTTTCAGACTACATAGATTTTCTTTTATATAAAAATTCTAAAATGAAAAACAAAAATGGACTTGACGAAGCAATCGCAGAATTTAACCGTGGCGAATATGACACATACTCTAGCGTTGACGAGCTTATGAAGGCGGTGGATTCAGATGCGTGAATTAAGGGTTTCAAAAAGTTTTAAGAAAGACATGAAGAAGCTGACAAAAAGCGAATCTGAAAAAGCAGTCGCCGTAATTGAAAAGCTTCAAAAAGACATTCCTCTCGAACAAAAATATCACGACCACTATCTAAGAGGAAATTACGAAGGCTGGAGTGAATGTCATATAGAACCAGACATGCTTCTTGTCTATAAAAAAGGCGATGACAGCAACACGCTTTATCTCGCACTGCTTAGAATAAGCTCACATTCAAATATCTTTTCAGTGCGGAAGTGTTCACTTTGATTTAAATTTTACTTTCGTTCCCCTGAATTTATTTCAGTGGCTACGTTTGTCATGCTGAATTTATTTCAGCTTCTATTTTTTGCAGATTCCGAAATCGAACAATTTTTTGCTCGCCTAAAGTTTGGAATGACGGGCATTTGTTTGTCACCCTGAATTCATTTCAGGGTCTGTGTCTCTTATCTGTAGATTCCGAAACAAGTTCGGAATGACGCGTTTTTTCATAATGACAAACACATTGTCAGCGTACTAACTGGAGGGCTGCTACTGCACTAACAAGCATATTGTCAGCGCATTAACAAGCCCATTGACCGTGCATTAACAGACACATTGTCAGTGCAATGACAAATGTATTATTCACAAATGAACAAAAGCAAAAAAATCCCCCACAGCCTGAAAACAAAAAAAATCCTCTTGCATTCAAAAACGAACGCAAAGAGGATTTTGATTTTATTTTTTCTAACTGAATCTTAATTGCTTACAGTCCAGACGCCAGCACCAACAGTATTTGCATTTACAAGAGTCGGAACATTGGCAACATCATCAACGCTATAAGCATAGCCTGACACGCTTGAAGGAATCCAATTAGCATCAATTCCTGTTGCAGTTGTATTTTTAGTAGTTACAAATTTATTGCCAACAGATGTCACGCCAGCTGTCTTATCCTTTACATCGAATGCTTTGCCAGCATTTGCACTAAAATAATTATTTTCAACATAAATCTGTGCAGATTTTCCAACTACAACACAGCAACTTGACACATTATCATAATTATTATTATAGACGTGAACCTGACCAAATCTTACACGAGGCAAGCGCTGTCCGACATTGTTGTAATAATTATGATGAAATGTAACTTTCAATTTATCAGTATCTCCATATGTAGTGCCAGTATCTGTAGAACCTACAAGTCCTACTTTATCATCATTTAAGAACTGACAGTTAGAAACAGTTACGTAATTTGAGCCTTTTGTAATATCACAAAGAGCGTCATAATTTACCCAGTCAAGTTCTCCAGCCGGAGTTGAAACTGTATCATAAACATGAGCGGTATCTCCCAATGTGCAGTGGTCAATCCACACATAAGTAGAACCTTCCACAGTAATACAGTCCATATCAGCATTAAAATTATTTTCGCTATTTTGATACCACGGCGGAAAGTAATCCAATGAATCCCATACAGTAAGATTTCTGAGTACAATATTTGAAACACCTTTCAGATACAAAGTTCCATTATTAAAACCTGCATTATCAGCAATTCCAATAATAGTTGTATTTGAAGGTATCATAATATTAGACTGATTTTTTTGCTGCTTGTGAAATGCACTCTGGTAGGATGCCAAAGTGGATGCTGTATTTTTTATACAAGTTGCCAAAAACTTTGACTTCCAATCTTCATAACTTGAATACGTTCCGCCTTTTCCAGCATCCGTAATATAATCATATGGAGTTTTTCCGCCATTCAAGTCAATTTCATCAGTTACATAAATAATTTTTTTAGTGCTTGAATAGCTTTTGCCGCCGCATTTCAAAGCGTTTATAAAACTTGAATAATCTGAAACAGTGTAAATATTCGATGAAGAAGCTCCATATCCGCCAAAAGAAGAATCACCATTTATTCCAGCCCAGCCATCAGGCAAATCGCTTGCTTTTATAACGTTTGTTGCCACTGTCGAAGTTACCGTTACCGCGCAAGTTGCGCTGTGACCGTTTTTTGTCGCTGCAGTGATTGTCGCGCTTCCTGCTTTAACTGCTGTTACAACGCCGTCTGAAACTGTCGCAACGCTTGTGTTGCTTGAAGTCCACGTGATTGTGTCGTATCCGCTTGTGATTTCTCCGTCCGAGGCAAGTGTCGCTTTTAATGTTGAAGTTGGATTCGCCTCGTCATCTGTTATTTCAAGGCTGAGTGTTGTTGAAGAAAGGCTTATTCCAGTCGGAAGAACTGTGCCGTCGGCTAATATTGTGACCGTGCAGCTTGCTGAAACTGATTTTCCGTTGTATGTCACCTTTACTGTTACAGTAACTTTCACGTCTTCGCCAGATTCGTTTTTTCCAGTGAGAGTCGCAGTGTCAGATGTTGAATCCGATAAAGTACCCCCCCCCGTATTTTCCCAGCTGTAGCTCACAGACGGAGAATCCACCCTTTTTGAAAAGCTCGGTTTTGCAGTGAGAGTTGTCGAGCCTTCCGCTCCAATACATTCCGCGTCAGCCGAAATTGAAACGCTTTCGATTTCAGCTTCTTTTTCATCATCTCCGTCATCAGCATTGCACGACGCAAAGCCTGACAGCAAAAGGAACGCCGCGCCAAGCAAAGCAAGCGCGATTCCTGCGATTTTTGTGTTTTTCCTCATAAAAACTCTTAAAAATTTTGTGAAAATGAAATGTCCGCCAGACAAAGGCGAAAAATGAGCGACTTCAGGATTTTTAGATTTAGGCAAGACAATCCGCCCCGAAATCATTTTTGAACAAAATCCTATAACTTTAGATAATCAACTTTGATGAACTTTCTTTGCAAAGAATATTGTTCCGGGCAATATTTATCAATATTTTTGAGAAAGATTTTATCATATTCTAAATTTTCAGCAGATTTTATATACAAAAAGTTCTTTTTTTTATGATTCGAGGTTCCGAAAACAGCAAAAATTTGTCATTTGCAGATTCCGAAATCGAACAGTTCACTGTTCGCCATAAATTCGGAATGACGCACTTTTTTTAACTGAAACACAAACAAAAAAATCCTGCGGGCATGGCTTTTGCATATCCGCAGGATTTTCAATTTTCTCAAAATCGCTTATAAACTAAAAAAACGTCAAGCAATTTTTTACGGCTGTACGCTCGCCTTGTAGACAGAAGAGATTTTTCCGTCGTCTCCCTGAACAAATTCAAGGATAACGGCTGTCTTTACAGGATTGTGGTGCTCGTCAAAAGTTATGTGTCCTGTGATGTAGTCTCCATTTGTTGCTGCAAGAGCATCGCGAACTTTTTCAGGGTCGGCAGTTTCTGCCTTTGCAATCGCGTCTTTGAGCATGAAAACAGAATCGTAAGAAAGAGCCGCGAATGAAGTCGGAGCAGTTCCGAATCTTTCTTTGTATGCAGCGTAGAATTTCTGTCCTTTCTCGTCGTTTGCGTCAAGAGCGTAATGATTTGAATAATATCCGTTCAAAAGCTCTGCTCCCGCGCCGTTCGCAATTCCGTCCCATCCGTCAGGGCCGACTGCAGCGCAAGTGATTCCCTGAGCGCGGAGCTGCTTTGCAATCAAAGCGACTGTTCCGTAATAGTCAGGAAGATAGACAACATCAGGATTTGCGTTCTTGATTTTTGTGAGCTGGGCGTTAAAGTCTTTGTCTCCGCTCTGGTAAGATTCTTTTGCGACGATTTCTCCGCCTTCCTCAGAGAATTTCTTCTCGAAATTTTCTGTGAGGCCTACAGAATAGTCGTTTCCGATGTCATAAAGAATCGCGGCGCGTTTTGTTCCCAAGTTCTCAGCCGCGAATTTCGCTCCGACAGTTCCCTGGAACGGGTCTGTGTAGCAAGCGCGGAAAATGAAATCTCCAGCGTCTGTGATTGCAGGATTTGTAGCCGCAGGCGCAATCTGAACAACTTTCTGAGCCTGAGCAAGCGGTGTGATTGCGATTGTGCAGCCAGATGTCAAAGAACCGACGATAAGCTTGACTCCATCTTTTGTGACGAGTTTTTTGTAAGCGGAAACTGATTTTTCAGGATTTCCCTCGTCGTCCTCGGCGATAAGCTCGAATTTCTTTCCGTCGATAACTCCGCCGTTCGCGTTGATTTCGTCAACTGCGAGCTGAATCGCGTTTCTTGCCTCTGTTCCGTAAACAGCGACTCCGCCTGAAAGCGGTCCGATTGAGCCGAGCTTGATTGTGTCCGATTTTTCATTGCAGCCAGCGAAAAGCATAGCCGCCGCAAATGATGCAGCCGCAACTTTAAAAACTTTCATTTATCTATCCTCCAGTTTTTTCTGATAAATATTGTTCTAATTGATAATAATATTAGGAAAATTTGTCAAGAAATTTATAAGAAATTGTTTGAATCCAAACGAAAAAGAATGAAGATTATGCGGATTATGCAAAATCTTAAAATATGATGTAAAAGAAAGCGTTTTTGCGCATAAAAAAAAACCCGCTCTCAGCGGAACGGGTTTTGCAAATCAGCTTACTTTGAGCTTTTGTCTTCTGCAGCCAAAGCAACAAGAATAGCGTGGTTAGCAGCGATTCTCTTGTGCTGTTTTCTTACATTTCTTTTTGTAAGCTTGTTTACAACCTTCTGTGGTCTAAAACGGTTTGCAAGTCTCATAATTTACCTCATCGATAGGATTTTAGATTAATCTAGCAAGAGATGTTATCAGAAATCAAAAGACGATTCAAGACAATTTTTTTCAACCGCCTATGATTTTTTGAAAAGAAAACGAACGGAAAATAATTGGAAAACTGCCGCCGAAACTTGTGAAGAATTCCATAAAAAAATAAAAAACGGCAAAAATCAAAAAAATTAAATCTGTAAAAAACAATAGCCGCGCAAAAATAATTTTTATATCTTTTAGATTAAATCAGCTAAATGGAGGAAATTATGGCAAAAATCGCTTTTTACGACACGCGCTCTTACGACAAGGAAGCTTTTTCAAAGGAAAACGAAAAGCGCGATTTTGAAATCGAGTATTTTGATTTTCGTCTCAACGAGAAAACGGCTTTTACCGCAAAAGGCTTCGACGCTGTCTGCGTTTTTGTGAACGACGTTGTGAACGCGGAAGTTTTTGAAACGCTAAAATCCTGCGGAGTAAAAATCGTCTTGCTTCGCTGCGCAGGATTCAACAATGTTGACTTGTCCGCCGCCGCAAAAACCGGAATTAAAGTCGCGCGCGTTCCAGCATATTCTCCTCACGCTGTCGCCGAGCACGCAGTCGCGCTTTTGCTCGCGCTCACAAGGCACATTCCGCAGGCATACATCAGAACAAAAACCGCAAATTTCAATCTTGAAGGATTAAAAGGAAGAGACCTTTTCGGCTTGACCGCAGGAATTTTCGGAACTGGAAAAATCGGCCGCGTAATGGCAGGAATCCTGAAAGGCTTCGGCATGAAAATAATCTGCTACGACCCGTTTCCGAACCAGAAATGGGCTGATGAAAACGGCTTTAAATACGTTGACGTTGAGACGATTTTTAAGGAAAGCGATGTTTTGACTTTCCACTGCCCGCTCACTGACCAGACCCGCCACATCGTGAACCATGACACAACAAAAATGATGAAGCACGACGCGGTAATCATAAACACTGGACGAGGCGCGCTGATTGACACAAAGGCGCTTGTCCACGCGCTAAAGCACAAATACATCGGCGGCGCGGCGCTCGACGTTTATGAGGAGGAAAGCCAGTTCTTCTTTCAGGACTGCTCGGCGGAAGTTATCACGGACGATGTTCTCGCGCGGCTTCTGACGTTCCCGAACGTGATTGTAACCGGACATCAGGCGTTCCTCACGTCAACTGCGCTTGAAAACATCGCGGAAGTCACGCTCGCAAATCTCGATGATTTTCTGAACGGAAAAGAGCTTCAAAACGAAGTGAAAAAATAAGATTCAGGCACGGAAAATTTTCTCGAGCAAACTCAGCCATTGCGGGAAGCGAAAAACGCTAAAATCTCGCAATGGCAAGTTTTTATTCATCACAAAAAATTTTCTCATAAAGCCAAATTAAAAAAGGGAAAAGCCACCTTTTCAAAAAAGGTTTCTTTTCCCTTTTCAAATCCTTTTTCTTCCAAAAAAACTCCGCTTGTTTTTCGGCTGTGCAATTTCCATCAGAATTCTGATTTTTTTGGAATAGATTCCGAAATAAATTCGGAATGACGATTTTTTATCAGAATTTCGAAATAAATTCGGAAATAGCGATTCATTTTAACCAGCGTGCTTCTTCCAAAAATCTCAAAAATCTTTCTATAAACAAACTAAAGTTCCACACGCAAAGTTCTTCAAAACGGCAAATTCTCGGCATTTTTCAAAAATCATGCTTCATCGTTATCTGCAATCTTGCTAATATTGAATCTAATCTAAAAAGTTTGCTTTGCAAAACAAAAAGACGCGATAAAAACTTTGCCTGAAATATCAGCAAATTTTTATTTGAAAATTTTTGCTGCAAAAACAAAAAAGGAGATTTTTATGACCAACGAAAAGGCTATCAAGGCTTTGGAGCAGATGAAAACTTACGTTTCTGCTAATTCTTTGGACGAACTCGATTACGCGATTGAAGTTCTAAAAAAACTCGAGAAAGACGGCGTCAAAAATCCGCTGGAAACTGATTTTTCAAAGGCAGGAAAATAAAAAATGAATATGATTGGAACATTTTGGTCGCTTGTGCCGCCGATTGTGGCGATTGCGCTCGCTTTAATCACAAAGGAAGTTTACTCGTCGCTTTTCATCGGAATCGTGATTGGCGCAATTTTTTATTCGGTGAGCGTCGGCTCAGGATTTTCAGGATTTCTCGCGCAGCTTTTGAACAACACAGTCGGCGAAGGCGACGACGCGGTTTCCTACGGCTTAATCTCGTGCGTTTCTGACTCTTACAACGTCGGAATCATCGCTTTTCTTGTTCTTCTCGGCACAATGGTCGCTTTGATGAACAAGGCTGGCGGCTCGGCAGCTTTCGGAAACTGGGCAAAAAAGCACATAAAGTCAAAAGTCGGCGCGCAGATTGCGACAGTCTGCCTCGGAATTCTTATTTTTATCGATGACTATTTCAACTGTCTTACAGTCGGCTCGGTTATGAAGCCTGTAACAGACAAATACGGCGTTTCAAAGGAAAAGCTCGCTTACATTATTGACTCGACGGCAGCTCCGGTCTGCATTATCGCGCCGATTTCTTCCTGGGCGGCGGCGGTTTCAGGCTTTGTCACGACTGGCGAAAACGGAATCGCACTTTTCTGCAAGGCAATTCCTTTCAATTTTTACGCGCTTTTCACGCTGATCATGCTTTTCGCGCTCACATTTATGCGATTTGAGTACGGCGAAATGTCAAAATACGAGAAAGCGAAAGAAATTATGAACAGCAAAAATGACGAGTCTGACGAAATTGAGAATGACGAATCTGAATCAAAAAACAAAAAAGGAAAGCGGAAAGGAACAGTTCTTGACCTTGTTGTTCCGATTGCGGTTCTTATCGTTTTCTGCGTTGTCGGAATGATTTACTCGGGCGGATTTTTCAGCGAGGGAGACACTCATTTTGACTTTGTTGACGCGTTCGCTTCTTCAGATGCTTCAGTCGGCCTTGTAATTGGCTCGCTTGCGGCAATCATAATCTCGCTTGTCTGGTATCTCGCGCGCCGCGTAATCTCGTTCAAGGCGGCAATGCTTTGCCTTACAGACGGATTCAAGGCGATGGTTCCGGCGATTCTGATTTTGTCTTTGGCTTGGACTCTAAAATCAATGACCGACAGCTTGGGCGCAAAAGATTTCGTTGCGGGAATCGTTTCTGGAAGCGCGGGCAGCCTGCAGATTTTCCTTCCGGCGATTATTTTCGCGATTGCGTGCGGACTTGCGTTTGCAACCGGAACTTCATGGGGAACTTTCGGAATCTTGATTCCAATCTGCATTGCGGCTTTCCCGGAAGGCTCTCTTAGAATCATCTCGATTGCAGCGTGCATGGCTGGAGCTGTCTGCGGCGACCACATTTCCCCGATTTCAGACACGACAATCATGGCGAGCGCGGGCGCGCAGTGCGACCATGTGAACCACGTTTCAACGCAGCTTCCTTACGCAATGACAGTCGCGTCAATCTCATTCTTGACGTTCATCGTCGCGGGACTTACATCAAGCCTTCCAATCGCGCTGAACGCAGGAATTTCGCTTATGTTCGGAATCGCGGCACTTTTCGTAACTTTGATTCTCATAAAGAAAAACGTTATGAAAAAAGCCGGCGAAGCTAAAAACGCGCAAAACGCTTAGAAAAGCGGTTTAATTCTAAAACTTACAAATCGATAAAATCTCTTCTAGTTTTTTATGACTTCAAGAGATTTTGACTGATATTTCGGCAGGAATTTTTTCTTGCCGGAATTTTCAAAGCTCACGGTGATGCAATATTCGCCGTCGGCATTTTCTTCCGTGCGGGAAATCACGCCGTAGCCGTAATCATCATGATAAATCTGCGTTCCTTCTGAATATTTTTTCTTGATTGGATCGGTTTCAACATCAGGGTGGCTAAGTCCTCTCGCGCCGTAGTCTCCGCCGTGAAACGCGCTGTTTCTGTAGCTCGAGGGAATATTTCCAATCGCTTTCAGCTTTGACGGATTCACCTCGAGCAAAAAAGGGCTTGCTGCCATATATTCCGTGCGGCCGTACATTCTCCGCATTGCGCAGCTCGTAAGATAAAGCTCGTTTCTAGCCCGCGTCATTCCGACGTAGCAAAGCCGCCGCTCCTCTTCAAGCTCATCTCCAGACTTGTCCTGACGCGGAAAAATTCCAAGCTCCATTCCGGTCATAATAACGCGGTTGAATTCAAGGCCTTTCGTGTTGTGAAGCGTAATCAGCGTGACTCTGTCCTGATTTTCCTCGTCACCGTCGCTTGCCTCCTCAATCGAACGGTCAAGCTCGATATTGTCCAAGAATTCAATCAAGCCTTTCATCGAACATTCGTAATTCACAGCATTGTTCGCAAGTTCCTGCAAGTTCGCGACTTTTTGCGTTCCAGAAATCTCGTCCTGGCTTTCGTGATAGCTTTTCAGCCCAGATTTTTCAGAAATCATCTCGACAAGCTCTGAAAGTTTCGACTTGACTTCTCCCGGAAGAGTTTTTTCTGATTTTGATTTGGAATCTTTTGATTCAGGATTTTTTTGTTCGGAAACATCAGATTTATTTTTTTTCGATTCAACATTTTCAGATTCAAAATCTCCAGATTTGAAATCTTTCGGTTCAGAGAAATCAGATTCAGAATCTTTAAATTCAATAGAATCAGATTCAACGAGATTTGATTCAGCAGATGCAGTTTTTTCTGTTTCATCAAAATTTTCTAAATTTTCAAGAGCCGCGACCGCAAAGTCAATTTTTCCGATTTTTTCTTCAAGCTCGCCGATTAAATCCGCAAAATTCTGAACGCCCTCGCGCGCCTTTTTTGAAAGCGACGGAGCAAGAGCCTTGCACGCCTCAAGAAGATTCACCTGATTTTCGCGCGCGTAAGAAACAATTTTTTCCTGGCTTGTCGCGCCGATTCCGCGAGCCGGCTTGTTTATCACGCGCCTAAAAGCAATCTCGTCCTTTGAGTTTGCAATCAACGCAAGAAATGCGAGCAAATCCTTGACTTCCTCGCGCTCGTAAAATTTCAGCGAGCCGACAACCTGATAAGGAATCTTTCTGTGCAGAAAAGTTGACTCAAAAGCAAGCGACTGCGCATTTGTTCTGTACAGAATCGCCCAGTCGCTGTAGGAGCTGCCGTTTTTATGCGCAAGCGAAATCAAATCGGCGCAAAAAGCCGCCTCCTCGTCCTGATTCGGCAAAAACGCCAAGACCGGCTTTTTTCCTTTTCCGCGCTCCGCAAAAAGCGTTTTTCCAAGCCTGCCGTTGTTGTTTTTCACAACGTCGTCCGCAATGCTCAAAATCTCTTCTGTCGAACGGTAATTTTTTTCAAGTCTGATGATTCTCGTCTCTGGAAATTTATCTTTGAAAGTCAGAATGTTCTGAATTTCCGCGCCGCGGAATTTGTAGATTGACTGGTCGTCATCGCCCACAACGCAAACGTAAGTTCCGTCTGGATTTTCCTTGTTCGCGCAAAGCCCGTATTTCACGCCGGACAGTTCCTGCAAAAGCAAAAACTGCGCCACGTTCGAGTCCTGATACTCGTCAACCATAATCACCTTGAACCGCGCGTTAAGCCGCTCGCGCACAAATTCGTTGTTGTGAAGCACGAGATAAGGAAGCATAATCAAGTCGCCAAAATCGACATTTCCAGTCTCGCGCAGACGCTTTTCGTAAGCCGCATAAACTTCGGCAAATTCGCAGTCAGAATCGATGTTAGCCAAATTCGGAGAATCCGGCGTGTAGCAATAATCTTTCGCAAGGGAAATTTCGTGCGCAAAATGATTCGCCTGCTGCTTTGTGAGCTTAGGGCAGGCTTTCTGAACCAAAGTCGAGATGTCATCGTCGTCATAGACCGTAAAATTCGGGTCAACACCCGCGCTCTGCGCATTTAGGCGCAAAAACCACGCGCCGAACGAGTGAAAAGTCCTGATTTGCGAATACTGGGCGCGCCGGTCAAGATTCACCGCACGCTCGCGCATCTCGTTCGCGGCCTTTTTCGTGAAAGTTACAGCCAAAATCTGGTGCGGGTCGATATTTTTCTCAGAAATCAGATACGCGATTTTTGTTGTGATTACACGCGTTTTTCCAGAGCCGGCCCCTGCCAGAATCAAAAGCGGCGAGCCTTCATGCTCAACCGCCGCCCGCTGCTCTTCATTCAAAACGTCAAGATAAGAAAGATTTTCGTTCATCGCAAAAAAAATCAAAAACAAAAATAAATCGCCAAAAACGGCAAAAACAAATTCCGTAAGTCAAAAGTACGTAAAGTTGCAAAATGGAATGATTCCGCGAGCAGAAATTACGTGAAATCGCAAAACGGAAAAATTCCGCAAGATGAAATCAAGTGCGGTCGCTAAACGGAATAATTCCGTAAGGCAAAATCACGTGAAGTCGGAAAACGGAAAAATTCCGCAAGGCAGAATCACGTACGGTCAGCAAACGGAATTATTCCACGAGCAGAAATCGCGTGCAGTCAGCAAATGGAAAAGTTCCGCGAGTCAAAATCGCGCGGAGCCAGCAAACAGAATGATTCCGCAAGGCAAAATCGCGTGAAGTCAGCAAACAGAATGATTCCGCAAGCAAAAATCAAGCGAAGTCGCAAAACGGAATTATTCCGCAGACAAAATCGCGTGAAATCACCAAACGGAATTATTTCACGTCAAAAAATCGCTTCTACACGATTTCCTGCGCAAATTCCAGTTTGCTCTTTTTTATTGAAGCATTGAGCGGACTGCCGGAAACAAAATCGCCGTTCAAGTCAACGTCTCCGCTCGAGACGATTTTCACGCGGACAAGCCGCCCTGATTTCACAGCGTCGCTTTCTTCTTTTGAAGAGCGGTCGTAGCGGACAACAACCGAGCCGTCAACTTCAGGTGCCTCAAACCATGCACGTCCGATTGCAAGTCCTTCGTCAGGATTTTCCGTGCTTTCAGAAAGAACTTCCTCAATCAGAATGTCATATTCCTTTCCGCAACGCAGTTTCAGCCGGTTTCTCGAAATCTCAGCCTGCTCCTCGACAAGCTCCGAGGCGCGTTTTTCCGCAGTTTTTCGTCCAATCTGCTTTTTGAAGCTGTATGCCGGAGTGTCGTCCTCGCGTGAATATGAGAAGCAGCCGCTCCAGTCGGTGTCGATTTCGCGCAAAAATCTCTTTGTGTTCTCGAATTGCTCGTCGGTCTCGCCCGGGAAGCCTGTCATAAAAGTCGTTCGGATTGCCGCATCAGGGAAATAATTCCGAATCATTTTTATCGTATTCTTGTATTTTTCAAAACTTCCGACGCGGTACATTCCACGGATTACAGTGTCGTCGCCGCTCTGAAACGGAATATCAAAATAAGGAACAAAACGTCCGTCGGCTTTCATCACAGGCAAGATGTCCTCATTGAAATGGTCAGGGTGAATGTAAAGCAGGCGCACGCGGAAAGTGCCTTCAAGAGCCGAAATTTTCCGCAAAAGCGTGCAAAGCCCGGATTCTTTCTGATTCTCGCGGCCACCTGAAAGCTCGTTTTTGTCGCTTTCCTCAACAGACAAGTCGCCCGGAGTTCCTTTTGGAAGATAAGTTCTGCCTGTTCCAAAAACATTGTCGCCGCGCCCGGTTCCATATGCCGCCAAATCCTGTCCGATTAAGTTGAACTCGTAAACGCCCTCGTCGATAAGCTTTTTAATCTCATCGATGATTTCGCTTGCAGGACGGCTTCTAAGCTCGCCGCGTATAATCGGAATCGCGCAAAACGCGCAGCGGTTGTTGCATCCCTCGGTGATTTTCACGTAAGCCGCGCCCGCAAAGTTCAAAAGAAGATTCCTGTCGCCGCCGCAAACGCCTTTCTGCTCAGGAACAAGCACTGGCCGCTCGCCTTTCATAAGCGGCTCGACAACTTTATAAAGCTGGTCAAGGTCGCCGTTTCCAAAAAATCCGTCGGCTTCGGTAAGCTCGTCTTTCAAGTCTTTCGCGTAACGCTGGGCAAGGCAGCCGGCAAGAAGGATTTTCGCTTTCGGATAGCTCTGCCGTGCGGACATTACGGCGTCAATGCTCTCTTTTTTTGCAGACTCAATGAATCCGCAGGAATTTACAATTATCAAGTCGGCTTCGGAAGGCTCGAAAGTCTGCTCCCAGTCCTTTTTTTTGAGAATCGAAATCAAAAGCTCGCCGTCAACCTGATTCTTCGCGCAGCCGTGCTGGTCAATAAAAAATTTCTGTTTCATAAAATCAAAATTTACCGCGATTTTAAGCGGTCTTTCCATAAAATAAAAATGCTGGAGATTTTTCCGCTGAACTTAGTCCATATCGACAACAACGACTTTATATCTGCCGTCGGTGTCTTTTATCCATTTGATGTCCTGAGCCGCAACAGCTCCGGCTTTCAAGACTCCAAGGTCATACGATTTTCCGTTTGCGACAATCTGAAATTTCACAGAGTTTCCGTTGGACAGCCAGACTTTGATTCCGTTGCTTGCAGTAATGTTCACAACGTCGCCGTTCGCAAAATAATCCTCAACGGTTTCTTTTCTGTCAGGACGATAGCGCATAAGGCAGCCAGCACGGAAAACAGCGTTCAAAGTGAACGGATAAGCCCTTGTGTCAGAGAAAATTTCTGTCATCGTCTTATCTTTCGGCAAATCTTCCGCGCTCGGAATTTGTGCGGCATCAGGAGCAGCAATTGCGGCAGAAGACATATCTTTAAGCATGATTCTGACTTCCGCGCCCCGCTCAACGTTTTTCTGGCTGACATCGGAAACGTAGACAATAAGCTCAGGACGCGAGTCTCCGTCAACATCCATCTCGACTTCCTCAGAAAGCTCCACATACTGAACTCCAGCCGGAGCTTCAAGCGCGAAAATTCCCTGAGTTTCCGCGACGGTCAAAATCACATTGCCTTTCTCGCTTCCAAGAATCAGCTGGTCGCCCTTGAAAACTCTTCCCTCAAAAATCTTGTCTGTAAGTTCGTATTTTTTAAAAGTGTTTCCCTGAATGACTTCAACGTTTTCAGTCTGCTTCGCCTTGGATTTTCCAACGAGAACAACCACAAGCGCGACAAGCCCCGCCAGAACAACAATTCCGATTCCAATCAAGAGCGGAACTAAAAATGCCGGTTTCTCGCGTTTTGTAAGCGCGGCAGGCGGAGGCGACTCCTGAAGTTTTTTCGCGTGATAAAGCGTAATCAAATGCGCGGAGTCAAGCCCGAGAAAATCCGCATAATTTTTCAAGAATCCAATGAGATAAGGCTCGCCCGGAAAAATCAAGGAATCCTCTTCTTCAAGTCCTTTCAAAAATTCCTTTGAAATTGAAGTTTCCCTGTAGACAGCCTCGTAATCAAGATTTTTTTCTTCTCTGGCTTTTTTTAGAATTGCACCGTAGCTTTCCATTTTAGCTTAAATCACTCCGAATAGAGAAAATTGTTATAATTGTTTGCCGATGCCGGCGCGTCATAGATAAACCGCTGGTCTGAAATTCCGTGATTTATCACATGATTTTTAAAGTCAAATGTAAAAACATCGTTTTGCGGCGTTGTCGCTGTGATTCTTCTGATAAGTTTTGTGTCCGGCGAAATTGCGAGTTTTATCTGGCTGAACGCCTCGGACGCATTTCTTCTATAAAGAACCAGTTTTATGACCATTTCGCTTCCGTCCTCATCAAGAGGAACTGGCGACTGACCGACTTCGTAGCTCACTGTGTAATAACGGCTCATCAGCGAAAGTCCCTGCGGAGTTGAAAGGTTTGCAGCTCCAGCAGAAGAATTCGAATCAACAGTCTGATTCAAGATTGCAGAATGTCCCGGAAGATAAATTGTAAGCAAGTCGCCGTTAAAGCAGATTACCTGCTCGTCAGGATTTGTAAAGTCAATCCGCAAGAGATTCGGCCGTTTGAACGAAACGTGTCCGCTCATCGCCTGAGTTTTCGCCTTTATATTCAAGTCAGCCTCGTAATCATTTATCGTGCCGTAATATTCGGAAACGCTTTTGAAATAAACTGGAGCTGTCAAAATTCCCTGCGAGAACAAAAAGCCTGCGCAAAAAATGAACGCAAAAAAGCTAAGCGCGATTTTTCTCATTTTGATTCTCCTGATTCTGCGTCGTCTTTTTCAGATTCTTCTTTATTTTCTGATTTTTCAGAATCTGATTCAGATTTCTCATCAGAATTTTCTGAAACGGAAATTTCCGCTTTTGCCTCGTCAGCAAGCTGTTCAGCAATATGCTGACAATGCTCAGAATTCTTGATGATTTCGTAGAATTCTTTTCCTGTCATCGTTTCAATTTCAAGCAGGCGTTTTGCAATGTAGTCGAGCAAATCTTTTTTTGAAGAAAGAAGCCCCAAAACATAGTCGTAACGCTCATTAATGATTTTTGCGATTTCCTCGTCGATATAACGCTGAGTGTCCTCGCTGAACTCGCGTACAAGCTCTGGACCGTCGCCGCCGTAGCCACGTCCAGTTTTTCCAAGCACAACATTCTGGAATTTGTCGCTCATTCCGTAATCGGTAATCATCTTTTTAACGATGTCTGTGGCACGCTGAATGTCGTTCGCCGCGCCTGTGGAAATCTCGCCGAGCATAATCTGCTCCGCAGCGCGTCCGCCGAGGCAGCTGTCAACTTCATTCAAAATATCTTTCTTTGTCTTGAAGAACCGCTCCTCTTCCTCGCGGTACTGGGTGAATCCGCCAACGCCGTTTGAACGCGGAACAATCGTGATTTTGTTTACCGGCGGATAATCAGGCGTGAAAGCTCCGACAAGCGCGTGTCCAGTCTCGTGGAAAGCGACAAGTTTCCGCTCTTTCGCGTTTTCGTTGCGGTTTTTCTTTTTCAAGCCAATGCTGACTTTGTCAATCGCCTCGTTAAAATCTTCCATAGAAACTTTTGTGCGTCCGTTGCGAACGGCAAGAAGAGCCGCCTCGTTCACAACGTTTGCCAAGTCCGCACCTGCAAAGCCCGTTGTTCCATGCGCAATTGAGCTGAAATCAACACCGCTGTCGAGCTTCACATTTTTTGCATGAATACGCAAAATCTGCTCGCGGCCTTTTACATCAGGACGTTCAACAGGAATCTGGCGGTCAAAGCGGCCAGGGCGGAGAAGAGCCGGGTCAAGAATATCAGCGCGGTTTGTTGCGGCAAGAACGATAACGCCCTTCTCGTTGTCAAATCCGTCCATCTCGACCAAAAGCTGGTTCAAAGTCTGCTCGCGCTCGTCATTTCCGCCAAGATTATTCACGCGGCTTTTTCCGATTGCGTCCAATTCATCAATAAAAATAATGCAAGGAGCTTTTTCTCTCGCCTGCTTGAACAAGTCGCGCACACGGCTTGCGCCTACGCCGACAAACATTTCAACAAAATCCGAGCCAGAAATTCTAAAGAACGGAACTCCAGCCTCGCCTGCGACTGCGCGCGCAAGAAGAGTTTTTCCAGTTCCCGGAGGTCCAACGAGCAAAACGCCTTTCGGGATTTTTCCGCCGATGTCAGTATATTTTTTCGGCTCTTTCAAGAAGTCAACGACTTCCATCAGCTCTTCTTTTGCCTCGTCAACGCCAGCCACATCAGCAAATCTCGTCTTGACTTTTCCCTCGTCAACCGCTTTTGAACGGTTTGCTCCGCCGCCAAAAACAGAGCCCATTCCGCCTGTCATTCTGCGCATAAGGAAGAAATAAATCACAAGCAAAATCGCGAAAGGAAGAATATTTATGAGAATGCTCAAAATGATATTGTTCGACTCGCGGACAAATTTATATTGAATATTTTTTTCTTCGAGAATTTTTAGGAACGAGTCGAGAAGAACGCCGGTTGTCTTGTAAACGGAGCGGTTTGAAACCATCGCGGAATTTCTTGAATTTCGCATAAATCCGAAAGAATTTCTTCGCTCGTCCGCCGCTGTGCTGCTGATTTCTTTGATTGACTCAGGGCCGTAGCCTGTAAAAAGATTCGAATTTAAATTTATTTCGACTTTTACGATTTTTCCGTCTTCAACAAGCTGCTCGAAAGTTGAAAAATCAATCATCTCGTCTGGCTTTCGCATTAAAAAAATGTTCACGAAAGCAAGAACGCAGACAACCGCGACCATCAAGCCGAGAAAAGGAAATTTCGGGCCTTTTCCATTGCCGGAATTGTCGTCGTTTGAGTCGCCGGAAAGCTTGAAAAAGTTGTACGGGTCTCTGTCGTCCTTATTTTTTTTATCGTTGTTTTTGTTTTCGTTTTCAGCCATTTTTTCCTCAAAAGTATGTAAAAAATCAGTATTTAATATACAGAAAAAATGTTGTTTGGAAAAGCAGAAAGTTTTTTCCGCGTTTTTCAGGCTTTTAAAACGGAACGCAGCTGAGAAAATGCCACGCCGCTATGGAGCGCTGCCGCAGGCGTTCTTGGACAAAATCACGTCCGTGTGATTTTGTCCATAAGCAAAAATTCTGTTCACCTGAAGGCAAACAGAATTTTTGCTTTTTGCTTTTTTCCCGCATCCGTGCGGGAGATTTTTATCGGAAAACCAGCTGAAAAGTGCCACGAAAACTGAGGAAGAATGAGCGTGAGCGAAGCGCGGAACAGCGGGCATTGTATTCGGCAGAAGGCGATTTTTAGAAAACATTGAATGCTCAAGTAAAAGTCCGTGCTAAATTTTGAGTTTAAATTTCCGATAATCAAAAAGAATAAACATTTGTCGGTTTTCGACCAATCAAATAGTCCGGATTATCCGGCTTACCAATGAAAATTCCAGTTTTGGAGGGGAAAAATGGGATTTAACAACAATCCTTATGCTGTGTACCAAAAAACAGCGGTCAACACTGCGAGCCAGGGAAAACTTATCGTTATGCTTTATCAGGGAGCTGAAAAAGAGCTTTCCGCAGCGTTGAACAGCTTCGGTTATGACGGAAATATTCCCGCAAACGAAATCGAAAAATTTGGAAAACACATTTTAAAGGCGCAGGAAATCATCAACGAGCTTCAAGTTTCGCTCGACATGGAAAAAGGCGGAGAAATCTCGCAGAATCTGATGGCTCTTTACGTTTATTTTAACAAGGAGCTGATGAGCGTGAACATTGAGCAGAACAAGGAAAAGCTTTCTTCGATTTTGACGATGATAAAGGAGCTTGGCTCGGCTTGGGAAACGGCGATTGCAACCGCTGACTTTGCGCCGAAAGCTCCGCAGCAGACTTTGAACATTACGGGCTAAGCGCAAAAACGCGCAAGGAGACTTTTATGGAAAAGGAAATCTCGCAAGAAGAGCTTGAAGAAAGAATCGCGATTATAAAAAGATTCAAAAAACTTTTGCAGCAGCAGAGAAATAAATTTGAGGAATATCTTCTGGTTCTTGAAAAACAGTCTGGAAAAATCGAAAAAGAAGACGGAGACGCTCTGATGGCGCACGCCGAGCTTGAAAGCCAGATTGTCGCGAACATTGCGGAACTTCAGAAAGTTATCGTTCCGATGAAAGGAATGTACGACGCAGTTGTGCCGCAGGCGGCTTCAAACGAAACTGAAAGCATTGAAAATCTCCAGTCGGACTTGGAGAATCTGCAAAAACAGGTTTTGATTCAAAATGAGCACAACAGAAATCTTCTGAAAACTCATATGGAACAGCTCAAAAAGCAGATTAATGCCGTGAGAATCGCAAATCCGTACAGAAATCAGCGTTCTGTCTACGCAGAAAGAGCGGCCGTGGGCAGCATGATTTCGATTGAAAGCTGATTTTCTTGTTTTGGGCTGCGCTATTGTTCAGGAACGCGAGATAAAAAACGGTTGAGCTGGGAAAAACACGGCGGTTGTTTTGAAACGCGAAAATTTAAATGAAAAAACGCGTCAGTCGGAAATGTGAAAGTCACGGGGCGGAAACGTAGAATACATGGGGCGAAAACACAACGCGGAAAAAGATTCGTGTGAAAACGCAACGCGAAAATCAGAATAGAGAAAATCGAGTCGCTCGTTCTGAAACGAGAAAACTGGATTTTTTGAAACAAAATCGTGTTCATCGATAGGAAACGCAGCGCGAAAATCGAAATAAAAGAAAATTGCGTTAATCGCGCTTAAAAACAGCAGAAAAAACGAAAAGCCAGCCTGTTTTTAAGCAAGCTGGCTTTTCGTTTTGCAATTCTTACTTTTCAATATCGTAGCCGAAAAGCGCGAAATCTCCGCGGAGCGGGTCGTCCGGGAAAATTTCTTTCATTTTTTTGGTGAGTTCCTGCGCGGTCTTCAAATTCGCGGATTTTGATTTTATCAAGCCAAGCTCGTTCGCCTGACGCATTACGTGAACATCAAGCGGCATCAGAAGATTTTCCTTGCTGTACCAAGTCCAAAGCCCCAAGTCAACAGGCGAATTTCCGCGGACAAGCCACCGCAAAAGCATATTGAGCTTTTTCGCCGCGGAATTTTTCGTGTGCGGAATCAAAGCGCAATTTTCGTCAAAAGCGTCTTCAATCACAAAATGCAAAAGTCCGCCCTTTTCTTCCCATTTTTTCTTGAAAAAATCTCCGAGCGTCTCGTTCTCGTCAAAAATCTTTTTTAAACCGTCTAAAAACAAAATCATGTCGGGTTTCGTGTAATTTCTTTAAAAATTTTTTTCATTTTCTTCCGGCTTTTATGTAAAAAACGACTTGTAACCGCCGGACAAAATCCATTCGACAGGAG